>JAJYWB010000057.1 GCA_021791715.1 Planctomycetota bacterium | reverse complement strand
GCGAACACATAATTGGAAGGGCGAACACATAATTGGAAGGGCGAACACATAATTGGAAGGGCGAACACATAATTGGAAGGGCGAACACATAATTGGAAGGGCGAACACATAATTGGAAGGGCGAACACATAATTGGAAGGGCGAACACATAATTGGAAGGGCGAACACATAATTGGAAGGGCGAACACATAATTGGAAGGGCGAACATATAATCGGAAGGGCGAACACATAATTGGAAGGGCGAACACATAATTGGGAGGGGGAACACATAATTGGGAGGGCGAACCTCCTGGTGAGCCGTATTATGACGTATGCGATTATTGACCGATAATTCGGCCTTTTCGACTCGGTTTACGAGAAGAGGATCACCGGGAGGTTCGCCCCTCCATAATAGTTTCTATTTATACAAGAGTTCGCCTTCCATTAAGATCGCTCACGGCGGAAGGCGATTTTCGGGAGACGGAACCGCCGGCGGAGCCGGAGGTTTGATCGACAAATCGATCGAAGACGGCTCACCTGGAGGTTCGCCCTCCCAGAACCGTAAGACCCGCCGGATGTGTTCTTCCTCGAAAATGATCACCCGCCGCGGATCGCGTTTTCCGGGAGGGCGAGGCGCTGAAAGAGCCTCGTTTGTATCAAAGAATTCATCGAAGAAGGCTCACCGGGAGGTTCGCCATCCCAGAACTGTAAGACCCGACGGAAGTGTTCTTCCTACCTTAAGATCACGCGCCGCGGATCGCGATTATCGGCATTCTCTGGAGCGGTCTGAAAGCGCCGTTTTATCGTCGAAGGAAAAACAGCGGATTTCAATTCTTCATTAAACTAAATATATTTCTATCTAATGCGTTATTCCTCGCGATTTTTCGCTTGCCAAATCGAAGGATCGGCGCGACGATAACATTTCGGTCGTTCTCTCGCGAATCGCGGGTTAAAATCGAAGCGACGTCGTTTATTGGTCCGATTCTCGCTGCTTCAGAGACGTTCGATAACGGCGGTGATTCTTCGATCGAATCTCGAGGTTCAACCGATTACTCTCGCTCAATCGGGAGATGAATCATGTTTCAGGATCAAGCCCTCCGCGTGGATCGATCGTCATCCTCGCGATCGGACCGATCGATCTTTCGGGCGATTCTTCGGTCGGCGCCTTGGCTGATCGGTTTGTTCTTCATTTCGACCTCGACGATCCTCGCGGAAGCGACTTTGCGTGAACATCGCGATTCGCGAATCGCGATCGGACAAACTTCGAACCAAAACGACGCGACCGACGATAAAGCCGACGCCGACGTTCACGCGAAATCGGGGACGGAGTTTCTGCAGCGAGGCGATTTCGTTCACGCCGTCGAAGAATACCGCGAGGCGCTCCGAATCAAGCCCGATTACGCCGAGGTTTATGTCGCCTTATCCGCCGGTCTCTTTAATCTCAAAAAATATGAAGAGGCGATCGACGCGTGTCGCGAATCGATTCGACTTATGCCGAATTGGGATCAACCGCATTTCTCGATGGCGGCTTCGCTCCTGATTCTTCAGCGTTTACCCGAAGCCGAGGCGGAATTCCGCGAGGCGATTCGAATAATCCCGGATATCGCCAAATCCCATTCTGGACTCGCATCGACTCTCTATCGCATGGGTCGATATGAAGACGCGATTCCCGAATGTCGCGAGGCGATTCGTCTCGATCCTCAAGACGCCGACGCTCATCTTCTCTTCGGTTATGTATGCATGAGTCTCGAAAAATGGAATGACGCGCTCGTCGAATTTCGTGAAACGATTCGGATCGCCCCCAAGAATCATGTAGCCCATTATCATCTGGGACTGGTTTTCCATCATCAAAAAAGATTGGATCAAGCCGAAACCGAATACCACGAGGCGATTCGGTTAAAACCCGACTTCTTCGATCCTCATGCTCGAATGGCCGAGATTTTGAGCGAGAGACAAAAACACGCCGAAGCGATCGACGAATATCGCAAATGCATTCTCCTCAACCCGAATCTCTCTATCATTTATAACGATTTGGGCTGCGAACTTGTTAAGATTGGTAAATATCATGATGCGATTGAGTCGTATCGAAACTCAATACGCATTAAGCCAGATTATTATCAATCTTATTATAATTTGGCCGGTGTTTTTGAGCTTCAGGAACAATTCACCGAGGCTATCAAGGAATACCGCGAGGCGATTCGAATCAACCCGGAGCGAGATAGTTGTCACGCCGGTCTCGCGAGAGTGCTCGAGCGGACCGGGCGAATCGACGAGGCGAAAGCCGAATATCGCCGAGCGATCGAGCTGAATCCAAAAGAACTTGATTATTACGAATCATTAATATCATTGTTATTGGACGAGGGGAAGATCGTCGACGCCGAGGAATTCGCTCGACATGCCAAGGAGATCGCGCCCGAAGATCCCAAAGTGAAAGAGATTCAATTATCGATATTACACAGCAAGCGCTCGAAGGCGGATCAAGCCGGGCGCTTGGAGATCGACCGAGAGATCGTCCGGTGTGATCCGAAAAACATCGAGGCTCGGGTTACGCTCGCGAAATCGCTGGTTGAAGCGGGGTTAAACGACGAGGCGATCGTCGAATACCGCGAGGCGCTTCGAATCGATCCCGAGAACGACTTGCTTCGACAAAATCTCGCGGTCTTGCTCTTCGAAAGCGGGTTGTATCAAAACGCCAAAGACGAACTCGCGAAACTCGCCGATTCGACCCGCGCTCGACTTAAGAAATCCAACGCATTAACCGACCTGGATTTGAAAGTTCTATCATCGAGAAATCAATTGATTGATCTTATGACTAGAAATTGTGAAATGTTCATTCCGATCGAGAGACGTTTCGCCGCGATTTTGAGCGGGAAGGATAACCCGCGAGACGCGGGGGAATCGAATCTCGCGGCGCAAATCTGTTCGGCGAGGTCGTATTTCTCGGCCTCGGTTCGGTTTTATTCCAAGGTTATTCAAGGTCTTCCCGAGCGGGACGACGATCTACACGGCGATCTTCGTCGTCGGGGAGCGATCGCGGCGATTGCGGCGGGATTCGGTTTAGGGAAAGACGAACCCAGCCCCAATCCCGATCGGCGTGCCGCGTTGAGGTTTCAGGCTCTCGCGTGGCTCAAAGCCGAACTCGCATCGCTCGCGAAACGGCTCGATCAAGGCGAACGCGAGACGGTCTTAAAATCGCTAAAAATTTGGGACGACGAGGCTCGCTTTCGGGCGGTTCGCGACCCCGAATCGCTCGCCAAGCTTCCCGCCGAAGAACGCGAATCTTGGACGAATTTTTGGAGCGAAATGAACGAACTTCGCGCTCGCGCGGAACCGACCAAGCGATGAAAATGAATCGACGATTAACGCGATTTACGCAACGAAAGCGTCGCGCACGATTCTTGATCGCCTCTCGTCATACTCTCCCGACTCTCGAGCGAGAAGCATATCTTGATTAGGGAAAATTATATGTCCATACAAAATTCTATTGCTCGCGTATCGGGCTTGTGTACGGATAATAATCAAGTCGACCGAGCCTCGTTTTGATCAACGTATCAATACAAAACGGCTCACCGGGAGGTTCGCCCTCCCAGAGGTGTAAGACCCGCCGGAAGTGTTCTTCCTCGAAAAAGACCACCCGCCGCGGATCACGTTTTCCGGGAGGGCGAGGCGCCGACCGAGCCCGAGTTTCGGCGTGAAATGAAACACATCGGCGAACGCTTGCGGGAGGGCGAGGCGCCGACCGAGCCCGAGTTTCGGCGTGAAAAGAAACACATCGGCGAACGCTTGCGGGAGGGCGAGGCGCCGACCGAGCCGGCGTTTATTATGATTCAAGATGAATTGGGCTCACGCGGCGGTTCGCCCTCCCGGCAGATCACCAGCCCCGAAATCTTGATTCCGGAATGGCGAGGCGCCGACCGAGCCCGAGTTTCGGCGCGAAAGGAATCACATCGAAGATTGCTTCCGGGAGGGCGAGGCGTCGACCGAGCCGACTTGAATCATTGTTTTTGGATATAAAGGGCTCACTCGACGGTTCACCCTCCCTCAGGATCACCCGACAAGGAAGGCGATTTCGGGAAATCGATGAGCCGACCGAGCCGGCGTAAATTAAGCTTCTCGATCGATTGGGATCACACGGCGGTTCGCAATTCTCGACTTAACAATGGACTTCGTCGATTTTCTCCAAGCCTTTGGCGATCGGGTTCGATACAATCATTACCCAAGTTCGCCTGATTCTCCCCGGCGCTCTCGGTTCAGGGCTCGAAGTCGCCAAAAACTCCGGGCGATTCGTCCGTCTACGCGTTCACAAAGGCTAAACGAACATGAATTCACAAGATCGAAGCCGGCGATCGTTCTTGAAATCGACGGTCGTTCTCGCGGCTACGGCGCCTTCGTTGATCGGATCGCTCAGGGCTCAATCGCATGATCGGTCGAGGAAACTTTACGCGTATGTGGGCACCTTCAGCTCGCCGCTACGAGACGTCTTGCCCACTCAGGTTGATCTTCCCCCTGGAAACGGTCGCGGAGTTCACATCTTTGAGGTCGATCGATCCAACGGCGCCATGCAGCCCGTAGCAATCCAAGAAACGGGTACGAGCCCAAGCTGTCTCGCGGTCAATTCACAGGGAACTCGACTCTACTCGGCGAATGAAACCGATCGCGCGGAACACAATAAAGAGGGAACGGTCTCGTCGTTCCAGGTCGATCAAACCGACGGCAAATTGACGACGCTCAACACCGTCGGGTCGGGAGGCGCAGGGCCTACTTATATCAGCATTCATCCTTCAGGAAAGTTCGTTCTGGTCGCGAATTACTTCGGCGGATCGGTCGCGGTTTTGCCGATCCTCGCCGACGGGCGCCTTGGCGCCGCGACCGACGTTCAGCGCGATATCGGCGAGCTCGGCGCGAAAAAGGCCGCCAACGCGCCTCCCGGAAGCTTCGCGATCAGCGGGCATGATCGAACTCACGCACATATGATCCAATCGGATCCGACGGGTCGATTCGTGCTCCATACCGATCTCGGATTGGATCGGATTTTCGTTTGGAAGTTCGACGATCAGAAGGGGTCGTTGACCGCGGCGGTTCCCCACTCGACGTCGCTCCCGCCGGGAGACGGGCCGAGGCATTTCGCCTTTCATTCGAACGGTCGGATGCTGTATTGCCTTCAAGAAGAAGGATCCAATATCGTTTTATTTGATTATAACGCCGCGACGGGAGGGCTGAGATCGCGACAGACGATCTCGACTCTTCCCCCTGGGTTCGCGGGAAGCAGTTTCGGCTCGGAGATCCTCGTCTCGGACGACGGTCGATTCGTTTACGCCGGCAATCGTTTGCACGATAGCATCGCGATCTTCGAAGTCGGCGTCGAAGGCTCGCTTAAATACCTTGGCGAGGAATGGACCCGCGGCGATTACCCCCGAAGTTTCGCTTTCGATCCGTCGGGAGCGTTTCTCTTTTGTTGCAATCAGCGCGGCGACAACATCGCGGTCTTTCGCGTCGATCGCAAAACGGGAGGGCTCGAATTCAACGGTCGCTACGTACCCGTCGGCAATCCTTCGATGATCGCTTTGATCGAATGCGAACGTTGATTTCGAATTCAATTTTGAGCATAACAGTCGATACCGTTCAAATGGAGCTTTCGCTTCGTTCGATCGCGACGGACTTCGAATCTCGAACGCACGGATATCGGTAAGATTCGAGCACGTAACACCATGCTTTCCAAATCGCAGGCTTGCTTATCGCAAACATATTAATTCAGAAAGCATGATTTTTGTTTTTATTTGCAACCGCGACCGGCGGGGATTTCAACCGAAATCGTCGACCGCGGGGGTGATGACGAGTTCGGGAACGGTCGCTCGGGGGGGAAGTTCGACGAGAAAACCGACCGCGGCGGCGACGTCCTCGGGCTGAAGGATTTGGCTCCGACGTTCGGCGCCGACCGCGACGGGTCGATTCTCCAAAATAGGCGTCTCGACCTCGCCGGGATAAATCACCGACGACCGAATTCCGTTGACGCGTTCCTCGCGGCCGATACAGATTCCCAACGCGGATTGGCCGAACTTCGAGGCCGAATACGCGGTTCCACCCAAAACGCTGGCGCGAATCCCCGAGACCGAACAGATCTGAACGATCAATCCGCTCTTCCGTTCACGCATCGAAGGCAAAACATAATAGACGACGTTGAAAGCTCCGGTGAGGTTGGTCGCGATTTGGAGATCCCAATCTTCGGGAGTGAGCGTCGCGAGGCTCCGATTTTTGACGTTGACTCCGGCGTTGCACACCAGGACGTCGATCGATCCGAACGTTTCGAGAACGCGCGAGACCGCTTTTTGAACCGATCCGCGATCGGCGACATCGCACGATTCGAACAACGGCGGCTCGCTCGCCTTCGCCGAAAGACCCGCGGCGGCTTTTTCGAGTTTGGCGCGGTCGCGCCCCAAAAGCGCGACACGATAACCAAGACCCGACAACCTGGTCGCAATCGCCAAACCGATTCCGCTTCCTCCGCCGGAAATCAACGCATGCTTACCCAACGGTCTCTCTCCCGGCGCGCCGCGCCTTATCGATCGATGAACGTGAAATTCAACAACAGCCGCGAGGCGATTATCTTAATCGAAGCGATCGCGAGGCGAAACTCCTCGACCGATCGCGATCGGGCAGGCGGTTCGTCGTCGATCACGACCGCTTCCGCTTCCGATCGATCGAGGCGAGAACCAAGTCGCTCTTAGGCGTGAACATGTCGTGGATTATGTTGATAGAAGCGAGTCGCGGCGCGATCGCGCGCCGCCGAGATGACCGCTCCGCGACGATCGATCGCAACTTGGTGGAGATCGGTACGAAGCAGACGGATCGTTCCCGCGGGATGAGCGACGCCGAATTCGCTTCCGTTCATGTTTGTGAACGGGCTCGACGATCCCGATTCGCCGTTGATCGCCTTCCAAACGTCGATCGTCGCGAACCGACCGATGCCGTCGAAGAGCGAAACGAGTTCGCTCCAGGGGTTGTTCGAGCCCGTCGGCCCGAATTTGCCGAGATCGACGCCTTGTTTGACGATCGTCACTTTGCGTCCGGTCGAATCGGAGGACGAATTCGACGCGATCGAAACGACCGCGGCGGAGGGGGTCGACCGTGTCGTCACGGTGGATTGAGCGGGGGGAGCGGCGACGACGGGCTGCGCCGCGGGGGTCGAACTCGAAGCCGCGGGGGTCGAGGCGGGCGGATTCGAGTTTGTAGAAGTTTGTGAAGGCGCGGAGGGGGTCGATTGCGGTTGCGATTGATTCGAGCTCGAGTTCGTTTGGGGCGGAACGGCGACGATCGTTTGAGGTTGAGGCGCGACCGCGTTCGATTGCGATTGAGGTTCGCTAGATACCGATGTTTGCTGATATGAGATAACTTGCGCCTGGGGAGCGATCGGCGCGGGCGTCGTCGCGGGCGCCTGGGGTATCAGGCTCGCGGCTTTGGGGATATCGAGCCTGCCGAAGGTGGCGCCGGTCGCGGGGTCGTAAACGGGATCGGACCCTTGTTGGAGCCATTGTTTGATCTGGGCGACGGTCGGCAGCGTGCCGAACCGCGATTGATAGATCTGTTGCAGGAGGATGACGGCGCCGGTCACCTGGGGGGCCGCGAAGCTGGTGCCGTCGAGCGTGGCGTATTGATTATTGTTAATCAGACCGCTGAGGCCGACGCCTGGAGCGGCGATCGTCGTCGAACTCGTTCCGCCGGGCGTCGGGGCGAGCCGTTGCGCATCGGACGCGATCTGATTCGCTCCGTCGGTCGAGGTCACGCTGATCGCGTCGCCGACGATCGCGGGAAAGCCCATTCCCGGAGTTCCCTGGAACGAGTTCCCCGCCGCGGCGACGACGGGAATGTTCAATTGATCCAATTGATCAATCAAGTTGGTAATTGTTTGGCCGACCCCCGATCCGCCGGTGAACCAGTTCGCGGCGTAATTGTTTCCGTCGGTAATCGAGATATTAACAACTGTAATATTATATTTTTGATGATTGTTAATGACATATTGGAGAGCGTCGGCGATCCACTGGAAGTTTCCCTGGCCGGCGTTGTTAAAAACTTTGAGTTCGACGAGATTGGCGCCGGGCGCGACACCCGGTTCGGCGGGGTTGTTCGACGCGATCAGGCTTGCGACCGCGGTTCCGTGTTGCGAGGTGGTTGCGATCGGGTTGGGGGAGTTGTCGGCGAAATCTTGGCCGGCGATCACTTTGTATCCGGGACCGAAGCCGCCGCCGAGCGCCTGATCCTGGTAATCGACGCCGAGGTCGATCGCAGCGGCGGTCATCCCCGTTCCGTTCACTCCGTATTGAGCGCGAACCTGAGACGCTCCGTCGAGCGTGTTGAAATCGACCGCGCCCGCGACGGGGGTTCCAAAAGAGGCCGCCGACGCGGCGACGGGGGCGTTCAGACTTGGCGTCGCCTGATCGGGGACCGACACCGACAACAGTCGACGGGTTTCGAGCGATTCGACGACGAGGGAGCGAACGGCGCGGCGGGGTCGCCGGTTCACGCGAGAATTAAGCATGGGAAACCGTCTCCTCGGACGACCGCCATGCCTTTGGCTCTGGCCGCCCCGCGATTCGGTGGTTCGCGCCCCCCTTCCATGGCGCCCCCCCGGATGAATCACCCGACGAAGCGGCGACGACGTCCCCTCGTCCCTTGGTTCGGGGGCGGCGCCTGACGGAACGCATACTGATCGAACATGTCTTCGCCACTAAAAGTTGAAAATCAAGTTGTTTAATCCATTAATCAATCCGAACGCGATGAATCCCCGTGCGACGGACCGAAATCTTCGGCGATCGATCGCAAGCTTTTTCCTTACGCCTCGACCTCCGGCTAACGATCCGCCGTCTTGGCGCGATCGAGGCGAAGGATTAAAGCGGCGCGCGATTCCATGCGCGATCGGAAAAGCGGTTGCGACCGAGGCCCGCCACGAAGGGATTCGCAACGAACAGGGCGTCCAACCCCGCGGACGATCGCGTTCGATCGTCCGCAATCGAGCGATTTTCGCGGTCGGACCGAAGCTCCGGCCTCGCATCCGATCGCGACGTTTCCGAGGCGACGACCGAATCGTCTTGTTCGACGATTCGACGCGGTTATAGTAGGCCCCGGAAAGGAATCCGAAGGCCTCCGCCCGCACAAGCTCGACCGCGAGAGTCGGGCTTGGAGTCGTCTCGATTAACTCAGGCACATTACTATCGGAAACGGGAAGGACCGAGATTGGCTCGAAAATCGGAAATCATCGCGGTCGTTCCGGCTCGTTATGGATCAACCCGATTACCCGGAAAACCTCTCCTAAACGAGACAGGCCGACCGCTGATTCGGCATGTCGTCGACGCGGCGCGGAAGTCGAAACGGGTCGATCGCGTGATCGTCGCGACAGACGACCGTCGGATCCTTGACGCGGTGGTCGGATTCGGAGGCGAGGCGATGTTGACGCGAGCCGATTGCGCGAGCGGAACCGATCGCGTCGCCGAGGTCGCCGCGGCGATTCCCGAGGCTTCGATCGTCGTCAACGTTCAGGGGGACGAGCCCGAGATCGAAGGCGAGTCGATCGACCTGCTCGTCGATCTCCTGGTTGAAGCCGATCCGACGATCGCGATGGCGACACTCGCGACGCCGATTTTCGAGCCGGCGGTTTTTCATGACGCGTCGTGCGTGAAAGTTGTGACATCAAAACGCGGCACGGCTCTTTATTTTTCACGTTCGCCGATCCCTTACGACCGCGACGGCTCGATCGCCCCGGGGACTCCGCTCGGGCATCTCCATCTTGGCTTATACGCGTACCGGCGCGACTTTTTAACGCGTTACGCCGCGATGCCGCCGACTCCGCTCGAGATGATCGAGAAGCTCGAACAGCTTCGAGCGCTCGAAACGGGAGCGACGATCCTGGTTGGAATCGTCAATCGAGCCGCGGTGGGGATCGACACCCCCGAAGATTACAAACGCTTCGTGGAACGATACCGCGCGAGCGAACAAGCGGACGAACAATCATCGATTCTTTGAATCGAGCGTGTCGGTTTTGAGTGAGGAGCGGCCTGGGAACTCGGATACGCGCCCAGATGAATCGAAGTTCAATGATTCGTTCACGATTGGGGAAAAAAGCGTGTCGCACCGCGGGCTGAAACGTCGTTAATCTTTTTGGGGGAATCGTTCGAGAACTCGCGCGATCGGTCGGCGGTTGTGAAGATCGGCGGATCGATCGACCGACTGGATTGGACCGAGAAACCGAGCGATGATCTCTCGTCACGACGAACGTGATTCGCCGTAGAGATAGATGATATAAAGAATTACCACGGTCACGGTGAGCGCGTGACAAGCCCGATCGATTCGATAAGCGAAGGAGCTAGACGATGAACGACCGGCGTTGGTCGAAGCGGGTGAAATCGGCTCTACGGGTTCGGTCGTTGCGGCCGACGGTCGTCAACGCGGTTCTCGCCGAGGTGAAACGCGAGGAAACGCTCGGGCGTCGCCCTGTATCTTTGATGAGGGGTCAGCCCGATACAGAAACGCACGCCGATGTGATTGAAGCCGCGTGCCGCGCGCTCCGATCGGGACGGACGGGTTATCCCGATATCCGGGGCGAGGCGTCGTTGCGCCGCGCCGCGGCGAATAAGATCGAACGTGAAAACGGAATGAAATACGATCCCGATCGAGAGATTTTGATCACCGACGGAGCGACGTGCGGGCTCGCCGCGGCGCTCGGCGCGGTCGTCGATTCGGGAGACGAAGTCCTCACCCCCGATCCGATCTACGACGCGTACGAGGGGGTGATCGGCGTGTGGGGAGCGATCCCGTCGCGGATTCTCTCGACGATCCGCGACGGTCGCTATCGGTTCGATCGATCGGCGCTCGAATCCGCGGCGAGCCCCCTCACCAAGGCGATTTTGATCAACTCCCCGTGGAACCCCGTCGGAACCGTCCTGCGCCGCGAAGAACTGCGCGAAATCGTCGATTTCGCCGTCGAGCAAGATCTCGTCATTATTTGTGACGAGATTTATGATTCATATTTGTACGATGGAGCGCGGCACGTTTCTCCGGTGTCGGTCGATCCCCGAGCTCGCGAACGGACGATTATCGTCAACAGTTTGTCGAAAACGTACGCGATGACGGGATGGCGGGTCGGTTATATCGCGGCGCCCGAACCGATTTGCTCGGCGATGTCGCTTGTTCTACAGCAATGGAGTCGAGGCCCCGCCACGTTCGTTCAAGACGCGGCGGTCGCGGCTCTCGGTTTGGACGACGTTTGGAAACGATCGATCGCGGCCGAATATCAGGCTCGTCGCGATCAAGTCGTCGCGGCGCTCGACGACATTCCAGGAGTCGAACCGATCGTCCCCGAAGGAGGCCTGTTCGTGATGGCCGATATCAGGAGTTTGGGGGTTTCATCGGATTACGCGCGGGGATTCCTGCTGCGAGAGGCCGAGGTCGCGGTGATTCACGGCTCGGCTTACGGGCCGTCGGGCGAGGGATCGCTTCGCGTCTCGTTCGCCGCGGGGGGAAAAACGCTCGAAACCGGCCTGGCTCGGCTCCGCGAAGGCCTGTTGCGACTCGGCGACTCGCGCGAACAGCTCGCCGTCAAATCCGCCGCCGAAACCGTTCTGCTGCGAAGATGACGACTTAACACATTTTGGAGCGCGGATAATTCGATCGCTCGCCTCGCCGGTATCGATCGAGAGATTCTCGCCTTTGGATCGAATGATCGTCGGCGGAAACGGAATCAATTGATCGTGATGTTTTCCCGTACAAATTAATTGATCGTTCGTCGTCGTTCGCCGGCCCGACCGAGAAGCTTTCTTGCGATGAACGAACGATCGTTCTTTCGACGGCTTCGACCGTCGAATTCGATTCAAGTAATTCTCGATTGGAATCGAGAGGATTGACCAACTAATTAAGACATAAGCTTTCGTTCACTTCGGTTTTTTTTGATCGGCCGATTTCGGCGCGGGCGCCTTCAACGATTTCAGATATTCGATCAGATCGGTGAATTCGAGCGGCGTCAATCGTTCGGCGATCTCGACGGGCATGATCGAAACCGCGCCGATTTTACGTTCGTCGATTTCGGATTTGGGAATCACCGTCGTTTTTAAATTCGAATCGACGATCTCGATCGTGAGCGCGGTTTCGTTCCGCACGAGTCCCGTCAACACCTTGCCGTCGGTCGTCGCCAGAACGACGGGCTGATAACCCGTCGCGATTCGGTTCGAAGGTTCGAGAACCGAACGGATGATCTCGGCGGTATCATATTTAAGAGCGAGCCCGGTGAGATCGGGGCCGACGTTAGCGGTTCCTCGGCCCCCCGCGGCGTGACATTTGACGCAGCCGATCCCCTTGGTATCGAAAAAGATCTCGGCGCCTCTGGATGCGTCTCCTTTGTGGGCGAGCGCGAATTTGGCCAACTCGGCCGGGGTGAGCCGCTTTACGACGGGACGCGCCGGCGCGACGATCGGCTCGGAAACCTGCACGCTGAACGACCACGTTCCGATCCCCTGCCTCGTCTGCACGAGCAACCGATTGCGCCCCTTCTCGAGCCGAACTTTCGCCGTCCCCGAATCGACCGCGTACGATCGACCTGAAAAGTTATAATAAGAATGTATAAACTTTTCATTCAAGGTTACATTGATTGTTCCGCTCGATCCAAAAAGCATAATCACATCGCGGTCCGAGCTCGCGTCGATCTCGGCGTAGGCGAACGCGCACAGATCGGGCGAACCGTTTTTATCATAGCCGAAACCGCCGCGATCTCCGGCGCCTCCCTTAAGATCGTCGAGGACGATTCGCCCCGTCTTGGGATCTCCTTTGCGCGCCCCCCAGTTAATTTTCCTCCCCTCGGCGCCGACGTGGGTTCGATTCATGTCGATCACACGATCTCCCAGAAAAACCTGGGCGGTCGTCCTGGGAAACGGGCCGATGACTCGCCATTCGACGATCGGCTCAAAATGCGCCAGGATCCGAGCGAACGTGATCGACGCTTGTTCGTCCATCGTGATCGATTTGGCCTGTTCGCGGATCGCTTCGGCGTAGCGATCGCGGAGCGATTCGAGCGCCGTTTGAGCCGAGCGGCGGAGAGACGGATCGCGATCACTTAACGCCTTTAAGAACAAGGGAATCGCCGAAGGCTCGGGCGCGGTCGCGAGCGCCTCGATCGCGACCGAACGCGAGGCGGCGTCGTTCGCGAGTTCGATCAAACGAGGCGAGGCGTCGACGATCAGATCTCGAACGACGATCGTGCGAATCGCCACGTCGCGCACGCGTTCGTCGGGATCCTTAAGCGCTTCGAGTAATATCAATTTCACGGGCGCGGGCAAGGGACGCGCGCCTTTCGTCTCGAGCGCCCGCAACGCCGCGATTCGAATATCGATATTTTTACTCTTTAAAAAATCGAGCAGGTCGTTGGGAGGGAGAGCCCCCGCCCTTCCCAGGCTAGGGAGAGCGAGCGCGACGAGTTCGGGGGGCGAATCAAATTGAAACACCAACATAAATCGTTGATTGACCGAATCGCGCGACGGCGCGGCCTCGAGCGCCGCGAGCGCCGCCTTGCGCGTTTCGATCGGTAACGATCGATTCTTAAGCACGCCGCCGATCGCGCGGATCGACGCCGAATCGGCGGCCAGAACGCTCACCAAAGCCTGCAAAACGAGCGGATCGTTCTCGGCGGCGAGCCTGGTGCGCAACAGCGGAATCATCGCGCCTCGAACCTGACCCAATCCCGCAACCGCGATCGCTCGAGTTTTGGCGTCGGGATCGCTTAAACCTTTAATCATCCCCTTAACCGCCCACGCCATTCCGTCGCGATCCCACTCGCTCGTTTTGCGCGGAATCAGCCCCGCGAGCGGATTCGTGCCGAACCACTCCCCCTTCCATTCGGGATACGTTAGATATTGGCCGCTTAAATTCATCACCACGCGCGCTCGAGTTTCGCTCGAGTCGATCCGCGGCAGAGCCTCGGCGAGCCCCCTCACCGCGTCGACCGCGAAAGCCTCGTCGGTTAAACGCAACGTCGATTCGGTTCGCCTGGGATCGTTAATCGCCTCGATAATCGCCTCGCGATCCCAAAATGCGAGCGACCGGATCGAGCGTCGGATCGACCAATCGACAAATTCATCTTCGTCGCCTAACGCCTGGAAAAGCGCAGGCCCGGCGGCTTTGTCGCCGATGCGACCGAGCGCGATCGCGGCCTCGAGCCGAACCCGCGCGTCGACGTCTTTCAGCCTTGGAATCAACCGTTCAACCGAAGCCTTGTCGCGACGAATCCCCGCGCTTTTGGCCGCCTGGGCTCGAATATCGGCGTCTTTCGATCCGAGCGCCGCGCGAATCCCCTTCGCGGCGTCGGGCGTATTGATCGCATCGAGCGCCCAGATCGCGTGAATCGCCCCGACGCCGTTCGCCGAGTTCGCCAGGCGAGAGTTCAAATCGGCGACCGCGGCCGCGCCGATCCGCGCAAGCTCGCGTTGCGCCGCGAGCCGAACCGACTGCGACGAATCGTCAAGTAAGGAAATCCAAGTTTTTTGATCGCCCGATTTCGGTCGAGGCTCGCGAACCGAAAGATCGGCGCCCGTGTATTTCAGCCGATACAGCCTGCCTGTCTTCGGGCCGTCGGCGAGCCAACCGTTGTACGCCCAGTCGACGAGATACATCGACCCGCCGTCTTCGCCGACCGCGAGCGAAAACGGCCGAAAATCTCCCAGTTTGCCCGCGGTGACGAAAGCCTCGCGCAGCTTCACCCGAAACGAAGCCCCCGATCGCTCGACGACGATTCGATCGACCCGCGACAACCCCCAATCGCACACGAACAAATCGCCGCGATACGAGCGAGGAAGAACGCCTTCGTTATAAATGAGCATTTGCGTGCCCGATCCGCCGATCTGCCCCGCGACGATCGGCAGCCGCCGAGTCGGCGCAAGCAAAAACTCATACGGGTATCCATAATGACCGCCCATAATATGATGTGTTAAACTGTTCGGCCATTGTTTGCCGTCGTCGTCGTTGCCGTAGGTGAAAACGTCTCCCGTCGCAGTGAGACCGACCGAAAGCGGATTTCGCTCCCCCGTCGAAACGACCTCGAGCCCCGTCCCGTCGGGTCGAACGCGAATCACGCCGCCGCCGTGCAGGCTGATCGCGGCGCCGTCCTTCCCCACGGCGCGCGGAATTCCCTTATCTCCCACCGAAACATACAGATATCCGTCAACACTTAAGCGAGTACCTGAAACGACGTGATCGTTGATTCCGTTGAACCCGGGAAGTTTGGGGCCGAGGCCGCTTACGAGATCGACCTTGCGATCGGCCTTGCCGTCGCCGTCGGTGTCGGTTAAGGCCGAAAGATACGGCGGATGGACCACGTAAAGCGTCCCGTCGATCCATTCGAGCCCCATCACCGCCCACAACCCCGTCGCGAAGGTCGAGATCTTGCCGTCTTTGATCGCGACGATCGAATCGATCGGTTCGGTCGGCGGACCGGGCATGTCCATCGGATCCTGTCCGAGATACACCGTCGCGTCGGGAGCGACGACGATCGCCGTGGGAAATACGATATCGGGCGCCTGCGCGACGAGTTCGATCGACCAATCCTTCGCCGTTTTGGGCGTCGGGGCGGGTTCGTCCGCGAAAACAAGCCCCGAGCAAGTGAAAACGGTCGTCACAACGACGATTCCGAACCTCGAAAAGAAAGTTGACGTCTTCATGGTTGGAACTCGATCGGCGGAAAAAAGGCGGGATATCGGTCCAATCGATCTTATCAGAATCGACGATTGAACTCAACGCGAACCGACGAGCCTTTGATCGCGAAACCCATTATTAATTAAAGTTCACTGATCGATTCACATACGTATTTTTCGCCGTTGAGATAAATCGGCTTCAGTCGCGATCCGTTCCATATTAATTCGTTGCGGACGACGAAGCCGATGCCGACTCGGTCGAGATCGGCCGCGGTGAATCCCTCGATCAGCGTCGAAAGGACGACCTGGATCAACACCCCATGAGCGACGACGACGAACGATTCGCCTCGATGACGATCGAGTAAAAGCGACAACGCCGGCAAAGCGCGATCACGGATTTCAAGATACGATTCGCCCCCCGGGTTCGACATCGCGAGATCGCCGGATTTCCAGGCGTTCTTAAGCCGATCGTGCTCGGGAAGCCCTTGATCCCGCGGCATCCCGCTGAGCGCTCCCATCTTTCTTTCATGAATCCCTTCGATCGCGATCGGTTCGAGCTCAATGCGCCTCGCCAAAATCGCCGCGGTCTCGCGCGCTCGCCGCATCGTTGAACTATAAAGAGCGGCGGGATGTCGATCGACGAGCCAGGACGCCGCGGACTCGGCCTGAGCGCGGCCCCGTTCGCCGATTCCGACATCGGATTCGGCGCCGTGAAGCCGATCGGGAAGCGCCGTTTCGCCGTGTCTTAATAGAAACAATCGCGTTACTGGCTCGTTCATGTCGGCTTTTCTTTCAATTCTCAGGTTGTCGAAATCGGCTGAGAGAGAGGAAGATAATATCAGGCGAGAGGGGCGAATCGAACCGCTTCGCGACTCGAATCGACCGCTCCCGCCGTTTACTTCCCCCCCAAAAACGTGAGAACGCCCGATGTCGACCGAGCATAAGTACCGCACGATTCTCCTCTTCGGCATGCCTGGAAGCGGCAAGGGAACCCAGGGAGGGGTTTTGGGACAACTCCCCGACATGGTTCACATCTCGTGCGGCGACGTTTTCCGCAAACTCCCCAAATACGGCACGCTGGGCAAAGAGATCGTCCATTACACGTCGCGCGGCGAGATGGTGCCCGACGACCTCACCGTGCGGATCTGGGAACGGCATATCCAGATTCTTGAGATGCAAGAGTTGTTGCTTCCCGAGAAGCATACGCTCTTGCTCGACGGTCTGCCGCGCAACTTCGACCAGGCCGAACGTCTTGATCACATGCTCGACGTCGTGCAGATTTTTTATCTGATCGTCGACGATCTCGAGAAGGCGCGCGACCGCCTTCGCGCCCGCGCGCTGCGTGAGAATCGGCTCGACGATATGAACGAAGAGGTGATTCTCAAACGACTTAAGTCGTTCGAGGACGAGACGATCGACACGCTCAAGTTTTACGACCCCAGCCTTGTTTTCAAGATCAACGCGTCTCAAGAGCCGCTTTTCGTGTTGAGAGACATCGTCAATCGACTCTCTGAGTTGCAGACGAACCAAGAAACGACCGCACGCCCGTTCGCCTATCACGAAGCCGACGGCGAGGTCGATTGAACCCCTGAAGCGCGGCGCCGAGCGTTTCTCAGCGGCCTTGGGCTTTGTTGAAGCGAAGCGAAGTCGCGAAAGGAAACGTTCGATTCGTCAAAACATCGAGCCGATCTTGACACTCTCGACCCGCCCGTTAGAGTGAGATCATGGAGAGATCGGCCCGATCGGTCCGTTTTTAAAAGAATAAAGACATGAACTCCTCGTTAAAGTTTAGTGCGATTTCGGCGCGTGCGAGCGAATCGCCGATCGGCGAGATGATGCATCGCGCGTTATCGGACCCCAAGATGATCTCGCTGGCGGCGGGTTTCGTCGACAACGAGACGTTGCCGATCGAGTTGACCGCGCGTGCGGCCGCCGAATTGCTTGGAGATCGTCCCGCGGCGACGCGCGCCCTCCAATACGGCACGAACCAGGGGAACGAGGGGCTTCGCGAGCATTTGATCGACCGGCTTGAACGGAGCGAGGGGGCTGCGAAGGGTTCGTTCGCCGAGCTTTCGGGGAGACTCGTGCTGACGCAAGGCTCGCAGCAAATGCTTTATTTGCTCGCCGAGGTTTTGCTCGATCCCGGCGATATCGTTTTGGTTGAGGCGCCCACATATTTTGTTTTTTTGGATGTCGTTAAAGCGCGCGGCGCTCGTTCGATCGGGATCGCGTGCGACGAGGGAGGAATGCGACTCGACGCGCTCGAGGCCGTCCTCGGCGAGATCGACGCCCGCGGCGAACTCGGCCGTGTCAAGCTGATTTATACCGTCAGCGAGCACAACAATCCGACGGGTTTAAGCCTCGCCGACGATCGTCGCGGTCCGCTCGTCGAGATCGCCAAGCGGTGGTCGCGGCGGAGCCGAATTTTGATTCTGGAAGATTCCGCATACCGCGGGTTGACGTTCAGCGGAACCGAGCCCGCGAGCGTTTGGTCGCACGACTCGGATCGCGATCGCGTGATCCTCGCCCGCACCTTCAGCAAAACGTTAAGCCCCGGTCTTCGTTGCGGTTACGCGGTTTTACCCGAAGATCTCGTGGCGCCGGTTTTGGCGTTGAAAGGGAGCCACGATTTCGGCTCGGCGCATTTCATCCAGGGACTGCTCGAGGTGATCCTGCGCGATGGTTCTTACGAGCGTCATGTCGAGGAGTTGCGGCGATCGTATCGGGCGAAACGAGACGTGATGATTCAGGCTCTTGAGGAGCATTTCGGGACGGGTTCGGGGGTTCGCTGGACGAATCCCGCGGGCGGGATTTACGTTTGGTTGACGTTCCCGGCTGAGGTCGACACGGGCCGAGGCGGCTTATTGATGGAGCGGTCGCTCGCCGAGGGGGTGATGTACGTACCCGGCGATCTCGCTTATCCGCGCGAACCGATCGATCCGCCGCGAAATCACGCGCGACTGACGTTCGGCGTCCCGCGTGATTTTGAACTCGTCGAGGGAACGAGACGACTCGCCGCGGCTTTCGCCGAATGTTTCGCGATTCCGGTTTGATCGTTCGGCGTCGCCTGGAAGACGACGCCTTTCCGCCGGTTGTTGATGATTGAGGGGTCATCACTTTCCGGAGCGACGGGTCGGACGGTCGTCGTCCCCCGCCCCGGGCAAGGACGCAAGGGAAGGGAAACACGGTTGCTAATCGCCGGGCTCGTGCGGATCTATTTCACAGGGATTCTGGCGCGTTATCTCCTCCGCGAGATCACGCGCACGTTCCTGCTCGCGCTTTTCATGATCACGGGTATTTTTGTTCTATTTATGGTGATGGCCGAGGCCGCGCGGCAGGGCCTGACGCCGAGCGACATCGCGCACATCATCCCGATGATCGTCCCCAGCAGCCTCCCGTATACGATTCCCGTCGCGCTCTTATTCGCGATCACCGTCGTTTACGGACGCGTCGCTTCGGACAACGAAGTCGTCGCGATCAAAACCGCGGGACAGAGCGCCGCGGTCGTCCTTTGGCCGGCGGTCTTCGTCGGCATCACGGTGAGTCTCCTGCTCAATTTTTTGGCGCGCGATTGGATCCCCTCGGCGAATCATCGTGTGCAAAAGTTTATATTTGGCAATATGGAAGAGATGTTCTATAAAGTATTAAAAAAGCAACGAGAGTTCAACAATCCGAACTGGCCGTTTTTGATCAAGGTGCGCGACGTCGTCGACGGCAAGAACATGATCGACGCGACGTTTAAAAGGCGAGTGGGGACGGGGGTGATGAATCCCGACGCGAACCGTTACGACACGGTGATCAAGGCGAAGACCGCGACGATCCGGTTCGACGTCGACAAGCGCACGGCGCTGGTCCACCTGGGAAAAGACACGCTCATTCAAAACATGGGTAACAGACCTTCAGTCGCTTTTGTGAACAATCATGAGTTTGAGATTCCGATTCCGGACACGTTTTCGAAGAACATCGATTTGCCGTTTCAGGAGTTGACGTTCGACGAGATGGCTCGAGAGCAGGCGCGATTAACGTTCAATCTCGAGCGCGAGCGGAAGATTCAGGCGGCGACCGCGGCGATGTGGATCGGAGCGGGCCGAATCGAACGAATCGACTGGTCGGGAGTGCGCGACGCTTACGTCCTTTATTCGTATTGGGACCGACGCTTCAACGGGATCGAGACCGAACGCGATCTGCGAATCGCGCTCGCTTACGGCGGTTTTTTCTTCGCGATCCTCGGCGCTCCCGTCGGCATTCTGTTCGCCAAGCGTGATTTTTTAAGCGCTTTTATCACATGCTTTACCCCAATTATTTTAATTTATTATCCGCTGACGCTCGCCGGGGTGAATCTGGGAAAAGAGGCGCTCGTCAATCCGATCATCGCGCTCTGGATGGGGAATTTTTTGCTGGCGATTTTAGCGGGGCTGTTCGCGCTTCCCCCGGTGTTTAAACATTAGCGTGCGAGTGGAAGTGAACTCGCTCGCGACGGTTCGTCCCGTCGCATCGCGGCCGATTCGATTCGATCCCTAAAGTTCCGGAGGTTCGTCCGATGTCGATCCTCGACCGTCAGCGTTGCTGGGATTTCGTCAAAGCGTATTTTATTTGCTTCACGGCGCTTGTCGGTCTTTATATCGTTATCGACGCGTTCACGAATCTCGACGAATTCACCGAAATCGCAACCACCCCGATCGCCCTCTTCAAAGTCATGGGGCGGTTTTATCTGATGCACACGATCGCCTTCTTCGACAGGCTTTGCGGGGTCATCACGATGATGGCGGCGATCTTCACCGTCACCTGGATGCAAAGATATAATCAACATTTAGCGATGCTCGCCGCCGGGATCAGCACGCATCGCGTGATCCGCCCGGTGTGGATGATGGCCGCGTTCGCGAGCCTGCTCGCCGTCGCAAATCAAGAAATTCTTATGCCGAAATACGCCGACGAGATTCAGCGCGACCACGCCGACGTCGGCGTGAACACCGTCGGCGTCTTTTCCCGCGAGGACGCCAACGGGATCATGTTCTCGGGCCGCGAGGCCGATCGCCGCTCCAAAACGATCTTCGCGTTCAACGCCGACTTTTCGGTCTACGGCGAACTTCACGAGATCGAATCCCCCCAGGCGCGCTACATCCCCTCCGACGACCTCGCTCATCCCTTCCGCGGCGGCTGGCTGATTTATCAAGCCAAAATCGCGCCTCCGCTCACCGATCAAGAATCCGAAGCGGTCTCAAAAATCTTGATCCCTTTAAACCCCGATATGCTCAAACGTTATCCGGCGGCGATCCCCGTCTCCGATAAGGATAAAGAAAAAAGCGAATCCGATCCCGACGTCGATCGCGGCTTCTCCTTCAACAAAAATCTCGACGTCCTCTCGATCATCGCGACGATTCGACCGAACCGAGGCCGCGGACCTTGTTTTCTGAGATCCAATCTCGCGTTCACGGCGCTCACTCAAAATACGGATTGGCATATGTTTGCAACAACACCCGAACTCGTCCGCGCGATCTCGGACCCCTCGAACGGTTTCGATCACGCCGCGATCGCGGTCTCGCTTCACCTCCGTATCCTCAGGCCGATCCTCAATCTCGCGCTCCTGTTTTTCACGCTGCCGCAAGTTCTCGGCGGCTATGATCGCAACATGTTTATAAACCTTGGTCTCAGCCTCGCGTCGTCGGGGCTCTTTTACGGAACGCTCTTCCTCACGCAATTCCTGGGCGCCAACGGCGTTTTCCCAGCCGAACTCGCGGCCTGGATTCCGCTCGTCGCGTTCGGATCGTTCGCCGCGGCGCGGTGGGATTCCATTCGAACTTAACCACTATCACAACATATAATATAATCTATACTTAATGAGTTTCAGAACATTCGGCTTTTAATCTCTCCGTAAAGAGCGCTAATCTCCGCGCCGAGAGGTTTCGCTCGCTTCGCGATTTCATTCCAGTACAATATCGATCGAGGGAGAGAGCGTATCGCCCGATACGATCGATCGCAATGGAATTCCATACCCGTTTATCTTGAGGAGTCGGAATTTTGCCGCGCATACCGCACGCCTTGCTCGCCGATTTCGTCGCGTCGATTTTCGAGGCGGTCGGCGTTCCCGCCGCCGACGCTTCGATCACGGCTCGGAGCCTCGTCGATTCCAACCTTCGCGGTCACGATTCGCACGGAGTGATTCGCGTTCCTCAATATGTTGATTTTCTCGAAAAGGGCGAATATAAAATCGGCGTCGATTTGAAAATCGAGAGCGAATCCCCCGCGATCGTGGTTTGCGACGGCGGCTGGGGTTTGGGGCAGGTGCAGGCGCGGAGGCTGCTCGATCACGCGATCGAGCGAGCCCTCAAGTTCGGACTCGGAGCGGCGACGGCTCATTCGTGCGGCCATATCGGCAGGTTGGGCGAATACGCCGAGATCGCCGCCGAAGCCGGGCTGATCCTCGAAGCGACCGTGAATAACGGAGGCGCGGGTCAACGCGTTGCGCCCCCCGGCGGAACCGAACCGAGGCTCGGAACGAACCCGCTTTGCATCGGCGTTCCAACCGATACCGACCCGATCATCCTCGATTTCGGCACCAGCGTCGTGGCCGAGGGAAAAGTGCGCGTTTATTATTTGAACGGTAAAAAGCCCGTTCCCGAAGGCTGGCTCCTCGATTCGAAGGGGAATCCGACGACCGATTCGTCGGTCCTTTATGAGCCTCCGCTCGGGAGCATTTTGCCGATGGGGGGAGCGCAAGCTTATAAAGGATTCGGCCTCGGTCTGGTACTGGACATGCTCGCGGGAGGTTTATCGGGAGGAAGATCGAGCAACCCGAGTGTGAACGCGTTCGCCAAAGGAAACAACGTCGTCTTTTTGGCGATCGACCCCGCGGGATTCGCCGGACGCGAGGCTCTCACTCGCGAATCGACGCAACTCGCGCGGTTTGTCGCCGATTGCCCTCGAGCTCCCGGTGTCGATTCGATCCTGCTTCCAGGAGATCCCGAAAGACGCACGCTCGCGGAGCGTTCGACCGCGGGGATTCCGCTCGAACCCGCGCACTGGGAGCGATTAACGTCGCCGGCGACTCGACTCGAAGTCGCGATCCCCAATCTCGAGCGAATCGACCCGACGACTTCCTAACGCGGCTGAGCCGCAATCTTACCAACCCGATGCGCGAGCGAGGGGCTTATGATAATATCGTGAAAACTTTCGAATGATTATTTGATCGAACCCTCGCTTGCGCGTCGGGTCGGTATAATCTCCACTTTCGTTCGCTCAAAAGATGCGCGCACGGCGCGCTGAAGATACGGACGAAGATTCTAGAGACCAATTCTTCGAACGAGAGAACCCTCCGTTTTCCTCTCGAATCCTAACGCCGCGAAGCCGCGATCATACCGCCCCGAAGAGCAAGCGAGGATCTTCTGATAATATCATGAAAGCTATTGATTGATCATTTGATCGAACCCTCGTTTGCTCATCGGATCGGCGTCTTTTCCGCAATTGTTCGCTCAAAAGACGCGCGCACGGCGCGGAGAAGATCGACACGAAGGCTCGACTCTCGATCGAAACGAATCATCGCCTCGCCTGAAACCTTCGCGGGAAGAAAAATCGACGGGCCGATCCGAAATCGATCCGTCGATTGACAATTGTCGAGCTTGCCGCCGTTTGGATTGATATGCGTTTAAAACGCGCTTCCGCAAAGGATTCGCACGTTCGCGTAGGGG
Organism: Planctomycetota bacterium; assembly: GCA_021791715.1. Lineage (GTDB taxonomy): Bacteria > Planctomycetota > Planctomycetia > Isosphaerales > Isosphaeraceae > JAKBCQ01. The sequence goes on along the minus strand of JAJYWB010000057.1, from coordinate 19,060 downwards.
GTGAATTCGGCGGTTCGAATAATCCCTTTGACGTCGAGCGATTGTTCCTTGAACTCGTGATGCGGAACCTCGTCGACATCGACGTCGCCGACGATTCTGAGGATCTCTTGATGCATCTTGGGGCTATATTCGTGCGTTTCGGCGGCGATCGTGATCGATTCGATCACGAGTTCCTCGGCGATCGCTCGAAGAACGTCGAGAAAGCGCGGGATTCCCGGAATGAGCGTGAGGTCGATCACATGGCTATCGTGAGGCAACGGGTATCCCGCGTCGACGATCAAAAGCTCGTCGGTATGGCCAAGTTCGGCGAGCAACGAACAGATCGCCGGGTTGAGGATTCCACCTTTTTTCATCGTTCCCGATCCTTCTCGGCCGGTCGTCGATTCGCCGGCCATGAAACCCAATAATGATTCGTTTTGCGCGGCCGCCTCGGCCCGCGTTGGATGATTCCCTAAGAACCAATATACCCGTTTTGGACCCGACGCTCCATCGCGGTCGAAAGCCGGCTAGGTCGTAGAAATCCGTGACGACCCTCGGCCGATCCGAAAGCGACGATCGGCGCCGATAAAATCACCGCGCAAAATTATTTGTGTTTACTAATTTATCAACCGCGAGACTTATCGCTCCTCATCGCGTCGCGTCGACGAGGATCGGAAGAATCACGTACGAACAACAAACAAATCATCAAAGCAATTCATAAATATGTTCGCCGCCATGCGCGGGGTTGCCGATCAGCGTTCGGGCTCTCGAATCGATCACGAAATCGAGATGTTCAAGCGGAAGTTGACCGATCAAAACGGGGACTCCGTCGGGGACCTCCATCACGTCCATCGTGCAAGTTCGACCCTGGATCGTCAAACGGACGGCTTCGTACATCGCCGCCTCGGAATAGCCGACGCTGCTTACGATTCTTCGTTGTCCGATACGAGAAAGCCCGAGGCGTTGGATGAGCGAAGTGGGGATCGAGAGGAGCGTCGCTCCGGTATCCACAAGCGCGTTTGTCACGGTGGCCGATCGAGCCTGCTCGGCGCGTAGAATCCCTTTCTTCACGGCCCAAAGATCCTCCAGGTTTTCGATGATCGCCGTCGTTTCGACTCGCCCCACGGTCGCGTTCTCCATGCGTCGATCCCCGATCAAAAACATGAGATTGATCTAGAGAAAAGTTTTTTCATGCAATAAAAGGAATGAAGGATAAACGATCCGCGCGATTCAAACCCGTTTGACGATCACGCGACTTCCCTGCACGTCGACGACCTCGACGAGGGTGTCGCGCTCGATGAAGAAGCCGTCGGCGGTGACGTCGATTAGTTGATCGCCGATGCGAGCTTTCCCCGAGGGGCGAAGGACGGTCGTCGTTCGACCCGTTTCACCGATCAGATAATGATAATGCGCGTCGCCCGTCGCCGCGGGTTTGGCGGTCGGATCGGCGTCGACTTCGTCGGGAGTGTAAGGTTCGGGTTTGAGAACCATCCGATTGAACAGCGGGATCGATGGAAAATAACGACCGATAATCACCGCTCCGGCCATCACTCCCAACAGCACGAGAGTGATCTGGAGCAGCGTTCCCCCCATCTGACGGTATTCCGAATCCTGCGTCGGCCAAACAAACGTGTGGCTCGCCATCACCACGCTCACCAAAATCAACAAAACGCCGCTCATGCCGAAAACGCCGACTCCCGGAAACACGAACAGTTCGAGCCCCAAACAAACCAGCCCCACGACAAAAAGAATAATCTCAAGTTCATCGGCGGTTTTGTTCATATAACTGCTCCAGAAGAACAGAAGGAACGAAAGCGCCGAGATGATCGCCGGCAGGCCGACGCCGGGAACCTTGATCTCCAAAATCAACATCAACATACCGATAAACAACAACAGCGTACGCATCCACGTCGTGTTAAGCGTCGTGACGATCGTATCGACCCACGTCGGCGTGTCGACGCGGATCGATTTGTTTTTCAGATTGAAAATCGCCTTGAATTCGCCGTCGTCCTTGACGATGTTTTGCGTCATGCCGTACGCGAGCGCGTCTTTGTCGTCGAGCGTCAGCAACCGCTCCCCCTGGCGATCGCGGATTCGATCGAGCACGGTGTACCGACCGGGCTGAAGATCCATTTCAGACGCGAGGATGAACATCACCGCGCCCGTTTGATTATCTTTCGCCTGCACCAGCTCCGCGGTGGGATCGACCATCATCCGCGCGACCGCCTCGGGATGATGATTATTACGCGCCAGCCGCGCAGCCTTGTCGGCGAAAAGCTTGATCTGATCCTGATCGAGCAGCCTCGGATTACCCGAAGACGGTATCGTATGCTGAAGATTCCCCAACTTCGAATCGAGCCGGAAGACGATCTCGTCGCACGCCAGCGGTATTAGGCACGACATGCCGAGAGCACGATCATCAATATAAGCCACGGTCTTCATGTTTTTCACGCCGTCGATCAAATCGGCTACATTATCCGCGGCGCTCTCCTCGCCCCCCTCGCTGTTGATCTGAAAAATCAACAAATTCAAACCTTCTTGAGAAGCCTGAATAATTCTCCGCCGCAGATACGCCTCTTTGGTCGAATCGACCCGACCGTCGATCCGAATCCAAAGCGGTTTCACGTCGTCGCCGATCGTCGGATCGTCGACCGCGGCCTTCGACGCGAGATGATACGCGTTGGCGATCTGCGATCGATTCTCCGCGATCATCTTCGCCAACCCTTGCCGGCGCGACTCCTCGGCGGTTAAAACCCCCGCACGAGCCCCCTGCCAGGCGGGCTCGTCCGACACCACGACGTGCGTCTTTTTAAACTCGGCCAAATTGTCTGAAAAAACATGATGAATTGAGCGATCATCAACGCGTACGAGCCGCAGGTCGGCGTTCGGTTCGAGCATCCCCAGGAAAAGCTCGGGCTCGCGGCCTTTCAATCGCGCCAGATCGCGCACGTATTCTTTCACAGCGTTCCGCGGACGTTCGCCTTCGGGAAGAATCGGCCCCAGCGTCGCGTCGGGCCCCATCACGATCTCGTCGCACGCGAGCGCGACAAGCACCGCGTAGCCGCTGAGAGGCTCGGATACATATGCGACCGTCATCTTGGCGCCGCTCAGCTTCCGCGCGATCAACTCGGATAATTCGTACGCGACGCCGTAAGACGTTTGACCGGGCCGATTATCCCCAGATTTGATGTGAAAAACGAGAGTCGGACGACCCCGATCCCCCTGCCCCGGCTTGTTAAAACGATCGACCAACGGTTGTGTCGACGCCTTCAGTTCCTCGACTCGATCAAAACTAATCGGTTCGTCGATCGTGAAAAACTGCCCGGGAGTCGTCTCGGTTCCCCCCTCCTGCGCGGGAGTATGATACGACGGATACCAACTGATTGTCAAAACGATCAATGCTAGCGGAAAGGCGTTGCTTCGCAATCTCTTGGAGAGCGGGCGTTTCATGGATGACGGACTCCCTCCGAGGCGAGGCCCGAAGTCGCTCGCGAGACGCCAAGCGCCTCGTCCGTTCTCGACTTCAACGGCCGATCCCGGCTAGATGCGGATACCAGCCCCGCGGGCGAATCGCGTTTCAAGCGAATCGAACGCCGACTCGGTCCTAGCCGGTTTGATTATAAACCTCGGCGAAATCTCCGTCAAACAAGCGATACGACGCGCGACCTCGGAGCGAGCCGCGAATTAGCCCGCCGACCCCACCTCGATCGACGTTCGCGAATTTGCACGCTTCCAATGCGACGATCGTTCTCCACCGATCTCGATGAAAGCATATATCAATTCAATCGATATTTATTCGTGTGCCGATTCGCCTCGCCGATCTTGAGAATCGAACCCTCGGCTCACCGCGAACGTCGCGGCTGGTCGATCGGCACGCGCCGCGCCGCCTTCTTATTCGATTCCTGTTGATCGGTGTTGACGTTCACCTCTTGCCATCCCTTTTGCTTTTGACGCGGCTTGAACAACCGCGGATCAATCTTCTGATTCAATTCGACGTCGCTGAACACAAATGTTCGATGATCTTTGGGGTTCCCGTTGGGATTCACCAAAATCAAGCGATTCGGCATAAACAGCTTTTTATCCAGCTCGATATACGCGAGCGAAAATTCCTCTTTATCTTCGGCTTGCTTGGGCAGGATCTGAACCAGATACGCCTGCGGAGTCTCGCCCAACAAGTACATGTCGAAACGTTTTTTGGCGTCGGCGATCCGCATGTTGAACAAAAACGGCAACGGCCCCTCCTGCATCGCGCGCGCTCGTTCGTCTTTATCCAACGTGTAAATTTGAACTTGTTTTTCAAGCCAAGAATACTTGTAAATTTTTTCTCCCGTGGATACCACAAGCTCGCGATAAAGCTTTTCGGCGTCTTTGGGATCGATATTTTTGGGAGCGACCTCGGTCTTTTCGAGCGAAAGCAAATTGGGGCTCTGAAGCCGCGCGACGCCTTCAAACGACGCGTTGATCTTGAGCCCCGGCTGTACGTCGGTCTCTTTGTATCGCGTCGAAACCGTTTTGATTTGTTGGCTCCGCTCGCTCCAAACCACGAGCAGTTTCTCCATTCGGGCGCGGACGTTGGGGTCCATTGGATCGTACTTGACGGTCCCATTTTTCGCGGAATCGGCCTTCTGCGAATCGGCGCCCGAACCGGGCCGCGCCGTCTGTTTCGTTACCGAACCGCCGCGCTGCGCGTTCGTTCCACCGCGCACGGTCGTTCCCGACGCCCCGGCGCCGGCTTGCGGAACGTTCGAACCGACCCCCTGCCCGTGCGCGACGACCGCCGCGAGCGTCAACAAAAGTGCGGGCGACGCCGTCATCTGGAAGCGAATACTGCGCATCCTTACGAACCTCCGCGGAGATCGCGCTCGTCGCGACGAATCGGTCAATTCTCACCCGAGCCCGGAATCCCGGGCCGATCCGCGACCGCGACGCGGCGAAACGTAGCAAACTTCGGCCGATTCGCCAAGCCCGGGTTGATTCGTGCCGCGCCTCGCGCCGCTCGCCGCACTCCGCCAAAATAATAACCGCTCGGCCGACCCGGTTCGAAGCAAATTGGACAATGAATAATTTTATTTTCATTTAAATATTACTTACGGACGACCGTCGTCCGCCGCGCATGGAGATAAACTCGGCGACATCGAAGAAAACGTCGTCGGCTCAAAGGACGGCGTTAACCGCACAGAAATACAAACATATATACACAGCATGCGGATCGACGAACCTTCCATTCCTTCGCATCGAACCTTCCGTTCCAGGAATCATCGAGATCGTTTCGTCGAGATTCTTAAGCACGAAGCTCCTTCAGCCGATCGGATCGGCCTTCTCGCCGATTCAATTCGGATCGGCGATCATCGCGATTCCGGGATTCGTCAATCCGCCGCGATCGTCGCGGAAGTCGCCATGCTTTAATTTGATATCACAATATATTCTGATTCTACGCATCTGATCAAGCTTGATACTTAATCATTAAAAGCGACCGACGTCGACCGTTTACTTCGACGTCGGTCGATCCCGCGACGATTCAATTCGACGGCCACTCGTAAACCCAGGCGTACGTGGTGTATCGCGTCTCGGGAGGATCCCCCATCGTTTTACCTTGTTTCGAGCCGTCTTCGGTTTCGCCGCAGCGGCAAGTCAGCCGAAATCCCTTATGAAAGAAGATCGGATCGTCGTCGTGGAATCGGTATGCCGAGAACGTTCGATTCTTCACGTCGAGATGCGTCAATCCCGCGACGTTGTTGGCGTAACGACCTCGGTTGAAATAATACGTGCCGAGAAAATAATCTTCGAGACCCGATGAAAGGAGCGTCGGCTCGTCGGCGCCGTCGAAATAGCCTCGCATGCACGCCTCAAGGAAGCTGAGGTTTTTCCAATCCCCCGTTTCGCGCAACCCGTGCCCCGCGATCGTCACCTGATAAAGCGCGCCCGCGCCTTTGACATCGCACAGACTGAATTCCTCCATCGGTTTTGCTGTGAAGTTTTCATGTTTATAAAGCTTCAATCGAGCGGATTCGGGCAATTTAACCCCGCCGAGCGTGACGCGAAGGTTATCGGTTCCGCGGACGATCCACCAAAACGGCGACGCCTTGGGAGATTGTTTATCGCGTTGCGCCGTGACGCGGATGTTTTTGCCGAAAGGGATCGGATACGTGTTGTAAATCCCGCTGGGGCTGCCGGTTCTGCCGACTCGTTCGGCGCCCCAGGGGGAATTGGTGTCGCCGAAGCCCTGACCGTGGCCGAGGCCGAGTTCCATGTCGATCGAAGGAGTTTTTTCGTCGTCGACATAAACGCGCACTCGTGTTTTATCGTAGCCGGGCCAATCGCCGCCGAACCACATATGCGAAAGGCGGCCTTTGCCTTCATGGCGAAGCAGTTCGGCCTCGCCGTAACCGTCGAGCGCGGGGGAGCCTTTGCCGATCGATGAAAACGTTTTAAGCGACGCAGTTTCGTCGTCGGCGAAGACGGGAAACGCGGCGGCGATCGATAACACGAACGCCGGAAGGATAACACGAACGGATACACTCATAATGATTTTCCTTGTTATATACCGAGCCTCGCATCGTCCTTGGAACGGATACACGTTACCGTTCTTTCGACGCGAACGCGACCGTCGCGCGGGGGCGCCGATCGTTAAAGACCGGACATCGAGCGGATCGATCATCGGCGAATGACTTTTACGGCTTCGTCATATAAGATAATGAAATCGGCGTACGCGGGAGGGATTCGTATTCGTGTGGAATCGGATTCGAATTCTTCCCGAGGAGCGGATCGACGCGATTTTTCGGCGTCGTCGAGTCGTGAGTGAGCTTCTTCAACGCGGCCGAGCCGATGGAGGATGAGCGCATAAAGGGGCGCGTACCATTTCGAGTCGTATGGGTAATCGGTTGAATAGTGATCCCACGCCGCCAGGGCTTGGGCGTAACGCTCCGCGCGGTAACGGGCGAGGCAAAAGTTGAGCGCGTCTTCTTCGCGAGGATCGTTGTAATATCGCGGACGGTCGTACGATCGAGCCGCGTACTCGCCGAGGGTGTCGGCGAGCGTCCGCTCGACGGGGGCGAGCAAGAGGGCGCGAATCGGTCTCCAATCGGGATCGCGGTCTTCGCTCGGTGGAATTTGTTTCTGAAGATATGATCGATATTTTTGATAAGCGATTTTCTCGCCGAGGATGAGCAGTACGCGAGCGCAACCGAGGGTCGCCGAGCCGTCGTCGGGTTCCACGTCTTCGAGGCGTCGCGTGTAATCGCCGCGAGCGGCGAGCCAATCGCCGAATCGCATCGACAATTCGGCGCGGCGATACGCCCCGAAGCGATCGGGAGGCGATTGATTTCTCAAACGCTCGAGATGAAACTGCGCGATCTTGGATCGATCTTGAGCGAGAGCGGATTCGGCGACGTTCAATCGCCAAGTAAATGTTCGATCGTTTGATAATTTAAACTTTTCTTGCTGGTTTATTTCGTCGGGCGCCTCCCAAACCGCGATTTTTTCGTTCCACGTTGAAGCCGCGAGGGATTTTCCGTCGCGGCTCCAGGCGCAGACGGGGTTGTAGCCGCCGTCGAACGGTCGTCGCGACGACACGCGCAAGACGAGGATTTCCTTTCCGTCGCGGGAATCATGGATGCGGATTTTTTCACGATCGACGACGGCGATGCGTCGACCGTCGGGTGAAAACTCGCATCGATATGTGTCGTTTCCATCGCCTTGAAGCCGAAAGACGATCGATTTCGAGGGAAAATCCCAAACGATCATTCCCCCTTCGACGTCGATTGCGGCGAGCTTTCGACCGTCGAGGCTGAAGGCGATATCGTCGATATCGTGATCGTCGAGCGGGAGCGCGAGCGACTCGGCGCCGTCGGCGAGCGAGCGAACACGAATAACGGCGCGGGGATGAACGAAACCGTTCGGGCTCGAAATCGGCGGATAATCGTCGTAAGCGACCGAACGACCGTCGGGAGCGATCGCGACCGATCCGTGAAGTCGCCTCGTGTTCGCGACGAACGGGTGAAAAACGGCGATCGATTTGCGAGAGGCGACGTTCCAGACGCGGATTTCGCGAGCCGGCCCGAGTGGTTTGTCCCGCTCGATCGCCGCGGCGGCGACGATCGTCCCGTCTCCTCCGCAATCGACCGAATTCGCCGCGAACTCGAGACCGCGCAAGGTCGCGATAAGATCGGAATTTAAGGCGTTAATCACTTTTATGATTTTTTGATCTGAAGAAACGACGGCGAGCGTTCGCACGTCGTCGGAGAAATCGGCGAGAACCGCGGGAACGAGCCACTTGGGCGCGACGTCGGCCGATCCGATAAACGCCGGTGAAGCTCCGTCGAGATCGCGTCGTTCGATCCGGCCGATGCGATCAATCGAGCGAAGGACGCGATCTCCCGAATCGAAAACGATTGCATGCGCACGGATATTTGGGGATGTAAGATATTGGGGCGAACGCGTGAGATCCCAGATTTTCAGCTCGCCGGCTTCGCGTCCGACCGAGGCGAGGCGAGCCCCGTCGGGGTGAAAAAGAACCTGCGCCGCCCATTGCGGATGACCGCGGAGGACTTCGGTTTCAGACCCGGTGAGCGCGTCCCAAAGTCGAATCGTCGAGTCGGCGCCGGCGGTCGCGACGAGACGACCGTCGGGGCTGAACGCGATCCCCAGCGCCTCTCCTTGATGACCCCCAAGAATATACAAAGGCCGGCCTGTGTTGATATCCCAGATCGTGGGAGGCGCCGAAGCCGCGGCGACGAGCGACGCGTCGGGGCTAAAGGCGAGATCGGGGCCCTCTTGCCTGAAGAAGCGAAAAGAGCGCGCGTTTTTTTCCGCCGCGCCGAACGCGAGCCTTCGAAGTTCACGACCCGATTCGAAATCATAAAGAACGATCGATTCAACGCTCGAAACGGCGACGATACGACCGTCGGGGCTGAAGGTCGCTCGCCCCGGTTCCGCGGGAAATCGACGGATCACTTTTCCGGCGCCGGGATCGTAAAGCGTGAGGAAGCTTTTCCCTCCCGCCAAAATCAGCGATCCGTCGGGGCTGAATTGGCCCGATCCCCCGGCCTGGATCGCCGCGATCTCGCGTTTCGATGCGAGATCGATCACTCGAATCGAACCGTCGTCAAGGCTAACGAGCAAACGCTCGCCCGGCGAGTCGAAGTCGACGCGATATACGATCGATTTGAACCGAAACGTTTCAATTTTAACATAATTAATGGCACGCCATATGGTTACTACCGAGCGGTATTCGGCGTCTTTGGGCGCGTAGGGGTTGTACGCCGCGACGGCGAGCTTGGCGCCGTCGGCGGATTGAGCGAGATCGAGAGCCAACGGAAAATCGGGATTGGGAGAATCAAATATTTCCGGATGGTTGAGGTTTTTGAGATGACGCCATTCCCAGCCGCGGCGAGCGGGTTCGCATTCGTCGAGGATCGATTCGGCGCGTGGTAAATGATCAAGGCTCCATTCGAGGCGAGCGGCCGCGATTTGGCTCGTGTAGAGGCGATCGCGCGCCGCGTTTTCGGCGAACTCGGCGCGGCCGCGGGCGATCGATTCGTCGCGAGCTTTGAGTTCGGCGCGACGCCAGAGAGTCGCCGTGACCGCGAACCCCGCGACGACGCTCGCGACGAGTGTCGCGGATAACGCGGCGAGCGCCGGCTCGCGGCGACTCCAGCGACAAAACCGGCCGACATGGCCGAGGCGCCGCGCGCGGATCGGTCGATTCTCAAGGAATCGACGCAAATCCTCGGCGAGTTCAAGCGCCGTCGCGTACCGTTTTTTCGGCTCTTTTTCCAGGCACTTAAGACAGATCGTTTCGAGATCGCGAGGCGTGTTGCGTTGCAGTTTGCAGGGAGCGAGCGGTTCATGCGCGACGACTTGATCAAGCGTCGTCAGCGGCGTGGCGCCCTGATAAGGAGGACGTCCCGTGAGCATTTCATAAAGAATGGCGCCCAACGCGTGAACGTCGGTCGCCGCGGTCACCTTTTCGGAATCGCCGCGGGCTTGTTCGGGCGCCATGTAACTGGGTGTGCCGAGGATATCCCCCGTTTGAGTCAACCCGTCGTCGTGCTCGATCAACTTGGCGAGGCCGAAATCGGTGATCTTGGGCGTTCCGTCGCTCGTCAACACGACGTTCGCCGGCTTTAAATCGCGGTGCAAAACGCCGTTTTCATGCGCGTGATGCACCGCGCGGGAGATGCATTCGACAAGCGTCGCCGCGTTCCGCGGCGGTTGCGGCTTGCCGGCGATTTTTTCACGCAGATTCCCCCCCGAAGCCTGCTCGAACGCCAGGTAACCTTGACCTTTATATTCACCTAATTCATAGATTTGAATGATATTTGGATGCTGAAGGTTTGAAGCGGTTTCCGCCTCGAGGCGGAATCGCGCGACGACGGTTCGATCTTGATAAATGCGCGGCTGGATGATTTTGAGCGCGACGACGCGTTTGAGCACGAGGTGGCGAGCCTTGTAGACGACTCCGGTCGCGCCTCGGCCGAGTTCGCCGAGGATCTCGTATCCCGTGATCGACGGGAGCGAGGGGTCTTGATTTCTCGGTTCGGTTTCGAGCGCCGCGACCTCGGTGATCGCGACGGGGGGCTCTTCGTCAGGGAGATCGACCGGGAGATCGGAGAGGAAGGCGCGATGAATCGCCGCCTGACGCGAGAACCGTTCGGCGAAGCGGGGGAATCGCCCGGTATACTCGTCGATCGTCGGAGATTCTCCAAGCGAATCGCGAACCGCGAATTCGCCGTAAACCAGCTCGAACAAAGCCTCATCGTCGGAAGCGAGCGCCGGGTATTCGGCGAGGTAGCGTTCGACCGAAATCCGATCTCCGGCACGCCATCGTTCGATTTGATCCGAGCAGAGGATCTCGGCGATGTCGGTTTCGCTCGAATTTGCGTTTATTGATAATCGCGTAGAGATATTCATGATCGTCGGCCTTTGTACGCGATCTTCGAACGATCGGGCTATTTCCGGGGCGATTCGCCGACCGTTCGATCGTTTTCGAGGTTCGGGCATGAGGCGAGTCTCGCGACGGAAGTCGATGAATTCGGTTCGCATGAGAGCTTTTCGCTCATGGTTCCAAGTTCATTGCCGTGCGCGGAACCCCCGGACAAACACGAAAAAAATCGCATACATCGTACCGTTTTCGCGCCCCGCTCGCGAATCGACGAAGTTAACTAATCGATAAATCGATACCGAGTTGTTGTTCGACGCGCATCAGCGCGCGTGAAAGCTGTTTGCGGCGAGCCTCGGCGGTACCGCCGATCGAAGCGGCGACCGCGTCCCAATCGAATCCCTGGGCGCGAAGCGCCGCGATTTCACGCTCCTCGTCGGTCAGGCGAACGCGAAACATTTCGAGCAGCTCTTTACGCGAAACGATCTCGCTCGGAGATTCGTCGTTGGCGTCGGCGATCCTCGAATCGGGTGCTTCGCCGCCGACCCGGCGAACGTCGCGCCGGCGACGTTGATGATGACGCACCTTCTCGGCGAGCTTGTTCCGCGCCATCCCGACAAGCAAAGGAACGAGCCGCGAGGGTTCGTCGATATCGAATTCGCCGATCGCCGCTCGGACGAAAAAGCTCGCGAGCACCGATTGACAAATATCCATGGAATCGAACACGCGACGAAGCCTTGGATCGCGCATTCGAAGCCAGGCGCGGATCATCAGGCGGATTTCTGTTTCGTGGAGACGAACAAGCTCCTCCGCGGCTTGATCGTCTCCAGACCGGATGCGCTCAATAAAATTGGAGTAATCCGCGGCTTCCAATGATTCGCTCATTCGCGCCGGCCTCGCGGCGGCCGTTGCCGAAAAACGACCGAACCGCCGATCGGTCGCTCCTAAACGTCATGTAAGATTAACATCTTATATTGACCGAAGTCGAGCCCGACTTCCAGCGGCGCGTTTACCGATGTTATGTCTCAATCGATACGAGCGCCCCGGGCCGCGATCAACCCCCTTGTGATCGATCCGATATCTACAATTAACTGTATAAAATAATTTATAATAATAATCATTGATTCCGCTTGAGAGGTCGATCGCCGCGGGATGAAAACGAACGATCTCCAAAGATCGACGAAAATCGACGACGATCGGCTTTGAACGACCTTTGTGGCGATCGCTTCGCGTTCGTGGTTACAATACTTGATCGAGTCGATCGTCGCCGGCGACCGAATGAACGAGGGCGTAGCGACTCCGCGATCGCGGTTCGGAACGACCGCGATCCACGACGAACAAGCATGTAATCATAGGGTGGTAAAGACAATGAATTCGCGTGAAACGGGCGAGGATGTCGATTCGGCCGCGCGCTCCGAGAATCACGCCGCGGCGCATGACGACCAGATTAAGCGAGCGGCCGAGGATGACGACCGGATCAAGCGAGCGGCCGAGGATGACGACCGGATTAAGCGAGCGGCCGAGGATGACGACCGGATCAAGCGAGCGGCGGCTTCGCTACGAATTGGTCGAGAAATCGACCTCGACGGGATCGCCGCGACGATCGGCCCCGATCGGTCGAATACCGATATAAACGACGACGATCAATCGGTATCCCTCACGCCCGATCAAGCGAGTTCGATCGATGACGCGAGCGAAGCTCGAGAAGGATTCCCGTCGGCGAAAGCGAGCGGTTCGAGCGAATTCGGTTCGGAATCGGGTCGATCGAGCGATCACACGACCGACTCGGGGCGAGCGACGATCGCCGCGGAGACTTCCGAGATCGACGCGCAAATCAAGGATCGGTTGCGTCGAGCGTTGCTCGATTCGATGAAAAGCGGGACGAAATTCTCGATCGACGAAATGGCGGCGAGCACTCCCGAGCCGCATCGATCGACGCTCTTGCGTGAATTGAAGCGACTTGAACAAGAATATCGAGCGAAATTCGATCGGGCGCGGAACGAGGGGACGATCGCCGCGACGATCGCCGACGATCTTTCGGCGTTGAAACGGAACGACATATCGAGCGATCCTGGAGCGACGATCGACGCCGAGAATTTTAATCGAGCGCGGACGATATCGGAATCTCAAATTGATGATTCGATTTTGTTTTTGGTTCACCAATATCAAGAGAAGCTGCGCGAGGCCGAGGGGCCCGCGGTTAAGGCGGTGCGGGGTTACGAGATTCTCGAAGAACTTGGTCGGGGGGGAATGGGGGTCGTTTACAAGGCGAGGCAAAAGGGATTGAACCGGCTGACGGCGCTCAAGATGGTGTTGGCGGGCGTTCACGCCGGCGACGAGCAGCTTGCGCGGTTTCAGATCGAGGCCGAGGCGGTCGCGCATTTGCGGCATCCGCATATCGTACAGATCTATGAGGTCGGCGAGCAGGACGGATTGCCGTTTTTCTCGCTCGAGTATGTCGACGGGGGGAGTTTAGCGGAGAAACTCGACGGCAAGCCGCAGCCGCCGATCGACGCCGCGATAATCGTCGAGAAGCTCGCCCGCGCGATGGCCGCCGCGCATCAAGAAGGAATCATTCATCGCGATCTTAAACCCGCGAACGTGCTGTTGATGAAATCGGGCGAGCCGAAGATCACCGATTTCGGCCTGGCGAAGCGGCTGGAATCGGATTCGAGCCAAACGCGGAGCGGCACGTTGATGGGAACGCCGAGCTACATGGCGCCCGAACAGGCTCGGGGCGACGTGCACGCGATGGGGCCGCTATCGGATCAGTATTCGTTAGGGGCGATCTTATATGAGGCGTTGACGGGTCGGCCGCCGTTCCAGGGAACGACGATGCTCGAAACTCTTGAGCAGGTTCGATCGCAGGAGCCCGTTCCGCCTTCGCGGCTTCAGCCCAAGATCCCCCGCGATATTGAAACGATATGTCTGAAGTGTTTACAGAAGGATCCCAAGCGGCGATACGCGACGACGATCGCGCTCGCCGAAGATCTCGAACGCTTCGTCAATCGTCGACCGATCGAGGCGCGTCCGGTCACTTTTATGGAGAAGGGTTGGCGCTGGTGTCGTCGCAATCCCAGGGTCGCGGGGCTATACGCCGCGGTCGGCGGGTTGGCCGCGGCGATCGCGGTCGCCGCGGGATGGATCGCGCTCCGGTCGGCGCGCGACGCCGAGCTGATCGAGCAGACGCGAAGGAATCAACTCGCTCGGATCGCGCTCGCGACCCGAACGATGGCCGAGGGAGATCCTCATCGCGCCTTCGACATCGTCGATTTCGTCGATCCGATCGTCCGTTCGCGTCCCGCGCTCGCCGACGTGCGCGATCGGGGAGAACGGTTACGTGGACGAATCGAGTTATTTAACGCCTTGATGAAATTGATCGACGAATCGCGTTATTATGCGTACATAAAAACATCAGGAAAGACCGACCCCGCCGCGCCGGCGAAATGCGACGAAATGGTTCGATTGTACGACGAGATCGAACGCGGATCGCGCCGGGGGGCGGTCGGTTTACCCGATCTCGACGACAAACATAAACAGTTATTCAAAGAAGATGTTTTCGACGGGTTGTTGGCGGCGGCGATCGTCGCGTGGGACGCGGGTTTTGAAAGCGCGAAGGCCGGGGAAAAGAATATCGAGTCGGGACGGCGCGCTTTGGCGTTATTGGACAAGGCCGAGCGAATTCTTCCTGAAACGAAAGCGCTTTACGTTCGACGCGGGGGGATTCGCGAGCAAACCGGCGACGCGAAGGGCGCCGCGGCCGATTTCGCCCGAGCCGCGGCGATTCCCGTCGTCACTCCCGTCGATCTGTATTATCACGCGTTCGCCGACACGCTCCGTGCACGGGAGGAGGCCAAAAAAAAGAATCGATCGGTCGCGATCGTCACCGATTATTTTCAAAAAGCCGAATCGGGTTACGCGGCGATGCTGCGCGAGCGCCCCGAAAGCTTTTGGGGTTATTTTATGTGGGCGCAACAGCACGCCGAACTGGGCGATCCGAGGGTCGCTCTCGTCGGTTATACGACATGCGTTCGAATCGCCCCCGATCGCCCCTGGCCGTATCACGACCGCGGAGTCGTTTTTAAAGCCTTGAAACAATACGAACCCGCGATTCGAGACTTCGCCGCGGCGATCGAACGCGATCCCAAATACGTTTCGGCGTTTATCAATCGAGCCGAGGCGTTCGCCGCGACGGGGAAAACGACCGAGGCGATCCAGGATTATACATCGGCGATCGGTCTTGATGATAAAAACGCCAATTTATATTTTAAGCGTGCGAGTCTTGCTTTTTTGATGAAAGATTACGAAGCGGCGCGGGACGATTTTTCGAAGGCGCGGCGGCTCGCCCCGTCGGCCGCGGGACCGATCCGAAGCCTGGCGCTATCCAACCTGATGCTTAAGGATCTGGACGCGAGCCTGAACGTTTGGCGCGAACTCGCGGCGCTGCAGCCGAATAATCCCGAACCCCCGTATTATCAGGGAGTGATCGAATTCGGCAGGCTCAAATTCGACGAGGCGCTCCGGTCGCTCGATCGCAGTATTGAGCTCAAGCCCGATCAGCCTCTCGCTCGGCTCGCACGGGCGCGGATTTATTACCTTCGAGGCGAGTTCGACCGCGCGCTGGGTGAGATCAACGTCGTCTTGAACGTGATCGACGAATCGAACGCATGGTATATCAATGATCGCGCGGATGTTTATCGCGCAATGGGAAAAATCGATCTCGCTCTCGCCGATTGCCGCAAGGCGATCGAACTCGCCTCCAGAAGCAAGGCCGATAAAAGCCAAGTCGCCCTTATAGACGCGTGTGTTCTTATATCGTTAATCGAAAGATCTCGGGGCGACTCCGCGGCGGCGGAGGCGGCGCTCGACCGAATGGTGGAATTGAGCGAAACCTCGGCGGCTTATCTGAGGCGCGGCGAATTCCTTCGCGATTCAGGCCGATTCGATCGCGCTTATGCCGATTGCGATCGCGCCGCCGAGATCGAAAAGAAAACAAATGAAACGTCGATATTACCCGCTCTCTTAAAGACCTCGATCCGCGCCGCGCAAGGCGAGGTCGCCGAGGCGACCGCCGAGGCCGATCGGTTGATCAAAAGCGAGAAGATCCCCGACGGCCGCGCCCTCGTCGCCGCGGCGCAAACGTTCGGAATCGCCGCGAAGTCAACTAATTCAACTAATGATCATAATAAATCTAGCCAAACCTCTTACGCCGATGGCGGCGCCGAATTGCTCGCACTCGCGCTTACAAAGGGCTTTCACGATCTCGATTACCAGGAACTCGAACGAATCCTGGAAGATCCTGCGCTCGCGGCGATCCGCGATCGTCCCGCGGTCGCCGCGCTTCTCGTTCGTCGACCCAAAAAATAAATCGCCGCAACCATTTTTTCGATCGATCGAACCGACGGTTTCTCGCATCGTCGCGGCGGCGAATTCTCGTAATCCAATCATGATTAAATAATTGGTATTTCGAAAAATCGCCGCCGCAAAGACTCGGTTCAAACGATCAAATTCCCCTTCTTCACCTTGAGATCGGCGAGTTCGTCGAGAATCGACTCGAGCCCCGCGAGATTGAACGAACCCGCGGGTGAATCGAACGAGGTCGTCGCCAGAATCGCGTCGATCGCCGCGGCGTTCGCACCGGTCGAATTCATAAACACCGATCCATTTAAACGATCAAGATCGCCGAACGCGATCGATCCGATCGCCGCGACGATTCCGTTCATGTTTTCCACCGAGAGCGAAGTCGGCGAATCCCCCGTCGGATCGCCGATTTGTCCTCCCGATACGATCGCTCCCTGACCTGTGATATTATGATTGATCGTGATCGATCCCAGAATTCCCTCACGTCCCGCGGCCAATCCCGCGATCGGAGCTCCCGCGACGATCATCCTTCCTTGCCAGTTCCCGCCGACGTCGATCGACGCGAACGAATTACCAAGAGCGACGATTTGACCCGAGAAATTCCCGTTCGTCGAAATCGTTCCGTACCGCGTGAGGCTTCCCGTCGAATCGACGATCGCGTTCCCCGACGAATCGCGTGCGATCGATCCCAAATCCCCCTGCGCCGCGATCACGCCGCTGATCGAGCCCTCGGATACGATCGAACTCACCAGATCGCCGCGACTGATAATCTCGCCCGAGATCCCTCCGTCGTCGGCCGTGATCAGCGTCGTCCCAATGACGACGCCGCTCGCATTGGTGATCAGCTCGCCGAGATCGCCGCTCGTCGTCTGTATGATCGAGGAAATCGGCCCCGCCGTAGCCTCAATGTTTCCGACGACGCTCGGCGCCGTCACGTTCGCGACGATCCCAAGCGGGCTCGAAAGCACGACGTTCCCCAGCGGCCCCGTGCTCGTGATCGACGTCCAGATCGGCAGCGAAGTCGCGATCGATCCCCCCGATCCCGCGAAACTCACGCTTTGAACTTGCGAGACGAAAATCGGAATCGTCACATCCACTTGCGCAGTCACGTTGGTATTCGAGTTAAACGAGAATGGGTCGCTGAAGAGGATCGGCCGAAAATCGAAGCCGAGGAACGGAGTCGTCACAAGAAATTGCGCGACCGGGCTGTTCAGTCCAAAATCGACCACGAAATTTCCGTTCGCCTGCGCGAGCCCGGTACCGGGAGCGAGCAGATCGTACGCGGTCCAAACGTTCGCCTGGGAAGCGGGAATCGTCACGCCGTTCGTCGTCGTCACCGATCCGAACGCGACCGATTCGACGCTGAGCGCGTTCACCGAGCCCGCCGCGGCGTCGTTGCGAATCGCCACCCCCAGCATCGGATCTTGAGGTAAATTAACGCCTCCGGCAAGCAAATCGCCGTCGACCACAAGGTTGTCGATCCCCGCGTCTTTACCCGTCGTCGAATCGATCAACGCCAAATCCATCGTGCCGGCCGCCGATCCCGAATCGACTCCAAGGTTGAACCGGATCGCCGAAGGATCAGGATTGTTCACATGAACCGTCAATGTCGGAATCCCGCTCGCCGGCGTCGTGATCGCGTAACCAAACGTCACCCCCGATAAAGACGCCCCTTGCGTTTGGGAGGCGACCAACGAATAAGGAACCCCGCCGATCGTCACGTTGAAAACGACCGGGCCGACCGCGTTCGGAGCGTTCAAGTTTTCAATCAACGACGTGACGATCGACCCCGACGTCGATCCGCCGACATTGATGCTTTGAATCGCTTGACTAGCCTTCACCGATCCCGCCAGATCTCCGCCGATTTCAAGCGATCCCAAATTCACGGTGACGATTTGCGCCGTATTATCAAGTGATTGACCAATAATCACTTGATTGATCGCGCCGAGCGACCCGTTGATGAGATCGTTCGCGATCAACTCTCCGCTCAGATAGCCCCCGACGGTCACTTTCCCCAGCAGCCCCGCCCCCTGAGCCGTCACCGATCCGGTGAGATTCGAGCCGACGGAAACCTCGGTGATCGTCCCAGAATTGAGAGAGCCAGTGAAGCTGCCCGTCACATTCACGGAGCTTACGGTTCCCGATCCCGAATTCGTATCTTCGGGAGCGTAAATCGTCCCGCTCATATCGCCGCCGACCGTCACCGTGCCGATCGTACCAGCCCCCTGAGCCGTCACCGAACCGGTGAGATTCGAGCCGACCGAGATCTCCGTAAGCGTTCCGGTGTTGAGGGAACCCGTGAAGCTCCCCGTCACATTCACGGAGCTAATCGTTCCCGATCCCGAGTTCGTATCCTCCGGAGCGTAAATCGTCCCGCTCATATCGCCGCCGACCGTCACCGTGCCGATCGTACCAGCCCCCTGAGCCGTCACGGTTCCCGTCAGATTCGAGCCGACGGAAACCTCGGTGATCGTCCCCGTGCTGACAGAACCCGTAAGGCTTTCAGATACGTTGACGGAATCGATGTACCCCGATCCCGAAGTCGAATCTTCGGGTGCGTAAATCGTCCCGCTCATATCGCCGCCGACCGTCACGGTGCCGATCGTACCAGCCCCCTGAGCCGTCACCGAACCGGTGAGATTCGAGCCGACCGAGATCTCCGTAAGCGTTCCGGTGTTGAGGGAACCCGTGAAGCTCCCCGTCACATTCACGGAGCTCACGGTTCCCGATCCCGAGTTCGTGTCTTCGGGAGCGTAAATCGTCCCGCTCATATCGCCGCCGACCGTCACCGTGCCGATCGTACCAGCCCCCTGAGCCGTCACCGAACCGGTGAGATTCGAG
>JAJYWB010000056.1 GCA_021791715.1 Planctomycetota bacterium | reverse complement strand
CGCACGAAAACTTGTCGTCGCTCCAAAGAGGCTGAATTCGATCTCCGACATGCACGAGCGACACCTTGCCTTCGGATACGCGTACCACCACATATTTGGGATGCTGCACCGGTCGCGAATGCAGGTTTACATCTAACAATTCGTGTTCCTCGAAGACGCAATAACTCGGTACTACGAGAACTTTACTGTAAACGTTGAGGAAAATCGTCAGCGAGCCTGTCATTCCAGGGCGGAGCCGACCGTCGGGATTCGGCACGTCGAACTCGAAGCCGATCGTGTGCGTTTTCTCGTCGAAAGCGTAATCGACGCGATTCACTTTGGTTCGAATCGTTTTTCTCGGTGAATATAACTCGAGATCGATCGGATCGCCGACATCGAGCTGATCGGCGTAATTCTGCGGCATCGAAGCCGTTCCCGTCAGATGATCCGCCGACGAGACGACGAACAACGGTTCTCCCTTCTCGGCGTCGACGCGATCCCCCTCGTGAACGTTCCGCCTCATCACGACTCCGTCGATCGGAGATCGGATTTTACCCGCGTCTTTCATCGCCCTCAAATTCGCCAATTCCGATTTCGCTTCAACGAGTTCAAGCTCGGCGGTCATCAGATCGGTTCGAGAACCTTCCTCAAGCGATTCGTATTCCGACGCGCTCGATTTCGCGAAATTCACCCGCGCCTTGGCCGCTTCCACCTCGGACGATGCGATCACAAATTTTGTATTCGCCTCGTCGACCGAAGTCTGAGAAGCCGCCTGCTTGGCGTTCATTTTTTTAAGATATTCATACATTTTTTCAGTCGATCGTTTTTGTTCCTCGGCTTTCATCCTCGCCGACTCGGCCTCTTCGATCGCCGCTTTTTTGGCCTGAAGCGCGGCCGCGGCGGCCTTGACCGACGAATCGGCCTTGCGAAGACGAAGTTTGGCGAGTTCGAATTTGCGCTGCGCGATCTCGATGCGGTCGTCCACGGCGACCGTCAATTCGGCGAGCGATTCCCCTTTTTTCACGCGTTTTCCAGAATCGACGAGCGTGCCGGAGGCGACGATCCCGCCGACCTTGGCGTAAATCGAAATCGGACTCGACGCGACAAGTTTACACTCGAGGTAATAGGGTCCGCTCACGTCATGACGCCGAAGCCTTGTCACCGTGACTTCGAGCGGAGGCTCGGATTTCGCCGAGTCGACGACGATTCGCTCTTTCGCGGGGTCCGAATCAGGCTTGTTCTCCGCGGGCGCCGAGGGGTCGTCGGCTTGATTCTTCTCAACGGGCGCCGCGGGTTCGTCGGCTTGTTTTAGTTCCGCGTTCGCCCCGGGTTTGGGTGCGCCGGACGAGTCGGATCTGTTCGTTATCTGTTGATTCTTGGATGTTTTGGTTTCGCCGTCTGCTCGCGAAGGTTCCGCGCGGAACGCTCCCGCGAGGACGATCGCGACCGCGACCGCGGACGCCGCCACGATTTTCGTCAGACGTCCGGGAACGCACGATTCGGTCCCGTTCGAGCCTTCGATCGAATCCAATCGACGCGCAAGCTTACTCGTACGTGTCATCGCCATGCCGATCGTCTCCCATCTTCGCCGCGCCAGTCCGGTCGCCACTTCGAGTAACGTCGCGCGGTAAGCCTCGGAACTTCCCAGCCAAAAGACGCAAAAATCGTCGCACGCTTGCTCGCGGAGCGTCTCGGTGAGCTTTCGAGCGAGCCAAACGAACGGGTTGAGCCAGTGCGCCGCGATCGCGAAACGAAGCAAAATGTTCCAGAGATAATCGTTTCGCTTGATGTGCGCAAATTCATGAATTAGAATCGCCTCGATCATCTCGGCGGTCGCGGCCGAGACGAGCCGATCGGGAACGAGGACGACGGGGTTTCGCACTCCGACGACGGTCGGCACGTCGACCTCGGCCGATCGCATCAATCGAACCCGCGGAGTGATTCCGATCCGCTCGCGCAAGCGATCGAATTTCGCGAGCCAAGCTTCGTCTTCGAGCGGTACGGCGTTGTTACCGAGCCCCGAGGCGCCTCGAATTCCCCCGATCAACCGCGCCAGCAAGATCATAGCGACGATTCCGTGGCCCCAGATAAATACTGTTCCATATTGATATACGTTAGCGTGGAGCGTCCGGGCCGGAATCGCCGCTTTTAGAATCGGATCGCGCTCTCTCATTTCATTTTTTAAAGAATCCGTAGCTATTGAATTCAAGACGACCGGAGTGGCTTGATCCCGCTTAAGGTCGATTTCGATCGACGCGGGCTCGATCGAAGGCTTCGACGATTTCTGCTCGATGCGCAAGCTTTTCGGTTCGTTCACGCGGAGGACCGATTCGCTCGCGATCGGCTTTGAAACGGCATTGAGCGCCGCTTTCGGTTTGCGTGCGAGCTCGGCGAATTTTGGATTACCGCTTAAACGGACTTTCACATCAGGATTCGTCTCTCGCGCATTGAAAATTCTGAATACTTTTCCGGCGATCGCTTCGGTTTGGGAGCGGATCGGCGCGGCGAGCGCGGCGGGAACGAGCGCGATCGCGGGGGAGAGCAACCAGCCGACGGTACACGCGTTCCATACCGCCGATTTGGCGCGGCAGCGATCGCGACCGAGCGCGAGATGAGCGATCAAGGCGATCAAGCCGAGGATCGTCCCCGTCGCCAAAACGTCGAGTTCAAACGCGAAGAGCGTTCCCGGCTCGGCGATCGACCTCCCCAAGATCGCGTACATGATTATTTCTCCGATTCGCTTTTTCGAGACTTGAGACTGGTTTTGCGGAGTTGTTCGAGTTGTTCGGGAGTGATGTGTTCGTCTTCGATGAGTCTGAGGACGAGCTGTTCGGCGGAGCCCTCGAAGAATTGCTTGAGAACTCCGCTGACGGCGGCCTTCTGCGCCTTGGTACGCTCGGCCGCGGGCTTGTAAAGGTACGCCTTGCCGGATTCGACATGTTTGACGTACTTTTTGGTTTCGAGGACGCGCAGGAGCGTTCGGACGGTGGAATCGTGGGGATCTCCCGAGAGTTCGCCGCGAATCTGATCCGCGGTCGCCTCTCCCATCCGCCACAAAACGTCCATGATCTCCGCCTCGCGTCCCGTCAGCGTTTTGGATGCCGGCCTCGCCACGTCGCTTCCCTCCGTATTTCGTTAATTTATTAACGGGCCATTTGGATCATACGCGTCGGCGGCGGGGTCGACAAGGGGCGGATTGAAAAAAGGAGCCGATTTTTTTGACGCCCCGCGGCGCGACGGCGAGGGTCGACGGGGGATCGAGAATATCGACTCTCGCGAAGGCGCGAACCCGACGCGTCGGCAGGATGTCATACCTTATTCGAGCCGTGCGGGGGTCGCTCGTTCGCTCCAACCATGCATTCCTTGGCGAGATACGTTTTTCTTCATTTTGACCGTCGGGGTGTTGACTTCTCGCTGAGACCTCGCTTTACTATTAACAATCTCGATAACGTGCGAGGAACAGTATCGGCAAAAGCGTATCTGGACCGACGGGTTGAAGCGATGCAGCTAGAAACGCTCAAAATCTTTTGTGATGTCGTGCGATCGGCGAGCTTCTCGCGCGGCGCCCGGGAAAACGATATTTCCCAGTCGTCGGCGAGCCAAGCCGTCCATCAGCTCGAATCGCGTCTGGGCGTTAAGCTGATCGATCGATCGAAGCGTCCGCTCGTGTTAACGCCGCAGGGGAAGGTTTATTACGAGGGGTGCAAAGATCTTGTCGAGCGTTATTTGGAGGTTGAGAACCGCGTGAAGGCGCTCCACGACGAGCACAACGTCGTGGGAACGGTGACGGTCGCTTCGATCTATTCGGTCGGGCTCAGTCACATGACGCGATTCGTTCAACGGTTTATGCAAACGTACACCGGCGCCAAGGTGAAGCTCGAATTCCTCCATCCGACACGGGTCGTTGAAAGCGTGCTCGCCGAGGACGCCGACCTGGGGCTCGTTTCGTATCCCAAGCGTCGTCCCGAACTCGTCGTCATCCCCTGGCGCGACGAACCGATGGCTTTGGTGGCGTATCCAAGGCATCCGCTCGCGAGTTTCGATTCGATACCCGTCGATCGGTTGACGGGCGAACGGTTCGTTTCTTTTGATGAGGATCTGTCGATTCGACGTGCGATCGATCGGTATTTACGTTCTCAAAACGTGCACGTGGAAACTTCGCTTCAGTTCGACAATATCGAGAACATCAAGCGCGCCGTCGAATCCGAGGCGGGGGTGGCGATTCTCCCCCTGGCGACGATCGAGCGGGAATTACAGGCGGGGACGTTGGTCGCGGTCGCGCTCGCGGGTCCTCCCCTATCTCGACCGATCGCGATCATCCATAAGCGAAGCAAGCAATTGGGACTGACCGCTTCACGTTTTTTCAAGCTGTTGACGGACGAGGGATCCCGCGACGGCGACGTTCGGGCGTCGATCGCGGAGGACGGCCTCGAACGACGCCATAAACCCGAACCTCAACCCGTCTAACCTCGGGCGCACGAAGCGCGACTCGACCCCGCGGCGACCCTTCGATCTTGAATCGCCGATCGCGGTCGATATGAACAACAACATGGAATAACCACGCGATTCGATTTGTGCCGCAACGGCGTTTGGAAAGGCGAAGAACGATGAGCTCAGGACAAATTCCTCCCCAGGGCCTGTACGATCCCGCTTACGAGCACGACGCGTGCGGCGTCGGCTTCGTCGTCGACCTGAAAGGGCGAAAGACGCACAAATTGGTGCGCGACGGCTTGACCGCGCTCGTCAATCTCGATCATCGGGGAGCGTGCGGGTGCGAAGACAACACCGGCGACGGCGCCGGAATCCTCATCCAGATTCCTCACGCTTTCCTCGCCGAACGTTGCGCCGCGATCGGAATCGATTTGCCCGAACCCGAAAAGTACGGCGTGGGATCGTTCTTCACATCCCCCGACGCCGATCAACAGGCGTTCGGTATGAAGCTGTTCGAATCGATCGTATCCGAAGAGGGGCAACGGTTTCTCGGTTGGCGTCCGATCAAAACGGATAATTCGACGCTCGGACCGAGCGCCCGCGCCGTCGAACCGACGATGTTCCACGCGATCGTCGGCCGAGGCCCGAAAATCGACGACGCCGACGCCTTCGAACGCAAGCTCTACGTGATCCGCAAGCGGTTTGAAACCGCGATCGTCGATTCCGGGCTCGACGATCATAAATTCTTTTACTTCTCGAGCCTCTCGTGCCGCGTCGTCGTTTATAAAGGAATGCTCACGCCGGCGCAATTGGGCGCGTATTTCGCCGACGATCTCGCCGACCCGAGGCTGACGAGCGCTCTCGCGCTTTATCACTCGAGGTTCAGCACCAACACCTTCCCGAGCTGGGAGTTGGCGCACCCGTATCGGATGATCGCCCACAACGGCGAAATCAACACCCTTCGCGGCAACATCAACTGGATGACGGCGCGCGAGGCGTTGTTTGAAAGCAAACTGTTCGAACCCGGCGACGTCGCCAAATTGACGCCGATCATCCGCGAGGGGCTCTCCGACACCGCGTGCCTCGACAACGCGATCGAACTCCTCGTCCGCGCCGGCTATTCGCTCCCGCACGCGATGATGACGCTCATCCCCGAGGCGTGGGAAAATCATGAAACGATGTCTCAAATTAAAAAAGATTTTTATAAATATCACTCGTGCCTGATGGAACCGTGGGACGGTCCCGCTTCGATCGGATTCACCGACGGCAAGACGATCGGCGCCGTGCTCGATCGCAACGGCCTCCGTCCGTCGCGCTATTGGGTGACGACCGACGGCCTCGTGATCATGGCGTCCGAGGTCGGCGTTCTCGACATTCCCCCCGATCGAATCCTCAAAAAAGGACGTCTGGAACCGGGGAAGATGTTTTTGATCGACCTCGAGGAGGGACGGATCGTCGACGACGACGAGCTCAAGCACCGGATCGCGTCGGCGAAGCCTTACGGTCGCTGGCTCGCCGAGAATCTCGTTTCGCTCGAGGATCTTCCCGAGGCGCCCCACGTACCGGGGCCCGATCACGAAACCCTCCTGCATCGTCAACAGGCTTACGGGTACACGCTTGAAGATCTTAAATACATTTTGGCGCCGATGACGAACAACGGCGAGGAGGCGGTCGGGTCGATGGGAACCGACACCCCGCTCGCGGTCCTCTCGGATCGATCGCAACCGCTGTTTAATTATTTTAAACAGTTGTTCGCGCAGGTAACAAACCCTCCGCTCGACGCGATCCGCGAGGAACTCGTCACCTCGGTGTTGACCGCGACGGGGAGCGAGGGGAATCTGCTCGAGCCGACTCCCAAGAGCTGCAAACTGATCGCTCTTGAGACTCCGATCCTCGACAACGACGAACTCGCCAAATTCAAGCTCCTCGACGGCTCAAACGGATTTAAATCGGTCGTTTTGTCGATGTTATTCCGCGCCGCCGAGGGGGCGAAGGGGCTCGAACGCGCGCTCGACGAGTTGTTCGAACGCGCCGTCGAGGAGATCCAAAACGGCGCGAATTTGATCATCCTTTCACATCGCGGAATCGACGCCGAGCGTGCGCCGATCCCTTCTTTGCTCGCTTGCTCGGGGCTTCATCATCACCTCGTACGGCGCGGCATGCGAACCCGCGCCGGGCTCGTGATCGAAGCCGGCGACGCCCGCGAGGTTCATCACTTCGCTCTCCTGCTCGGCTATGGAGCGGGGTCGATCAATCCCTACGTCGCGTTTGAAACGCTCGACGACATGATCCAACAGGGGCGAATCAAGCCCGAGATCGACCACGCCGAGGCGGTCAAACGTTATCGGAAGGCGATCAAGAAGGGGGTCGTCAAGGTGATGTCCAAAATGGGCATCAGCACGATCCAAAGCTACCGAGGCGCTCAAATCTTTGAGGCGATCGGGCTTTCACGTGAATTTGTCGACAAATATTTTGACAAGACCGCGTCGCGGATCGGCGGAGTCGGCCTTGAAGAGATCGCCGCCGAGACGCTCCATCACCACGCTCGAGCGTACTCGAACGTCGAGGTCGGCCCGCCGCTGCTCGATTGGGGGGGCCAATACCAGTGGCGACGCGAAGGCGAATACCACCTGTTCAATCCCGAAACGGTCTTCCGCCTGCAACACGCGACCCGATCGGGGCGGTACGAGATCTTCAAATCGTACACCAGGGCCGTCGACGAACAGAACGAACGCCATTGCACGCTTCGAGGCTTGTTCAGCTTTAAGAAAGGCCTGCGCAAACCCGTGCCGATCGAAGAGGTCGAGCCGATCGAGGCGATCGTCAAGCGGTTCGCCACCGGGGCGATGTCGTACGGGTCGATCAGCGCCGAGGCTCACGAAACGCTCGCGATCGCGATGAACCGGCTCGGCGGTAAGAGCAACACCGGCGAAGGGGGCGAAGACCCGCGCCGGTTCGTCCCCGACGCCAACGGCGACAGCCGCAAAAGCGCGATCAAACAGGTCGCGTCGGGACGGTTCGGCGTCACGAGCGAATACCTGGTGAGCGCCGAGGAGATCCAAATCAAAATGGCGCAGGGCGCCAAGCCGGGGGAGGGGGGTCAACTCCCCGGCCACAAGGTTTGGCCGTGGATCGCCAAGGTGCGCTTTTCGACCCCGGGCGTCGCTCTGATCAGTCCCCCTCCTCATCACGACATCTACTCGATCGAGGATCTGGCGCAACTGATCCACGATTTAAAGAACGCCAATCCGAAAGCGCGGATCAGCGTCAAGCTCGTCGCCGAGGTGGGAGTGGGGACGGTCGCCGCGGGGGTCGCCAAGGCGCACAGCGACGTCGTTTTGATCAGCGGCCACGACGGCGGTACGGGAGCGAGCCCGCTCACCTCGCTGAAACACGCGGGTATCCCCTGGGAACTCGGCCTCGCCGAAACTCAACAGACGCTTGTCGTCAACCGGCTCCGCGATCGAATCGTCGTTCAAACCGACGGCCAGCTTAAAACGGGGCGCGACGTCGTCGTCGCGGCGCTCTTGGGCGCCGAGGAATACGGCTTCGCCACCGCGCCGCTCGTCGTCATGGGTTGCGTGATGATGCGCGTGTGCCATCTCGACACGTGCCCCGTCGGCATCGCCACTCAAAACCCCAAACTTCGCGAAAAGTTCCAGGGCAAAGCTGAACACGTGATTAACTTTTTCAAGTTTATCGCGCAAGAGGTTCGCGAATTGATGGCCGAACTCGGTTTTCGGACGATCGACGAGATGATCGGCCGGAGCGATTTGCTCGAGATGAACCGCGCGATCGCGCATTACAAGGCGAAGGGGCTTGATTTCAGCAAGATTTTCCATCGTCCCGCGGTCGATCCCGGAGTTTCGGTGCGGAAGGTGCGCGAGCAGGATCACGGGCTGGCGCAATCGCTCGACCTTACCGAGATCATCCCGCGGTGCGCTCCCGCTCTTGAACGCGGCGAGCCCGTTTCGTTCGAGCTGCCGATCCGCAACGTGCATCGGACCGTCGGGACGATCCTCGGCTCGGAAGTCACGCGTCGTCGCGGCGGCGCGGGTCTTCCCGACGACACGATCAAAATCAAACTGAGAGGGTCCGCGGGCCAAAGCTTGGGGGCGTTCTTGCCGCGAGGGATCACGATCGCGCTCGAGGGAGACGCGAATGATTATATCGGCAAAGGTTTGTCGGGCGGCAAATTGATCGTCTATCCGCCGAAGTCGGCGCGGTTCGTCGCCGAGGAGAACGTGCTGATCGGCAACGTGGCGCTTTACGGGGCGACCGGGGGCAGGGCGTTCTTCCGAGGACGAGCCGGCGAGCGGTTCTGCGTGCGGAACAGCGGCGCGATGGCGGTCGTCGAAGGAACCGGCGATCATGGATGTGAATATATGACCGGCGGAGTCGCCGTCGTCGTCGGCCCGACGGGGCGGAACTTCGCCGCGGGAATGAGCGGAGGCTCGGCGTTCGTCTTCGACGAATCGGGCGATTTCGCGTCCCGCTGCAACCTCGAGATGGTCGATCTCGAGCCGTTCCAGGATCCAGACGATTGGGAGATCGTCCGCGACCTGCTGATCCAACACGCGGGCTACACCGGGAGCGAAGTCGCGGCCCGTATTTTGAACGATTGGGATTGGGCGGTCGGCAAGTTCGTCAAAGTGATGCCGATCGATTATCGACGCGTCCTCGAAGAACAAAAACGGCTTCGCGCGGATGCCCCCGCGGCCGGGTTGCAAGTGGAGGTGAGCGGTGGGTAAGCCGACTGGATTTCTGGAATTATCACGTGAGACTCCGACACGGCGTCCTGTCGCCGAGCGGTTGCGCGACTTTCTCGAGGTTTACAACCCGTTTCCCGAAGAGAAGATGCGCGCCCAGGGGGCTCGCTGTATGGATTGCGGCGTGCCGTTTTGCCATCAGGGGTGTCCGCTGGGGAATTTGATTCCCGACTGGAACGATCTCGTTTATCGCGATCAATGGAAGGCGGCGCTCGATCGACTGCACGCGACGAACAACTTCCCCGAATTCACCGGCAAGCTCTGTCCCGCTCCGTGCGAGGCTTCGTGCGTCTTGGGGATCAACGACGATCCCGTGACGATCAAGCAGATCGAGGCGGGAATTATCGAACGGGGTTGGGACGAGGGTTGGGTCGTTCCCCAGCCTCCGCTCGCTCGTACGGGAAAGACCGTCGCGGTCGTCGGGTCGGGCCCCGCGGGGCTCGCCGCGGCGCAGCAACTGGCCCGCGCCGGGCACTCGGTCACCGTTTTTGAACGCGCCGATCGGATCGGCGGTCTCCTCCGTTACGGAATCCCCGATTTCAAGATGGAGAAGCGTCACCTCGACCGCAGGCTTTGCCAGATGGAGGCCGAGGGGGTCGTCTTTCGCGCCGGCGTAAACATCGGCGTGGATATCACGGGTAACGATCTGCTTAAGCAATTCGACGCGGTCTGCCTGTGCTGCGGCTCGACGCGTCCCCGCGATTTGCCGATCGAAGGACGAAATCTCGGCGGAATCCACTTCGCGATGGAATACCTGCCGCTCCAGAACCGCAAGGTCGCGGGCGATTCAATCCCCGACGATCGCTTCATCACAGCTAAAAACAAGAACGTGATCATTATAGGGGGCGGAGACACCGGCGCCGATTGCCTGGGCACGGCGCACCGGCAAGGATGCAAAAGCGTTCATCAGTTTGAGATCGTCCCGCGTCCTCCCGACGACCGCGCCCCGAACAACCCCTGGCCGCAGTGGTCGAACGTCTTTCGCGTGTCGTCGGCGCACGAGGAAGGGGGAATTCGCGAGTATCAGATCAACACGCGTCGGTTTCTCGGCGTCGCGGGGCGCGTGACGGCTCTCGAGACCGTCAAGGTCGAGATGAAAATCGTCGACGGCAAGCCCCGCTTCGTCGACGTCCCGGGGAGCGAAAAGATTTATCCCGCCGATCTCGTCTTGCTCGCGATGGGATTCGTCGGCCCTGAAAAAGAAGGGCTGATCGAACAGCTCGGAGTCGAACTCGACTCCTCGGGGAACGTCAAGGCCGACGCCGAAAAACGAACCAACGTTCCGGGCGTATACACCGCGGGCGATATGACTCGCGGCCAAAGCCTGATCGTCTGGGCGATCGCCGAGGGACGACACGCCGCGGCGTCGATCGATAAACACCTGATGAACCGCGCCGAACTCCCCGCGCCGCTCGCGTTCGGCAACAATCAACGACCGTTTGTTTGATTGCATCAGCAGATATTAAATAAAAACGACGACGGCGCGACGAGATCGACCTCGACGCGCCGCCGTTCGTAATTTTTCTTGATTGATGAAAGAGGCGATCGGGAAAGAAAACCGGATCGATCGCGGAATTTGAAGTATAACGAGAAATCGGCGGATATAACCCAAAATTGGGAGATCGATCCCGACGAGCCGTCGGTCGCATTTTTTCCTCATTGATGAAGGAGGCGATCGGGAAAGAAAACCGGATCGATCGCGGAATTTGAAGTATAACGAGAAATCGGCGGATATAACCCAAAATTGGGAGGGCGAACCTCTTGGTGAGCCGTTTTTATATTTTCATTATAATCGACGTCTAGATCGAGCCCGTCGCCGTAGTTTATGAAACGACGCTCACCTGGAGGTTCGACCCGGAACGCGAACAATTCATTCTGTATGTTTGTTATTAGTTTTAACTTGTTCGAGAAATACGCGCAGTAACCCTTGAAATCAGGCCGATATCACCGCGCGTATGCTCACGATCGTCTTGACGATAAAATCTCACGTGTGAGAATTCAATCACCGCGTTCATTCCAGATATCCAAGTTCGGCGAGTCGTTTCTCGATCACGGCCTGTTCCTCGGCGGTGTAATCGAATTGCGGCTTGTGCGGACCCGTATATCCCGAAGACGCGCCGTCGGTTCTCGTTTTTTGGCCGCCGAGGGGGTGTTTGGCGGCGACGATCGGCTTCCCCTGGATATAATCGGGGATCGGCTCGCCGAGCAGGTTGAGGATCGTCGGAGCGATATCGCGAAGTTCGGCCGAGATCGTCCGTCCCGGAGTCACGCCCGCCGCGGCGATCGCCACGATCCCCTCGAGTCGATGCGTACCGGGGAGATTGGGATCTTCGAGCACCCACCGGCTCCGTTCGAGCGTGTTCAGCTTCGTTCGCACCCAATACATTTCGTCGGGAAGCGCGATCAAATCGGGATAACCCTCGCGAGCGGGATCGATCCCATAAGCTTCCGCCGTCTCGACGATCCTGGGAAACAGCGGCTTCGACGTTTCGGGATGCCGAGCCTCGCTCAAAGCCGCGACGGTCGCCGTCCGCGCATCGTCAACTTGTCGAGATGTTTTGATTGGAGCTCCTTGATGACGATCCGAGCTGTTGATATAAATCATCGCCGCGGTGTCTTGATGGGGCGCGAACGCGAGGGTTTTGTTCCAATCGAGCGGATACTGCGCCGCGATCGACGCCGCGAACGACGCCGCGCGAGCGTGCGGATCGCCTCGTTTGGCGCTCCAAAGCCTCAAGCGATCGGCGGCCTGCCGCACCCGCCGGCCGAGCCTTCCCGCAACGCCGGGCAACCGCGCCACGCCCCGATCGATCAAAATGCGATTGACGTCGATCCTGCCCGAACAAGGACCGAAGCCGTGATCGCTCGCCGCTACGACCGCCGCGCCGCGGCGATCCGCGAGTTCGCACAACATCCCGATCGCCGCGTCGAGCCCCGTCATCACCGACGCCGCCGCGCCGTTCCATAAAGGATCTTCGATCCCAGTTTCATCCACGTTCAAATATTTCCAAACGCGATGTTGGAACGGATCGAGGTTCTGAAATTGCACCATGAGCGCCGACCAATCGGGCAGAACTCGATCGGCGAGCAAGCCCCCCTCGGCGCGGGCTCGGAAAAGTTCGACGGTCGCCTGCGCGTTCTCGCGGATTTCATCGAGCGAACGCGGCGGCCTTTTCCACACGACGCGAAGGCTGTAATTGGGAACCTCGGCGCGGAGTTTTTCGCCGAATTCGGCAGCTCCCGAAAGCGCCGCTTCAAGGTGGGGAGCGTCCATTCCCGAGACGATAATTCCATTCACATCCAAAGGTGGATATGTAACGGGGAGATTGAGACTCACGACCGATCGCCCGGCGCGCGAAAGCAAATGCCAAAATGTTGGAACGCGAACGCGTCCCGAATGATTCACCTTCATCTGCCCCGCGGCGGCGTCGTAATAGCGGTGATCGAACACGCCGTGGCGCTCGGGATCGCATCCCGTCATCATCGTCGTCCACGCGGCGGAGGTGACCGGGGGAATCGTCGACCGCGACGTCCCGTAAGCCGATCGCTTGAGCAACGACGCCAGATGAGGCATATAGCCCCGCTCGATCATTCGATCAAGGACCGTCCAGGTCGCCCCGTCGAGCCCCAATATCACCACGCGATCCGGCGTCGACGCCATCGGCTCGGCCTCCCCGCTCTATCAAAAAATGCACGACCGAATCATTACTGAACGATTATTGATCTCAATGCGTATTGCGTTCGAGACTCAAAGGCCGGTGTGGACGAAGCGTGCGCTCAACCGACGACGGCGAGCGCCGGGGCGAGATCGACGACGAACTCGGCGCGATGATACGCCTCGATTTCACGGCGTTCGGCGCGTGATCGAACGAAAACCGAAAGCGCCTCGCGCAGTTTCGTCGCGAGCGGGCGAGCCGCACGAGCCTCGTCGAGCCACGCGTGATACGAAGCGACGAAGCGATCGGCGCGACGATGAAAATCGGCGGGCGCGGGCGCCTTCACGCCGATCCCCATCACCGTGTGGGGAAACTTGTCGTGCCCCTGCGATCCCGTCACCCGAGCCCCATAAGGCGCGAGCATCCTTCGCAAACATTGCGGCGTCATTCGCCAATAATCATCGGGATATGCGTGAATCCGAAAATTGAACGGCGACGTGATCAAAAACACCCCGCCGGGACGGAGGATCCGATAGACCTCGTCGAAGGCGCGTCGAATCTCAAGAACGTGTTCAAACGTTTCGATACAAAGGACGGTCCCCGCCTCGCCGTCTCCCAGCGAGATTCGGCTGACGTCCTCGACGCGATCGACCCCCGGTCCGGGTCTCATATCGCAGCCGATATAGCCTTTACCGGCGAAGAGCGAGCGGAGATCGGCGTAATCGAGCTGTCCCTCGACCTGATACGAGCCGAACTCGTAAACAGGGCCTGGGCAATCGAACGCTTGGGCCGCGAGGCGGCAGAACGCCTTGTTGTGATCGCGCATCGAAACGGCTCCTCCTTGAGCCCGAGCGACGTCCATGTACGAGAAGTCGCGGTCAACTTAGCCTATCGCCCGGAGAAGGTCAATGCCGAGTCGGGATCGAAAAAACGACTCAAAAAGAGGATGAGATCGTTCAGGAACCGCGAGAGGATGAGGGATCTTCTTGAACCATTCTTATTAATTAATTTTTATTTATATTTTTTATTAATAATATATAGTTACTCTGCATTTTTGTCGACCCTTTACCGATCGCTTCGAGATTGAAAACGAGTATCCAACTCGAGCGGTCCAAGCTTCATGATAGACTTGGGAAAGACGCCCGCTGAAAAACCACGACAAACCGCTATAATTGCTCAGACACTCGGGAGCGATCATGAAACCCGTCCTCGAAAAGCTCATTTTAAAGAAGTTTCGAAGCATCTTGTTGGAGGAAATCACCTTCGACAACCCGACCTTCTTTTTGGGCCGAAACGGTTCGGGGAAAAGCAACATCGCCGATGCGTTCGCCTTTCTCGCCGAGGCTATGGTCTCGCCGTTACAATCGGTTTTCGATAAGCGAGGAGGTGTGGCCGCGGTTCGTAATCGCACATCCGTCAAGAATAATCCGACCAATCTCGCGATCTCCGTCAGCTTGGGCCGGCTCTGCGACGATGTAATCAACGCAAGTTACGCGTTCGAGGTCAGGGCTGAACGGAATTACGGGTTCGAGGTCGTTCGCGAACAATGCGTCGTGAAAACGACTGACAATCATTACTATTTTGACAGACATCTAAAATCGTTCAGATGTAATTTAAAGGGACTCGATCCATCGCTCGAATCAAACTCGCTCGTCCTCCCGCTTGTCGGCGGCGACGCGCGCTTTGCTCCCGTGTTACGAACATTGTCGGGTATGCGCGTGTATTCGATCCAGCCGGCTGAATTGAGGCGGATGCAAGACCCGGACGGAGGCCAAGTCCTTCGAACCGACGGCGGTAACGCGGCGAGCGTGTTGCTCGAAATCGAACGTCGATCACCCGACGACTTTAACAGAATCAAAGAATTCTTAACATCAATTGTTCCAAATACAATAAACGTATCTCCCATCAAACACGGAAATAAGCTGTCGCTCGAGTTCACTCAGCAAACGCACGACGCGAAACATCAGAAGTTCGAATCGTATAGCATGTCCGACGGAACTCTTCGAGCGCTGGGATTGCTGACGGCCGTCTTCCAACACCCTACACCCTCGTTGATCGTTATCGAAGAGCCCGAGGCGACCATGCATCCGGGCGCCATCGGAGCCGTTATGGACCTACTGCGGCACGCATCAAACTTGACCCAACTGGTGGTGACAACCCATAGCCCCGATATCCTCGACTCAGATTGGTTGGAAGACCGTCATCTTAGAATCGTCGATTCGCAAAACGGCGCTACAAAATTGTCATACCTTTCCGAAGGAACCCAAAAAATCTTGCAAGATCAAATTCAGACCGCCGGAGAACTGCTGCGATCGAACGCGCTATGCGGCCGCCCCCACAACTTCTCTGATATGAGCCGAACCAAGTTATTTCGTGAGTACCGGAAGTGAACATTCAACCGATCGTAGAGGGATACGGCGAAGTCGAAGCGTTACCCGTTTTGCTCCGCCGTCTTCGCGATATCACCCAAGCTTTCGGCGTCCGAGTCAATCCTCCTATCCGGAAGCCACGATCGAAACTTGTAGACGAACGCCAATTACGAATCGCGGTTCAACTCGCACGGGTGTCTATCAATTGCGGTGCAATACTGATCTTATTCGATGGCGACGACGACTGCCCTGCGGAAAAAGCTCCGCAAATTCAGGCTTGGGCCTCCGAAGAATCGGCGCCGATTCCCTGTTTCGTCGTCGTCGCCCGGCGAGAATTCGAGGCTTGGTTATTGGCTTCAATCGAATCTCTCCGAGGCGTACGCGGAATCACATGCGACGCCGTATCGCATCCGAATCCCGAGTCTGTAAATGGCGCGAAGGAACAGCTCGATCATCGTATGCAACCGCGAAGAAGCTATTCCGAAACGATCGATCAAGCGGCCCTCACGGCGAAAATCGATTTGGCTTCGGTTCATCGTCGTTGCCGTTCATTCCGTCGTTTGATCAAGGTATATACCGAAATAATCGTAGCGCTCGGCGAGAATCGACCGGAATCTTGGCCGCCGGAAGATTGGCTCCCCCGATGAGCCGAATCCAACAGTCGTTTCGATCTTTTTTATATAATTATATCTTTTCTAATGTGAATATTAAAATTAATTATTAATATATACTATATTATTCTAGATCCGTTAATCTTGTTTTCGACCTTCCGATATTACATTCTGGCGAGCCGAAGGGCGCCGAATTTTTATCGGAATTGAATACTCATATCATATAGAATTGTTTTTGATTGTAAAACCGATGATTCAAAGCGTCTGAACTCCTTTCACCAAAATCAATCCCTCGAATCCCGCCGATTGACGCGCGTCTTCTCACGCGATACAAGCGATTTGTCCACGGTTCTCGCAGCCCGATTCGCAATCCACTCGATGAGGTCGTCGCTTATGGCCGAAATACGCGGGCGGACGCCGATCTTCTCCCCGATCAACTGTGAGCGCTTCGCCGCCGCGATCGTCGATACGGACGATCGGCGCCGACCGTGCGCATCGGCTCAATACCGCCGACGCACGCTCTCGAGTCAATCGCGGTCGCCGAATCTCACCGACCGTTCGACGACTCAAGCGATATCCAAGCGAGAAATCGAACCGTCGAACGAATCGCATATCGATCGGACTCCCAAAGAATAGACTCGTTCACCGTCCAATGATTCCGCAAAGGAATTACTGAGTCTTTATCTGGATAATTCATTCTGTTTGAGCTTCGTTGTAAGCCGAAATCGGCGCCGGTGAAAGCGATGAAAGATCCCATACCGTTTTTTCACGGCCTGCAACCCAGGTGGACGAGGTTCGATCGGCTTTACCGCGTTTACGTTTCGAAGCAATCGCTCGCGGGCGCTTATATCGCGGGTCAGATCCAGGACGAAGATACCGCCGTGATTATGTTTCAGCATTTTACTCCGCTCTTATATCCCTGGATTCAACGCATTCTTGATCGACGCCGCGAACGAGAGTCGCTTTACGATTCCATCGATCCATTCTCGACCCGATTCCTCGAGATCGACCCGCGGAACTTTCGAATCGCCCGCGAAGACGTCGTTCGAACGCGTTTCAAACGCAATCGAAGCATGTGGACCCCGCTCAACTCGGGAGTCGTCACGATCGAATTGATCGACGGCCGAGTTCGTCGGTTTATATTGGTAGGAGAGCAAGCGGCCGACGACGTTCTCGAATTGATGAAACGCTTCGATCCCGCGATCGAAATATACGGACGTACCAAACCTTCGCCGCAAGCAAGCTCGAATCCAACTCGGAACAACCGGCTTGTATACGGCTGGTTCGCGTTGATTTTGTTTTACCTCGGCTTGCTCTTCACGAGCTTCGCGCTCGACGCACCGATGAAAAATCCGAAGTTTATCTCGCTCGCGATCGTCAACGCGATCGCCGGAGCTTATTGTCTCGCGCGATCGCTTCGCCGTCCGGACGATTCAACAAATAAAGACGCACAATGACATCGATCTTCCTCACAAACATCGCCTTGGAAATCATGTTCTGATTACGCGAGCGTATTTCCAGCCGTGCGAACCTAGGTTTAATCCCGGTTATCATATCTTGTAAAAACAACGGCTCGATCGGCTCTTCGCCGTTGCGGAAGAGTGCGAATATCCGCCTTTCGGCGGAATCGATGATCGATCATCGGAACCAATTTCGTAGCGATCACGGTTTTTCGAGCCATTGGATCAGAGTGCGCACGAAGCATCCCGTCGCCCCGACGGATTGTGTCGGTGAATCGGAATCGGCCCAGCTCGGCCCCGCGATATCAAGGTGCACCCAGGGGGTTTTGGCGACGAACCGTTCGAGAAACTTGGCCGCTGTAATCGCGCCGGCGTATTTACCCCCGACATTCTTGAAATCCGCCACATGACTTTTCATGAGCTCAAAATAATCTTCGTCGAGCGGCATCCGCCATACGCGTTCGCCGGTTTCGGCGGCCGAGGCAGCGATCGCCGCGGCGAAAGCGTCGTCGTTGGCGAAAAGCCCCGCGACCTTCGGTCCCAAAGCGACCATACACGCGCCGGTGAGCGTCGCCAAATCAAGAACTCGGCTCGGCTTCGCTTCAACCGCGTACGCGAGCGCGTCGGCGAGGATAAGCCGTCCCTCGGCGTCGGTATTGAGCACCTCGACCGTCTTGCCGTCGCGCATCGTCAAAACGTCACCCAGTTTCATCGCCCGACCGCCGGTCATATTCTCAGTTAAAGGCAAATAACCTTTCACATGAACAGGAAGCTTAAGTCGCGCCGCGGCGACGAGGGTCGCGGCGACGACGGCGGCGCCCGTCATATCGGCTTTCATATCTTCCATCGACGCCGAAGGTTTGATCGAAAGCCCCCCCGAATCGAACGTAACCCCCTTGCCGACAAGCGCGATCGGAGCGTCGGATTCGACGCCTCGATGTTCCAGGACGACGAACGCGGGGGGCGACTCGGAACCCGCGGATACGCCAAGCAGGCCGCCGAATCGCTCTTGCCGAAGCCTCGCCTCGTCCCAGATCTCGGCGCTCAAGCCGAATTCGCGGGCTCGCTCGGCGACGATCTCGGCGAGCCGGATCGGAGTCTTCTCCGCGGGGGGCGTGTTCGCCAAGTCCCGAGCCCAATTGACCGAGCTTCCAATGACCTGGGCGCGTTCAATCGTGGATTCCAATACCTTTGGATCGATACCCGAATTCGGCTCGACGACGACGATCAACTCCTCGAACTCGTGTCTGGCGGGCTCGTTCTTTTTGAGATCGGGGCCGCGAACGCCGACGATCACACCTTGAACCAACGCCGACGCGACCGCGAGCCGATCGCCTTCAAAATCGTTAGGAACGACGATCGCGACCGTCTTCCTCGGCCGTCCCGCGAGCCGCTTGCCGACCGCCGCTCCCGCCGAGAACGCGGCGCCCGAGCCGAATTTCGTTCGATCTCCCAAACCAAATAACACGAGCGAGCCCGCTTTGAAATCGGTCTCGCCGAGGATCGGCGTCGTCTCTCCCAAATTCCCGGTCATATCCTTCGATTCAATAAGCGACTCGACGGTTCTCAGAACGCTCGACCTCGCGAGAGCCCCCGAGGGAGGGTCGAACCGATCAAAAATACCAACCGCGAGCCGATCGGCGATCGTCGCCGCCGCTTCCTCAATCGTCGTTCGTATCCGCATGGTCGTCGCTTCTCGTTCTTGCCGTCGAATTCTCGCTACCCGATCCGGATCAAGATCATCGCCTGGATTCCCTTTCGCGCCAAGACGACCGAGCGAGAACGACCGAAGCGAAAAAACACTCGCAAAACGCTTTTTATCATTATATACATTATAATAATATAATTTTTATTCTC
Source organism: Planctomycetota bacterium (assembly GCA_021791715.1). Lineage (GTDB taxonomy): Bacteria > Planctomycetota > Planctomycetia > Isosphaerales > Isosphaeraceae > JAKBCQ01. The sequence continues at coordinate 23,503 of JAJYWB010000056.1, read as the reverse complement.
TAAGGAACGTGTCATTATCGTGACGCCGGAGGTTTTTGTGGATCGATTGCGCGCGGGTAACGACTCTTCACGGATCGTGTCGATCAATGAATCGTCGAGAGTTCCACGTGGTTTTTCCGGTTGGATCGTGTCGATTTTGCGCACAGCCGAACCCTCGCTCGGGGGTGATTGTCGAGTTGAAAGATCCAATTATCGAACGAGGTCTAAGATGCGCAAGCTTGCGAGTGTTCAAACGGTCAACGCGGTCGAGGCGATCGCGAACGCCGACGCGATCGAAAAGGTTCGCGTGCTGGGTTGGTGGGTCGTCGTCAAGAAAGGGGATTTTCAAGTCGGCGATAAGGTCGTTTATTGCGAGATCGATTCGCTTCTTCCCGAACGGCCCGAATTTGAATTCCTCAGGCCGAGCTGTTATAAGCCCGCTCAGATCGATTCGCTCGGTGTCACGACACTCCCCGCCGGTTTCCGAATCAAAACGATCAAGCTTCGCGGCCAGGTTTCGCAGGGTATTTGTTTTCCGCTTTCAATCGCGGCCGCCGACACGCCTCTTGACGAAAGCGCCGACCTGACCGATCGCCTAGGAGTCCTTAAGTGGGAGCCTCCCGTTCCCGTGGGAATGCGAGGAAAAGTGAAAGGGGAGTTTCCCGGATTTCTTCCCAAAACCGATGAAACGCGCGTTCAAGTGCTTGAATCCGTACTGAATCGTCATCGAGGTCGCTTGTTTTACGTCACCGAGAAACTCGACGGAACTTCGTTCACGGCGTTTCTTCGGGAGGGTGAATTCGGCGTGTGTAGCCGAAACATGTGGATGGATGAAACCGACGAAACGAACTTGCTCGTTCAGGTCGCTCGAGGGCTGAGGATCGAGGAAAAATTGCGGTCGGCGCGCATGAAACTCGGGTTCGATCCGGCGATTCAGGGCGAGCTGATCGGTCCCGGGGTGCGGAAAAACAAGTATGCGCTAAAGGCTCATGCATTACGCGTTTTCAACGTCTTAAATCTGAACTCTTACAAGTTGATCGATCACGAGGAGATGTCGGATTTTACGACCTCATTCGGCTTCGAATCGGTCCCTCAACTTGGAACGATGATTCTCGATCACACCGTCGACGAACTCGTCGCGTATTCCGCGGGCGTAAGCGCTCTCAACCCCGAGATTCAGCGCGAGGGGGTCGTGTTTCGCCCGCTCGCCGAGGAATACGACGAAGAGATCGGCGGTCGATTGAGCTTTAAAGCGATCAATCCCAAATTTCTGCTCAAATACGATGATTAAATATTTAACGATTTATTTCTCACTCGAACTGTGAAACCCCGTTTTGGCGCCCGAGATCGTGATTAAGAGAAATCGCATCGGACAGAAGATTGAACACACTAACATATAATATAATTAGATCGTCGGTCGTCGGACCGTTTGAATCGAGTTCGTTTTAACGTTCGGAGGCGAACGGTTCGAATTCGATCAAACTTTCCGGCGATTCGACGATCCTCGCTCCACCGCGATTGCATTCATTTATATAAAATCGACGAAGCGTCGAACGCTGATTATTCGCCTCAATTCAAGAATCCCCCCGTTCCTTGCGTTCCGCTCATCGCAACCATTTGCAGATCTCTGCCGATCTGTTGACTGTCGGCGACGGGAACCCCCGCCGACCGCAACAGCGACGTTCCTCCGTTCATCGATTGAGTCAACTGATTTGGGTTTCCTCCTCCGTGATTCATAATAACAGCTAGATGCTTGGCGAGCATAAGCGTGTTGAGCCTTCGGTGCGAGCGATGCGTGAGAGCCGTCGCCACGTGCGAGGCGAGATTGTGCACGACCGGCGTGGGAGGACGTTGATTCCCGGGACGGACGACTCCCATCAAATCTCGCGATAAATACTGCGTGTGTCGATTCTGGAGCGTCATTCCCGGTCGAATCATATCGAGATCGTGCTTAAGCCGCATGAGACGGCGATAAGCGATATTGTTGTTCATTCCATTATTATTATACCAGCGACGGCGATAACCGCGATGATATCCGCCGTAATAATGATGATGATATCCCCAATTTCTGCCGCTGAAATTGGGATTCGTCATCGCTCCAACCATCAGCAAGGGGGCGATCGTGTTGGGATTGGCGTTCCGGTTGTATTGATATCCGCGCGAATGCGTGCCGCCGACGCCGATTCCGGTCGTCGCTAGGCCCGCCGATCCGGTCGCGGTTTTGAGCGTGTTCACGCCTGAGGTCGCCGGTTTCGTTACCGTCTTGTTCGTCGAGGCGAGCGCCGAGGTTGATTTTTCCGTCGAAGGCTTGGATGCGCCTGACGAGCCGCGATCGGCGGTCTTTACCGCGGCCGACTTGGGAGCTTGAGGGATCGTCGCGGCGTGTTTCGGAGCGTTGTGCGCGACGGGGTGATGCGGAGCGGCCGCCGCCGACGCGTGATTCTTGGGGGCCGTCGGATGTTGCTTGGGGGCGTGCGACGCGTGATTCTTGGGATGCGACGGCGCGTGCGGACGCGGAGCGCTCACCGGATGGGGATGGCCTCCGCCATGCCCGCCTCCGCCGTGCCCTCCGCCGTGTCCGCCTCCGCCGTGCGATCGCCCTCGTCCGAACGCCGAGGGACTTGAAAGTGCGAAGGCTATTAATGCGACCGGGATGATGAGGCGTCGGCGATTCATAAGCATTCTCCCGGATGAAACGAGATCGGGGGATCTCGACGAAACGATTTTCTGAACCGAACGGGTTAATCGATGATGCGTCGACCGAAGACGAAAAACGGCTTTCGACGATCGACTCGGCGAGGTTCGAGCGGATTCAACGTATCGAACCTCGTCCTTATAGAACACTAAACCACGACGCTCGATTTTGGTTTCGATCGATCCGATTCGAATTCGGCCGAGCATGATTGTGACGCCGATCGGCGGTAACCGGCGGTTCGCTTCGGCACTCTGTTCCTCGGTGAAAAACCCGGAAAACGACGTCGTCCACCGCGTGCGGATAACGATTCGACCGCCCGAAATCCGATTCACTCGTATCCGAAATCAAGAGTCCTCGGATGCGACACGAATGCGCTTCGGAAGAAAATCGCGAACCGTCGGGAAGTGAGCTTCGACGGCCGCCTTGTCGAATTGAACCGACTCTCGCAATAATAACCGATAAGAAAACAGCGATTATGCCCGATTAATCGATCGATCCGTCGACTTGATTCTCGGCGGCCCATCGACGACCCGGCGCCGCGGAATCTTTGTGATGATTCCATATCGATTTTTCATAAAAAACCTGCAATATCATGAAATTTACATATAATTTTATAACAAAAATTTTGAATCGACTATTCACGCGGATTCGCACCAAAAGACATGATCGTAAAAGCCGCGCCGGTCGGAAGATTCGGGCGATCGAGGTTTGAGTCGTCGCGGGGTCGCCGATTCATCGGGCGATTCGTCAAGGATTATCGGGATCGGAAAGCGCGTGGCAATCGGCGAGATCCTTGGGTCGACCCGACGCCATCTTGTTGGCGATCAGCGCTTTCTTGCCGATAAAATTTAAAGGCGATCCGTCGATTTCGTCGAGAACTCGATCCTTCCAGGCGTCCTCGAACGACATTCCGGATAAAGACGTTATGATGTCGATCCGGTTCGGTGGAAAACCCAATTGCACGATCGTATCGGGCTCGAGAAAGACGTTCGCCGCCAAACCGAGATCGCCGAAGCCGAACGCGCTTAACACCGCTTCCAGCCTCGCCGCGTTTTCGCTCGATCTCTCGACAAAGAAATCGACGGCGCCCGTCATTTGAGGATATCCATGATAACAAACGGCGTATCCTCCCGTGACGAGATACTTCACATTATGCAAATTTAATAATTCGATAAACTCTTTGAAGTCTTGAGGAAGATTCATCTTGATCTTTCCTGGGATATCGACGGTTGAGTTCAAACAGGATTTCGAGACGTCGGTGCGGCGTGAGCGATCGATAATAAGCCGTATCGGCTCGGTCCGCCTCCTTGAACGATCTGGATACGACGACGACTTTATCCATGGATTCGTATAGGTCTTTTGATAGAAAAAACGGATCGATTCGGTGAACCGGGACGTCCGGCGCCTTGACGATCGGCGAACGCTTGAATTCATTGCTTGCGCGAAACATCGCCTTTTCCCAAGCGATGAAATCACCGTTTCAATCACGGCGACGACGATCGAAAGCGTGTCGGTCTAAAAGAAAACAGCGGTTCATTATACTAAGATCAAACGCGTCGCGCCGATAGAAAAAACGACTTACGGGCGGAAGCGAGACGTATTCAAACCACGAATCGGCATCAAAAACGCTCTTTATCGAGTCGACATCGCATTTCGGCCGGGGTTGCGTCGTTCGGTTCGTCTGATATAATACTAGTAGCCTTTGAAGAGGATCTTCATTTCAATCGCTTGGGCTTCGCGTTTCGCTTACGGAGTGCGCGAGGAGATTCTAGTAATCACGTCGATCGGCGGGTTCTTCGGCGTGTAAGAATCGACATGGCTCGCCTGACGCGAATTCACGTTGCGATCTCCCGAATCATGGAGGATGTGGGAAGATGACACGACGAACGGCGATTTTGCGTTACGGCGTTCCTGGGTTGATTTTAGGGATCGTTTTTTGGTCGGTTTTTGGGACCGGTCGCGTTTTGGAGGCCCAGGGTGTCGGTGGGCGACCAGGACTCCCCTCGAAGGATTTCGATTCGTCTTCGAACTCCGGGGTGATCGTTACGACGATCGCATCGGGGATGAATCAGCGGATGTTTGTCGTTGATACGAAAAAGCAGGTGATCGCGGTTTATGATTTTTCGGCGAAATCGATGCGGCTCGTCGCGATTCGCCGTTATCAGGCCGATCTTGGATTGACCGAGTTCAATAACGACGAGCCGCGGGTCTCGGACATTCAGAAAACTTTGGAATCGATGTCGGGTCGATGAGCGGTCGAAATCGGCGTGGAAGTGTCCCCGCATTTGGTCGCTCGACGTGATAGAATGTTACAATCGGGTGTCGATCGAGACGAACGGTACCGTTTCCATGGGACGCCTTGGAGCACACATCCATGCCTCAGTTTTATACTTTAGAGGAAGCCGCTCGTGTGCTGGGGATGAGCCCCGAGAGTTTAAAGCTCAAAGCCCAGCAGCGTGAGATTCGAGCCTTCATGGACAGCGGTTCGTGGCGGTTCCGGGTCGCCGACGTCGATGAATTGGCGCGTCGTCAGGGGATGGGGAGCGACCCCGATATCTCATTGTCCGATCCCGATCTCTTCGCGCCCCCGTCCGACACGGGTAGCAATGAAGAGATGCAAGTTTCCGAATTCCAATTGGGCGTTTCGAAATTCGACGCGGGTCCCCCTTCGGTGGAGATGGTTTCGGGAACGGGCGAGCAGGATTTGCTGCTCGACGACATCAAAGTTCCGCCCAATCCGATGACTGGATCGAGTTCGACGATCATCGGCATGGAGCGTTCGAGCAAGCGACCGGCGGATTCGGATGTGCGGATCGTTCCGCCCACCGGGCTGGGCCGGGGCGCGAGCGATTCCGACGTTCGCGTCGTCGGCGTGAGCGATTCCGACGTCAAGCTTAAAGGGGGCGGGATCGGCAAGCGTTTAAGCGATTCGGACGTCACCCTCGTATCGGACGACGTGATTCCGCCGGCGCCGAGCGGCCTGAAAACCGACCCCAAAGCCGCGCAATTCGGGTCTTCGGCGGAAATCGACACCGCCAAGCAAGGAAGCAGCGATTTTGAGCTTTCGCCGTCGGATAAGTTTTTAGACGCGCTCAAACCCGATTCGGGGAGCGACTTCGAGTTGACCGCTCTCGACGCGAGCAGCGACGAATTCGATTCGATCGCCGCCAAGCCGTCGCCGAGCGATTCCGACGTCACCGCGGCCGAACCTTCGGCTTCGGGGATCAATCTTGGCCGGCCGAGCGATTCGGGCATCAATCTTCAGCAGGTCGGCGGGTTGGGGATCGCCGACGTCGATTCGATTGAACTCGCTCCGCTCGATTCCGAGGACGATTATCAATCGAAGCCCGCGGCGAAGGCGCCCGCGGCGAAGACGCCTGCGGCGAAGCCCAAACAAACGGTGAATCCCGGCGCGACGATCGCCCCAGGAATGCCTTCACCAGGCGCGACGATCGCCCCCGGAATGATGTCTCCCGGCGCGACGATCGCCCCTGGAATGCCTTCACCCGGCGCGACGATCGCTCCCGGTATGATGTCTCCCGGCGCGACAATCGCTCCAGGAATGCGCGCCCCCGGCGCGACGATGGCGCCCGGTACCATTCGAAGCGATCAGATCACGCGGGATAAAGATATCTTTGAAGATACCGATTTTGAAGTCGAGGCGCTCGGCGGCAGCAGCGATCGCGACGATCGCACGATGCAAATCGACGCCGCGAGCGATTTCGACGTCGACGACAGCGATTCGGCGTCCGAGGTCTTCGCGCTCGACGAGGAAGACGTCGATCAGAACGCCGCGACCGCGATGGCGCCTTCGGTTGTCTCGGGTGACGACGAATTCAGCTCGGATGAAGGGCCGACTTCGAGCGAGATGGCGAGCTCGTGGGAGGAAGAAGGCGCGAGTTCGGGAATCGCCTCGGCTGCGGTTCCCTCACAAGTTCAAGCGCCGATGATCGCGGCGCCCTCGGCAGGCGCCGAGTGGAGCGGACTCTGGGTCGGTTTTCTTTCCGCGGCCACGGTTCTTATGCTCTTCCTCGCGTTTGTTTCGTTTGATCTAGTACGCAACCTTTATCCCCGTCCCTCCGCCGACGGAGAGGCCTCGCCTCCGGCGACTTCGGGGATCGTCAAATCGCTCGCGTCGCTCATCGGAGGGTGATTTCAACTTTTCCGCCGATCGCCGCTTCGGTCGATTTCCAGGGGAGCGAACGGATCTCGCTCCCCGGTCGTTTTCAAACCAATCGAATCGCGATTTCTTATTTATGAGATTTCGAAGGGAGTCGGAATCGATGCGTCGGCGAATCCGACCGATCTTCGCGGGATCGCTCGCCCTTGGTATGGCGATCTTCGGCTGTTCGACGACTCCGCGCGCACGCCGCGACGAATCGCTCCGCGTTTCCCAAACGCTTCAAGAAGAAAACAACCGTCTAAAAGATGTGGTTTTCAATTTGAGAGCGCGGAACGAGGATCTCGTCGAGCGCTCGGTCGACGACGCGCGCAAGCTGAGGTCCGCGGTCGACGTCAACCAGCGGCTCGAACGAAGCATCATCGCTTACCAGGAAGATCGCGAACGCCTGGCCAAGGCTTACGACGAGATCAAACGAAGGATCGCTCAGGCGGCAAGCGGCTCGGGCACGCCCGCCGCAATGCTCGATCGGTTTCAAGGACTGGCGCGCTCACGCCCCGAGATCGCCTTCGACCGCGGTTTCGGCGTAATATCTATACATACAAATGCATTATTTGAAACCGGGACGGCGAAGCTCAAGCCGAACGCCGACGAAACGTTGCGGCCGATCGCCGCGGCGCTCGCGTCCGAATCTAACGAACGCTCGTCTCTCGATATTTTGATTACAGGTCGGGGAACGTCGACCGGGGTCGTGAGGACGAGCTTGGCGGGCGGCTCGGATAGCCCCGGCGCGCCCCTCTCTCCGAACCGCGCCGCCGCGGTTCGCGATCGACTCGTCGCGCTCTCTGGAATCGAACCCGCTCGTTTCGGAGTCGCGGCTTTCGACGTACCCGAACCGATCGACGGCGCCGACTCCGGCTCGCTCAAACGGATCGAAATCCGCGTGCGCGTCGACGACGATTCGAATCGTCTTGAGAATCGATGACGGCTTAGCTTATCCCTAGATTTTTATTTATTCACTCAATTATGGAGCGATCGATGCCGACCGTTCGACCGATCGACGAGAGCGAGGCGACCGGAATCGTCGCTTTGATCTTCGAGGACATCAAAGCGACCAAGAAAATCGACTTCGTTCCGCTTTTTTGGAGGGTCTTGGCGACGAACCCGGATCAACTAGAATTGATGTGGTCGCGTTTGAAGGCGATTATGCATCCCGAGGCTCTCGGCAAAAAGGGGCGGCTCGATCCGCTGACGCGTGAAATCATCGCGCTCGCGACCTCGGCGACGAACGGTTGCCCGTATTGCGTCAACTCGCACACCGCCGCGGTTCGCAAGCTCGGGCTCGACGTCGAGGCGCTCGGCGAATTGATGGCGATCGTCGGGCTCTTCAACGCGACCAACGCGATCGCCGAGGGGTATCAAATCGAACCCGACGTCTTCCCCAATCTCGATTGATCGCCGAAGCCGAACGATTCACTTACCAGACGAATTACTAAAGGCTCATGATATCATTTTTTGACGGTAGAAGTCGCCGGGGCCGCGGGCTCGAATTTGCGGAACGGCTGATCTTGGCCGCGACGCCAGACGAGCGCGACTCCGTCGGCGCAGCCCGCGGCGAACCTCGTTCCGTCGGCCGACATCGCCGCCGCGAATAGATAATCGTTCGCGCCGTGATAATTTTCTTGAACGCCGCCGTTGTCGGCGTTCCAGATCCGTAGCGTCTTATCGCCCGACGCGCCCAGAGTGAAAGGCCCTCCCGCGATCCGCCGCACCGAAGTAATCTGCTTCCCCGCCGGCTGAAAGGTGCGAATTTGATCGCCCGTTTCATAATTCCATAGTTTAATCACATTATCGGCGCCGCAACTGACGATCCGTTTGCCGTCGGGGTCCCAATCGACACCGAGGACGTGCCCCGTGTGCCCCTCGAAGGTTTTGATCGTCTTGCCGTCGGCGACGTTCGTCACCTTGAGAAACTTATCGGCCGCGGCGGATGCGAGAAGCGCGCCGTCGGGGCTGAAACGAAGGCCGTAGATCGTGTCCGAATGGATCGTATCGAGCGAACGGACGAGCGTTCGCTTGGGTAAATTCCAGATCTTGATCTCGCCCGAGCGCGAGGGTTCGCCCCCTCCTGTCGCGATCAACGACCCGTCGCGATTGAAATCGATCGCCGACACGCGAAAAACGTGCGGCCCGAGCCTGCCGATCTCACTCCATGTTCCTTCATAATTCCATGTTTTGATCGTCTTATCGGCCGAGGCGGTCGCGAACGTTCGCTCGCCGAGATACGCCGCGGCGTTGATCGGCGGGAGCGGGCCGTTGGCTTTAGGATTCATATGTCCAAACGCGATCACGCCGCGACCGTCGCCGACGTTCCAAACCTTAACGCCGCCGTCGGCGGCCGAAATCGCGATCTCGCGCCCGGTGGAACTGAACGCCACGCTCGTGAGCGGAGCGTTTCGCCCCGCGAAAGAACGGATCAGCGATCGATCCGAGGTCCGATAAAGCCGAGCCGTTTTATCCGCCGAGGCCGTCGCGAAAGTTTCGCCGTCGGGGGCGAAGGCGACCGTGAGAACGGCGCCGGAGTGTTCTTCGATCACGCCCGTCGCTTTGCCGTCGATCGCATTCCAGAAACGAATCGTTTTATCATCGCCTACAGATATCAGTATGCGACCGTCGGGAGAAACAGCGACCCCGCGAACCGCGCCCCGATGTCCCGAAAGGATAAAAGGATCGAGCGATTTTTGCGGGTCTTGATCGATCGGCTGGATTCGGCACGTACCGTCGTCCGACGCCGAGACGATCCGCTTGACGTCGCGAGAGAAAACGAGCGAATTGACGGCCCCCGCGTGTCCCTTGAATACGCGAACCCGAGCGCCGTCGGCGGCGTTCCAGATCACGATCGATCCGTCTCGTCCCGCCGACGCGATCGACTTTCCGTCGTCGGTAATCGCGACCGCGAGCGTTTGGCCTCCGGGATGATCGATCTTTCGCGTTTCCTTGCCGGCGGCGGCGTCCCAAAGCCGAACCGATCCGTCGATCGATCCCGAGACGAGCGTTTTTCCATCGCGAGTCGCCGCGATCGACTTCACCTGATCGCCGTGTCCCTCAAGCGTTTTGATCTCGCCGCCAGTCGGAGCGCTCCAGAGGATAACGTCGCGATATCCTCCCGCGGCGAGAGTTTTGCCGTCGGGGCTGAAGCGGATCGATTGAACAAGGTCGCGATGTCCGCCGAGCGTGATGATCTCGATCCCCGAATCGACGTCGTCGACCTGGACGACGTTCGCTCGCCCCAGTGCGACTCGCCGACCGTCGGCGGTGAGATCGATCGCCTCGACGGGTTGAACGCCTGGAGGGAGTTCTCCGAGCTCGATCGGTGTTTCCTTGGCCTCGACCTCGGCCGAATCGTCCTTCGCCCCCGCGTCGATCCAAAGCTTGAGCAACCCCAGTTCTTCGGGAGTCAACGGCGGAAATTGCTTCTTCTCAACGGGAGGCATCGCGGGCTCGACGCGATGCGCGGCCATCTGGAATAACAGGCTCTGATCGGCCTTGCCGGGGACGATCGCGGCGCCTTTTTTGCCTCCTTTGAGAATCCCCGCGACCGATTCCATATTGAGCCGATTTTCGGCGAGCGCGGCGCCGTGACAGCCAGCGCATTTGGCGTCGAGGATATCGACGATCTCCTTGGCGTAGCTGACGGGAGTTTTGCGATCCGGCGTTTTCACCGCGATCGGTGCGGGAGGCGCCGCGGCGAGCGTCGAGAGATACGAGAGAAACACGAAGGCGGGGAGGATTCTTTCGATCATGATCGGCGATCTCGTCGTCTCGGCGGGAGGGATTGAGGGCGGGGTCGATCACACGGAGTTAAATCCATCATACGCGATTTTTCGCCGGTAGCCAATCGGTCGCCCGCGGGCGAGGGAGCGAGAACGAAAAAAAGAGCCCGGGCGAGGCCGATCGATCTTGGATCGCGAATTCTAAATCGATACTTACTGAGTTATTCTTTAATTTAATTTATATTTTCATGGTTTTGAGATCTCGTTTTATCGATCGTCGTTCTGGGCGAGAGGGATCGATTCGGATTCGGGCGGGGTTTTCCGTCGAGGCGATTCAATCGCAATCGTTTGATTCGAGGTCGGATCGTTGGATTTTGGTGATTGAGAGGGGCGGCGCGGCGAACCGATGCGTTATCATACGGTTCGTCGCGTTCGATGCTCCAAGTTCCGAGAAACGTCGTCATGATCCGTCCGCCTCACGCTCCGGCGCCGATCGTCGAAAACTGGCTTGAACGGCACCGACACCCGGTCAGCTTGGTTCTGCATATCATCGGAATTCCGCCGACAATCGTTGGTGTTCTTTTGATCCCAGTTTATGTCGTACTGCTGTCCATTCCGGTATTCCTCTTCGCGCTCGCTTGTTTTGTCGGCGGTTACGCGCTCCAGTTCCTGGGTCACGCGATCGACGGGACCGAGGTGGGGGAGATCGTCGCGATCCGGCGTTATTTCCAGCGTCGTCGTGAACGCCGTCGAGCGATCCAAACCGAATCTCCCGTCGGCGGATGATTTTCCGTACATCACTTGATCAAATCGTCGCTCGATCGATCGCGATGAATCCGTTAAAACACGGCGATCATCGGTCGGATGGAGTATTAAAACATGGCCGAAGGGGCGACCTACGCGGGCGATTCGGGAAGACGAGACGCTTCGGCGTCCACTTGAGGTGGAAAATCTCCCTTCTCTCGATTTTTTGAACTGGTCAGAAATCGGGTAATTGATTAAATCCATCGCGCTCCGGCGACTGCGTGATTTGTAAGCGATCCGCCGAAGCCGGTTCGGCATTATGTCGAATCGGCGTTAAACTCGACGAAATCGTTACAATCCGCCAAATCGGATCAAGTCCCCGAGGTTTCCCGACCGATAGTGAAGGATGTATCGAATTCTCGTTCGATCGACCGATCGGTTGTTCGCAATGAGATCAAGTGGGAAGCGACGACGCCGCGAGGAGTCGTTTCAACCCTGGACCGGAGAGTGGCGTTCCCAGAGTTTGGGGGCGTCCGCCGCGATGGTTTGCGCGAGTCGCGGATTGTTTCGTCCGGTAACCGTTGTGTCCCGTTCGTCAGGGAAGATGGAGGGAGCGGCGTGTTGGGCGTTCAATATCGCGGAGTCACGGCGAGTCACATGGCGATAAAAGGCAAGGACGGTTCGGCCATGCGATGGATTTTTCCCGGGCGGAAACGGTTGACGACGCTCGCCTGCGGCGCTTTGGCGATGATCGCCGGGTGCGGCAGGCTACCGTATATCGACGAGTCGAAAACCGTTCCCCACGACGCGATGGGGACGATCGCTCAGGAAGATCAAGAGGTGAAGCAGGCGAACTTCATGAGCCAGATGGCCGTGCCGCTGCCCAAGATGGCGCCGCCGAGGACGACCGATAATCCCGAGGCGCTCGAGATCTGGGAGCTCACGCTCCAGGACGCGATCCGAATCGGGCTCGAGAATTCGGAAACCGTTCGCGTGATCTCGCTTGGCGCCCAGGGCATTCCGGTCGGCGGATTCGAGCCGACGCCGCTGAACACGGGCGCCGGGGCGGGCGTCGCAAGCGCCCTCGGAGCGGGAACGCTCGCCACGGTTTACGATCCCGCGATCCAGGAAACAGGCATCGCCACGGCTTTATCCTTCTTCGATACCGCGTTCACCACCAATCTGTTATGGGGAAGCAGCGTCACCCCGGTGAACAACTCGTTCGCCGCGGGCGTGTTCTCCGCGGTGAAAATTCCCGTCGTTTTCGATCAACAAACCGCGCAATACACCGCGCAGGTTCAAAAGATCGCCGCCACGGGCACGCAATTCACCGTGTCGCACAATATCAACTGGACATATACCAACAGCCCGATCAACGTTTATCCGTCGGCGTACGTCACGAACACGCAGATGTCTTTGGTTCATCCTTTGCTGGGTAGCGCTCCGCTTCCCGGCCAGGCGGCGCCTCGTCCCGCGGGTTTGGAGGCGAACCGGGCGCCGATCGTCATCGCCCGCATCAACGCCGACGCCGCGGTCTGGCGGTTCAAAGCGTCGGTCATGGCGATGGTACGATCGATTGAACAACAATATTGGGCGCTCGCACAACAACATATTCAACTTTGGAGCCGAGAAACGGCCTTCGCTCTCGGCGAGGAGATCCTCAAACGCGTTCAGGCCGAGTATGAAGTCGGGCGACGAACGACCGCGGATCTCGCCGAGGCTCAACAAAATCTCGAACGCTTTCGTCTTGATCTCGTTACCGCGACTTCCGATTTGATCACGACCGAGCGGCAGATGCGCAACATCCTTGGGCTTCCTCCGGCGGATAATCGGCGAATCATTCCCGTCACGGCGCCCACCGAGGCTCGGCTCAAGCCCGACTGGGAATCGAGCGTCGCGCAGATGGCGACCTTTCAGCCCGATATCGTTCAGCAACAGCTCCTTGTGCGTATCGCCGAATTGCAAGTGCTGGTCGCCCGCAACCAACTCCTCCCCGTCCTCAATTTCAACGCTTTGTATCAGTTCAACGGTCTCGGACATAACTTATCATCATCCGAAGCCGTGATGACGGGCGCCGCGATCAGGGCGTTGAACCCGACGATGTCGAACCTGCAATCGCAGGCGGGATTGCTGAGCGAAGCGGCGCTTTATCGCGATTTCCAGAACTGGCAGGTCGGTTTCCAGTTCGCGATGCCGCTCGGTATGCGGGCGCCGATGGCGAACGTCAGAAACAACCAATATCAGCTCCTCAGACAACGCGCCTTCCTCCAACAAGTCGTGCACCAGACGACCCACTCGTTGGCTCGGTTCTTCCTCGAAGTCGACGCGAATTACAAGCAATTCAAGGTGGCGGGTCGGTTCCGCGCCGCCGCGGCGCAACGGCTCAACGTGCAACAGGCGCAGTATGAAGTGGGCCGAATCACGATCGACCGATATCTCGATTCGGTCAGCCAGTGGGCGAGCGCCGTCGCTCAAGAGGCTCAATTTAAAACAAGTTATAATACGTCGATTGTCGCACTCGAGGAGGCGAAAGGAACGCTGCTCGCTTACGATAACATCGCGGTGAATGAAGGCCCGAGCCCGAAGAAGGCTTACATGCAGGCCAAGGATCAACAATCGGCTCATCGCATTCTGCCGATTCCGCCCAACGGTCCTTATCATCCCACTCGCGGAGCGGGTGGAAGCCTCCCCGATCCGGTGCCCACGCAAGCCCCGCCTAACGCCGAACCTCCGACGACGATGCCGTTGCCCGCGCCCGGCGGAACTATGCCTCCGTATCCCGGTCCGGTCGCTCCCGAATCGCCCGTCGGCGAGCCGAACATCCTTTCGCTCCGACCCGATCGTCAGACCCCTGGAACCCGGAACGTCGCGAGTTCGATCTCGGCGTATTCCGACACGCAAACGCAACCCGCCGCGGCGACGAGCGTAAGCGGCGGCCAATCGGGCGCCTCGACAAGCGGACCCGGCGCTTCGAGTTCGGGAGCGAGCGGCGGGTCGCCGGCGTCGGGTTCGGGATCTTCGGGGGGCGCCGCGCCGCCGATGCTTGAAAGCTCGATTGATCTGCCGCCGTTACCCAAATGATCGAGCCCGCGCCTTACTGTGCCGGCGTTTCGATCGTATAAACTGTTCAAATGAATCCAGAAGAATCGAGCGATCGAGCGCAGCATTGAGGAACGGGAGCGGGTGCATTCGATCAGCCCCTCTCGATGTTTCTCGGCTCTCTCCATAAGACGTCGGGACGTTTGGAGCTCGACTCCAGAGGCGCTCGCTTTGGAGGAGCCTTAGTTCGAGTTTCGCACTTAGAGTCCATCCTCATAATGTCTTACGGCAAGATCTCGTCGAATCCCCGAGTTTCGGCGATATTACGCCAGCTAAATCATAAGTATTCACATGTATTCAATAAAAGTTACTCCTTTTTGGGCGGGCGAACCTCCCGATTTTCGGCGCCGCGGCGAATCCCACTGAAATCGCCGATTTCTTTCCGGATAGACTCTTAATCTGGATCGATCCGAATTTCGCGCGATCGCGATCGGATTTCGCCGCCGTGTAGAACGATATTCAACTTTTATGCTGATGGACGAATTCACTGCGGCGATGTTCCCGATCGGTCCGGTCCGGGGGTCGTTCTCCAAGCAACCCATGAACAATCGCTCACACACAGGCCGCTCGATTCATCACTCGCGTTAGATTTTACAAGAGTCCGCCAAAGCGATTTCGTTAAATCTTTGTTGACCCGGCGCGGTCGACGATTCAGAATAGACGCCTTGAGTGGCGATATCGATCCGCTTCAAACGCAACGCGTCCGACACGACGTGGGGGTGAGCCGATGAGCGAAACATGTGGCAATCGTGGGAACGGTCGACGTGAGTTCCTGAAGAAGACCGCGGCGACCGGAGTCGCGGTCGGCGCGGCGAGCAGGCTCTCGGCCGCTCCGCAACCCGAGAACGATTTCCCGCTGGTCACGCTGGGCAAAACCGGCGAGAAAGTGACCAAGTTGGGCATGGGAACGTCTTGGACGCTTTCTCCCAGTTTCGTTCAGGCGGCGATCTTCTCGGGCATTAAATACATCGACACCGCCGAGGGATACGAACGAGGGACTTCCGAGTCGACGCTCGGCGAGGTGATCGAACGCACGGGAACGCGCAAGCAATTGTTTCTTGTCACCAAAACTCACGAATATGGACGCATCAAAGGGGAGCAAGCGATCCACAAATCGCTTGAACAGCATCTCGAGGGAAGCCTCAAACGGCTCCGCACCGATTATGTCGACAGTTTCTACCTGCACGGCATGTCGGGGCGTCAGATCGAGGCGTTGCGCGATCCGGACATGAAGAAGGCGTTCGAGAAGCTCAAGAAATCGGGCAAGATCCGCTTCGCGGGATTGAGCTGCCACGACGCGATGCTTCCCGAGATCCTCGAGGCCGCGGCCGAGGTCGGCTGGTTTGATCAAGTGATGTTCCAATACAATTTCCGATTCGTCAATCACGATAAGCTTCAGCGCGCGATCGACAAGGCGGCGAAGGCGAACCTCGGCCTGATCGCGATGAAGACTCAGAAGGGCGCCGAGAGCTTCCCCGATAAGATCGCCGAGCTCAAGGAGAAAGGCTTCAAGAAGGAGGTCGCGGCGATCAAGGCGGTTTATCAAGATCAACGCATGCAAGTCGTCGTCAGCGAGATGACGAATCGAACCGAACTGCGCGAGAACATGGGCGCGGTTAAGGATCCGCTCACCAAGAAGGAGGCGATGCTGCTCGAGGAGCATCGTCTCAAAACCGCGAACATGTATTGCCACGGTTGCGGTCACCTGTGCGAGACCGCGGCGAAGGGCGTTCCGGTTGCGACCGTCCTCCGTTACCTTCGCTATTACACGGCTTACGGCAAGCGACAGGAGGCGCGAGCGCTTTACCAGGCCCTCCCCGCCGAGGCTCGCGATCTCGCCGCGGCCGATCTCGCCGCGGCCGAAAAAGCCTGTCCGTTTGGGCTCCCAGTCGCTCAGCTCGTGCAAATCGCCGATCACCGACTGAGCTGATCGGCGATCGCAACGATCACTCCCGAAGTTTCGATCGAAATATCAGATACTCTAATCCGTCTTCGCGAGGACAAGCTTTCACGCGTGGACGGATTTTTTTCGCGCGTCGATCCGATCGCGAGTTATTCTTCGTGCCTCTTCGTCGCTCGAAGACTCGGGATCACGCCCGAAAGTTCGATCGAAATATCAGATATTTTAATCTGTCTTCGCGAGAAAAAGCTTTCACGCGTGGACGGATTTTTTTTCGCGCGTCGATCCGATCGTGAGTTATTCTTCGTTTTCTTCGTCGCTCGAAGCCGCGGGATCGGGCTCGGGACGAAGCTCGACTCCGGGAACGACGTATCGGCCGTCGATCCATCGGCCAAGATCGACAAGTTTGCATCGGTTCGAGCAGAACGGAAACCCCGGATGATCGGCGATCGACGCAACCTCGAACCGTTTGCCGCAAATCGGACACACGCCTTGAATCATGTCGTCGCGCCGTTCGACGAGGACGATCCCGATCCCGACTGCGTGCTCGACGAAGTCGATTCGGTTTTGGGCGTCGATTTCGTATCGGTCGAGGCAGAAGGCGCCTTGTCGGCCTCGGCCTTTTTCTTGTAAGAATCGCTCCGGTAATCGGTTTGGTAAAACCCGCTCCCTTTGAACAGGATCGCCGCGCCGGGGCCGATCTTGCGCCTCAGCTTCGCCGCCGAGCACTTGGGACAGATCGTCTGAGACTCGGCGGTGATCGATTCAAACGCCTCGAATTCGTGGCCGCACGCATCACAAATGTAATCGTATGTTGGCATATCCGAATAAATCCTTCCTCCGGCCTTCAAACCCTGGAACCGCAGCTTAAAGTCGGTCGTCGCGCGTGAAGCGCGGCGATCGGAGATCACCCTCTCCGCATCAAGGTTTAAGGTTTAATGGAAACCGCGACCTTGGCGGGCCGAATCACACGATCCTTGAGGCTGTAGCCGCGAATCAGCTCGGCGACGACCGTCCCCTCGGGGTGCGTCGAATCGGGCTGTTGCACGAGCGCCTCGTGCCGAGCGGGATCGAACGGCTCGCCGAGCGAAACGATCGGCTCGACTCCGTGCTTCGACAATACCGACATCAACTGACGTGACACCATGTCCATACCCTCGACGATCGGCCCCGAACCCGCCGCCTTCGCGGCCGCGAGCGCACGCTCAAAATTATCGAGCACCTCGAGCAAATCGTTCACAAGCGAAGCGATCATATATTGTCGATCAATATCGGCTTGATTTTTCGCGCGCAGTTGGTAATTGGCGAACTCGGCGCGCGATCGCTGTAATTGATCGTAATATAAATCGCGCTCTTTCTTCAGCTCGTCGATCATCGCTTCGTTCTCCGCGGCGCCTCCGGTCGGTTCTCGAGGAGTTTCGACTTCCCCCGTCGCCCCGGACGCGCCGTTCTCGCTCCCGTCGCCCGCTTGTTTCGGTTCAATCGGATTTTCCAGTTCTTCCGGCTTCATCGATTACCGCTCCGTCCCTCGTTCAACACCCGAATACGCTCGCCCCCCGCGCGACGATCAACGCCCCTCGGCGGGCTCGACCTCCTCGGTGAAATAATCGCGTAATTTCTCAAAAAAGCTTTTGCGCTTGGCGCCGACCGATAAATGATCGAGCTCGGCGAGTTCGCGAAGCAATTCTTCCTGCCGCGGCGTAAGGTGCTTGGGAGTTTCGAGCACCACTTCGACGAGCAGATCCCCCCGCCCTCGACCGTTGATATCGGGCATCCCGCGACCGCGAAGCCGAATCACGTCGCCGCTTTGCGTCCCCCGCGGAACCGTGATCCGTTCGGTCCCCTCAAGCGTCGGCGCCTCGATCTCGGCGCCCAACGCCGCCTGGGGAAAACTAATCGGCACCTGGCAGATCAGATCGTTCTGCCGACGCTCCAAAAACGGATGCCGACGTACCTGAAGCTGAACACGCAGATTGCCCCGAGGAGCTCCGGGATCGCCCAATTCGCCCTGATTACGAACCTGCAGCCACATCCCCGTTTCAACGCCCGGGGGGATATCGATCTGAATTTTTGTCGCGGCGCGAACCCTCCCCGATCCTCTGCAATTCGGACACGGATCGGTGATCGTCATCCCCTCGCCGCCGCAAGCGGGGCAGGTCGTCGCCATCTGAAAGAACCCGCGCGATTGCACGACCTGGCCGTGCCCCTCGCAATAGCGGCATTTCGTCGGCGCCGTTCCCTTGCGCGCCCCCGTTCCCTGACATTCGCCGCACGCGTCGTGGCGATCGACCTCGATCGTCTTCGAGGCTCCACGAGACGCCTCGAGAAGCTCGATCTCAAGCTTCATCATCACGTCTTCGCCGCGCCTCGGGCCGCGCCGCCGCGTACCGAACATGTCGCCGAAAACCGCGCCCCCCAAAATATCTTGAAACGCCGACATGATATCCTCGGCCGACGCGAAATGAGGCGCGCCCATTCCGTCGACCCCGGCGTGGCCGTAACGATCGTAGCGCGCACGCTTCTCTTGATCCGAAAGGATCTCGTAAGCCTCCGCAGCCTCTTTAAAACGATCCTCCGCGGCCTTGTCGCCCGGATTGCGGTCGGGATGATTTTTCAACGCGAGCTGACGATAACTTTTTTTAATTTCTTCGGCGGTCGCGGTTCGGGTCACGCCCAAAACCTCGTAATAATCGCGTTTAGTCGCCATCGGCAAGGCTACTCAATCGGGCTTTAAGTGGATTCCACCAACCTCTAAAACAACGCTTCACTTTAACACGAAACACCGCGCCGGGCCAATCGGACATTTCCGCAACGACCTTTAATATCTTGATAACACCCACTCGTCCGGTCGATTTCGCCGTCGGAACGGCGCCGAACGTCGGGATCCGATCGAGATCGCCTCGCATCGGATTCAGCTCGAGATCGCGAAGACCGACGCCGGAAGGTCGTCCCTCCCGGCGCGATCCACGCATTATTGATTATCGAACCGATCCTTCGATCGCCGGAGCCTTCTCCTTCTCGTCCTCCTTGATGCTCGTGATCATCGCCTCGGTCGTCAGCATCAAAGCCGCGATCGACGACGCGTTTTGCAGCGCCGAGCGAGTGACCTTCGTCGGATCGACGATTCCGGCCTCGAACATGTCTACATATTCGCCGGTATTGGCGTTGTAACCCTTCGGTCCCGAAAGGTTCTTCACCTCTTCGGCGACGACGGCGCCGTCGACCCCCGAATTCGACGAGATCTTTCGGATCGGCTCCTCGAGAGCGCGAAGGATGATCGCGGCGCCGAGTTTCTCGTCGCCGGTGAGCGAATCGTGAACCTTTTGAACCGCGGGCTGAACACGCAACAAAGCGACTCCGCCCCCGGGAACGATTCCCTCCTCGGCCGCGGCGCGAGTCGCGTGGAGCGCGTCTTCCACACGCGCTTTCGTCTCTTTCATCTCGGCCTCGGTCGCGGCGCCGACGCTGATCAGCGCCACGCCCCCCGAAAGCTTGGCGAGCCTCTCCTGGAATTTCTCTTTGTCGTACTCGCTCTCGGTCTCTTCGATCTGACGCCGAAGCTGATCGATTCGCTTCTGGATATCGGCCCGCTTGCCTGCGCCCTGAATGATCGTCGTGCTGTCTTTATCAACCTTAACCTGCTTGGCCTTGCCGAGCTGAGACAGTTGAAGATTCTCGAGTTTGAGCCCGAGATCCTCGCTCACGACCGTCCCCCCGGTCAGAACCGCCATGTCGCCGAGCATCGCCTTGCGACGATCGCCGAAACCGGGCGCCTTGACGGCGCAGATGTTGAGGATGCCGCGCAGCTTGTTCACGACAAGCGTGGCGAGAGCCTCCCCCTCGACGTCCTCGGCGACGATCAAAAGCGGTTTGCCCGATTGAACCACGCGCTCGAGCAACGGCACGAGATCGCGCAAGTTGCTGATCTTCTTTTCAAACAAAAGAATGAGCGCGTCGTCGAGGATCGCCTCCATCGTGGTAGGACTGGTGACGAAATAAGGAGATAAATACCCCTTATCAAACTGCATCCCCTCGACGAATTCGAGCGTCGTCTCGGCGGTCTTCCCCTCCTCGACCGTGATCACGCCGTCGCGACCGACCCGCTCGACCGCGTCGGCGAGCAATTTGCCGATCTTGGGGTCGTTGTTCGCCGAAATCGAACCGACCTGAGCGATCTCTTCCTTCTTCGATACCGGACGCGAAATATGATCGCGCAATTCGGTAACGGCGGCTTCTACCGCCTTTTCAATCCCGCGACGCACCGCCATCGGGTTCGCCCCCGACGTGATGCTCTTAAGCCCCTCGCGATAAATCGCGAACGCGAGGACCGTCGCGGTCGTCGTTCCGTCTCCCGCGATGTCGGACGTCTTCGAAGCGACGACGTTGACGAGCTTCGCCCCCATGTTCTCGAACGGGTCGGGAAGCTCGATCTCTTTGGAAACGGTCACGCCGTCTTTGGTGACGGTCGGACCGCCGAACGACTTGCTCAGGATGACGTTTCGACCCGTCGGGCCGAGCGTCGAGCCCACCGCGTGCGACAGCGTGTCGACGCCGTCGAGCATCTTGCGGCGGGCCGCATCGGAAAACATAAGTTGCTTGGCCACGGAAATGGTTCTCCTCGCTTGGGGCGGAATCGGCGCCGCGGACACGCGCGGCGTTCGTCACGACGCCTCGATTCCTGGGATGTTCACTTGACGATCTTCGCCAGAATGTCCGACTCGCGGAGGATCTTGATCTCCTGGCCGTCGAGCTTGATCTCGGTTCCCGAATATTTGCCGAAAAGGACCTCGTCCCCTTCGACCACGCCGATCGCCGACCGCTCACCCGAATCGAGCAGCTTGCCCGGGCCGACCGCCAAAACCTTGCCCCGCTGCGGCTTCTCCTTCGCCGTGTCGGGAAGCACGATGCCCCCCGCGGTCTTCTCCTCGGCCTCGATCTCCTTGATCACAACCCGATCTTCCAACGGACGAATCTTCATCGGTTCAACCCTTCTTCTCATTTCCGCGATCCCGACTCGGCGTTCGGAATCGCGGGAAACCTCATTTGTGTTTATGTGTAAGTTAACGATGGTTTATCGCGATCGGAACGGGTCGATCACATCATGCCGCCCATACCACCCATGCCGCCCATACCGCCCATGCCGCCCATGCCGCCGCCGCCGTGATCGTCGTGCCCCGCGGGCTCGGCCGACTTCTTCTTGATCTCGACCACGATCGCCTCGGTCGTCAGCAACAGCCCCGCGACCGAGGCCGCGTTCTGAAGCGCCGTTCGCGTCACTTTGGCGGGATCGACGATGCCGGCGGCGAACATATCGCCATATTGTCCGGTATCGGCGTTGAAACCATGTTTGGGATCGGCCGATTTGAGAATCTTGTTGACGATCACCGAGCCGTCGTATCCCGCGTTCTCGGCGATCGACCGCGCGGGTTGATCTAGAGCGCGACGGACGATCGACACGCCGAACTCCTCGTCTCCCTCGACCTTGAGCGAATCAAGAGCCTTCGACGCGCGAATCAGCGTCACGCCGCCGCCGGGGACGATTCCCTCCTCGATCGCGGCGCGGGTCGCGTGGAGCGCGTCTTCGACGAGCGCTTTCCGCTCCTTCATCTCGGTTTCGGTCGCGGCGCCGACCTTGATCTCGGCGACTCCCCCCGCGAGCTTCGCGAGCCGCTCTTGCAACTTCTCGCGATCGTATTCGCTGTCGGTCGTCTTGATCTCCTTGCGGATCATCTCGGTCCGCCCCTTGATCTCGTCGGCCGTGCCGTAACCCTCGATGATCGTCGTGTTCTCGCTGTCGATCTTCACCTTCTTGGCGCGACCAAGATCGGTGAGCCGGACGTTCTCGAGCTCAATTCCAAGATCCTTGAAGATCGCCTTGCCGCCCGTGAGAACCGCGATATCGCCGAGCATCGCCTTGCGACGATCGCCGTAACCAGGCGCCTTCACCGCGGCGACCTGTAAAATGCCGCGCAGCTTGTTCACCACAAGCGTCGCGAGAGCCTCGCTTTCGACGTCTTCCGAAAGAATCAAAAGCGGCTTGTTGGCGCGGGCGATCTGCTCGAGCAGCGGAATCAACGCCTTGGGCGTGCTGATCTTCTCTTCATGAATCAAGATGTAAGGTTCTTCAAGAGAAACCTCCATCCGATCCTGGTCGGTCACGAAGTGCGGGCTCAGATAGCCGCGATCGAACTGCATCCCCTCGACGACCTCGACCTCGGTCTCGAAGCCCTTCCCCTCTTCAACCGTGATCACGCCGTCGTTGCCGACCTTCTCGAACGCGTCGGCGAGCTTCTCGCCGATGGCGCGGTCGTTATTCGCGGCGATCGTCGCAACCTCGGTGATGTCCTTTTTCCCGTCGATCTTGCGAGATTGCGTTTTGATATTTTCAACAACAACGGCGACCGCCTTGTCGATCCCGCGCTTGATCGCCATCGCGTCGGCGCCGGCGGCGAGCGATTTGAGCCCCTCGCGGAAGATCGCCTCGGCGAGAACCGTCGCGGTCGTCGTGCCGTCCCCGGCCGCGTCTGAAGTTTTCGACGCCGCCTCTTTGACGAGCTGAGCGCCCATGTTCTCGTAGGGATCGGTCAGCTCGATCTCCTCGGCGACGGTCACGCCGTCTTTGGTGACGTTGGGACTGCCCCAGCCCTTGTCGATCACCGCGTTGCGACCGCGCGGGCCGAGCGTGCTTCGAACGGCGCGGGCGAGCTTGCCGACACCCGACGCGAGCTTGCGCCGCGCTTCGTCTTCATAAACAATCTTCTTCGCCACGTTGATGTTCTCCTTGACACGACCGCCACGACGTCGCCGGGCAAATGGAACCGAAACCCGCCGAGCGAAAGCCGATCGTTTAATGAAGCTTTTTCAAGCAGCAAGTTTAATGCCGAGCTTGAAAAGTTGATCGATCTTAAGCGATACCAAGAACTTGCGTTTAGCATGGAAGCGGCGTCGCCACCCCGCGAACTGCCTTTTTGGCAGTCAAGGTGACAGATTGACTCGAAAACCAATACCAGGGTTTTCCGCCTGGAGTCGCTAAGTGTCGATCCGGAAAGGAATCGGCGATTTCGGCGAGATTCTCCGCGGCGTCGAAAATTGGGAGGGCGAACCTCCCGGTGAGCCGCTTTGGTAAGTTTTATGATTCTCGACGGCGAAAACGAGCTTGTCGCACGGGTTTATGAATAACGGCTCACCGGGAG
>JAJYWB010000132.1 GCA_021791715.1 Planctomycetota bacterium | reverse complement strand
TTTTCCCAAGAGGCTCACCGGGAGGTTCGCCCTCCCAAGTATAACAATCAGATATTTTTATTACAGAATATGCGGAATCGAATGACAAGAATCGACTGAAACCCTGAAAATCGATCCGAGATCGATACCATCAAGTTAACGGATAGACTCTGAGATGCGATCCGGAATGAAAACCGCATGGATCTCGGGAGTCGAGGTCGAACCCGAAATTGGGAGGGCGAACCTCCCGGTGAGCCGAATTAATATATGTTCTTGATGCGAAGAACGTCGCCGTTTCATCGCTGTTTTTCCCAAGAGGCTCACCGGAAGGTTCGCCCTCCCAAGTTAAACAACCCATGATTATTTTCTATATAATATGCGGAATCGAATGATAAGAATCGACTGAAACCCTGAAAATCGATCCGAGATCGATACGATCGAGTTCCCGGATCGAATCTGAGAGCCGTCGGTGTGAACGGATGCTTATTTCGGCTCGACGAAGATCATCCAACGAACGCCGAAACGGTCGGACAGCATTCCGAACCGCGGTGAAAAGAACGTCTCGGCCAGAGGCATTTCCGCCGTTCCTCCGTGGGCGAGAGCAGCGAACATTCGCTCGGCTTCGTCGATTTCGCTCACCGTCAGAGAAAGACTAAAACCTAGAAAACCAGAACGACCCCCGCACCTACCGTCGGAGGCGAGAATCGTCGAATCGCCGATACGAAAACTCACGTGCATAATCTTGTTTTCAGAGCCGGGTGGTCGCGACGGACCCGAGGCGGACGGGGGAGCGTCTTTAAACCGCGTGAGATACGTAACCTCCGCGCCGAGAGCCGATTTGTAGAATTCAACCGCCTCTTCGCAACGACCGTCAAAGTTCAGATAGGGTTGAACGTGCATGACGAATCCTCGAATGTGTGGAACAAATCTTCGACATCAATCTTGAAATAACTAGCCGGTTAGATTATTCATTGAGAGTCGACCACGCAATGACCGAGATTTGATAAACGGAATAATCGGGCGCCAAGATCTCGTCAAATCCTCAGCCGGCGTTTGAGATCAAGATAACGGTCGATCGCGCTCGAGGCGACTCGATCGGCTCGCGTATCCAAGATTTCTACACCCGATCGACGCAGCTCCTCTAATAAAAGCGTTCACTCAAACATTAATTCGGTAGCGACCCCCGTGCGATAAAATTCAGGAGCGGTTCGCGGCTCCCTCAACTTGTTTTGTTCAATCGTCTCGTCGGCGATCGTCATCACCATCGGCAAACGCCTCGGCGTCAGAATCCTTAAATAAAGCCGCATCCGCCGCGCCGACTTGATAACGGTCACGTCGGTCAAAAGAATAAACAAAGTTCTTCGTGAGTTTGGCTTCGATGCGAGAGTGAGCGCCGCCTCATAATTCGGCTCGACCAATCGGGGCTGTTTGGCGTAAAGATTTTCAATCACGGCTTTTAATTGCGCCCGCTCACGTCTCGGATTTAAATAAACCTCAATCTGATCGGAGAAGACGATCAAACCAAGGCCGTCGTCTTGATCGAGAGCCGATCGAGCCGGCAGGATCGCGGCCTCCAGGATCGCGTCGAACTTCGTTCGCTCGCCGCAGTAAGTCGTCGGCGCACGACTCGCGTCGATGAGCGACACGACCTGCCGATGACGCTCGACCTAGAAATTTCGACCGACCGGGAGGTTGAATCAAGCAGTCGCTTTTTCATCGATTCACCGGATATCATTATGTGTATAGCATTCTCGTAATGATTCATAAGATGTTCTCGCTCCGAGGAATCATCGTCGCTACTCGAGACGAACGTTATTTATTTTCGGAATCGATACTGATTCAGAAAACAATCATATTAATATATGTATTTATAAAACACTTAATACAAGTGAATGCTTTCGATTGAACATGATCGCTAGGATTCGACGCGGCGCGATTCCGCCGATTTCGCTCCGTTCGAGGCGGGGTCGATCGTCGTTCGTACGTCGTGTGAACTTTCTTCTCGATGTCTCGCTTCCTCAAGCCGATTCGCCTCGGGTTCGTCTTTCAGCGGATCGATCTCGGCCGCGAAATCGCTCGCGGTCGAATCGGTTTCGCCGGATCGTCGCTCGGGTTCACGCCTCGACTCCTCCGAGGGAACGCTCAGATCGTCGGGGGGAAGCGGAACGACGTCGGTGATCGGAACCGCGGGACCGACGGGCATGCCCGCTCGCTTTCTCGCGCGATAATATCGATAAATCACGATCGAACCGATAACGACCGCCGCGGCCAACGTCAGCCAGTGCTGCCAGTGCTGAAACTTGAGGAACATCCCCTCGATCTGTCTCGTGAACACCCAGCCCATGCCGAACATCAGGCTCGTGCTCAACGAAGCCGCTACAAGATCGGTGACGAACAACCGAAGCGGCGGAAGCTTAAGAATCCCCGCCGTCAGATAAGCCGCCGTCCGAAACCCGACCGCGAATCGACCCAATATCAATATCTTAAAACCATGTCGATGAAAATAACCCTTAATTTGCGCCTCGCGCGCGCGGGTGAGGAATTTGCGGGTGATCGGGAACGAGAGCACCTTTTCGCCGTAAAAATAGCCGAGAAAGTAGACGACGAAATCGCCCGCCAACACTCCCGCGAAGCTCGCCAGAAAAGCCCAGGGCGCCGAAAGGGCCCCTTTGCGAGAAAACACCGCGGCGAGGATGATCGGCGCCTCCTCGGGGACGGGAAGGCCCAATCCCCCCAGTACGAGAAGCAGAAAAATCCCCACATAACCTAATTTCTCAACAAGTTCCTGCGTCAAACCGTTCGTCTCCCGGGTTTCGCTTTTTCATCGACCCGACCGATCATCCTCGCGCATTCATCATAACGTCGATTCGAGGTCCGACGTATCCGCGACCGTTCTCGTTTCATCGCGATCGGCGGTCGCCAAGGTTTCGCGGTCGGTTTCGGAACGATATCTCGCGAACTTAGCCGCTCAAATGTCGGCGAGGCGTAGCGAGGTTCTCCGCCTCGATCTTGGCCGAAAATCGCCCCGATCGATCGTTCATCCGGTATCGACGCGCTGGCGTCGGCGTTCACAACGGCGTAGGATTTAGAACCTTTACCGCGGGCGAACCCGAGTTTGCGCGTCGCTCGGATCCAGGACCGGGATTATAGCGAATCGAGTCGATTCACGATGACGAATCACGAGCACGATCACAATCACGACCACAAACATTCGCACGCGAGCGAACGTCCCCACCCGCTCGTCGCCGTGGTTATGGGAAGCCGAACCGATTGGGACACGATGCGCCACGCGTCGGAAATGCTCAATGATTTGGGAGTGCCGCACGAGTGCAAGGTCGTCTCGGCGCATCGCACTCCCGATCGGATGTTCCATTTCGGGAGAACCGCAGAGGAGCGCGGCGTCGAGGTGATCATCGCCGGCGCCGGCGGCGCGGCGCACCTGCCGGGGATGCTCGCCGCGGTGACGATCCTCCCCGTCCTCGGCGTGCCGATCGAGAGCCGAGCGCTCCGCGGTATCGATTCTCTCTTATCGATCGTACAAATGCCGAAGGGGATACCCGTGGGAACGTTGGCGATCGGCGCGTCGGGCGCGTCGAACGCGGCTCTCTTCGCGGCGTCGATCCTCGCTCGCACGCGTCCCGAAATCCGCTCGGCGCTCGCGAGTTACCGCCAGGCGCAGACCGATGGAGTCGTCGAGGCGCCCGAATGAACCATAAAGCGATACCGCCGGGAGGTACGCTGGGAGTGATCGGCGGCGGCCAGCTCGGTCGGATGTTCGTCCACGCGGCGCAACGGATGGGATATCGTACGATCGTCCTTTCTCCCGAACGAGATTGTCCCGCGGCGCAGGCGTCGAATGAATCGATCATCGCGGCATATAATGATCTCGAGGCGATTCGGCGACTTTCTCGCGAGGCCGAAGCCGCGACGGTCGAGTTCGAGAACATTCCCGCCGCGGCTTTACGGTTTCTCGGTCGATCGATTCCCGTTCGGCCGTCGTGGCGAACCGTTTGGATCTGTCAAAATCGGCTCCGCGAGAAGACGTTTCTCGCCGATCGCGGATTTCCACTTCCTCCCTGGCTGCCATTGCGCGACGAAGCCGATCTCGCTCAAATCATCAAGCATATGCCGGTTCCGCTGGTTTTAAAAACGGCGGCTTCGGGATACGACGGCAAGGGGCAAATCAAGGTCGATCGGCGCGGCGATATTGAACGATCGTGGCGCGAGCTTGGGAGCGTTAAGTGTATCGCCGAGGGATTTGTGGATTTCATCGCCGAGCTTTCGGTGATCACGGCGCGGGGAGTCGACGGTCGATCGGCGGTTTTTCCGACGGCGATCAATCGTCATGCGCGACATATTCTTGATACGTCGGTGATTCCCGCGCCCGTGGGACCGATCGTCACTCTCGAGTCGAGGCGGCTTGCGTTTGAGATCGCCGAGGCGCTCGATTTGATCGGGGTGTTGACCGTCGAGATGTTTCTGGGGCAAGATGGAGCGCTTCTCATTAACGAATTGGCGCCCCGACCGCACAATTCGGGGCACGCGACGATCGAGGCGTGCGTGACGAGCCAGTTCGAGCAGCAAGTTCGCGTGACATCGGGATCGCCGCCGGGCTCGACCGATCTGCTCGATCCCGCGGCCACGGTGAATTTAATGGGCGAGCTCTGGGCCGACGGCGAACCCGATTGGCGGGCCTTGTTGGATTTCGATCCCGGAGTGAAGCTTCATCTGTACGGCAAATCGGCCGCGGCGACGGGACGGAAGATGGGACATCTCACGGTCGTCGATCGCGATCCCGAGACGGCGCTCAGGCGAGCGATCGCCGCGAGAAAAGCGATTCAACCGTCGTCTCATCGCCTTTCATAAGTTAGCTAGGCTATAATTAGGTAAATAAGCATGAATTCTTACGGTGACGGGAATCGACGCGGCGGTTCGGCGGGTCGTGATCGACCGAACTCGGGGGGTCGCGGTCGACCGTCGGGGCCTTCGCGCGGACCTGGAGGCTCGGGACGCGGCGGACCTGGGGGATCGGGAAGGCCGTCGGGAGGGGGTCGAAGGCCGTCTTCAATCGGTCTGCGCGAACTCGGCCGCGGCGAGTTCGAACTCGTCCACCCCAAAATCGTTTATGATTTGATGGAAGATTATCACGAGGGGATCGAGCTTTGGCGCGCCGGCGAGCCCGAGGACGCTGTCGACGCGTTGCGCTACGCGCTCGAGGGGTGCGGCGATTTCGCCTGGGCGCATGTGGCGTTGGGACGGATCGCACTTGAAGTTTTTCAAGATCCCTCTCTCGCGCGGGGGCATTTCGGCTATGTGGTCGAGCTGATTGAACGGACGATTCCGCCCGGATTTCGCGGCCGATTGCCGCGTGATTTGCCGGGGAACGCGCCGTTTTTCGACGCGGTCGACGGATTGGTCGAATGTTTGCGGCGGCTCGGCCGCGCCGGCGACGCGGTCCGGCTTCGAGACGACGTCGATCGACTGATGGGGAAGCGAAAACCCCCCGAAGAGCCGGGTCGGGAGCGGAGAAAGTGATCTTATCGGTTCCCATTCGGAGCGGTCTTGAAAGTCTTTTGATTGGGACCGTTTTTTCGGCTTGTCAGGATCGAGAGGACCGTATAGAACGGCCGATCGTAAGGGGCTCGAAGACGGCGGAAGCCGATCTCGACGCCGTTTCGACCGTCGTTCGTCGAACGTCGATCGATGCAACGCGTGAGAACCGGAAGATTTCTTTCGGCAAGGCTTATCAATATCCGTTTCGAGCGTCGGTCGAGGCTCGGGTCGCGACCGGCCGACATGGGGCTCTTGATCCATGATCGTCCGACCGTTCGCCGCCGGCGTGGAGGTCCTCGCCCCGGCGAAGTTAAATATGTTCCTCGAGATTCTGGGCCGCCGTCGTGACGGCTACCACGAATTGGAAACGCTGATGGTGACGATCGACCTCGTCGATGTTCTGACGTTTCACGATGATCCTTCGGGAGTCGTGTCGTTGGAATGTAACGATATGTCGACGCCTCGCGGTTCCGAGAATTTGGTGGTGCGAGCGGCCGAACGGCTCCGCGCGTGGGCGCGGTCCGAAGGTGAGGATCGTCCGCTGGGAGCGGCGATCACTCTCGACAAGCGAATCCCGGCTCGCGCCGGGCTTGGAGGGGGTTCGAGCGACGCCGCGGCGACGTTGGCGGGGCTCGATCGTCTGTGGGATCTGGGAACTCCCGCCGAGCGTTTGGATGCGCTCGCGGGCGAACTCGGCAGCGACGTTCCGTTCTTTGGTCGGAATGCGAAGGCCGCGATTTGCCGCGGTCGAGGCGAGGTCGTCGAGCCCCTGGCCGATCCTCTTCCCTTGATCCTCGTGCTGATCGAACCTCCGCTCGGCGTATCGACCGAATCCGTTTATCGACATGTCTCGATACCGGATAAGCCTCGGTCCGTCGAACCCGTCCGCGCGGCGCTCCTCGGGGGGGACGTCGTCGAATTGGGTCGACTAATGTTCAATCGTTTGCAAGAGGTCGCCGAATCGCTCGTCCCGGATCTCGTCCCGATCCGCCGCGCGCTCGCCGACCTGGAATCGTCGCTCGACGGGCGTCTGATGAGCGGCAGCGGGTCGACGTATTTCGGCCTTTGTCGCGACGGTCAGGCTGCGGAAGACGCCGCGCGTCGGCTCGGCGAACTCGGCTTGGGTCGGGTTCGGGTCGTCGCCGGGGGCGTGAATTAGGAATTCAATCGAGTCCGCCACGTAAAGGAGTACCGGCCGTGGATATCACCGAAGTCCGCATCAAGCTCATGGAAGACAACTCGGGAAGCAACGAACGGCTGCAAGCCTTTTGCAGCATCACCTTTGACGACATGTTCGTCATTCGCGACCTCAAAATCATCGAGGGCGCCAAGGGTTTCTTCGTCGCGATGCCTTCGCGGAAACTCACCGATCGGTGCTCGCATTGCGGCACCAAAAACCACCTCCGCAGCCGCTTTTGCAACCAATGCGGCGCCCGACTCGACGAAAATCGAGCGATCCGCGACGCCGACGGGCGAGCCAAGCTCCACGCCGACATCGCCCACCCGATCAACTCGGGCGCTCGCGAAAAAATCCAATCCGCCGTCCTCGAAGCTTACGCCGACGAGCTCGAACGGTCGAAAATGCCCGGCTACGTCTCGCGCTACGACGAGATCGACGCCGATTACGATTCCCCCTTCGACGCCCCCGTCGGAGCTCCGGGACATTCGCATGCTCATGCTCATATGCATGGTCATATGGGACACTCGCATTCCGAGCCGCCGCTCCGTCGCGGCCCGCTCCGCGGCCATACCCAGCATTCTCGCTCGAACGGCGGAATGTATCGCGGTCCTCACCTCCCCCCGCGTAAGGATTCGCTCGACGGCCTCGCGCCGACCGACCTCGATTCCGCCGGCGATTTCGCCTCGGGGCTCTAATCGACCCGCGAAAAACGCCGCCAATTCCAGGTTCAATCGCCCGGCCGAGATCGCCTTCCATCCCGGCCGGGTCGATTGATTTTTAGATATTTTATTGATCAATATGATCATGATGCATTGACGTGATCCCCCTAGGTTTTAGCCGAGAGAACCCGAACCACCTTCATTTGAGCCGGTCGAGATCTTCAATCGATTCGATCAAGGCTCGTATCACGGCGTCGGGCGGATCCAAGAGTGTCTCGCCGATTGACAACAGAGTCTCTCGCAACGAGATCAGGCCCTTTTGAATGCCCTTTTGAATACCCTGCTGATACCCCGTCTTATACCCTTCATTAATCACCTCTCGATAACCCTTTAGGAACCCTTCCTCGAGCAGCATCTGGTAAAACGACGACTCTTGAAAAAGATTCATCAACGAAAGACGTCACTGTAGCGTCGCTGATTCGCAGACGTGGAACCTACCAAGCCCTCTCGGGATATCGATCGTGTGACGCCGCTTCAAATCAACCGTCGCTCGTCTCAATTCAATAGGCGCCGCCGACGACATTCGCTAACATCCTTGAATCTTGAATTACTCACGATTCATTGACGAGATCCTCCCAGGTTTTCGCTGAGAGAACCCGAAGCGCCATGCGCTTGAGCCGTTCGAGATCGTCGATCGATTCAATCGAGGCTCGTGTCACGGCGTCGGGTGGACCCAAGAGCGTCTCGCCGAGCGACAACAGAGTCTCTCGAAACGAGATCA
This sequence comes from Planctomycetota bacterium, assembly GCA_021791715.1. Lineage (GTDB taxonomy): Bacteria > Planctomycetota > Planctomycetia > Isosphaerales > Isosphaeraceae > JAKBCQ01. The sequence continues at coordinate 1,877 of JAJYWB010000132.1, read as the reverse complement.
AGCCCTTCTGAATTCCCGTTTGAATCCCCTTTTCGATCCCCGTTTGAATCCCCTTTTCGATCCCCGTTTGAATCCCCTTTTCAATCCCCGTTTGAATCCCCTTTTCAATCCCTTTTTTCTCCCCTTCCTCGAGCAGCATCTGGTAAAACGACGACTCTTGCAAAAGATTCATCGAAGAAAGCCTCCGCATCAGATCCTCGATCTGTTCGCGATCGATTCGCAACCCCGCCATGAGGAGCGAAGCCACCATAATTGTACTCGCAGTCGACGAATCCGTCTCTTGAATCATGCGAGCGTCGATTCGACGTAGAATGGTCGGAACCGCTTCGTCGGGAACGTTCGCCAACGAAGCCATCGGCAAAATCGCACGTGGTCCGTTCAAGATCGACTCGGCGTCGAGTTCCCATATTCGAACCACCGAATACCGGAACAGCGTCACCACACCGAACCCGTCGATCCTCCTTACATGCCTCCCGTTAAACTTTCGGGAATCGGCCGAGGGGCGGAGTAACATCAAGACGCTCATCACCGGGATCTTGCCGACTCCCGCGATCAACACGTTCGAGCGCAACAAACGCCGAATCGTCTTCTTTCCCGGCGTCGATAGGAACTCGAGATGAATCATCCAGGGTTTGCGACCGCTGATCTTATACACCTTGTCGACGTCCGATTTCACCGTCGAAACCTCGGTTTTGACCGCCGAAACGGGACCGTCGGGATTGAACCCAAGAAACTGCAACCACCCGACGGGATCATCATCCATCAGCATTTTCATCGTGATGTCGTAGGGCTTGTGCATTGTTTATTCCGAATTCATGGAAGAATCAATCGCGGGGATAAATGTCCCGTCTCCCATACCACACAATCCATCAATGAAAATCCACCCCTCGGCTCGATAAAAATCGAACACAAAACCAACACCCGCCGTCGATCGACAATAATATCAGCATATTTATAAAACATCATTTATTTGATCAATACAGCTTCTGAGGCGGGTCGATTTTCAAAATCGTCTGGTCGACAAATCCGATCCTTGCGGGGATCTTACCCTCCTTTTAACATTGATACGATGAACGACGTGACGAGGCTACTCAATGCAATCGACCACGCCGATCAAGTGACGAGGCGCCTCGACGCGATCAATCGAGACTGCGTTCGCGACGAACCACGTTCACCCGATCCCGCGACCGCTTCGCCTAAGTAACCGCAAATCCATGCCGGCCATGCACTTAAGATCGCTCTCAAAAATTTCTTTTTTTTCGTGATGCTTTTTGGCGTTTCACTACGCATTGAGGGGTAGAGGAAAACGTTCCAAGGAGATCCCCCGACGACCAACGACCCGAAAGAGGCCAAGCAATGACCGAGGAATCGATCTTCCACGCCGCTCTCGAACGATCAAACCCCGCCGATCGAGATCAATTCCTCGATCAGGCGTGCGGTTCAGACGCCGATCTCCGCCGCCGTGTCGACGCATTACTCATCGCCCACGAAAGCTCGGCCGAGCTGCTCGAAGGACTCGACCCCGTCGATTTATTCGCCTCAGCGCCGTCGCCGGCTTCGACACAAACATCGACTTCCACCGATCCAGCGACCGCGGCGTTCATTCCTCGATCCCAACCCCCAAATGCGCCGAGCGGAGCGGCGACCGAGCGGGAAACGAGATCCGAATGGCCGGAGGGCTCGACCCCCACCGTCGCGGCGACCGCGGATTATCGCGGATCGGCGGGAGATCGCCGCGACGGCGATTCGATCAAAATTCTCGAAGGCCCAGGCAGCCGCATCGGCTCATATAAATTGCTTCAAAACATCGGCGAAGGCGGCATGGGCGTCGTCTTCATGGCCGAGCAGGAAAAGCCCGTCCGCCGCAAGGTGGCGCT
>JAJYWB010000055.1 GCA_021791715.1 Planctomycetota bacterium | reverse complement strand
TCGCCCTCCCGATTTCCGCTTCTCCCTCCCGGTGAGCCTCTTTTCGTAAACGCCTTCGACGACGCCGATTCATCGGTGAATCATCGCGAATATCATAATGCGGCTCACCGGGAGGTTCGCCCTCCCGATTTCCGCTTCTCCCGCCCGGTGAGCCTCTTTTCGTAAACGCCTTCGACGACGCCGATTCATCGGTGAATCATCGTGAATATCATAATTCGGCTCACCAGGAGGTTCGCCCTCCCGATTTCCGCTTCTCGCTTCCGGTGAGCCTCTTTTCGTAAACGCCTTCGACGTCGCCGATTTATCGGTGAATCATCGCGAATATCATAATTCGGCTCACCAGGAGGTTCGCCCTCCCAGATTGGGCCGCCTTCCCGGTTTGTCCGCCCTCGTATCCGACCGAATACGCGGTTTACTTTCCGGATAGCCCCTCAACGAGTCGATCGCGTGTTCGAGGTCGCTTCCGTTTCAATTGCGGAATCTGTCGATCGCGCGGATTCGGATATGGGTTTGACGACGATCTTGGCGATCAGAGGAAGGTGATCCGAGCCGACATTGGGGCCGACGCGGCACGATACGAAATGGACGCGAGGGGTCGCCAGGATGTGGTCGATGCGAATCCAAGGAAAAGAGGAGGGTCGAGTGTATCCGCAACCCCAGCCCGCCTGATCAAAACCAAGGTAATAATCACGCTTAAGCATATTGAACATCGGGCTGTCCGAAGGCATGTTGAAATCGCCGCCGACGATCACGGCGTCGTCGATCGTGCTGTGGAGCGCAGGAACGAGGATTCCGAATTGTTTCCAGCGCCAGTTTGATTGCAGCCTCATCCAGGAGAAATCGCCGCGTGCGAGCCGTTTGAGGCCGTAACGCGCCGTGGGGAGATGCGGCGACGCGACGTCGATTTCTTGGCCGTCGGGAAGTCGCACGCGAGCACGCGCCAGATCGAGCGGCCAAAAATCCGCGCCTCCGTTTTCGTGCTCGTACCAGGGCTCTTCGGCGATGATCGGATAACGACTGACGATCCGTTTTTGGGAGTCGTGATACCAATCCTTGGGGAAAAGGGGATCGGTCTCGCGGGTCCATTTTCGAGGGATTTCCTGGTAGCAAACTATGTCGATTCGTTCGCGTTCGATCGTCTCGGCCACTCGCTCGGCGTCGATCTCTCCGCCATGAATATTTAAAGTCATAACGGTTAATGGAAATCCCGCGGGAGTTCGGATGAAAAGGCGGTCGATCGGGAAGGCGAGATTCATCAGCAGGCAAATTCCACAAACGAGTGTTCCGGCGTGGACGAGCCAAAGCCTCGTCCAGTGAACTTTCCAGGCGGCGAAAGCGAGAACGACGGGAGGGATCAGCCAGGGCCATCGGGGGAGATAGAGTAGCGCCGTGCCGAGCCAAAAGCGTTCGGCGGTGAAGCGAATCAAAACCCAAACGACGAGGATCGCGAATGCGTAAGCGAGACTGATCGCTCCGACGATGCGTGCGCGACGATCGCGTTTGGCCGCCGGTACCGCTTGCTCGCGGTTCGCCGAGCCGGAATCGGCGGATCGCGCCGCGCCGCAGCCGAGGCAGTTCGTCAGATACGATTTGCGGGGATTGGGCGTCCCGCATCGCTCGCATCGCCAAAATTCGTCGGCCGAGCCTCGTCTTATCGCGCTTACCGTAAGGTTTTTAAACATATCGCGATAATATCCGGCGAATTTCATCGACGAGAATACCGATTTTCTTGATGTCATAATAATATAAATTATAGTCGATTTTCGGGGTCGCGGCGTCGGTTTAAGCGGATTTCGGTCGCGTCGGATCGAACGCGTGGGGGGAGTCGGGTCGAAATCGAGGGGTTTCGACGGCGACGGCCCTCGCGACGTGCGCGGACACACGCTATTCTAATGCGCGCCGGTTCGGTTTGATACCGCGACGGGCGTGAATCGGATTGAGATCGCGGCGTGTCGGGGGTTTGATTCGGCGGACGACTTTCGGAATCGGGTTCGAGGCGATGGGAGCGAGTTTTTTATGAGCGCCGTGTTGATCGTGGACGACAGTCCGGCGGATCGCGCCCTGTTTCGAACGATCCTGATTCGGGGCGGTTTTACGGTTCACGAGCTTCCGAGGGGCGCGCAGGCGGTCGAGCGTGCGCGCGAGACGAGGCCTCATGTGATCGTTCTCGACGTCAACCTCCCCGATACCGATGGTTTCGCGGTGTGTCGAGCGTTGCGTGCGGACCCGTTTTGCGGCGGGATACCGGTTTTGATGCTGACGGTTCAGGGTCAGGAGGAAGACGTGGCGGCGGGGCTCGAGGCCGGCGCCGACGATTATCTGGTGAAGGACGCTCCGAGTTCGCTGATTCTGGCTCGCGTCAAGCGGTTGGCGCGGTATCGACAGATGGCGACGATCTCGGTTCTGAACGAGCAGCTTGCGCAGGTCGGTCGGCTGATGGCCGGGATTGTGCACGAGATTCGAGGTCCGCTCGCGGTGATTCGTGGGAACGCCGAATTGATGCGGATGACGCTCGGCGAAAACGAGACGACCGAGCGTTGGATCGAGCCGATCATTCGCAACGCTCAGTTGCTTCAGGTGCGTCTGGAGCATTTAATGGCGACGGTTCGCACAGGGCCGCCGCGCTTGGTTCCGATCGAGGTCGCGCCGTTTGTTCAAGAATCCGCCGATTTGTTTATGAAGGGAGCGGATCCGCGGTTGGGGCGGGTGTCGGTCGAGGTTCGGCTTCCCGACTCGCTTCCTCCGGTTCTCGCCGACGCGGGACGGATGATTCAAGTGATGCTTAATTTATATAGTAATGCGAGGGAGGCGATATTGGCGGCGAATCCGCACGGGACGATCACGACGCGGGCCGAGACTTCGCGGCGGGACGATCGCGATTGGGTGAAGATCGAGATCGTCGACGACGGTCCGGGCGTTCCCGAGATTCATCTCGACCGGATTTTCGAGCCGTTTTACACGACGAAGGAGGGGGGATCGGGATACGGTCTTTATCTTTCGAGCGAGATCCTTCGCGAGCACGGAGGCAGGCTGACCGCGTGCAATCTCGAGCCCGGCGGCGCTTGTTTCACGCTTTGGCTTCCCGTCGCGTCTCTCGACGAATGACTCGGTTCGATCGTTCGCGGCTTTGTTTCAAGATCCTAACGTTGCGAAGCCGCGATCACGTCGGCCCGACGCGCCGGCGAGGCTCTTCTGTGAGTAACATGAAAACGTTCAATTGAGTATCTGATCAGACCTTTGTTCGTGTGTCGATTTCGTATGATTCAACAAGAGTTCTGGTGAAAGACGCGCGCGGCGCGTGTGGAAGACACGGACGAAGATTCCATCGAGTTCAACATGTCGATTAAAGATTTAGCATCGTGGGCGACGCGGGGAAATCGGCCGCTGAAAACGGCTCTCGGGGCGGCGCTCGCGTTGTGGGCGATCGTTTTGTGGGCGTCGCTTTCGCGTTCGGCTTCGACCGGGGGGGGATCGGCGGCGATCGTCGTTTGCGCGATTCTCGGTCTCCCCTTAACAGGATCTATTTTCTTTCTTTTTTCAAGATATGAATGCAAGTATTGGCGGGCGCGGGTGACCGAGCTGGTTTCGTGGATCGAGAGCGGCGCCGAGCGGGGTTCGATCGACCCGGCCCCCGCGGCGCTTTACGACGAGTTCGAGCGATTGATTCGGGGGATTGAAACGCTAGAGGATCGGCGTCGTTTTCGATTGTCGGCGCGTTCGAATTTGGCGAGTTCGAATGCGAAAGCGAATGCGAACGATTCGTCGTGTCGGATCGTGCGAGCGCTGACGCGGAGCGGGATGTACGAGCCTCCCGAGCCCGCCGATTCGACGTTCGACCCGTTCGCATCGGGGGCGTTTTCGACGCTCGACATGATCGGCAGGCTCGATCCCGTCACGCTCCACTGGATCGATTCGAGCGCCGCGGAGCAAATATTTCTCGGCTGGTCGCTCGCCGATTTGTCTCGAAAATCATTCCTCGAAGTCGTTCATCCCAGCGATCGAAATCTCGCGATCGAGCGGTTTGAATCGGTGGTGGAGAAGGGAGAGGCGCACGGAGTTCGGCTGAGGATCGTCAATTCGAAAAAAGAAACGAAACATGTCGAACTTAATATCGGTGCGCGATATGATTCAAATCATCAGATCACGCATTTGCGTTGTCATTGGACCGACGTGACCGAAAAGGTTCGATCGGAGGATGAACAAAGGAAGCGACATAAATTTCTGCAACAGTTTAACGAGGAGCTGAAGAAGAAGAATCGCGAACTCGCCGAGTTGAGGGATCGGTACGGCGATTTATATGAAAACGCTCCGGCGATGTATTTCAGCTTGAACGACGAGGGGAGGATCGTCCAGTGCAACGACACGTTGCAACGAACTCTCGGTTATCCCCGCGAGGAGTTGATCGATAAGCGGGTGATCGATTTGCTCGCGACCGATCGTCGCGGCGAATTCGAGACGTGTTTCGCCGATTTTTTGAGGAACGGGTATATCGAACTGGAAACGACCTGGAGGAAGGAGAACGGCGAGACGATCGTCGTTTGGGTTCGCGGGACTGGGGTTTTTGATTCGAAGCGGAAGCTGCTTCATTCAAGGTGCGTGGCGCAGGATGTGACGGCGCGGAGCGTGCTTGAAGACGAGCTTCACGAGAAGAACGAACGGCTCGCCCGCGCGAATGACGAGCTATCTCGAAAAAACAAAGAACTCGACGAATTCACCCACGTCGTCTCGCACGACCTTCAAGAACCTTTGCGCACATTGATCGCGTTTTCCGACTTCTTATTAAGGGATTCGGGGGATAAGCTTGACGAAAACGGCCGCGAGTATATCCGATTTTTGGTTGAAGCTTCGCGTCGGATGCGGTCGTTGATTAACGATCTTTTGGCGTTATCGCGAGCGGGCCGGGTTACCGGGGAATTTTCCGAGATTTCGCTCGCGGAGGCGGCTCGGGTGGTGATTCGAGATCTGGCCGAGCTGATTCGAGCGAAAAACGCCGAAGTCCGTATTCTTGAACCTCTTCCGACGATTTGGGGGGATCGTTCACGGGTTGGTCAACTGCTGGGAAACTTGATTTCCAATGGATTGAAGTATAACAATTGCGATAGGCCCGTGGTGGAGATCGGCGGGCGAATCGATTCCGATCCGGGCTGGTCGGTGCTTTTCGTTCGTGATAATGGGATTGGAATCGAATCCCAATTCCATGGCAAGATTTTTCAGATGTTTCGTCGTTTGCATACGCGTGAGGAGTACGAGGGGACCGGGGCGGGACTGGCGATTTGTCAAAAAATCGTTCAGGCGCACGGCGGGCGGATTTGGGTGGAAAGCCGGCCGGGGGAGGGTTCGACGTTTTTCGTCGCGCTTCCCGATCAGCGTATCGCGCCGGTCGTTTCATTAAGAACCGAAGTGTTACATGTTCCCTGAGTTTCACATATTATTGGTTGAGGATAGTCGCGCCGATACGAAGATCATCGAGCGCGCCTTGCGCGAGGGGAAGGTGGAACATCGGCTGACGATCGTCTCCGACGGGGGACAGGCGATCGATTATTTGGGTAGGCTGCGCGATCCCGCTTGTCCCGCGGGGGACGAGCCCGATTTGATCCTTCTGGATCTTAATCTTCCTGGGATCGACGGTTGGCAGGTGCTTTCGACGATCAAATCGGACGCGTTTTTGCGGACGATTCCGGTGGTGGTGCTGACGACCTCGAAGCGCGACGAGGATGTTTTACAAACGTATCAAGCGGGCGCGAACACGTACATTCAAAAGCCTTCGGAATTTCCGAGGTATCGCGAGCTGGTGGTGATGCTGCGGAAATACTGGCACGAGACGGCGCTCAAGGCGCCGCGCGATCGCGCCAAGGACGCGTGAGGCGGCGGCTAATTTCAAAAGCGCCTCGACTTTTCGAATTCAGTATATAATCTAATAATTGATATTCAATCACCGACGGTTTCAAACACGATTCGGTCGCGCGGCGCACCTTTTCGTTCGAGTTCTTCGAGCGCACGACCGACGAACCGGCGCGGTCCCGCGAGGTAAACGTCGCGGCCGGCGGGATCGAGTTCGGGATGAAGATCGAGCGTCTCGCGGATCGTTCCCACCGAGAAAACCAGTCCATCGGGAGGAGTGAAATGATCGTCGGCTCGCATCGTTGAAATAACACATCGAAAACGATTGTCGGAAAGAGTCCAAGATCGGATCGAATCAAGATGGTGGAGATCGTCGGTATCGTTTAAATCCCATAAGAGCGCGATGTCGCGGTCGGGCGCGAGCCGCAATTGGTGCTCGATCATCGATTTGATCGGAGCGAAACCGGTTTCGCGAGCGATGAACAGAAGAGGGACGTCGATTGGGGAACGAATGTGGAAATGACCAAGCGGTCCGCGCGCCGGAACCTCGTCTCCAACTTTCAAGTCGAAGACGCCGCCGGTTTCGCCGAGTCGACCTTTTGGCGGCCGACGCAGTTCGACCTCGATCTTCCCGTCGTCTCTTGGGGCGTTGTCGATTGAATAAGCGCGGGCGATCCAGGGATTACTCGGGCTCCAAATCTCGAGGTAATCGCCGGGAGTGAATTGGCAGAGCCAATCGACCGAGGTTTTCGGGGTCAGGTTAACGATCACGCCGTTTTTACCCGCCGACGCGACATTCTCGACGACGAGCTTCACGATCCGATCGGGATGAGGAAGAACACCTTGCGCATCGATCTGATCGTGACGGAGTTTCAGTTCTTCGAGAACGGACGATCGAACATCGGGTTGTGAAAGGATATCTAAAACCTGGTCCAGGCTGGGAAAGTGGATCGCATGAGTCGGACAGATATTGGCGCATGTCGTGCATCCGACGGCGCACTGCGTCGGTTCGGCGACGATCGCTTTTTTCCGCTCAAAATCGAACCGATACACCTGACGTCCGCATGTCGTCACGCAAACGCCGCAGCCGATGCAGGAGTCTTCGGCGACGATCGGTCGCCAATCGATGCTCTCTCGAGCGACCCCGTGCCACGGTTTGACAAATTTGGGATCCGGCATTGTCGAGTCTCCCCGTTCTACGGTCGTGTAAGAATCAATATGCAACTACATAATCGCAGGTTGTTTTTCTTCCATCCTCTCGACCGCGTTTCGTGGTGGATCGCCTTGGATTAACGCGCGAATATGAGCGTTTAAGCCAAATGAACCAATGTAAAATCGATCGAGGTATTATCCTCAATCTAGATCAATGCGTCTTGAATCGAACCGAACATGACTCCGTCGCTTCAAAGCGATCGCACGATCTTTCACTTTTCGTCGTCTTGACTCCTTCGGTCGGGTTCGTCTATATTCGCGTATGCGGATGAAAAATCAAGCCGTCGATACGCTGGAAGACTCGGTCGAACTCTTCAAGGCGTTCGCCGATCCCGTCCGATTGCGGCTTTTGAACCTGCTTTCAGACGGCGAGGTATGCGTTTGCCGTTTGCACGAGGCGCTCGAACTGCCGCAATCGACCGTTTCTCGCCATCTGGCGTATCTGCGCGAACGGGGGATCGTGAAAGGACGCAAGGAAGGTCTTTGGGTTCATTACCGGCTCGCGAAACCCCGAAACGAGTTGCACCGGGCGCTGATCGACCGTCTTGAAAACGCGTGCGGAAGGGAGACTTCGCGGCGCGATAAAAGCAAGCTCGATCGCGGCGGCTCTTGCAAAGGATAAGGCGTCGGCGGCTTCGGTCGAGTTTTTTTTCGTCGAATAGATCCGCGTAGGCGGATTCGGAGGACGGCGACTCGGCGCGGCGGCCTCTTTTTTTGAGGCGCTTATATCCGTTAACGCGGATTCAATGGAAAGTGATACGAGGATATGAAAACTATATTGTATGTTTGTGTTCATAACGCGGGACGATCTCAGATGGCCGAGGCGTTGACGAATCGGCTCGCGGCGGAGCGCGGGATCGACGTTCGGGGGATTTCGGCGGGGACCGAGATCGGCGATCGCGTCAATCCGATCGCGGTCGAGGTGATGGCGGAGATCGGCGTTTCGCTCGCGGGGCACGCTCCCAAGCGGCTCACCCAGGAGATGGCGGATTCGGCCGATCGGATCGTCACGATGGGGTGCGGAGTCGACGCCTCGACATGCCCGGCGCGGATCTTGGTCGCCGAGGATTGGGGGCTCGACGATCCCGCGGGCAAGCCGATCGCCGAGGTCCGCGCGATTCGCGACCAAATCCAACGGAAAGTCGAACGGATCCTCGACGAAATCGAGACGAATTGAAAGGATCGATGCATGTCGAAATACGTGTCACCAAAAACGGGATCTTCGTCGAATTTAGAACCGCCGACATGTCGACCTCGGACGATCTCGCGACTTTCGTTTCTAGATCGTCATCTCACGCTTTGGATCTTTTCGGCGATGCTTCTGGGTGTGGGGCTTGGTTATTTTGTTCCGGGGGTCGTCAAAGGGATCACTCGGATGTCGGTCGGTACGACGTCGATCCCGATCGCCGCGGGGCTCATTTTGATGATGTACCCGCCCCTCGCCAAGGTGCGCTACGAGGAGCTGGGGAAGGTTTTTCGAAATTATCGAATACTGACATTATCGCTTGTTCAAAATTGGATTATTGGTCCTTTGCTGATGTTCGGGCTCGCCTTGGCGTTTCTCAGCGATAAGCCCGAGTACGCGGTGGGGCTTATCATGATCGGGCTCGCCCGGTGCATTGCGATGGTGATCGTCTGGAACGAGCTCGCGGAGGGGGATACCGAATACGCCGCGGGGCTCGTGGCGTTTAATTCGGTATTCCAGGTTTTCTTTTATTCAATATATGCCTGGATTTTTATTAAATGGGCGCCTCGGTTGTTGGGGTATCGATTCGGCGACGTCGATTTGACTCGAGTTACGATCGGTTCGATCGCGGTGAGCGTGTCGATTTATCTCGGAGTTCCGTTTCTGGCCGGGATGATCACTAGGTCGACCCTGATGACGATCCGAGGACGCGATTGGTATGAGCGTCGTTTTCTGCCGAGGATCGCGCCGATCACGTTGTTCGCTCTTTTATTCACGATTGTAGTAATGTTTTCGCTTAAGGGCGAAACGATCGTGCGGATCCCGTTCGACGTTCTGCGGATCGCAATTCCTCTTTTAATTTATTTTGTGGCAATGTTTTTGATTTCATTTTATATGGGCAAGAGGATCGGAGCGGATTATGCAAAGACGGCGACGCTCTCGTTCACCGCGGCGAGCAACAATTTCGAGCTGGCGATCGCGGTCGCGGTGGGAGTCTTCGGAGTCGATTCGGGGGCGGCGTTCGCCGCGGTGATCGGCCCGCTTGTCGAAGTGCCTGTGTTGATCGGGCTCGTCAACTTCGCGTTTTTTCTCCAGCGGCGATACTTCGGCGTTCTCGAACCGACCGTCGCCGAAGTCGATCCGCTTTAATCGCGATTCTATTTGTCTCCGCGGAATAACGGGGATCGAGTTTATCACGCTTGATCATTTTCATCGGCGGTTCGCGACGATTCGAGGCGTCGTCGCGAACCGAACAACGATTAGATATATAAGTTTTTTTCAAAAATGATTATTATTTACCGAGGATCTCGAGCGTTTTCTTGACGAACGCCGACGCGGCCTCGATCGACTCCTCGGGAGCGGGGGCGAGAGCCTGCACTTTTTCGTACATATGGATGTGTGACGAATCGACGAGCCCCGTGTGAATGTAGAGCTTTTCAAACGCGAGGAGGAGGCAACGGAGCCCCGCCTCGCGATAGCCCTTGTCGTAAACGAGGGCTCGGATGCAGGCGAACATCGCCTCATGGCACATCATGTTCACTTCGGCGGGATCGGATTTCGGCGCCCTGGAAAGGTTCACCGCGGCCTCGAGCCGATCCCCGGCGAGAGCGAGCAGTTTTCCGACCCTGGTCGGAGCGTCCTTGTCGACGAAAAGGTAAGGACTCCCCAGGCACTTTTCCAGCGTGTTCACGATCGCCATTCGGTTGTCGCTCCGAAAGCTGAATTTGTAAAGATATTATGGATTGTTCATGTCGCTCAATGAAACCGGTCACTTGGGAGGCGAGGTTTTCGGGGTCGAATCGCCGGGGCGAGGCGCCGATTTCGCCGCGGGCGCGGCTTTCGGAGCGCGACCGGCTTTGCCCGAGGCGCCCCGTCGACCCCCCGCCCCTTTGGCGGCACCCCCGGCGCCTTTGGTCGCGGATTTTGTTTGAGACATTCCAGGATATGTGGACGGCAGCGCAATCCCCATCCCCTGCCCCGGCGCGGCCGCGGCGCTCGCGGGAGGCGATCCCGATCCCCCGCCTCCTGGCGTCGCGACGACGCCGCGAGCGACGATCCCTTCAAGACGTTTGATATCTTCCTCGAGTTCCTTCCGCGCCTTTTCGGTCAATTCGGTCGATTTGAGCCGCTCTTTGTCGGCCGCGAGCGTCTTTTTGTATTCGTCGAGAACCTCCGCGCCCGATTTGTATTTCATCTGAGAAAGCGGGTTCATGTGCGTGTTTTCTTGAATCATCCCCGATGTGCTCGACGTGAGCATTTCGACCGCCGAAACGTTCATCGATTCGAGCAACGTATTGGGATAAAAGCCGAAGAAAATCACGACGAACGTTCCGATCACGACGGGAACGGCGATCGCTCGCGACGCGGGCTTGATCGTCCCCCGACCCGTTCGCAGAAACATCGCCTTGAGCACACGCACATAATAAAACGCCGATACGACGCTGTTGAACAGCCCGAGCGCCACCAAACCGACAAGAGTGATGCTCGCAGGTCCCGTTCGATCGACGTTTAATGCCTCCATGAACATATAAAGCTTTCCGAAGAATCCCGCGGTCGGCGGAACTCCGATCAAAGACAGCATTAAAAGAACCATGCAGACCGCGAGGATCGGCGAACGGTATCCCAGGCCGTCGAGGTCGTCGATCATGTCGCTGTTGAAATCACGCGCCAGCCACGCCGCGACCGCGAATGTTCCCACCGTCGTGAAGCCGTAGATGATCAGATAAAACAAAACCGCGCCCGCGGATTCGAGCTTCGTCGAAGCCGAGACGGCGATCACGCCGATCAGCATATAGCCCGCGTGCGAAATCGACGAATAAGCGAGCATCCGTTTGAAATTTTTCTGCGCGAGCGCCGCGAAGTTGCCGAACGTCATCGTGAGCGCCGAGATCACCGCCAGAAGCCCGAGCCATCCCGGGCCGAGCGGGCTCGATTCGCCGCTCCCCCAGCTTTCCAAAGCGAATAAAAACACTTTCATTAAAGCGACGAAGCTGGCGATCTTCGATCCCGTCGCGACCCACGCGGTGACTGGCGCGGGAGCGCCTTCATACGCGTCGGGCGCCCATTGATGGAACGGAACCGCGGCGACTTTGAACCCGAACCCCACCAGCAGAAGCAGTACCGCGACGCCTCCCGCCAGATTGTGCGAGAGCCCTTGAACCGCGTCTCCTTCAAGAACTTTGTGCACCTCGACGAGTCGGGTCGAGCCTGTCAGGCCGTAAATCAGGCTGAGACCGAAGAGGAACAACGCCGACGAAACCGAGCCGTAAACGAAGTACTTCATCGCCCCTTCGACCGATCGCCTTCGACTCGTCTCAAATCCGGTGATCAAATAGAGGCAGATCGTCATCGTTTCGAGGCTGAGGAAAAGCGTAAGCAGCTCGTCCGCGGCGATCAGGAACATCATCCCGACCCCCGCCCAAAGGAGGAGCGCGAAATATTCGCCCCACCGCTCGGTGAAGTTCCAGGCGGTCGAGAGCCCCACGACGAGCGCCATCAGAAGGATGATGAGCAGGTCGAAGCTGAACGTCAGTGCGTCGGAAGCGATCGTGCCGCCGAAAATGAACGGATCGCGTTCGCCGCTCGGGTTGAGCAAACGCCACAACATCGTCGCGAGCGCGATTCCGCAACCCGCCAGGCAGAAAAGACCGAGCGTCCCGCGTCGCTTGTCGGAAGTCGCCGAGCGAAGCGGACCGATGTCCAGAATTAAAGCGATCAAACCCCATGTCGCGAGGATCAATTGGGGAGCGATTTCCAGACAATCGCGCGGCGTCGGAATCAAACTCGTCGGCATCGGTCTACGCCCTTCTCGTCTGCTTTAATGAACATGTTGTGGTTATTCGATCCGGCGTTTCGGTTAGCCCGCGAGGGTGTCGTAGCGATCGACGTCGGCGGCTTTCCAGCGTCGATACGCGAGGAGGACGAGCGCGATCCCGACCGCGACCTCGGCCGCGGCGATCGTGATCACGAACAGCGCCAGCATCACGCCGTTGTTGATCCCCTCTCCGGGAGGAGGAGCGACGTACCGCCAGAAAGCGATCAGATTGATATTCGCCGCGTTGAGCATGATTTCAATCGACATCAAGACCGCGATCGCGTTGCGGCGCACCAGCACGCCGAAGAGGCCGATCGAGAACGACGCCGCGGCGAAGAATAAAAACCACGCCAGGGGGATGTCCGATCCGGATACCGGAAGTTCAACGGTGTGCATGCGAATGAAACCTCGACCTCAGTGTGAAGGTGAAGCGACCGCGCCGGGCGCCTCGGCGACGCCTTCGGGCGAACCGTTCGCCGGAGCGTCGTCGCGCGTGAAACCAGCCTTGCGAACGCGATCGATCGGCTCGTCGGCGCCGACCTGACGAGCCAGAGCGACCGCCCCCACAAGCGCGACCGTAAGCAAAAGCCCCGCGATTTCAAACGGAATCACGAATCGAGTCATCATCTCGTCGCCGACCGTTTTGGCCATGTTGTTGATCGTGTCTTTACGTGTGAGAACGCCGTCGCGTCCCGCTTCGTCGTCGGGCCTTCCCTGAATTTTCGACCAAGCCGGCCGTTCGGGAGTTCCCTTGTGCGAGACGATCGCCGTCGCCAAAACCGCGAACAACGCCAGGCCGAGCGCTCCGAAGATCAATTTCGTGTTCAAACTCGCGCTCGTCGTTTCATCCCCTTGAATGTTACGCGTGAGCATGATACCGAACAACAAAAGGATCGCCACGGCGCCGATATAAACGAGAACCTGGATCGCCGCCAGAAATTCGGCCTCGAGCAGGACGAATTGGACCGCGATGATGAAGAAAAACGCGACCAACCAGAGCGCGGCGCGGACGAGGTTGCGCGAAAGCACCGTCCCCAGGGCGGCCATGAGGCCGATCGCCGAAAACAAGAGGAAGATCGATTGGATCAAAGGTCGCGCCTCCACGATTGGTGACCGCGATCTCGTCCCTCGCGGGCGACCGCGGCGCGTCGATCTCGCGAATGTCGGTTGTCGTTCATCTTTCTCCAGCTCACGCTTTGCGAAACTTCGTTGTCGACCTTAGCTTACGTTTCAACCCCTCAGCGAGCCCGCGCGAACAACGCCGGCGCCTCCGAGGGAAGCGGAATCGGCGATTCCGTGATCTCTTTAATCTTCGATGCGTGCGACCCCCGGTTCACCCGCAGAACCGTGAGGAAAAGCGCGATCACGAGCGCTCCCGTCACGATCCATCCCTTCAGCCCCACGCCGATTCCCGGAGGGATGTATTCATCCCCCGTGATTTCAACCTGCGCCATCCGCTTGATCGGATCGCGCAACACCATCTCGAACCAGACCGCCGCGATCACGATGTTGCCGATCGAGAGGGGCACGAGATACTTCCACGCGAAGTTCATCATCCGATCGACCCGCATCCGCGGCAAGGTGACGCGAACCCAGAACATCAAGAAAACATACCCTAGAACCTTGATCGAAAAAACGCTCACCATGCCGATGTTGACGACGATCGCGGGCCAATCGCCGGTTCCCATCCACTCGGCGAGCCGGTTGAGCGGAAACGGCAAGAGCCCGCCCCCCAGGAATAAAACCGTCCCCAGGCAGCTCACGGCGAACACGCTGAGATATTCGGCGAGGAAGAACAGGCCGAACCGCATCCCCGAATATTCGGTGTGATATCCGGCGATGATTTCCGATTCGGCTTCGGGCAAGTCGAACGGCGTGCGGTTGACCTCGGCGATGCTCGCGATCGTCATCACGACGAACGCCAGAAAGCCCGGCGGCGAGAAGACGAACCAGCCGAACTCATACTGCCGATCGACCATTGAAACGAGGCTTAAACTCCCAGTGAAGAGGATGACCGGGATTGTTGAGAGAACCTGGGGAACCTCGTACGAAACGAGCTGAGCGACCGCCCTCATGCCGCCTAAAAGCGCGTATTTGTTCCGGCTCGACCATCCCGCCAAAAACACGCCGAGAGCCGAAAAACTCGATACCGCGATCAAGTAAAGCAGCCCCGACGGCAAGTTCACCGGAGCGAGGCCCACGCCGAAGGGGATCACCGCGAGGACGAGAAACGAAGAAACGAGAATGATCACCGGCGCCAATAGGTGCACGATCGGATCGGCGGCGTCGGGGACGATGTCTTCTTTGGTGATCAGTTTGAGAGCGTCGGCGATCGGCTGTAAAAGCCCGAGGGGCCCCACGCGATTGGGGCCGATCCGGTCTTGAAAGCGAGCCGCGACTTTCCGTTCGGCCCACACCATGTAAGCGACGACGCCGGGGAAAATCCCGAAAAAGCCGATCAACAACCATAAAAACCACGCCAACCAAGGGATCTCCCTGGGGGCGATCTCTTGAGCGAAAAGCAATGTCGCGCAGGCCCAATCGGTCATGTCGTTCCCCTCTATCGTCCGCCCGCCGTTACGATTCGGCGGGGGTTGATCGATATCGCCAAGAAATCGTCGTCGAACCGAAACTTAAACCCACTTGAGCGCGTCGGTCGCCCACGCGTAAATCAGGCCGATCAAAAGCACGACCAGGAAGATCACCATCTCGACGAGAGCGAACCCCCCCAGGCCGACGTAACTCACCGCCCACGGATATAAAAAGACCGTCTCAATATCAAACACCACAAACAAGAGCGCGTAAATAAAATACTGAATGCGGAACCGGATCCACGTTTCGCCGGTCGTCAACACCCCGCATTCGTACGTCTCCCCCTTCGATCGGCCGCGCTTGCGGGGAGCGATCAGCCGCTCGAGAATCAACGGAGCGACCGCGAAACCGACCGCGCCCAGCATCAAAAAGCAGATAAATACATAATTGAGCATAACCATGGTATGTTCTCGTCGTTAATTTTGTTCGACCGTGCGGACCTCGGTGTGTTCGTCGATCGCGACGACGGTGAGAGACCCGTCGTCTTGCCGCAGTTTGAGCGTCGATTGCAATCCGTAACGAGCCTTTCCCCCCATCTCCATCCCCCCCACGGGGCGAATCCCCTCGTCTTCGACGATTCCGCCCACCTGCGTGCTCCAGCGGCGATCGCCGACGCGCACGTGCTGGGTGACGACGACCCGGCTTCCGGGCGTGTATCGACGTTCGGGTTTATTCGTGGGAATCATCGCGTTTTTGGTTCCAGTCGTTTGGCGGATCGCGAACTCTTCAAGCCGGCTTCGCGCCGATTCGGTCGCCGAGCGTTCGTTGGAAGCGAATCGCCCCGCGGGGACTCTCTCGTTGATTCCGGGGGGTGGAAGTCGACGTATCTTAGGAGATGCCGATCGGCGCATCAAGGGGCCGGCGCCGGCAAATCGAATCGACGATTCGCGACCCCCTCCGCCGCCGTTCCTTCCATCCCCTCGCGATCCGTTCTCAGTCGAAACGTTCCCCTCGCTCACGCTTTCCCCCTTGTTTTCGCGAGTCCAACCCGTGATGTGATCAGAATCATGTCTGTATGAATATGAATATCAAAATTAAATATGTGTTATAACTTCTCGACGATCGACGCGGGAATCGTCGGCCTGGTTTCGGCGAAATCGTAAGCCGATAAAACGAGTTCGACCGCGGCTTCGAACGATTCTCCCTCCGAATCGGCGTGGATCACGCACAGAGCGTCTCCACTTTTAACGCGATCGCCGATCTTGCGCCGAAGAGTCGCTCCCACCGCGTGATTGATCGACGAATCGACCCTCGCTCTCCCAGCCCCCAACAGCATCGTCGCGCGACCGATCGATTCGGCGTTGAGCCCCGATACAAATCCCGAACTAGGAGATTTAACTTCATATGTGAATTTCGCTTTCGGAAGAAGGTTCGGATCGTCGATCGCCGCGGGATCTCCCCCTTGCGCGATCGCCATCGAGCGAAAACGAGCGAGCGCCGAGCCGTCGGCGATCGTCCCTCGGCAGATTTCTCGCGCCTCCTCGATCGTCGACCCCCTTCCTCCCATCAGCGCCATTTCGGCGGCGAGTTCGACCGACAAATCGACCAGATCCGAGGGCCCCTCGCCCCGAAGGCAAGCGATCGATTCGGCGACCTCGAGAGCGTTTCCAACCGCGTTTCCCAGCGGCTGATCCATCCGCGTGATCAGCACCCTCGTCTTCAGCCCGAGACCCGTTCCGATCGCCCGCATCGACTCGGCGAGCCGCCTCGAATCGTCGAGTCGTTTCATGAACGCGCCAAGCCCTGTTTTTACGTCGAGAACGAGTCCGTCGATCCCCTCGGCGTATTTTTTGGAGAGGATCGAAGCCGTGATCAACGGGATCGATTCGACCGTCGCGGTCGCGTCGCGGAGCGCGTACAACACCTTGTCCGCGGGGGCGATCTCGGCGGTTTGGCCGATCATCACCAATCCCGAAGCGGCGAGCGTCGCACGGTACGCGTCGAGATCGAGATCGACGCGAAAGCCGGGGATCGATTCGAGCTTGTCGAGCGTTCCCCCCGTGTGGCCCAGCCCTCGACCCGAAACCATCGGCACGAGAATCCCCGCCGCGGCGGCGATCGGCGCCAAAATCAGCGAGGTCTTATCTCCCACTCCCCCCGTGCTGTGCTTGTCGATCTTCGGGCCTGGAATCGCCGATAAATCGACGATCCGCCCGGATTTCGCCATATGATTGGTGAGCGAGATCGTTTCGGCGTCGGTCATCCCCCTCAGATAGACCGCCATCAACAACGACGCCCATTGATAATCGGCGACCTCCCTCGAAGCGATCCCCGCGATCAGAAAGCCGATCTCGCCGTCCGAAAGCTCGCCCCCGTCTCGTTTTTTTCGGATCAATTCGACCGTTCGCACGTCGATCTTCCTTTTAGAGCAAAAACAAGTAAATAAAATAACAATTTATAATATCTAATCGCAATTACGTACCGAATTGTCGATCTCCCGCGTCGCCGAGCCCCGGGAGGATGAAGCCGACTTCGTTCAGCCGATCGTCGACCGCGCCGACGTGGATCGAGACGTGCGGATGCGCCGACGCGAGTCGTTCGATTCCCTCGGGCGCGGCGATGAGCGCGACGAATTTAACGCGTTCGACCCCGGCGTCGAGCGCGACCCGGCACGCTCGAACCGCCGATCCTCCCGTCGCGAGCATCGGGTCGATCACGAGCGCCAACGTGATCGGCGCGGGATTGGGAAGCTTGTTGTAATATTCGGTGGGGAGGAGCGTCGCCTCGTCGCGGAACATTCCGACATGCCAAACCTGAGCGTCGGGAACCAGATCGAGCACCCCGTCGACCATTCCGAGCCCCGCACGCAAGATCGGCACGATCCCCACGCGATCGGTTAACACTCCACACTTGGCCGTCCCCATCGGCGTCTCGACCTCGACGTCTCGCGTCGTCAAATCGACCGTCGCCTCGTATGCGAGTAAATACGAAAGTACGCGCACCAACCTGCGAAACTCGGCGGGTTTTGTTTGCCGATCTCGCAGCGACGCGAGCGACGCGCGAACAAGTGGATGACTACTAATATATAATTGAGACAATCAATTCACTCCTTGAATCAAGAGAGGTCGTCGGCGTATTTGATTTCTGTTTCGAGACGATTCCATCTTATCTCCGAGCATGCCGGGCGGAACGGGGTTTGCGGGTGGATTTTTGGGATTGAGCGGGTCGTACGTGAAGCGACCGGGCGCCGCGGGGGCGAGCGGTTGCAATCGCGCCGCGGTCGACGATCGCTCGCGTGAGGCTTTACGTCCGACCGGCGCATCGCCTACGATCGCTTTTTTGAGATCGGCCGCGTCGATCGCCCCCGGGCGCGCGACCGGCGCTTCCGCCTTACGAATTATCGATTTAGCGACGAGTCGCGGTCCGAGCGAGGACGAATTTCAAGTTAAGGGATTCACGACGATCGATCTTCAGCGAGGCTCGACGCGCGACCAAAGGGATTTCTATGATGATGCGAACGAAAGTAACGACGGCCGCGGTCGCCGCGGTTCTCTTCGGTTTTGTCGGCTTCGCGCACGCCGCCGCTCCCGCGGGTTCAACATTCTTCGAGGTCGAGCGGACGATCCTCGACGTCCAGAAAAAATGGTTCGACGAACCCGCCAAGCCGTCTCCTCACGCCTCCGCCTGGCGCGGCTATTTCATGGATTTACGGTCCGATCTTGTTCGTTACGTCACCGCGCAAAGCGAGACCGATCGTTCCTCGGCGCTCGATCGACTCGATCTCCGCAAACGCGAACTCGCCGCGGTTCCCTGGACCGGGGCTCGCGAAGTCGCCGATGCGCTCGACGCCTGGCTCGCTCCCAGAGCCGCGATCGCGCTCGCCGAAAAACGACTCGTCGAGACGATCGATCGACTCCCCCCTCCCGCCGACGCCAAAATCCGCGGCTATCGTGAAGGCTGGGTCGAATACGTCCGGGGCAAGCTCGTCGCGGCACAAAATGAATATGAAAAAGCGCAAACGGTCGCCGATCGCCTGTCGGCGCTCAAGAAGGTCGATCGCCTGCTCGCGACCCTCCGCGATCGCAATAAAGCGACGACTTGGAGGCCTGCGCACGAGCTCGAATCCGCGCTCGAAAGCCTTTTCCTTCGACCCAATTTCAACGTCAAAGCCGACGCCGCGACGGTCGCGCCCCTCCTCGCTTTCGACCCGGTGAAAGCCGAGATCGTCGAGTTTAAAGGGCAAACGTCGTACGTCACTCCCGGTCCGAAAGTCGCCTTCGGCCTGCTTTCGAGCGACGAGGGGATCGGGTTCTTCAACAGCCAACAGATGGTCAGCGTCACCCCCGTTCGCGGCTTTCAAGAGCAGATGATGAGCGATCCCAAGGGGGCTCGCGCCGGCAAGCTTTATTACTTCAGCGCGGTCAACCGCGACGACGCGATCCTCACGATCAACGTTTTACTGAAGCCCGGAGGCTTGCTCCAGATCTGGCCGACCTACCTGCACAACGTGCAATCCGCGATCGACGCCGCGCCGACGCAAGGAGGCGGATCGGGTCGGCTGATCGCATCGCTTTTAGGTATGAACAGAAACAAGATCGTTCAGAAAGTGCACGACGGAGCGATGCCGCGAATCCGCGACGAGGTCGAGGCGGGATCGCTCGAACTCGGAACGATGCGCACCGGCGAAAACGCCGCCGAACAATCCGCCAAACTCAAAAAGTATTTCCTTGATAATGAAACCCTGGCGATCAAAGACGTTCTCGTCGATCATCTGGCGCTTCGTTCGAGGCCCGAATACATCGAGGCCGCGGGCCGGGTCGATTGGCGAGGCGCCGCCGCGGGGCTGGGCGCGGTCGCTCCCCCTCCCAAACGTCTCGATCAAATCGCTCCCGGAGTCGCCGCCAACGTCCACCTTTCGTCGATCCTCACGAACGTCGTCCAGGGATTGATTGAATCAAAATATTCTGATGTGAAAGATATTTTGTTTGTGATCAAACCGAAGGCGGCGATCTCGGGGGCGCCCGCGGTCGCGGTGACGTCGAACGCCGAATATTCGGCCTTCGTCAAGGCGGTGGCCGAATCGAAGCCTCCCGGAGAGCTTGCGATCCGCGTTCGCAAGCCGTCTCGGCCTCCCGAGTTCGCCTCCGATACGCAAGGTCGACTTGTGATTCTTGTGTATGAATTCGACGTTTCTTTCCCGGCGCCGAAGAAGCAAACCGCGGGTTCGAGCACGCTTCTTGGTCCCGCGGCGAACATTTATCGGATGACGTCGCCGCTCGCCGAGTTCGACGTCGAGCTCAAAGTCGAGGTTCCCAAAGGGGGCAAGCCCCCCGTGGTGATCGCCAAGATCGCCGATTTCGATCCCGGTCCCAAGGTTCGGATCGACGCGATCGACGACGACGAATCGAAGGGGAAGCCGCTGACGAAGCTTTCGCAATCGGTGGTGGTATCGGGGTTTAAGCTTGCGTTGCGAGCCAAGCCGCTCGATTTCAAGCTCGATACGCTCCCCAAGGAGGTCGAGTTGATCGAGGCTTCTTCGCTCGACCCGTCGGGCTGGATGCGATTCGTCGTCAAACCCGATCTGTCGAAGATAAAACCGCCGACTCCGCGTTGAGCGGTGCGGCCGAGGCGCCGGAGGCGAATCGCGCCCGATCGCGATGAAATCATAAAGCGATTAAAATAGAATGTAAGAATATTCTCGTTCGGGAGGGTGAATCCGCCGCCCATTCTCGCGGATCGATCGACTTTTTGAACAAGCGGGTCGACGGATCGCCGCGGCGAACACCCTTCCCGATGAGCATCCTCGCGTCGATTTTTGGGAACCGACGAGGGGTCGCGAAGTTTCCCAAAAAACACGACGGTTTCGGCTTGGCGTGCGACTCGGCGTCGATTAGGATGGTAATTTCCAACGAACGAATTTCGTTGATCGAGATTCGCTTCGATTCATTCCAGGGGGATATTTCGCTCGTCTCGAACGAGCGCGTCGCGCGTGCCGACGCCGCTCTCGACGGGTGTTCGATCGTTTGTGGGAGGTCTTGCTTGTGGTGAAGTTACGGGTCCGTTCCGGCGAGTCGATCCAGGAGGCCGTTCGACGTTTCCGCAAACTCTGCGAGAGAAGCGGCTTACGCAAGGAAATGCGACGCAAGGCGTATTACGAGAAGCCGAGCGAACGGCGTCGTCGCGAACAACTCAAACGGCTCATGAAAGCCCGCAAAGCGACCCGCGTTTAATCCTCTACGCTCGAACCAAGCCGATCCGTTCCCCAGGATCGCCCAATCGATCAAGGCGATAAACGTCTCGCCGCTTCGGCGGCGACCCCTCGCCTTGCGCGCTCAACCCCCCCCGACCGCCGAATCTCGTCTCCTTTTCGAATAAATATCTCTTATTTTTATTAGTTACTTTAAACGTCAATCTCGCTTGTTTGGCCGATCGCGCCCGGTCGACCGCGGCGGATCGGTTCGATCTCCTCGGCGATGAACGCCGTAACCTGTTCGGACGATCGACCGATGTACCGCGAAGGTTCGAGGATCTCCTCAAAATCGAGCCCCGCGAACGCCGGGTCGTTCTGAAGGCGTGCGATCAGGTCGTTCGGCGCCCCCGAATCGACGACAAGCGCCGACGCCGCGAGCGAATGCGTTCGGATTCGCTCATGAAGATCTTGGCGATCCCCGCCGCGTCGGCTCGCAGCCATCAGGATGTTCTCGGTCGCCATGAACGGAAGCTCGCGTTCGACATGCCGGGCGATCGCCGCGGGATGAACCTTCAATCCCGGAACGACGTTGAGGTAAAGCCGAAGGATCGAATCAACCGCGAGGAACGCTTGCGGCAAAAACAACCGCCGCGCCGCGCTGTCGTCGAGCGTCCGCTCCAGCCACTGCGTCGCAGCGGTTTGCGCCGCCGCCGCGGGAAGCGCCGTCAAAAACCGCGCGATCGAACACATTCGCTCGGCCCGCATCGGATTTCGCTTATAAGCCATCGCCGACGATCCCACCTGATCGGCCTCGAACGGTTCGTCAAGCTCGCGCTCATGCGCAAGCAAGCGTAAATCTGAACCGAAGCGATGAGCCGTTTCGCCGATCCCCGCGAGCGCCGAGACGACTTGCGAATCAACCTTGCGCGTGTATGTTTGCCCCGCGACGATATAACGACGCTCGAATCCAAAAGCCTTCGCGACTCTCCTGTCGAGCTCCTCGACCTTCGAATGATCGCCGTCGAAAAGCGCCAGGAAGCTCGCCTGCGTTCCCGTCGTCCCCTTCACGCCAAGGAATCGAAGTTCCTGGATTCTTCGATCGATCTCGTGATGATCGAGCGCGAGCTCCTGACACCAAAGCGCCGCACGCTTCCCCACCGTCACAAGCTGCGCCGGCTGAAAATGCGTGTAACCCAAACACGGAAGCTTCTTCCACCGGTCGGCGAACGTCGCCAGCGCGTCGATCGCGCCCACGAGCCGATCGCGCACAAGTTCGAGCGACTCGCGGATCAGAATCAGATCGGTGTTGTCGGTCACATAACAACTCGTCGCCCCCAGATGAATGATCCCCCGAGCTTCGGGCGCCGCGTCTCCATACGTGTGAACGTGAGCCATCACATCGTGTCTTAGCTTCTTTTCATGCTCACGAGCCGCGTCGAAATCGATCGAATCGATCTTCTCCTCGAGCCGCGCGATCTGCTCGCGGGTGATCGGCAAACCGAGCTCGCGCTCCGCGGTCGCGAGCGCCGTCCAAAGCTTGCGCCACGTCGTGAACTTGCGCCGCGGCGACCAAAGCTCAAGCATCTCCCGGCTCGCGTACCGCGATCCAAACGGAAGCTCATATTCGGAATAATCATTCATTTTTGTATGAGAAATAATAGAGAGCCGATGATCGTTCGTGAAGCGTTTTCAGATCCCGCCGAGAACCCGCGCCCTGCCGACGCGGGAGATGCCGATCATAAACGCCGCGGTACGAAGCGGAATCCCCTTGCGGGTCGCGAGTTCGTAAATCTTGTTAAAGCTTTCCACCATCGTCGTCTCCTCCTCGCGTTGGATCCGATCGAGCGGCCAGCGGAAATGCTGCTGATTCTGAACCCATTCAAAGTAGCTGACGATCACCCCCCCCGCGTTGACGAGAATATCGGGAACGACCGGAATCTCGCGGGTTCGGAAAACCTCGTCGGCCTCGGGCCAAGTCGGGCTGTTGGCGGCTTCTATAATCAAATGTGCGCGAACTTGCTTCGCGGTCTCGGCGTCGAACACTCCCCCCAAAGCCGCCGGAATCAGCACGTCGACGGGTTGCGTGAGCAATTGTTCGTTCGTCGCGGGTTCGCCGCCGGGAAAACCGACGACTTTACGGTCGATCGCCACATGCGCGTCGAGCGCCTTGATATCGAGCCCGCGAGGATTGACGACCGCTCCGTAAGCGTCCGATATCGCCGTGATCACCCCGCCGGCTTCGGCGAGATAACGCGCCGTGTTCGATCCGACGTTGCCGTAACCCTGAATCGCGAACGTCGTCCCTCGGATCTCCTTACCCAGACGTTTCAAAATCTCTCGCGCGACGATCATCACCCCGTAACCCGTCGCCGCCTCGCGACCTTCCGATCCGTGATATTCGACCGGTTTCCCCGTAACGCACGCCGGCTGAAAACCGTGATACTTCGAGTACTCGTTCATAACCCACGCCATCACCTGCGCGTCGGTCCCCACGTCGGGCGCGGGAATGTCTTTGTCGGGCCCGATGAAATCGTGGATCTGTTGCACGAATTTCCGTGTGACGCGTTCAAGCTCGCCCCGTGAAAGCTTGTTCGGATCGCAATTCATTCCCCCCTTGCCGCCGCCGAAAGGAAGATTCACGACCGCGGTTTTCCACGTCATCAGGCTCGCGAGCGAACGAGCCTCGTCTTGATCGACGTGCGGATGGAACCGAAGCCCTCCTTTAAAAGGACCCCGAGCGTTATCGTGTTGAACGCGATAACCGATGAAATTGCCGATCTGACCCGAGTCCATCTCGATCGCCACCTCGACGCGAAGCTCGCGATCGGGGGTGATCATCAACGTGCGCATGTTGTCCGATAAATCGAGCAGTACCGCCGCCTGATCGAAATAATGATTTACGGCCTCGAAGGCTTGCATGAGCCGGCGAATCCGGGGTTAATGGAATCCAGCGGACCTCGTGTCTGAAGGCCCGATCGTACCGAACGCGAGCCGCTCGCCGCAATGCCGCGGTGGATCGCGATTCCCTCCAACTTTATGGTGATGAACCGGGCGCCGTTCGCGGAACAGCCAAGATCCCCCGCGTTCGAGACTCCGGTACGCCCCGTTTCTTACCTCAGGACCGTTCCACAATGCGACCCTGGATGCTCGCCGAATTGAATTACGGATTCGTCAAAGACAATCCTCCCTATGACGTCGCGGTGATCCCGTTCGGCGCCACCGAACCGCACAACCTTCACCTTCCATATGGAACCGATACCTATCAGGTCGATGAAATCGCTCGGCTCGCGTGCGAATCCGCCTGGAAGGCCAAAGCACGCGTCGCGCTCCTCCCCACAATCCCCTATGGAACCGAAACCAATCAGATGAGGTTCCCGTTCGCGATGAACCTCAACCCAGCCACGCTCGCCAAAATCGTCGAAGACCTCGTCGCTTCGCTCGCGACCCATCGCGTAAAAAAATGCGTCTTCCTCAACGGCCACGGCGGCAACGATTTCAAATGGATCCTCCGCGACCTTTACCTGAAATATCCTGTTCATCTGTTTCTATGCAATTGGTTTAAAATGGCGACCGATCGATACGATTCGATTTTCGACGACGCCGGAGATCATGCCGGCGAGCTTGAAACGAGCATGGGTTTGGCGCACTTTCCCGAGTTGGTGAAGATGAATCAAGCCGACGAGGGTCGAATGGCGGTGAATCGGTTCGAAGCGGTCCGGCGCGGTTGGGTTGAGATCACTCGTCCCTGGCATCTCTTGACGACGAATTCGGGAGCGGGGGATCCTCGCCCCGCGACCGCCGAGAAAGGTCGAGCCGTCACGTCGATCGTCGTCGAACGGTTGTCGGCGTTTCTCGTCGATCTCGCGGCGAGCCCGCTCGACGATCGTTTTCCGTTCGAACGCGCCGAAGGTCGATCGGGTGATCAATCATGAGCGATGCGCGTCGAATTGTGTCGCTGATCACACCTTGTCTTGTGTTTGTCGCTTTATCGTGTCGACCCGAGGCGACCAAGAACGGACGGCCCGGAGCGGCCAAAAACAAGGATTCCAAAACCGAGACGACCGTCGAATATCGCTTGAAGGGGGTCGTCCGCGGAGTCGATCTCGAATCGCGCGAGGTGACGATCGCGCACGAGGCGATCCCCGGTTTCATGGACGCGATGACGATGCCCTTCACCGTCCGCGATCGTTCCCTGCTCGAAGACGTTCGCCGAGGAGACGAAGTCGAAGGGACGCTCGAGGTCAAACGTCGCCATGGAGAAGTCGCCGATTACACGCTCAAAACGCTCGAAGTGACGGTTCCCGCCCCCGCCGAAACGATCTCGCTCGATTTCTCGTCGGGATCTCCCCAAATTCATAAGCGAAGTCCCAAACTTGAATTCGGCACGATCGTCCCCGATTTCACCGTGACGACGCAGGATGATCGACCGCTCCGTTTAAGCGACCTGCGCGGCGAGGTCGTCGTGCTTACTTTCATTTACACGCGATGCCCCCTGCCCGATTATTGCCCGCTCGTCGATAAGAAGTTTCATGAGTTGGCGGATAAACTTTCTCTCATCAAGGCGCGCGAAAAGAAGGTAAGGCTTGTTTCGGTAAGCTTCGATCCCGAGCACGACACCCCCAAAGTGCTCGCGGAACACGCGGCGCGGGTGGGAGCGAAGCCGCCCCTCTGGACGTTCGCGGTCGCGTCGCACGAGGAACTCGCCAAAGTCGCCGAGCCGTTGGGGCTGATCTACGGACCTGGTAAAGACGAGATCATCCATAACTTGTGCGTCGCGATCATCGACTCGCGCGGCCGGCTCGTCCGGCTCGATACCGGAATCGCCGCGAAAAAATGGAATCCGAGCGAGTATTTCCGAATCATCTCTTCGCTTGTCGCCCCCTCATCGAAGTAACGCTCCCCTTCATGCTCGCGTGAAACGATCAAGTGTTTTCTCGCATCCCCCAACCTCGATCCTCGCATATTCTTACGTAATGAGGTAAAGATTCGCGTTCGCGTAGCGATTGTTCGATTTGCGAGTCGATTCGATTCGCGTGCTTGATCGCACGGCGTCGATCGCCGCCGCGCGGGGTGTTCGCCGCGAAATCGGCGTGAAAATCGCTGGAAAACCGCGATATCGGCGGTCGACTCGTAAGATCGATCGATACGTTTTGGATGTCGGCGAATCGAGCGTTTGATGAATCGAGGAGCGTTCAGTTTCAAAAGCGCCTTTGA
Source organism: Planctomycetota bacterium (assembly GCA_021791715.1). Classification (GTDB taxonomy): domain Bacteria; phylum Planctomycetota; class Planctomycetia; order Isosphaerales; family Isosphaeraceae; genus JAKBCQ01. Next base: position 17,631 of record JAJYWB010000055.1, on the reverse strand, counting down.
TTGTTCGACCGCTTTGATGTTCGCCGGGGAGATATCGGATCGTTTCAAGCGATCGATCCGACGCTCGATTTCGCCGAACCGCGCCGCGGAGGGCGTGTTTTTCGTCGCGATCGCCGCCGCGCCGCGGGTGTTTTTCGACTCGATGGGAACGTGACCGAGCGAATTCGGTCGAGGTCCGGCGATTTTTTTTTCGACGCGTCGAGGGGTCGGGTCGGGTCTTCGCGATCGGTTCGAGGATCGACCGCGGCGGCTTGATCGCGCCCTGTCTTAGCGAGTTCGGCGGGGCGTTCGGGGACGATCGGAGGCGAATCGGGAATTGATTTCGGATCGGTATGAATCGTGTAAAAGGCTTGTTTTCCAGGGAAAAAATGAATTCGGTGCGCGTTCATGGAGTCGTATTCCCAAGCGGCACGCATTTTGCGCTCGTTTTGATTCTATTATGGAGGAGTGAGACGAAAACGCGTTCCGATTCTCGCTTCGGGGGGTGTTATTGAATCGCGATTGATACACTTAAGGCGGTATGACGGGAACCAACTTGATGTTTTTCGACGAAAACTTGAAGATTGATGTTGTCAAGATCCTAGATCGTGATATATTGCTTCTTGTTCCGTCGACCGATCGCGTTCCGATGGAGCGGAATCGGTCGTATCTCCGAGGGCGGCTTGTAGCCGTCGACGAGTCGAGGAGTGTCGGTCTTGGTCGCGAGATCGCGGCGAAGTCGCACGAATCCAAGGCTCGGCGGATTTGTTCGATTCGGACTCGTGTTCGTATCGAACGACGCCTTTTCTTTTGATCGTCACCTTCATAGACAAAAGGAAGTGAACCATGGCTGCTCCAACCAAGGCGAGCCCCAAGCACGCGGCCCCCAAAGCGGCGGCGCCCGCGCCCAAGTCGATGAAGTCGGGCAAAACGTCCGACGCTCGCTATCAGCAAGCCCGTCGGGCTTCGATCCTCCTCAAGCACGTCAGCGACCCGACCCGGCTCCAGGTCATCTTGATCTTGGCCGATGGCGAGCAACACGTAGGCGCGCTTTGCTCGCAGTTGAGCCAAAGCCAGCCCGCGGTCAGCCATCACCTCGCCCTTTTGCGGCACGGCGGCATCATCGCCCCGCGTCGTCAAGGCAAGAACAACTTCTATAGCCTTACCGAGACGGGTGCCGAGCTGGCGAAGGTCGTCACCAGCCTGATCCCCTGATCGTATAAAAACACCAAGATCTCGCCGCGCGACGTCGCACGGCGGGATCTTTTTACTCTTCCATTCATTTCGTAAGTTTAATTAATCAAGCTTAAAGCTATTCAAGCACGCCAGAAATTCGGGCTCCATCTCCTTGAAAACCGCCTGCTTCGCCGTGCACGTGACGAGAAAAACGCGGTCGGTATCGATGATCGCGAGAGCCAGGAAGTGCAAATCGTTCTCCTGGATCTTTCCCTCGTAATTGAACAAAATCGCATCCCTTCCGCTCACCGTACGGTCGGTATCCGCGATCACTTTGAGATTCGCGGCCCGGAATTCATCGAGCGAGAGTTTGCGATATTGTTCGCGCGTCGTCGTCATCACGTTCACGTTGATATTCACATTGCTTGTGAACGAACCGTCGCCGATCCCCGAGAATATCGCCGGTACCACCATGCTTCCCGGAGTCGCGGTTCTAAACCGAGGGGGCGAGAGCGAGAATCCGTAATTCGAGTCGACATAAATCGACTTCCTCGCCGCGGGCTTATCAGCCGATCGCACGGTTCCCCATAAGAGCGTAAGCGCGAGAACCGCCGTGATGAACGTCAGCGGCGTCTTTTTCAAGAACGCGATCGGCTTCGAATCGTGTCTGTTTGTGTCTCTTACCGTCGATCCATCCATCTTTCCATCTCCGTTGGAGTCGAGCTTGTCGTATCCTGATTCCGCGAAATCGCACAATAACGAGAAACGCGTCGATTCGCCACCTTCGACGGCGATCGCGATTCACGCGCCCCGCCGAATTCCTAACAAGATGATACGATCACATACAACCATGTGGATAGGATCGCCGCCGACGCCGATCGAAACGCCGCGAAATCGGCCGATTCGGCGCGGAACTCGGCTCGATCGAATCCAAATCGACCGACCGAACGGGCGAGTCGACTCGAGGTGGTAAAGGGGCGCGGTCGGCTCTGCTCGGCTTGGCGCCGCGATCGATGTGGATGCTCGATCGTCTCGACGCGGCGATCGCGCGGAATCGAACTCCTCCGCCGGGGCGGTCGAAACCATCGCTTTCATGGAAGGCGACGTTCGACCGCCCCGACGTATGTCCGCATACGAATTGTCAAAGAGCGTCCCGGCCCGATCTCACGGTCGCCCGGGCGATTGCATGACGCCGATTCGTACCGTTTTCACGGCCGAATTCGGATCGAGTGAACTTTCTTTCAAGAGATTCATCGTGCGTTCGTTATCGACGTTGAATCGGAGCGATCGTCACGGGAGGTTGAGGAACGATCACGTTCGGGTTCGCCGAATAATGCGTTTGAGGAAACATCGTGATCATCACCCCCGAAGCGTTTCGTTCTCGCGTAACGATTCCCTCAGGCGTCGATTCGCTGATGAGAGAGTTTTTCGATTCGGGTTTTTGTAGAGGAGAAGAATTTTGGATCGGCGAATCGTTTTTACTTGTCGAATCCAATTGGACAGTCGAATCCGATTGGTTGCGCGATTCGATCGGGCATATCGACCCGCATTGTGATGGCGCCCCGCATTGTGAGATCGAACCGCTCTGTGATGTCGAACCGCTCTGTGAGGTCGAACCGCACTGGGAGGGCGCACCGCTCTGGGAGGGCGAACCTCCTGGTGAGCCGTCTTCGTATTTGAAAAGAACTTGATTGGACGAATCGATAAAGCTCATCGCCCCGCGTTGTGAGGTCGAACCGCTCTGCGCGGGCGCACTGCTCTGGGAAGGCGCACTGCTCTGTGCGGGCGCACCGTTCTGGGAGGGCGAACCTCCTGGTGAGCCGTCTTCATAATTGACAAGATCTTGATCTTGATTGGACGAATCGATAAAGCTCATCGCCCCGCGTTGTGAGGTCGAACCGCTCTGTGAGGTCGAACCGCTCTGTGAGGTCGAACCGTACTGGGAGGGCGAACCTCCTGGTGAGCCGTCTTCGTATTTGAAAAGAACTTGATTGGACGAATCGATAAAGCTCATCGCCCCGCGTTGTGAGGTCGAATCGCTCTGTGCGGTCGCACCGCTCTGTGAGGTCGAATCGCTTTGTGAGGTCGAACCGCACTGGGAGGGCGAACCTCCTGGTGAGCCGTCTTCGTATTTGAAAAGAACTTGATTGGACGAATCGATAAAACTCATCGCCCCGCGTTGTGAGGTGGAACCGCTCTGTGCGGGCGAACCGCACTGGGAGGGCGCACCGCTCTGTGCGGGCGCACCGTTCTGTGAGGGCGAACCTCCTGGTGAGCCGTCTTCATAATTGACAAGATCTTGATCTTGATTGGGCAAAACCATTTCAATCGGCGAATCCGACTCGATGTGCGATTCGATCCGTGATATCGATCCGTCGTTTGATCCCGATTCGTTGAATTGGTTTTCCGAACCGCGGGCTCGGTTTCCGCGTCGCCTTTTGGTAGGACAAATACCGAATTGTTCGGCGCATTTCACCCCGGAATCCGACTTGCTTGCGCTCCCATCGTCCTCGACCGTGCGTAAGCCTTGGCGTCGTTCTTTTTGCAATCGCCGCAACTCGGTCATCGTGCGAGCGAGGCAGCGGTCGAGATGCGCCTCGTATTTGATGATCGTTTGGATCGTCGGCTGATCGGGAATGATGCGACGTTCTTTGATGCGTTTGATCTCTCCGCGGACGTCGGCCATCCCCTCTTTTTGTCCTGGGAGCTTGGCGGCGACATCGCCCCACTTTTCAAACTGCTTCAGAAACTCGCCGAGGGGCGCGCGGATTTTTTCGAGCGTGACGGCCTCGGATCGATCGCGTGGAAGTTCGGGGTGATCGAGCGACACGATGAACTCGGCTGTCAGCTCGTCGAGGTCGAATTGGGTCGCGATATTTTCGAAGCGGACGACACGATCGAGCCTCCATAAATAGAGGGCGGCGCGTTCGGCGTGGGCGGTTTCGAGCTTGCCGACGGGATTGAGTTCCGCGACGACGGTATCGCGGTGTTCGATCCATTTTTCAACCGATTCGACGCCGTCGATGTCGGGAGCGGTTGAATGGATGCCGATCCGGTTCGCCATGAGCGAATCTCGCTCTTTGTCGCCGGCTGACGGGGGTTTGGATTCGGTCGATTGGTTGTGGTTGGGAGCGTCGGCGCGCGGAATGGGAGCGGCGGATTGCATGATAACGATCCTTTTTGAAAGCGTTCGTTTTAGTTCGGTTCGTTTGGCAAGCCGCACTTTTCGGTGCGGCGTTTTTAACAAGTCGTTTAAAAAACCAGGATCAGCATGACGTTCAGCGATCGTAAGGGCGATCCGCCGACCGGTTCGCCTTCCGATCTTTTGGTCATAATGCAATCTTAAGCCGAAAACGGTTTGAAGTCAATAGCGATTTTTCGATTTTTAGGATTTCCGTTCGACGTTCGCCCGCATTATTGTCAGAATCCGCCTCCGACGTAGCCGCATTTGGCTGTAAGATCGCATGGGATAAAATCTTTCTGTAATTCCACCAATTCTATTTTGATGATAGCTTTGTTTTACTTAAAGATTGAGTTTTTATGCTAAGATTATGTACGATCAGTATTTTGAAAGGACTAATAAATAACCGATTTAGACCTATAGATCTTGGTACATTTTCCCAAAAAATATTGAAGTTTTTGTGTGTATAAATTTATATTTACTTATGCAAGTTTAATGAAAACTTCACAATCAAGAATAATTCGGTATTAAGATATGAGCTATTATGTTAATTGGAACCTGGCCAATTGCCAGACGAAGCCGCTCGCCTCACTGTCTCTTCTAATCTTAAAAATGTTCCCTGTAATTTGGGAGTCATATTATTAATATATGGCATATTAGTGCTGTTAGTCAATCTGCATATGACTTCGAGCGTTCCGCCGCGATGCGAGATTTTCGATTTGTTCCAGATTATCATTTCATCATGTGTCAATATATTAGGTTTCATCAAGGATACGAAAAACATTGGCCCGATCTGAGTTAACAGCAAAGAGTTTTCTCGATCAATAAATCCTCCAAGAGCGGTATGTGGAAATTTGATTTGATCTTTAAGAACAAATAAATGTATAGTATATGGATCAACATTGTCTTTTCTTTCTAGTAAATATTTTTTCCAAATCTTGTAAGATTTTGATTGATCCCATTCAATAAAAAAATCATTGTTCATTTCTTGAAAATATTTCGCTGCTCTCCAAGATAACGAAACGGCAAATCGAAGCAATAATTTGTTATACGGATATGATTGATGTGATAATCTGATTATTTTGTAACATAGGTTAGCGACATACATCTCTGAAATACTAAAAATCTTTTCGCAATCACAACAAAACCAATTTCGCGTGCATTGTATATTGCTCACGCGCCCAAGAGAAAGATCAGCGAAACGACCGCCTCGATTTTGGTCGGCGGCGAATCTTTTAAAAGCGAATTTTGGCCAGACATGGCTTTTCTGAAGTTTTTTGTTAGATCCACATAAGTGACATTTGATTGTTTCCAATGTTAGTACCCTCTATTAAATAGAAACAAAAAAACAGTGCACGATGCATGTGCTCACATTATAATAATATGAATTGATAAGCATGTTATTGCTATGTGAAGTCACGAATTGTGATAAGTATAAATTTGAATACGTCATGTTATCGAAACTATAGCAGATCGTCTATTTCTACTGAGTCGATATATAATAAAAAAGATAGCAAAACCTGAGATTTCTAGAATCATAGCCCTTGGCTCCGGAACAGGTTTTGCATCAAGAAATTGGCTCGGGTTCAGCGCTTCATTAGAAATCCGAACCTCATCGATCAAACCATTAAAGTATTCATTATAATTGCCGGATTGAACATTCCCAATTCCAATTCCAGGCGTGTATTTTTTATCAAGTTCTCCTAGCGGACGAATGTTCGTAGTGGTTGATGCGGACAAAATTCCATTTATATATAAATCCATGACTCCCGTTTTTCCGTTGAGAGTTCCAGCAATGTATGACCATTGATCTATGGCGGGCAATGCTGCTGTGATGAATGCAGCTTGATTCTTTGCGTTTTGTATGAAGAATTCCGCTTTTCCTCCCGGTTCGAGAGATAAATAATAAGGATCCAATCCTATTCGGTCGTCTCCTCTGAATACAATCTGTTCCTTGGAAGTCGGGTCAGAGAATGGCTTAATATATGCCTCAAGAGTAAGGCTATGTGTCAATTTAAAAAGACTGTTATCAGGTATGTAAACACGTTGATCTGAACCGTTGAAGCTGAGTGATAAATTGTTTAATGCACCTGTTTGCGGAATTATATGCGTAGGAACGTCTGAGCTGTATGTCGGACCATTAATAGCGGTTCCATTCAAACCGTGGCCTGAACTATCCAGTATTGTCCCAACACCCGAGGCAGGTGATCCTGGAATACCGTTTTCGAATCTGTAATAGGCGATTGTCTCTGCTGATGAGGAGATAACTCCAAGAAAAAGCATCTGGAAGATGATCTGAACGACTAAACAAAAACTGCGAATACCGTAAGTCATGATGATTGAACCTGTCGGATGGATCATTCGATCTTACGAAACTATCTTAACAACTTACCTCTCATTTTTTCAAGAGCAATCTCGTAAATTATTCTGGTATAGTCAGGCATATTTGTGGCGTGAGATAAAGGTAGGGTGAATAAAATTCCCCATACCGACTCATTAATTAAGCTTAGATTGACTGTTAAAATGAGTGGAGTTGGCAATGTGGGTAAAGTCGGCGTTTCTTGTCAGCTATGCGATCATTCATAAAATGATTAATCAAGTGATTGTCAGCGAAAATCTTTCTGGTTGTATTTTGAAGAATATCAATATTAGTTCTTTCATTCCTGATAAATCTTACGTCTTTCTTTTCAGGCCAATCAATCTGGATTGGGTTTCGTGATAATTCACGAAGTAGTAATCCGAAAACTATCAATTCACCTTGGATTCAACCATCACGGCGTCAAGTTCGATTGATCCGTCGGGTCGAGACCAGTAATGCAATCGGAAACCCGCTCCGTGTTGTGATATTTTGCACCTCCATTTTTTGGCTCCGGCGATTTCGATTTGCGGCGAATTCGCGGCGATCGATTGCCGAACGGGATGAACATCGGCGCCGTTGACTTGATCGATCATTTTAATCGCCGCCATCGCCGAGAGCGAATAAATTCGTCGTAAGAGTCTCGGCTGATGATGAATCCCCAGTTTTTCGATTGATTCGACGAATTGATCACCCACGTGAATCTCGGGAAGCGATCGAAGTCGTTTGATCGATTCATCGAGGCTGTTGTACGCGGCGCGAGTGGCTCGAACCGGATCATTCCATATCCGGACGACTTCCAATTCCTCGTCTTCGAAGATCGACTCGTCTATAATTTCAATCGCATGATGAATCGGAAAAGGTAAATCGAAGAGATCAATGGAAGAAAACTCGGCGTCGACGAGACTTCCCTCGATAATTATTGTTTGAGATAAGTTAATATCGACATCATAAGTTCCAAAAAACAGCGGATCGGCGTCCCATCCGGTCGAAAGGGACGACGCGACGAGGAATAAGCAATCGTGGAGGATTTTTCCGACGCCGGGGGAGAGCCGTTTGATTAATTCCGCGGGAGATACGCCGTCGGTCGTATCGACGAGAACGGTCGTCACTCCGCATCTTTCCTCGATATAAGGTCTCCGTCCGGCGAGAACATTTAAACGATTCGAGACATCGTATGCTGTGAATTCCTCGATCGAGAATCTTTCAATAAGCTTATCGATAAGAGTGTAATCGGGGTATTTACCTTCTTCCATAAGTCGAATGACGGCTTCCTCCGAGGTTGAATAAGCGTCGGGATCTTCGGATACCGCCGATCCCCACCGAACGAGGAGATCGAGGTAACGTCTCAAGTGATCGGAGGATTCAAACTCGGGAATTTGGAAGAGGTAGGGATCGATAAACACATGCCGATCAGGCATCGACGTGTTCCTCCCGATCGCTCGTCGCGTCCTTCCGATCAGGTGAAACTTTTAACTTCCTTTTCGCCGCGGCGGCCTTGAGTATGCGATCCGATTCTTTCGGACCCTGATCGAAGAATCCCTTGGGCCATTCGGGAATAGAGCCATATTCATTTATTTTTACGTGTTTAAAAATTGAGTTCCCGTCTTCTCTTTCCACAAAGTACATCGTAATCTGATCTTGCAAAGGCGATTCCCATGGGGATTCCGAGACTCTCAACCTCAATCTATTGATCAGATACTCGCTATGCGTTTCAACGATGCATTGACGACCCGTTTTGATGATCGCGAGGAAGAAATCCGCCAGAATCGATTGAACCTTGGGATGAAGATGAAGTTCGGGTTGTTCAAATATTAGAACCGCTCCCGGCTCGGAAATCAGAGACATCACCAGGATGGGTAGAACCTGGCTCACTCCCACACCTACGTTTGTTAAATCCAAATCTTTTTTAGTTCCTTTCTGTCTAATCTCAAGCCGATGCCCTAGCTTTCCCTCCTCGTTTGTATGGTACGATTCGGCGATATCGAAGTGAGAAAGCCATGTTATAACGGCCTGTCTCAATTTCATTCGCTGTATTGATCCATTGGTGTCGCCCGGATCGACAAACTCAACAAGTTGATCGGCGTATAAATCCAACACCGCGGCGGTGAACTCGCCTTTCACTCCCACGTCCGAGGGATCCGCCGAACTCGCGATCCCGTAAACCGGTTTGGGATCGTCGCGAAGCGGACCAAGATATCGCATCGTTAAGAATGTTTCATTCAATGCATCTAATAAAGAAAGTAATGGGTACGGTAAATTAACCGGCTCAATCCCTATCTGTTTAATCGTATCAGGACTTAATCGATCAATTACTGCATCCAGTAATATTTCAGGAGCGTACTCATGAATTATTACATTCGAATCTCTGTTGCTAGAGGTATTAATGTTCTCCCTCCTCTGGATTGAAGAAATGAATTCCAATTCGCTTATGTTAGCTTTTGTAGACAAATCATTTATGATATCAGCAAAAGCTTTAGATGCTGGATCATGTAATGAGTCTGATTTTATCTGATTCAAGAGTTTGTAGAGATCTGGGGTCAGCATCAAATTATTTATTATATCATTACATCGTTTGAAAATAATAGGACAAGTTAACCATAATCTTGACGGTAGGAAGTGCTTTAAATGTACTCCAATTAATGAGCTTTCGTATTCTAGCTTTGTGAAGTTATTCTTAAAAGTTCTTTTATTGTAGGGATCGCTTGGAGTAATGATGGCTGCATACTCTAAGAGTCTTTCGGATGGGGCGAATCTTGGATTATAGAATTTGTTGAATTCATTAATAATATAATCGATCTCATGATTATGCCTTTTGTTAATCTTAAGCGAGTGTATTTTCGCTAATTCAAAATTCTCTCTCGAATATGAATTATATGTCTCAATATCTGCAATGTAATGAGCATATTTAAGATATGAATGAAGCCTTCTCACTTTTGAAAATGATGTTCTGTCGTCCTTTCCTTCTGGACCAAAAAAAAGATCGGCTGTAAAAATTCCTCTCGTTATATTAGGGATGTATTCATCTTGATATCTAGGATCGCTATAGAAAGATTTCAAGTAACCATGCTTTTTGAAATCAAATCTAATATCGAAACCAATGTAGAATTCTTTTATTGCATCATCATTTGAAGTTGATAACACATCGTCATGTTCGCCGAGCCTAAGCAGGTTACCATTCAGAACAAGATGTCTATCGACGACATTACTTGAGAGAGTCTGGCAAATCAGCAACATGCTTTGAATGATCGACGATTTTCCGGAACTATTCGCCCCGGTTAAGATCGTGAGCGGACCAAGCGTAAACTCCTGTGCGCTTCGTACCGCCTTAAACCTCTGCAATCGCCATTTCGTAATCATTGTACTTTAGAGTCCTATACAGTTTTTCAATAGCATGTTCTAATCGGATGAGTGAAAATGCGATTATAGACAATCGCAAACCGAATAAAATCGATTCTAAGATCCATTTTATACTTAGATTTCGCCAGCTTCAAGTACATACCAAATTTCAATCCCGATTTCCATCTCGATCGATCGAGATAAAGCGGAGTTCGTTCTTCGATTCGAGAAAATAATGGTCGCATTTGAAAGATCGACCGCGATTGTCATCTCTATTCGCCGGATTCGAAAGTTCGCATCTCCTTCTCAATTCAGGAGTTGGATGTTCCGCTGCGATTGGCAATGGCAGATCGCCGCGGCGCACGCGTCGGCGACGTCGTGAGGCTCGGGGAGCTTGTCGAGACCGAGCTCGACCTGGATCGCACGCTGAACCTGCTCTTTGGGCGCCCTGCCGCTCCCCGTCAGCGTTTTCTTGATCCGAGCCGCGGCGTAACCGAAAACGGGAATCCCACGCTGCGCCCCCGCGAGCACGATCACCCCGCGCGCATGCGCCATCAAAATCGACGTCCGAGGATGCCGAACCTGACTGTGAACTTGCTCAAGCGCCATCGCGGTCGGCTTGAACAGGTCGATGATCTCGAGAACGCCGCGATGAATCACCTCGAGCCGGACGCCGAAATCGACCTTCGACCCCCCCGAACGAATCAAACCCGCCTCGACGATGAAAGCCCCGCGCAATCGAGGCTCGACCACCGCGTAACCCGTCGCTCCCAAACCGGGGTCGACCCCCAAAACCCGCGTCGTCACGCTCGCCTTCGGCTCGTTTCCCCGGTTCGATCGCGTCATGCCGGCCATCGTCAAGCTTCCTTCCCTGGAATTATTCGCTCGATCCCCCGCCCCCACGAATCGTCAAAACGCCCTATGATTGAAAATACACTCGCATAATTAATCTTGAACATCAAGATTCATCAAATCTCAAAATTATTTGATTCAGCGTTCGATTTCGGTATCGATCAACCGCCAGGTCGTTCCTTCGGGGCGATCTTCGAGCGCGACGCCGAGTTTGGAGAGTTCGTCGCGGATCGTATCGGCGAGCGCGAAGTTTTTTTCCTTGCGGACGCGGGCTCGGAGGTTGATCAACAGTTCGATCAACGATCCCGCGAGCCGGTCGTCGCGGACTTTCGAGGTTTGCGACGGCTTGCGGAAAAGCCCCAGGATCGCCGTCAGTTCGCGAAGGATCAAAACGCCGCGATCGAACGCCGCGAGCGCTTGCTGGTCGCGGTCGGTCGATTCGAGCCGTTCGGAATCGGCGACCCTGTTGAGCAGACGAACGAGTTCGTGGAGTTCGCCGAGCGCTCCGCCGGTGTTGAAGTCGTCGTCCATCGCGTCGAGGAAGCCGCGGCGGTGTTCGACGATCGACGCGAACCACCCGGGCGCGTCGGCGGGAGCGACGATCTCCTCGCGACGGGCGGGAGGAGTGAGATCATAAAACGATCGACGCGCGATGCGTTCGTAACGTTCAAAGAAGTGAAGAAACGTTTGTAAGCCGCGGGAGATCTCGTCGAGCCGCGACGGTCCGTAATCGGTCGGCCTGCGGTAATGGCTTGAAAGGTAGAGCGCGCGGAGCGTATCGGCGCGGTGCAGTTTTAAAAGGTCGCTCATTAAAACGACCGTGCCCGGATCGGACTTCGAGATCTTTTTACCTTCTTTTGTCAGCAAACCGTTATGCATCCAGTACGACGCGAACGTGCGGTCGCTGAAAGCCTCGGACTGAGCGATTTCGTTCTCGTGGTGCGGGAAAACGAGATCGACGCCTCCTCCGTGGATATCGAAATGTTCACCCAGGTATTTCATGCTCATCGCCGAGCATTCGATATGCCAGCCTGGCCGACCGGCGCCCCAGGGGCTTTCCCACGCGGGTTCGCCGGGTTTGGACGATTTCCAGAGCGCGAAATCGCCGGGGTGGTGCTTTTTCGACGACGGTTCGACGCGAGCTCCCGCCTGCAGCTCGTCGGGGTCGCGGCGGCTCAGTTTGCCGTAATCCTTCGATTTGGTGACGTCGAAATAAACGTCCCCGTCGGATGCGTAGGCGAAACCTTTTTGAATCAACGATTGAATCATCGTCAAGATTTCGCCGATGTGATCGGTCGCGCGGGGCATGACGTCGATCCCGTCGACTCCGAGCGCGCTTAAGCACTCAAGATAATCCGCGGTCACGCGCTCGGCGAGCTCCTTGACGGTCGTCCCCTCGGCCGCGGCCTGAACGATCAACTTATCGTCGACGTCGGTGATGTTCACCACCCACGTCACCCGATATCCCAGATACGTGAGATAACGCTTCACGGTGTCGAAGATCACCGGACCCGTCATATGGCCGACGTGGCTCTTCGAATAAACCGTCGGCCCGCAAACGTACATCCCGACCCGCCCCGATGCGACCTCGCGGAACGGCTCCTTCGTCTGCGTCAATGTGTTATAAACGCGCAATGACATATAAGCTCAATCTTTTCTAGATAAATCGAAGGTTTCGACGAGGACGACCGCCTGGCACGAGATCGCCTCGGCGCGTCCAATCGCGCCGACTTTCTCTCCCGTTTTGGCTTTGATGTTGACCGCGGCGGGGTCGATCGCGAGGAGTCGCGCCAGGTTCGTTTTCATCGCGTCTTTGTGGGAGGAGAGTTTGGGTTCCTGGGCGTGGACGATGACGTCGCAATTGACGGGCTTCCAGCCCGCTTTCATGACGCGATCGACGACGTCTTTGAGCAGCACGCCGCCGTCGAGGCCTCGGTTGCGTTCGTCGGTATCGGGAAAGATTTCGCCGATATCGCCGAGCGCCGAGGCGCCGAGGAGGGCGTCGGCGACGGCGTGGAGGACGACGTCGGCGTCGGAGTGGCCCGCGAGGCCTCGCGGGTGTGGGATCGTGACTCCGGCGAGGATCAGGGGGCGATCCGCGACGAGCCGATGCGTATCGTGCCCGATTCCGACCCGAAATCCGGCCAAGGAACACCTCGCAACGTGGAATTCGACCGTTCGACGTAACCCCGACGATCCCATACGGTTAAGATTCGCCGCCGAACGCGGCGAACGCGCGGAATCGACGAGTCGACGAGGCGATATCGTAGCGGAAGACGGCGATTTCCGCCATCCGATCTCGCTTCACGCTTGATCGAGCTTGAAAAGAGGTTGTGGATCGGCGAGATCGACCCCCCGGCGTTCCCGAGATCATAACCCGAGTATGGGCGAACCTCATATTGTTCTGTCGATCCAAATATTGTTCGGGCGAACCTCATATTGTTCTGTCGATTCAATTATTGTTCGGGCGAACCAAATATTGTTCTGTAGAACCAAATATTGTTCGGGCGAACGCAAAATTGGGAGGGCGAACCTCCTGGTGAGCCATATTCATTTGTATAATTATTTTAAGAATATATAGTTCGTTAGACGTCGATTCCAGATTCGAATTGTCCATTTCAAATGAAAACATGCCGGCTCACCGGGAGGTTCGCCCTCCCAAACGGCGTCGACTTACTAAATGAAAACATGCCGGCTCACCGGGAGGTTCGCCCTCCCAAACGGCGTCGACTTACTAAATGAAAACATGCCGGCTCACCGGGAGGTTCGCCCGCCAAAACGAGCGTCATCTCCATGATTATACGCGCAATCGAAGGCTCGATCTCGCGCGAAAGTCGAGCGTCGACACGGCGTACGATCTCCGATACCCGATTTTCGGGTGCGTTCGCCGGCGGAGCGAGCTGCGTCTCCCAGATGTCGCCGTTCAAAAGAGGCTCGTCCGACGTCCTCGCGAAACGGACCATGTTATCACATAACGATATTGGAAATACAAAGATTTCCGAACAGATTCCACCGACGAAAAAAAAGGACACGCCATATAAAATCATGGAAATGAGAAAATCTTTTCGGATCGACTCTCGGCGCGAGCTTTGACGGTCGGCCTTCGGCCGAGCCGGTTTTTTATTAGTTGCGATTCATATTCTTACTTTTTCGTTTCGTTTCGCTTAGCGTCGGGTTTTTTATTTTGAACGGGTTTGAGCGAAACGGTGACCCAGGTGTCGCGCGGGGGGATTTTATCGGCGTTTGCAATGAACATGCGTTCGGTGTCGGACGCCGAACTCGCGAACGGGAGATCGAGCATCGAGCTGGGGAAGTTGGAAACGGTGATCACGTCGCCGTCGTCGGCGGCGTAAAAAAGCTCTCCCGTTTGAAGATTTTTGACGAGTTCGCTTCCCGCGAAGACCCAGTCGATCGAGAGCGTTTTGCCGGTTTTTTCGTCGCGGACCCAATCGCGCGCGTTTGCGTGCTTCTCCGTTCCATTTTCGAGCCATTCGAGTTCGATCGCGATCGGAGTTCCCGAGGGGGGGCTGAATTCGGGTTTGTAGCGGACGGTGCGGCCGGGCTCGGCGCCGAGCGCGAGGAGCCCCGCGTGGATCAGCTTGGGTTGAGCGGGGGTCGCGAGGATCGCCTCGTGTTCTTTCGTCCCTTTGCGGCAGAGGAGATGTTCAAGGCCGCCGTCGCGGATCGACACGCGTGCGCGAAGAACGATCCGTTTTCCCGCGCGGTCGAACCAAAGGCTTTCTCCAAGCTGTTTCCACGCGGGGTTCGGCTTGAAATCGCGGTCGATTTTGGCGCCGTCGTCGCCGCCCGCGGCGAGAATCGTCAGCGTGAGCGATAAAATAACGGGGGACACGGGCCGTTCTCCATCTCTTGATCGGTCGTCTCAAGCGTTTAATCAGCGTAACGCGGATCGCCGCGAACAGAAAGACCTTTGAGGAAAGAAATCAAAGAATAAAAATAATTAAATAAAAATTGTCTTTAAGATTCGAAATAAAAAGGACCGTCGGAGGAGAGAACGGCTCCTCCGACGGTCGGGTCGCCCGCGTTGGGAAGTAAGGGACGACTTCGCGTGCTCTTTGGTGTTAGAACTGGATCGTCGGGATGCCGAGGCGTTCCTCCTCTTCTTCAAGGATGATGATTCGAGGCGTCACCATCATCATCAGGCTGCTGGTATCGCGGCCGATGCCGATGTTACGGAAAAGACGATCGATCATCGGGATTTTGGACAGGACGGGAACGCCGAATTCGAGTCTCGATTCACGCATGATTTTCACACCTCCCATCAAGACGGTACCGCCGTCGGGGACGGTGACGGTTGTCGAGATGATGGTGGTGCCGACGATCGGCAGTTGGATGTTCGCCGAGATCGACGTGGCGCCGCCGCCCAAACCGCCGCCGCCGACCGCCCCGGTCGTCGGGAAGTTTTGAACGCCTTCAAAGCTGATGAAGTTGGGGGAAAGCGTCATTCGGACGTAGCGTCGATCCGCCGAGACGACGGGGGTGACGCGTAAGGTGACGCCGTCGGGAATCGGAGCTGGAATCGGCTGAAACGCGATCGCTCCGAAGCCGACGATCGGAATTGTCGTCGACACGTAGTAACGTGTCGTTGTGTTGTAGATCGTCGCGGTGGCGCCGTTGAAGGTCGTGATCTTGGGCGCCTGTACGATGTTGTTGCGGGTATCGCCTTGAGACGCGGTGAGGAAGAGGTAGGTTTCGAGGTCGCTCAAGAAAGCGACGCCGAGCGTCATACCCGCTCCGCCCGAGCCTAGGCCGTAGGTGTTGTTAAACGGCGTGATCAAACCGGCGCTTTGGCCTTGCGCCACCTGGATATCGGAGTTCTGTGAGAAGTTGCCGATGCCCGGAGCGCCGAGCCCGACGACGACGGGTTGTTTATTGCCGAGGCTGTAATCTCGGAACGGGTTGTAGACGACGGGGGGGATGCTGACTCCGCCGGTCGCCCCGCCGACACCGGCGCCGCCGATCGAGCCGCCGCCGCCGCCGAGAGCGCCTCCCAAGCCGCCCGCTCCGCCTGAGATTCCGCCGATTCCGCCGCCGCCGCCGCCGAGTCCGCCTCCGGCGCCGACTCCACCGCCGCCGGTCAAGCTTCCGGCGCCGATTCCTCCCGCCGCGCCGCCGCCGGCTGTGGTCGTACCCGACACCAATCCGCCGATCGAGAGTGAAAGGATATTTGGAATCGGGACCGCGAACGACGTTCTTCTGCCGACCGAATTGGTATGGATATCGACGTCGAAATCGACGCCGATCTGCTCGAAGAAGCTGTCTTCGACGGTGATGAATCGAACCTCGACCGAGATCTGCAAGTCTTGCAACCTGCGGAGCTGACGGAGCAGGTCTTGAACATCCTCGTGGATTTCAGCGGTGTGACGGATGATCAACGAGATGTTGAGGAAGAACGGCGTGATCGATCCGACGGGCCGTTGCGCGGCGCCCGCGTCGGCGCCGCCGCCGCCGCCGAGTCCGCCTCCCAGGCCGTAAGCCGCCGACGTTTCAACATCCCCCTCGAAGACGCGCCACGTTCCCGGAGCGACCGAACGCGTGATCAAGCGAATGATCGGCGACATATCGATATTGGGTCGATCGCCGACCGAAACCCTGGGAGTTCCGTTTTGACCCGATTGCACAGGCCCTCCCGGGAATTGCATGCCTCCCGCGGCCGCCGGATTGGCGGCGTCGCCTCCCGCGGTTCTCTCGGACAGGTTGCCGAGCCCCATGCCCGTGTTCGCCAACGGGTCGCGCATGTCCGTTTCGTTCTTGGGGAGCATCGCCAGATCGCCGACGTAATAGACGTAGGTGATCAAATCATCCTCGCTCAGTTGCGGACTCGTGATCAAGAGAACCTGGTCGGTCACCTTGTGAACCAGGCCGAGCGGTTTGAGCAAAAGCTTAAACGCGCTTTTGAGCGTAATTTTGTTGACCGAAAGGCTGACGGGGGTGTTCGAGGTCAAACCTTCGTCGGCGAGCGCCTTGGGATCGAGGACGATGTTTAAACCTGTGTAATTTTGAAGGTATGTGATGGCGTCGATCAGCGGTTGCTTGTCGATATTAAGCGTCACCTCTTCGCGCAACTTGGCTTCGATCTGGAGCGTCTTGGGATCTTTGCGGGTTTCGAGTTTCGCGAGCGAAGCGCGGCGTTTGGTCGTCAGATCGGCGAAATTCTTGGGATAAGCGATCCCGTTCCGCGCCACCTCGGGATCGAGGGTGTCGGCGCGATCGACGTCGAGCATCGTCTCGACGACGGCGTCTTCCTTCGCCGCGTTGATCTCCTCGTTCGCCTTGATCCGGCGAGCCATCCGCGATTTATACGCGAGAGCCGGCGCCGTCGGATCGTTCGGATCGACCTCCTGAGCCTGCTTGGCGAACGCCTCGGAATCGCGGTACAACCCCTTGGAATAACTCTCCTGAGCCTTATCAATCAGCTCTTTATATTTCTTTTCCTTGATCGCGGACGCCTCCATGATCCGCAATCGCTTCGCCTCGATTTCGGCCCGTTCGTTCTTATCCCGCATCTTCCGATCGAAAACGACCTTTTCCTTCTTGGCGAGCTCGATCGCAACCTCGACGCGACGCGTCATGTTTCGTCTTACCGACGAATCGATCTGGGCGTCTTTGACGGCTTTGAGTTCGGTTTCGAGAAGCTGAATCGATTTATCGGGATCGACTTCGAGCATCCGTCGCGCCTCGCCGATCTTCGATCCAACCTCGGCGGTCAGTTTCTCGGCCGCCACCA
>JAJYWB010000004.1 GCA_021791715.1 Planctomycetota bacterium | reverse complement strand
TTACAGATAAAACCACTACATGTTAAATATCCAGATATCGGTTTTTTCTATCTGGGAGGGCGAACCTCCCGGTGAGCCTCTTTTGGTAAACTCCGGCGAAGAGGTTGTTTTTTTCAGTCAATAATCATAAACATCATAATACGGCTCACCATGAGGTTCCCCCTCCCATTTTCGGGCTTCGCTGATAATATCCGCGGCATATGTGGCTTCCTTTACGGATAGCATTTAAGCAAGAGGCTATCAGAAAAGCTCTCGACGCCCTAATGGATCTATTCGACCGGTTTCGGCGCCAACTTATAGACGGGATCACTACATACTTAGATCCAGATATCGGTTCTTTCCATCTGGGAGGGCGAACCTCCCGGTGAGCCTCTTTTGGTAAACTCCGGCGAAGAGGTGGTTTTTCAGTCAATAATCATAAACATCATAATACGGCTCACCAGGAGGTTCGCCCTCCCATTTTCGGGTTTCGCTGATAAAACCAGCGGCATATGTGGATTCCTTTACGGATAGCATCTAAGACGCGCGCGTTGTCAAGCGTCCGAACGCGTTTCGTTCGAGATCGAGAAGTTTGCGTTTGGTATCGACTCCGCCGGCGTAGCCCGTCATCGATCCGTTCGCGCCGATCACGCGATGGCACGGGACGATGATCGCGATCGGGTTGCGACCGTTCGCCGCGCCGACGGCGCGCGACGACTTCGGGTCGCCGACTCGGCGGGCGAGTTCGCCGTAAGTGATCGTCGTCGCGTACGGAATCCGCATCAGTTCCGCCCAAACGATCTCTTGAAAAGGCGTTCCCGCGGCCCGAACCGGAATGTCGAATTCACTTAACCGACCGGCGAAATACTCAAGCAAACGCTCATGAATTGACTCGAACCAGGAATCGTCGCGCGTCCATTCGGCCGCGGGTTCGGGCTTTCCTTTCGCTCCGGGGGTGTAAAGCCCGGTCAGAAAGGTTCCATCGGAGACGGCGAGCAATTCGCCAAGCGGGCTCGCGAGCAAGCCGAAACGCGTGCGGGGGGTCATGATTCTTCACTCCTCGGGTCGAAATCTCCCGCATGATAATCCAGCGCCATACCGAAAGCGATCGTAATTTAACCCGAATCCCATGAACAAACGGACATGATTTCTACTTATATGTCGAAATAAATAACGTTCCTGGAAACGAAGGGAGAACGGTCCTGTGAGCCATATTTATATAACATAAATACAATTTATTTACCGTCTCGATCCTCGTCTCGCGGCCCGATCTTCATTTATCTTCTTGCCTCGTAATATCTAATACCGATTCCGTATCGCCCCGTTGTGAAGCGCGGCCGGCGAAAAATAAGAACATGCATTGCAACATATCTTTTAAGGCAATCGCGAGATGATCGCGGGAAGCACGCTCGCGAGCGAAGCCGCGGCTTGGACCGCGTCCGAACGAAGCGCCAGCAGATCGCCGATGCTTTTGGGACGTCTCCAAATCGCCGCCGCCGCGGCGCCGAGTCGATACCCCCCCGAGGGCCCGAGGATCGCCAAAATCTCCGAGGGTAAATCGCGATCGGCTACGTCCGATACGACGCGAATCGATAAAAACTTGACGAGACGTTCGGAACAATAAGACGCGACGGCGTATGTTTCCATGTCGACGATTCGAGCGCCGAATCGTCGCGCGAGCGCCGATTTCTCGACCGCGGTCCGAACGATCGAATCGACCGTGACGAGTCGACCCGACAAAAGCTTGGGACCTCGTACACGCAAAGCTCGCGCGTCGTCGGGTCGATTTTGCTCGGGGAGGGTGACGTCGATCTTGAGCGAAGATCCCGCGAGATCGACGACCTCGCTCGCCAACACGATATCGCCGATCACGAGCTCGGGGTCGAGAGCCCCGCCGAAACCCGCCGAGAGAATCCAACGCGGATTGTGCCCGGCGCGTAAGATGTCGACGCCGTTCCGCGCGGGCTTCGTTCCAGGCCCCGTTAAAATCACCGCGACGAGCTTGCCGCCGATCTCCCCCTCGATCACCCGCCATCTCGGGCCTCGATACGACCTAACCCCCTTCAAACCTCCCAAAAACGGCGCCAGCTCGATCGGCAACGCCGCGACAATCCCAATATCCGCGGGTACCGGCGGAGGTGCGGGAGCGCGCGGAGCGGCGGTTTCGGCTGTCGTCATGATCGTCAAGACCGCTTTTCCGAATTTACATATCGTTACATCAAGCGAACTGCCACTTGATCATCTTGAACGCGTCTCCGAGCCGCGAATTGACGCCGAGCGCCGCGCTCGCCTCGAAGCCGCTGTGCACCATGCAGTTCTCGCACCGAGGATCCTTCCCCTTACCGTAATTCTCCCAGGGGGTCTTGTTCAAGAGGTCGTCGAACGAAGCGTGATGAATGTCGGTAATCAAATAACAAGGACCTTTCCATCCTTTAACGTTACGCGTCGGGTTGCCCCACGCGGTGCACGTCATCTCCCGCTTCCCCTGGAGAAACTCAAGATAAATCGGAGACGTGTTGAAACGATATTTGCGAAACATCGCGTCGGCAGCGCGGAATTTGGCGCGGATGTCGTCGCGGGTCATGAAAATCTCGCGAGCGTCGACCGCCGAATAACCGTAAGCCGGAGAAATCATGAAACCGTCGACTCCGAGAGTCGTCAGATATCCGAACAGCTCGTCGAGCTCGGCCATGTCGGTCTCTTTGAAAACCGTCGTGTTCGTGCAAACGAGATGCCCGGCCTCCTTCGCCGCCTTGATCCCGTCGATCGCCTGATCGAACACGCCGTCGCGCTCGACCGCCAGATCGTGCGTCGATCGCATCCCGTCGAGATGAACGTTGAAAAAGAACCGATTCGAAGGCTTGAATTTGTCAATCATCTTACGAATGAACATCCCGTTCGTGCATAAATACACGAACTTTTTTCGCTCGAGGATCTTGGCGGTCAGCTCGTCGATCCCCGGATAAATCATCGGCTCGCCGCCGCAGATCGAAACGACCGGCGCTCCGCATTCGTCGACCGAAGCCAGGCATTCCTCGATCGAAAGCTTCTGTTTAATCGTCGATTCATACTCGCGGATCCGCCCGCACCCCGTGCAGGTGAGATTGCACGCGTGAAGCGGCTCGAGCATCAGAACCATCGGAAAACGTTCGGCGCGCGAAAGCTTCTTCCGCGCCACATAAGCACCGATTGAAGTCGTCATCGCAATCGGAAATCGTAAACGCATGAGTGATCGCCTTATTTTGATATCGTAATGTTCGTATCGTTTTGAATCGCCCGGCGATCCGGGATCGAAAGATGCGCGACGCTAAGCGAAGCTCGACTTCGATCGAACCCGATCGGCTCGTTCGAACGCCTCCCGGGAACGTCAAACCTCAAGCGATCGGGGCGCCGCCGCGGTGATCCGTCCCGCGGGCGCCGACGACGCGGTTGAACTCGAGTCCCGGCCGATCCCCGCGGCCGCGCGATAACGCGCGAGCGCCATCAACGGAAAATTGATCCTATATAAATGATACTTCAAATAGAAAACGCGCGGAAAACCCGTCCCCGTGAATTCGGGCTCGTCCCACGATCCGTCGGCGCGTTGCGTCTCGATCAAATAATCGATCCCCGTCCTAACGCTCTCGCTCCCGCCGCGACCCGCCGCGATCAAACCCAATACCGCCCACGCGGTCTGAGACGCGGTCGGGTTTCCCTTCCCCATCCAACTCGGATCGTCGTAGCTCAGGCACGATTCGCCCCAGCCGCCGCATTCCTGCTGGACCGATTCGAGCCAATCCGCCGCGCGTTCGACCGCCGGATCCGTCACCGGATGACCGATCGCAGCCAATCCCTGCAGCACTTGCCACGTCCCGTAAATATAATTCACCCCCCACCGACCGTACCAGCACCCTTCGGGCTCCTGACTCGAAAATAAATACTGAAGCGCTCGCGCAATCGCAGGATGATCCGATCGACGCCCCAGTTGGCCGAGAAGTTCGATCACCCGCGCTGTGATGTCGGCGCAGCTCGGGTCGAGCATCGCGTTGTGATCGGCGAACGGAACTTTGGTGAGAATCTGATTCGTGATGTCGACGTCGAAAGCCGCCCAACCGCCGTCGCGATTTTGCATCGCCAGCAGCCAATCGACTCCGCGCCGAGTCGCCTCGCGAACCTCGGTTTCTCGAGCGATCGACGTTCGTGAAAGCGCCAGCAACACCATCGCGGTGTCGTCGACGTCGGGATAACGCTCGTTCTGAAACTGGAAATGCCATCCCCCCGGCTCGATCCGCGGCAACCGAGCCGTCCAATCGCCGCCGCGACGCACCTCACGCTCCAACAACCACCGCGCCGCTCGGAGCAACGAGGGATGATATGTCGGCAAACCCGCGTCCGCCGCGGCGATCATCGTGATCGCGGTGTCCCAAATCGGCGATACGCACGGTTGAACACGTACCGAGTCGTTCTCTTCAATGCACAAATCCGAAAGCCGGTCGAGCGCCCATTGCATCACCGGAGAATCGGCGGCATACCCCAAACAATCGAGCGCCACCACGCTGTACACCATCGGCGGAAAAATCGCCCCCAAACCGTCCGAGTTCTCAAAATGATCGAGCATCCAGCGATGCGCCGCGGCGATTCCGGGCTTACGCCACGATGAAGGCGCCCATCGGTCGATCAACTTGAACACCCGATCAAGCAGAACGAACGCCCCCTTCCACGAAGGACGCGGAATCCGCAAACCGCGGCTCGCCCCGCTCCCCGCCGGCTCTACGAAAAGCTCGGCGATTCCCCGTTCGGTCGAAAATTCACGCCGAGGTTTGAAAGCCGAGATGATCGTCAGAGGAACCAAAATCGTCCGCGTCCACGCCGACATCGCGTGCAAATTGAGACCGATCCAACGCGGCAAAAGCACGAGCTCGGGTGGAACGCTCGGGCATTCGTCATAATCGATCTGCGCGAGCAACGCCAAATAAAAACGAGTGAAGCTGTTACAGGCGTGCGCGCCGCCTGATTCAATAATAAGTTCACGCGTCGCCTTCATGAACGGATCGTCGACCGATACGCCCACAAGCTTGAGCGCGAAATATCCCTTCACCGAGGCGCTCAGATCGAACGGCCCCTCGGGGTAGATCGCCCAGCCCCCTTCGGATCGCGCCTGCTCAAGAAGATACCGCCCCAGCTTGCGGCAAATCTCCTCCCCCTCGCGACCCAAATACGCCATCAAAAGAATATATTCCGACTCGAGGATCGTATCCCCCTCGAGCTCGCCCACCCAGAAGCCCGAGGGATCCTGGCGGTCGAGCAACCACTCGCGACCGCGATCGATCGCGGTTTGCATCGCTTCGGAATCGACGTCTTCCCGGATCGGCGTCAGAAGCCGGGTCGACGATACTTGCAAGGAACCTTCCACGCCACCATCCGTGTTGGCGATCATACGATCCGGGCCCCTTTGGATTGTCTGGACTGATACGATTGAAGGGTCAATGACGATAACCTCTCAACTCCAAGCTCAAATCTTGGGGCGTATCCTACGGCGTATCGATCCGTTCGATCAAGATCATTTTTGACTCAAATTCCTTACACACTCGCGATTTGCTACGATCGACGCCGGTTCGAACAACGTAGTTACCCCATTTTAACCGACGACCCGCGCAACCCGTCGTCGCACACGGGTCGAGGCGCGAACGACGAACCCCGCCGCCGCCCGCGACCGCACCCTCTCAGTCGGAATCACTACAGTCGATCCGACGCGCCCCCACAAAGAAGCGCCTCCGGAACGCATCGGATCAGAATCTCTTCCAAATTCTCAGATCAACGACCGACACGTGATGAATCGCAAACTCGCCAAACCGCGATCAACACCGGTTTCGCATTCTCATTCGTCGGCTACGAAAGCGGGCTCGATCTGAATCCCCTTCAAAAGCGGCATCGATCGAATCGTCGCCGCAACCCGCTTCTTGTCGGACGCATCGACGAGCCGACCAGACACGCTCAGACGATCCCCCAGCAAGCGCACCCGATCGACATGCGCCGAATCCCCCAACTCGCGGCCGATCCGGTCGAGAAGATAAGCCTCGACCTCCTCGGGACGCCCCTTCAATACCAATGGATTCGGAGCGTCGTCCGCGGGCGCCGGGAAAATCAACCGATCGATCACCGTCCGTACGCCTGGAGTCGTTTGCACAAGTCTATAAATAAGCATAGCCTCGTAGGCCGAAGGCGCGGTTCCGCCGATCGTCGCGACGCCGTCTTGTTCCGTAACCTCAACCCGCGCGTCGGACAATTCGCCCCGTTTCGCGATCGCTCTTCGAATTCGCTCGGCGCGGGTTTTCGCGGGCTCGACGACCGCGGCTTTCGCCGCCGGTTTCTCGACGGCCTCGGCGCGATCGTCGCCGGCTTTCGGTTTCTCGGCGGGCGCCGGGGGAGGGGGGGGATTATCCGCCGCGGGTTTCTCGCCGTTTTGATCGTCGGGAACCGAAACCTGACGAACATTCAGCATGTTGATCACCCGCGAAACGCCCAGCTCGTTCACAACTTTTTGGCCGATCGCAACCTTGTCCGCGAGCGTCGGAACCGTTCCCTGAAGCACCCCCACCCCTTCGGGATCGATGATCAATTCAACCGTGTCTCCGGCGGGTTGAGAACCGTCGGCGGCCTGAGCCGTCGCGGCGCCGGCCTTCTCCGCGGCCGGACCTCCGACGTTCGCCTGAGGACCTCCGCGAGCCGCCGCGGCCTCGGCGGCATTCAGCGTGTCGATCCCCCCTCCGGCGCCGATCGGCCTCCCTTCATAACCGAGCGCAGGGCCCATATCGGGAGGAGGTTGATTGAACCCTGCCGCGTCCGCGAGCCGGTGTCGACTCATACCATACCACCACGGCGGATAACTAATCGGCGGCGGCTCCATACCGTAAAACGGATCGTCGTAACCGCCGAATAAAGGCGGAGGATATACATAATTGTTCATACCCATGATCGAGGGCGCCGTCAGCCCCATGCCCCCCGCCCGCGGGTCGAAACCCGGTCCAGGACCGGCGGGCGCCGACCCGCCGTAACCGTAAGGGGAACCCTGGCCTTGAGGGAAACCACCGGGAGCTTGCCGAGCGCCGCCCGAGGGTTGCGGAGCGCCCGCTTGTTCGCGCCCGCCTGACTGGGAAGCCACGCCCTGAGATTGGAACCCGGCCCCCTCGCCGGCGCCTCGACCCCCTTGAGCAGCAGCGTTACCCGATTGCGGCGGCGAGTAGCCGGGGGGCGGAGCGCTACCGGATTGAGGAGGCGAGTAACCCGGGGGCGGAGCGTTACCCGATTGAGGCGGAGCGTTCCGCGAAGTGCGACTTATCGGCGGACGATATTGCATCGAAGGACTCGGGATCGGTGAATAACCAGGCGTCGCGTTCATTCCGCCCGGAGGAGGGCCGAACCCGGTCCGATACACCTCGTTGGTATCGATCGTTAAATCGTCGCCGATAGGAAAGCCCGAATCGATCGCGGTTCTCACGACGATATCATGAATGAACTTCGTGCCGACCCTCCCTTTGAGCAGCAATTTGCCGTCTTTGGGCTCGATCTCAACCGCCGCGGCCGCAGTCGCGGGATTGTACGCGAGCGCCTGACGCAAATAAAACGCGGCCTGTTCGACCTCGAACGGCGACGTCCGTCGTACGACTTTAACCGGACCCGCCGATTTCGTCTTCGCGCCGCTCTTCGGGGCGGAAAGCGACGTTTGCGCCGAGACGAGCGTCGCGAACGCGATCGTGAGCGACCCGGCGATTGCGAGCCGAGCCCACGTAAACCTGAAGGCTACCGAGGTCATCGCGGAGTCCCTCCCCGATTGCGGAAGTTCGGCCGAATTGATGCATCACCTAAAATTAGTATACGTCTCGTGCTCGATCGGGACAAGCCGGGGATTCGACCGAATTTCTTCGAGCACGACAATCGGATCGCTCGCATTCGCATTCGCATTCGACCCGAATCGTACGCGTCGTCGCCGGAACGACCGATCGACTCGGTCGCGCAGATTCGATCGACACCCGGGAACCGCCGATTCTCCTTTTCGAGCCGCGTTCAACGGCGGATTTCGACGACTTTAAGAGTCGCCTTGTCGAACACCGCGGCCACCGGCAAAAACGCCTCGAACGGAGACACGCCCGCGAGGTCGGATTCAAACAGCTTGATATGCGTTGCATCGACGCTTGTTTGATTATAGGTGGAGTCGAGCGCGACCCAGCGTTGATTCACATAAACTTCATGCCACATATGAAAACCGAATCCCTTTTGCTCGGGCGAATAGACGAGCCCGCACGCGACCCGCGACGGAATTCCGACCGAACGCGACATCGCCGCGGCGAGAACGCTGTGTTCGGTGCAATCGCCCGAGAGATCGCGCGCCACCTCGCTCGCGCTCGCAAACGCCGTTTCAAAGTTTTTATCTTTGATGTTATCCGAAACCCACCGTTCAATCGCCTGCGCCTGATCCCACGGATCGTTGCGGATCCCGATCGCGGTGCGGGCGTAGCGGCGCACCAGCAGATTGCTCGAATCGATCAACGGATTCGCCTTGATATATTTGGAATCGACTTTTTCCGGACCCGGGTCGCCGTCGTCGGGCCCCGTGCTCTTCACATGAATCGTCGCGGTTTTGCCGTCGCCCGCCGATACGACCGTCTGGCGGAAATCGGACGGGAAAAGCTTGGCGGGATCCTCGCCGCGAACCGTCACCTCATAAACAATATCGCGCGTTTTGATCGAATCCTCGATCGGCGCGACCTTGAGGATCGAGGTCGCGATGATGTTGAGCCGTTCCGACGGCTTGGGGAGCGCCTTCGCCGCCGCCGCGGTCGTGCGGTACATCGTCATCCCCCCCTCCTCGTCGGTGTAACTCTTAAGAATTTGCCCCCCCGAATCGACCCAAAACGTCGCGTCCAACTGGCGGAACCGCGTGCCGTCGGCGTTCTTCCCCTCGGTATCAACACGCAGCAATTTCTTAATTTCGCCGTCCCCCAAGGTGACGCTCTCAAGATCGCGAGCGTAAACCTCGAGCGTGACGATCTTGTTGAGAATCGGCACGAAGGCCTTGAGCGATCGCGTTTCGCCGGGCTTGATCGGCGTTCGAGCCAGACTCAGCTCGACCGCGTAAGGACCCCGAACCTCGGGAGACCAGTCGACCGACTGCTCCTGCTTCCGTCCGTTCGATTCAAGAATCAAATTCATCCGACCGTCGATCACATCGCCATGAACGCGAATGACCTCTTTACCGATCGATAAGAGCGTGTCGAGCCGCAACACCTCCCCCGTCGGCGTCTCGATCGTCCCGTAGCGAATCTTCGTCGTCGATTGATCGTGGTCGCGCCGCAGCGCCATCACCTGCTCGAACTGAATCCGCAACAAATCCCTCCCCTCGTTCTTGAGAGGAGTTACAAACAAGTGCGTATAACCAACCTTAACGCCTTTGATGTATACCGCGTCCCACGATTCGCCGCCGTCCCCCCGCGCACTCGCCTCGAAGCACGCCCCGGCGGCGATCGAAACCCCGATCATCGCCAATCGAAATGTTCTCAAGCATCGGGATTTCATACATGTTCCTTTCTCTACAAGAATCGATCGATCGCGCCTTCGCCGAACTCGCCCAAGCCGAAGCCGGTTTCGATCGAATATGACCAAAACGCGGCTCGCGCTCAAGCTCAAGACGACGCGAAACTTGTGAAGAAAAGAATGCGACCGATGCGAACGGCGCGACCGGAAGAGGCGCTCACGCGACAAAAGCCGAAATGTTCAAAGCGAAATCCCGAAACGTTTCCATCTCGATCAGCCGACCGTGATCTCGGCCGAAAGCTTATCGCCCGAAAGCAACTGAAGCGCGCCCATCAAAGCGAGCTGCTTCGTGTGATGCGAAGGCGCGCGACCGCGAACCACGACCAATCCTTGATTCTCCACAACCGTCAAACCGCGAATCCGACCGTGAGTGTACTGCCGAACTCGGTTCTCCACCTGCTGCGATAAAACCGAACCTTCCGGGGTCGTCATCAGTGCCGCTCCTTAAGAACGCTCAATAAAGCGGGATTCCTTGATTGCTTTCCGATGTCTTCTCGTCCGTTCAACTCCATCATTGTGATCCCGAGCGATGACAATGACAAGAAAAAACCGTGAATTTATCGAAAATATCGCGGGCCGTTCCAATCTTCGCTCCGAAACACCCACGCACAGACCGAGAGGACAATCTTGTCTAAAAAATACGACTCTAAACTAGGACACGAACCGCGAACTGTCAAAATGGGCGAGATTGCGTGTTTCCTTTTTGACACGATTCGCGGTCAAAATCATTCAACAGCAAAAGACGTGCCGAACGCGAAAGGTCGATTCAAGAATATCGTTCGCGACGTTTTTCCGCCGCTTTTTCCTCGGCGCACCGCGATAAAACAAGAGACCGGATCGCTCGCCGACCGCCTCGGACTCGTCGCCGATTCCCGACCGACGAGCGTTCGGATCGCCGAAAGCGCTACAATTTAGGCGTCATCCGCGCACAAACGCGGCGTTCCATCCAAAGATATCGGTTAAAGCGATTCCAAGAACGCTTCGATTTCAACTCGTTCGACGTCGTCGAGTCGCTTTCGACCGGGATGATGAATCCGCAACGCGTCTTTCAAGGTTTCGGCGCGACCGTCATGAAAATAAGGCGCCGATCGCGAAACGCCCCGCAACGACGGCGGATTGAATCGATCCACACCGTTGAAATCGATCATCCCCACGTTGAAAACCTCATCCGTCGTATAAAGCGGCGGCTTGTGGCATGTCGCGCACCGGCGGCTTTCAAACGCGATCCGACCCCGCTCGACAAGCGATTCGCCCCCGTTTCGCCGCGCCGGAGGCGGCGAAAGACCCCGAACATAAGCCGCGAGATCGGCGACCGTCGCGTCGTCGTCACGCCGACCTCGCAACGTCGTCGCGATCGAATGCGCGATCTGCTCCTCGATCGTATCGAATCGCCCAGTCCACGCATAAGGATGCGTTGAAGAAACACCCAGTAAACTCGGCGTGTTCTTGGCGTCGCTGTAAGCTCGATCGCCGAGCGTATCAAAATTCAAGCCGTTGGTATGCCCGTCGACATGACAGCTCGCGCAGCTCATCCAGCGATCGAGCGAAAGCCGACCGTCGTGAAACAACCGTTCGCCTCGATCTCGCGCGGTCAACACGGGTTTCTCGGGGCCGAGCCGAATCGTCTTGAGCACGCGACCGTCGCGCCCCCCCATAACCGTCAGCCGATCCGCCGCCGAATCGACCGAGATCGCCCTCTCTCCCGAACGATCCAACACGATCGCGATCGGCCCCTCGCCGACCTCGATCTCCTCGATTTTCTGGCTGTCGCCCACAGGAAGCAATGAAGCGTCGGCCGAAGCGGCGCCCGACGTCCGATCGATCCTCAACACGCGATGCGCTCCTCGGCAAGCGATCAGCACGTCCTTCCCGTCGCGTCCGATCGCGATCGCGCTCGGATCCGCCGCTCCATGACGCGATCCGTCGAGCGTCAGTCGACGAAAACCCGGTCGCGAAGCCTCGACCGAGCGATCGCCGAAACTCTCGAGCTTCAAAAAACTTAGCTTGCTCGAAAGCACCAGCCCCCAATCGATATTCGACGAAGTTATCGAAACTTGACCATATTGATGCATATGCGCGATCAAAAGCTCTCGACCGTCGGGGGTCGCTGCCATCCCCCCGACGTTCACAAAGTCGAACTCGCGGACGATCACCCGAGCCTCGGCGGGAGCTATCGATTCGCTTGTGTGAACTTGTGCGATCTTTGATCCAAATGCGTCGGCGATCCAAACGCGGTCGTCGGCGGGGTCGACCGACCGCGTCATCGCTCCGGGCGGAAAGCCGAGCGGAATCCTCCGAACGATCGTTCCCGTTTGGCGGTCGACGAGCGCCGCGTCCTCGCTCCACCGCGCCGCGACGATTATATAAGAGGAAGACGCGACGACCGCGCGGATCGGGCCTCGGCCCGCCTTCAACCGATGAACGACGATTCCATCGCCGTTTAGCAAAGCGAATTCGCCGTCGCTTCCGCCGACCCCCAATAACTCGCGGTCGCCCGCGGTCGTCAGCGACACCGGCTCGAAATCGACCCGCCATTCCCGCTCGACTCGACCCGCGTCGATATCGACGATCGCGATCCTTCGCGCGTTCCTCAGCGCGACCGCGTAACGATTCGCCCGCGGCATCCTAGCGATCGCCGCGGGAAACGTCGGACCTTCGTCGTCGCCCGCGGTCGCGATCAACGACAATAAAATCATACACGCAACAACCTGAACAAATGAATTCATAAAGATAGCTCCGTGCGCGGGCGTATCAGCCGCGATCGGCGTGATGTTCGGCGGAATGATCGGATCGAGGGCGGGCGATTTCGAGCATCAAACGTTCGAGAATGATCCGCGGCGGCAGTTGCGACCCTCCCTTTAAATCGCGGTCGGCGCGCAGCAGCAATTCGGGGATCCGATCGACGCGTTCTCGGCCCATTCTCGCGTGCTGTTTCAGCGTTTTTTCGAGCCCTCCCGAATACATAATGCCCGCGGCCTTGCACGCTTCGTTGGGAGGAAGGCCGCGGAGCCGCAGCTTCCCCGCGTGATAGATTTTCCGCAGCGAAGACGAGATCGCCCCCATCAACCGCAACGGCTCCTCGCCCGAATTGAGCAAACCGTCGATCGCCGAAAGAGCGACTTCGACGTTCCCGAGCGTCGCGGAATCGATCGCTTTCCAGATCTCTTGAACCCTCCCCGCCTCGACAAGCTTGGCGACGTCGACGGCGCGAACCACCCGCTCCTTGCCGACAAACGTCGAAAGCTTCTCGACCTCGGAAACGAGCAGGCCGATCTCGTCTCCCACCATCTCGACGAGGAGCCGCGCCGCGTCGGCGTGAAATTCGGTTTTAAACTTCGTTTTGGCGATCCTTACGATCAAACCCGCGAGCTCGCCGGGAGGAAGCGGTTTACAATCGATACTTAATCCTGTCTGTTCAATCAATTTATAAAGTTTTGTTGTGGCCGGCCACGATTTGACCGAGAGAATCAGCACGCCGCCGCTGTAAGGTTTTTCGGCGTAGGCTTCCAAAGGCTTGCGGAACGATGTCACGAACGCGTCGGCGTCCTCCACCAAAACGACCCTCCGTTCCGATAAGAACGGAAGCGTCCGCACCTCGTCGACGACGTCCGCGAGCTTCGCCTTCTCGCCGGCGAACCTCGTGATCGCGAGTTCGTCGGCGTCGTCTCCCAGCGCCGTCTTGACGATCGCTTCGATCGCCTCGCGGCGTAAGTAAACCTCGTCGCCGAAAACGACATACACCGGCGCCAGGGGAGTCTCGCCGCGCCGCTTTAAGAAATCAATTGCTTTCATTATTATATATTTTCTTAATTGTGAGCCCGAGCGATCGCTTGATCGAATATGATTTTAGCCGATCGGGAGTCATTCCGCATTCCATGAAACGAACGAATCGGCGGGACGCGTTTACATCGTGAAATCGAGCGGCCTCCACACGAAGCTTCACCGAACGATCAAGCGAAGTTCAAGGGAAAAGAAATCGCGGACGTCCGGCACAATCGACCAAGCGCAATCGGATTGAACGCGATCGGATTTAAAGCGATCGGAACGAGAGAGATCGAATCGGTCGGAATCGTTGCGATCGATCGTTTCGCGGCGATCGATGGAATCGCGAGGATCGGATCACGCGGTCGCCGAAACGCGAGCGTGCACGGTCCCATTTTTCAAAGACGTCGTAGATTAAGAGGAAGGGAGAATCGTAAGCCGAGAGGGAAAGGAAACGCGTTCGGAGTGATCCGTGTTAACCGCGGCGATTCGAAGGGTTTCGGCTTTGCGGGATCATCCGATCGGCGCGTTTGATGATGTGCCCGCTTAGTGGATGTTGATTTCTCGCAACGGAAGTCGTAGGTTAATTGTCAGTGGGCCTCGAGCTCATGAGATCGAGCGTCGAGCGATTTTCATGAGCGTTGCGCGTGGAGCACGCGCGATCTTGGGGTCGCTGAAATTCAGCTCGATCGATTTCGTGAACTCACCCGTTGTACCGACCGCATCCTCGTTTAGAATAGAGATGGCGTTTTGATCGCAATCGATGGATTTGTCATGACGGGGTCGGCCCGAAAGGTCGAACCGACGGATTGAAATGTCGTGGAGTGCGGAACGACGATTCCGCGAGGGTGGTAGGAAACGATCGGGTATCGCGGTCTTTATCGATCGCGAGGAAACGTGCGAAAGATCGCGATGTAGCGGTTTCGGTTCGGATTTTTTTCTTCGACAAGTTGCGTGTCGGGCTTCAATTTATTTTCGCGACGGAGGCCAATTTTTTTCGCGGGGCATGGTATATATAAGATGAGCGGTCTGAGGAGCGTCCAGGGAAAGGGGGTTGCGGTCGACGGACGGGCGTCGCGTCGAATCGCAGCCGATTTCGGTGGCCAATGATGGCGAATGGGGAGCGATCGCTCTCTTGTGAACTCGTAACTGCTCGCGGATTCATCGTTATCGTCATCCGTTTGTCATGGTCGCCGGAGGAGGGGTCACCTTTCCATGAGTTTTCTCCAACGCATTCTTGATCGAGTCTTGCGAGCCAATTCGAGCCGCGCCCCCCGGACGAGCTTCGACGAGTTGAGCCAGGAACAACTCGACGCGCACTTGCGTGTCGGCCGTTACGGCGACTTCACACTGACCGACGCGATCCGGCCGTCGTTCGGTCTCGAAGTCATCCCCCGAGAAGGCTACCGCCGCGACCTTTACCGCGACCCCGAGACCGGTAACACGATGCCCGTCCTCGCCGCGAGCGTCTCGTCCGAGCGTCTGTTCGAGATTTTCATGGAGCTGCTCGATCCGCTCGGCGACGAACTCGACGTCGTCATGGAATCGAGCCACGACAGCGAACCCGGCGCTCACGACGACATGTATCGCGAACATATCGACGCCGTGATTCTCAAAAGTATCTTGTACGATTATGAAGACCTCTTAATGAACGACGGTTGCGCCGGGCTCGCCGCGCTCAATCCCTCGGGTCCGATGGAAGTGCAGTTTGATGAACATAAGCTTATTTTCGTCTACGCGCACGATCTCGAACCGTTCGAGGCGATTCTGATCGACGCCGGACTGAAACGCGACGACACGCTCAAGTTCATCTCCGAAGCCGAGCACCTGCACTCGACCGACGACGTTTATCACGATCAGTTCGAAGAACTTAAAATCCGCCTCGGAATCGACGTCGGCGCCGACGTCGGCATCGGTTGATCCGGCATGCAGTTTATGTACAAATTTTGCAATCTTAATCAGTCGACGAGGTCGCCCCTAAGGCTTCTTCGTCGACTCGCGCTTTTAAAATTAACGTGCTTCGCCGTCCTTGGTTGCGGAACGCCCCCCGAGGAATCGCCGCGGCCCGCGGCGCATCCCCACGCGGGCGCGACGATCACCGTCGCGGTCGTCGGCGATCCGACCGCGGGCGAAACCGTCGCCGCCGTCAAGGGAGATTGGAGCGAACGCTCGGGCGCCGAAGTTAAGATCGAATCCAAACCGATCGATCCCGCCGATAAGTCGATCGCCGCCGATCTTTTCCTCTTTCGCGGCGATCGATTCGCCGACCTGGTCGCAGCGGGCCGGCTCGGCGAGATCCCCGATTCGTTCGTTCGACCCTCCGTCAAAAAGAAGTCGACCGCCGATTCCTCCGGCGAATCGTCCCCGCGGCGGTCGATCGCGAGCGACTCCGCGTCCCCCGCCGACCCGCTCTCATTCGCTCTAATACCAATTGGAATTCGTGAACAAGTATTAAAATTCGGAGGAGTTCGGCGGGCGCTCCCGTACGGCGGCTCGGCGCTCGTTTTAGCGTATCGCCGCGAGGCGTTTTCCGATCCCGAACTCAAAGCCGAGGCCGAGAAAGCGGGCGTCGTTCTCGCTCCCCCGACGACGTGGGATCGGCTCGACGCGATCGCGAAGTTCCTCAACGGTCGCGATTGGGATCACGACGGAACTCCCAACCAGGGAATCGCGCTGCCGCTCGGCGAAGATCACGAAGGGGTCGGCGTCGCGGTCCTGCTCGCTCGAGCGGCGAGCCTCGGCCTTCACCGCGATCAATTTTGCTTCCTCTTCAACCCGACGACGCTCGAACCTTGGATCGACAAGCCTCCGTTCGTCGAGGCGCTCTCAAAGATCGCATCCCTCCGCGATTTTGGCCCCGAGGGGATGGCCGATTTCAACGCCGAGGCCGCCCGCGCCGCGTTCCGATCGGGAAAAACCGCGATGTTGATCGATCGAGCCGAACTCGCATCGCGTTGGACCGATCGCAAAAAGCCCGTTCAGGTCGGCGTCGCTCCGCTCCCCGGTTCCAAACGCGTGTACGATCCCGATCGCAAGATCTGGGAAACGATCGACGAAACGAACGTTCCCTCCCGGCTCCCGTACGGCGGCGGATTGCTAATCGGCGTTTCAGCCGAAATCACCGGGAAACAACGCGAAGCCGCGCTCGATTTGCTCGGATATCTAGTCTCTCCCGATGTCGCCGACCGAATCGTGCTCGATCGAGCCGATCCGGTCGTTCCCGTTCGACTCGACGCGATCGCCCGCGGCCTTCCCGACCCGCGTGAAGCGGTCGGAGTCGACTCGCGTTCATGGGCCAAAGCCGTCGAAGCGACCTGGAACGCGACCGTCGTCACCGTCGATCCCAGGCTTCCCAACACGCTCGGTTATCTCGCCGATCTCGAAACGGCTCGCGTCAAAGCCGCGCACGGAGAGTCCGCCGAATCGGCGCTCAAAGCCGCCTCCAAAGCCTGGCTCGATCGAACAAACAAACTTAAAACGCTAGATCCGCTCACGATTTATCGCGGCGGCCTCAACACCGTTCCAATCCCCAACGAAACGCGCCGCGATCGCCGTTGATCCATTTATCTAAAGATCAATCACTCAATTAATTATAATTAACTTATAAGCGACCCGCGTCGAAATCACGCACGCCGGCAAGATCGCATGAAAGCGAACGCCTCCGTTCGATACTCGACGCGAAGTTCGTATGATTGATTGTCTAATCTCAACGTTTATATTCCCCGCATCGTCTTTTTTTTTGTCCGCTCGGGCTAACTAAGATCATGTTGCTTTGGAGGAGAAAACTCGCCCGCGAGGGTTGAGAAACGGATCGAATCCGCCGATCGATTATTCGACTAGGATCAAACGACCCAGGAGTTTCCATGCGCACTTTCATGATTAACAACTCGCGTTTTCGCGCTCTCGTTTTCGCGTCGGTGATCATCGCGACCTGCTCGGCCGCGGTTCGAGCCGATCAGTTCACATTCACGACGCTCAATAACCTCAGCGATCCCACGTTCAACCAATTGCTCAGCATCAACAACTCCGGTGTGATCGCGGGGTATTTCGGCAGCGGCGCCGCCGGACACCCCAACAAGGGTTACACGCTCGCGCCCCCTTACGGACAAGGCAATTACACCAACGAGAATTTCCCCCTTTCGGTTCAAACCCAGGTCACGGGCATCAACAACTCGGGTCAAACCGTCGGCTTCTACGCCGATAACAGCGGAAACAACGTCGGCTTCGTCGAGAAAAACGGCTCCTTCACCACCGTCATCGACCCCGCGGGCCCACAGGCGCCGACGACCATCAACCAGCTACTCGGCGTCAACGACAAAAACCAGGCCGTTGGATTCTACACCGACGCACAAGGAAACGATCATGGTTATATCTACAATATAACCTCCCAGACGTTCACCGCGATCAACATCGCCGGCGCGACTTCGCTCGAAGCGACCGACATCAACAACCACGGCGTCGTATCGGGCTTCTACGTCGCCGCGAACGACAACACGTACGGATTTATCGACAATAACGGATCGATCAAGTCGATCGCGATCGCCGGATCAATTAACACTCAGTTCCTTGGTTTAAACAACAATGGAATGCTTGTCGGAACCTATATCGACGCCGCCGGGGTGATGCACGGAGTCGAATACAACAGCGTCACCGGCACTTACGTAAACGTCGACGACCCCAACGGGATCGGCTTCACGACGATCAACGGGATCAACGACAAGGGCCAAATGGTCGGCTTTTATCAGGACGCCGCGGGAAACGTCAACGGACTGCTCGTCAATACCAACGCGGTACCCGAGCCGTCTTCGATCGCCCTCGCGCTCATCGGAGCGGCGTCGTTCGGCGTTCGCAAAGCCTCCAAACTCCGCAAACAAAAACGCGACGCCTCGAGCTGATCGATTCCCGATTCGTCTCCGGGTGAACTCGACCCGGGCGCTCCGCGACGAGCGTCCCGGGTCGACGTTATTTCCCGTACGGCGTCGCAACTCGTTCAACTCATCCACGAAACGAAACGTTTTGGGTCGATCTTTCTCGATGAATCCTTCGGCCCGAAACGATCAATCGCTTATAAAGTTCTCCTCGCTCTTGATCGATCCAACCGACGACTTCGTCGATCGAGGCGTCGCGATTCGCACGCGCGAATCGATCGACCGCGGCGATCCGCAAAAGCGCCAGATCGTGATCCTCGCCGAGAACCTCGGCCGATTCTTGAACCTCTTTCAACCGCTCCGATTCCAAACCCGATCCCGCCTCATCCCCCGCCAAAAACTCGAGCGCGTTCCGCAGATCTTTCATCCTCTTACGCCACGTGTGAAGCCGCTCGTCGCTCGACGAATCGACCGCCTCCCGAAACGCCCGCCGACTCCGACTCTCAATCTTTCGCAATCCCCTCGCGATCGATTCGCGATCCAATCGCGGACGAAAACGATTGAGATACCGACTAACCTTTTTAAGAATCGATTCGACCTCGTCGAACGTTCCCTCGCTCTCGCTCGAAGTCGTCGCCGAGGCTTTCTCCGCGACCAAAAAATTTCGCAACGCCTCGATCGATTGATCATCGCGCGCCGGCCCATAAGATTTGATTAAGCGATCGAGTGTTTCGATCAGAATCGTCGCGTCGCGCAACCGAGAGATCAGCCGACCCGCTTCTTGAAACCGCGCGTCGACGAACCGAAACCGTTTCTTCCCCAACGCATACCGCGATAACCGCGCGACCGAACGAGCGCGCTTGATCGACTTCCGCGTCTCATGAACGATCGCGTCGCGATCCGCCTCGCCCGCCTCGATCAAACTCCGCGCGGCTTTCCTTACCCGTCGAATCGCGACCCGGCGAAATCGCTCGTCCCAATCGCCGCGCTTTTGGTCGAATAAAGACATATACGACCTCGGTTAAAGAATCGAACCCCTCGGTCGAGCGACCGGTCCGCCGATTCGATCGCTTCGATCCTTTCAAATACGCGGAATGTCGTCATGTTCTCGATGAGATATTCTCTCATCCGAAACATTTTCTTAAAAGTTCAAGGCTTTTGGGGACCGCGGTTTCGGCGGCGTCGTTCCCCTCGAATTCGAGCGAGATCCACCCTTTGTATTGATTCTTGCGCAAAATCTCGGCGATCCGCGCGTAATCGAGATCGAGCGCATACCACCTGCCGCCGCCGAAATACGTTTTCGCCTGAACGAGCGCGATCGGAACCGACGAAGCCGCCATCGCCTCCATTTGTTCATACGAGCGTTCGAGAAAATTCCCGGTGTCGAGCGTCGTTTGCAGCCAGGGGGATTTGATCGCCTCGACGATCCTCAGAACCCCCGCCGCGGTCCTTCCCAGGCCCCAATGATTTTCGAGCCCTAAAATCACCCCGCATTCCTCGGCGCGCGGCAGCAATTTCTCGAGCGCGCCGATCACCCAGCCGAAAGCCTCGTCTTCGGTATGACCTTCGATTCCCGGCTCGATCCCTTTTTTCGCCATGAAGTCGTCGAACGATTTGATCGTCCCCCATCGACCGGTGTTGATCCGCATCGTCGGCGACCCGAGCCGAGCCGCGAGTTCGATTTGATAGAGCGTCTTTTGAATATTCGTTTTTCTCAAATCGTCATCGGGTGTAACAAAACCTTGATGCGTTGAGAACCCCATGATCGGCAGCCCGAGCGCGTGCGCACGCCGCTTGATCGCTCCGATCCCCCTCGGCGATTCGTCGAGCATCTGAACGTGGAGAATCTCGACGCCGTCGAAACCCATTTCGTATGCTTTTTCAATACACGTTTCGATTCCAAGCGTTTCTCCTCGGAATTGCCAAAACGAGTACGTCGACACGCCGATCGGGTTCGGTCGTCTTCGCGCAGGCGCGGGTTTGGCCGCGGCGTCGTCGGCCGCGAACTCGGACGGCTCGGCCGCATCGACCGCGGTAAGGACGGAACTAGACGCCGCCGCCAGCCCCAAGATCCCTCCGCTTTTCAAAACGTCTCTGCGATTCCATAAACTCATCGCAATCCCTCCACGATCCATCCCGACGCCGAAATCACGACGACGCGCGAAACCCCGGCGAAACAGGTTACAAGATAACCCCGCGGCTCGGCCGAATCCACAACGACGATTTCACCGGCGCACGAACACGGAAGGAATCGCTTATCAATTCAATAAACTATATTAATAACTAAAAGAAGAGACGATCGCTTACGACGTCTTCCAGAAACCGAAACGACGACGCGGGTCAATTTCCGCGTCGTCGCATCCCGATTCGGATCGCCGCTCAATCCGACGCTCACTTTTTGGCGTCGGGGGGCGCCGCCGCTTCGGGCTGACTCTTCGCGGGATCGCCGGGGGGCGGCTTGGGAGCGGTTTGCAGGGGCCTACGCAACGGCTTCACCGGCTGCGTCGACTTGGTATCGGGCTCGACCTTCACTTCGCCCCGAAAACTTTGCACGGCCATCGTCGCTGGCCCCGCGATCAAAAGCATCGTCGTGATCCCGATCGACGCCGCGTGCAACGGATGAAACCGAAACACGAACATAAAAACCAAAAACCAAACGATCGCCTGCAACACCGTCCAACCGATCTTATCGGTGAACATCGTATCAAAAGAGGTCCGCGTGTATGTGAGCAAGACCGCCAAACCGAACGAACCCGCGCCGATCTTCGCGCCGAGCCACGGGGTCGTTTCGTCATACAAAAACCTTTGCGCGTATTCCGACACCGCGTAACATACAACGAACACGACAAGCCAATAAATGATGAAGGGAACGATAATCGCGCCCACGGTTCAACGCCTTTCGCATAGGAAACCAGACGGCGAACGCCGACACCCGTTCAAGACGATCGCATCATAATCGATCGATCGCCCCCAAGCCAGACGCCCGAGCCCCCAATCCGCATGATGTCGAGAGGGTTTGTAGCCCCGCGCTCGAAACCAAGCCGGACGCCCGACCCCTCAATCCGCATGATGTCGAAACGATTCGACTCCCCGGCCCGCTCTCGAACCCGATTCGAGCGAACCTCGATCGCTCCCCCCTCCCGAACAAGCTAATCGACTTCCCGATTGCTTCACTTCCCCGCCGCGGATACGATCAAAGATGCGCTGCGATCGAATAATTCGCCGATCGCGCATCTCGTACAACTTCAATTGATATCATTAGATTTTTTCTTCAAGATGTCTCAATCGTCTGTCTGCGAGCATTGCGGCCGGCCGATCTCGGTCGATCGACTCCCGGGAGAGCGCGTCCGTTGCGACCACTGCGGGCGTTCGCACGTAGTCGCCGCGAATCCGCGTCCGTCGTCGCACGCCGCCGAACCCGAGCTCCGGCTCAAGGACGACGAATCGATCGAGGCGATTCCGGTTCAGCTCGCGCCCGGCCGCGGCGATTTTCAACTCAAGCACGCCGAAGCCGATCCCGAAATCAAACCCAAAATGATTTCATCGGTCGACGACGAAACGATTCCAGCCGAACGCTCAGCTTTGCACCGCATTTTGAATCGACGCTCCAAGAACCCCAATTATCGCGTGCTCGATCCGCACGGATTCTCGCGATCGAAGGGGAAGGCCGGGCCGCCGCCGATCTGGGTCAACATGCCCACGCTCACAGCCCGCTTCATCGCTCGAAAGCTCCGCGATCTCCGTGATTGGGCGTACGTGATCTCGGTCGTCGGCCTCGTCATGGCGCTCGTCGGCTACCTTTTCCAGCAAAAAACGCTCCTTCACCTGGGAGGGTTCGTCGTCGTCGCGGCCAACATCGGCGTCCTTTGCATTGGCGCCTCATATCTATTCATGCTTCCTTTCAAAGAAAGTTTCTGGAAAGGATTATTCTGTCTGTTTCCGCCTTACGCGATCTATTATTGGGCGTCGAACTGGACCCGGCTCAAACGTCCCGTCGTCAAAACGCTGGGCGCTTTTTTGCCGATCGTCCTCGTCGGCTGGGCGATTTTAATCTATCGAGAAACGCCGATCGTCGAGAAAAAGATCGAGGAGAATCTCCCCGAGATCGAAAAAAAGATCGACGACACGCTCGACCGGGTCGAGTCGGAAATCCTCCCTCCGCCGAAAGCGAAATCGGGCGATCCCTCGAAAAACGACGATTCGAAAGCCGCGCCCGCCGAAAAAACGAGGCGCGAAGGCGGAGCGAATCCGAACGCGAAAGCCGGCGGATCGAATCAAGGATTGAACGAATTTTAAGGAACGTAACGATATGACGATCGATCAATTGCTCAAGTTCGCGGTCGATCAGGGCGCCTCGGACCTTCATCTGCAAACGGGATCGCCGCCGCAATTGCGCATCAAACGGAGGATTCGCGAGATCGAGGTTCCGCCTCTCACCGACGAACAGGTGCGCGGGTTCATCCGGGCGATCGGCCCTCGGACGATCATCGATGACATCAACGAGGCGATGGCCAAAGGATACGATTTTTCCTACACGGCCGCGGCGCTGGCGCGATTTCGCTGCAATTTGTACAGTCATCTCGGATCGCCGGGGATGGTGTTGCGCGTGATCCCGCTCTTCGTCCGCACGATCGATCAGCTTCATCTGCCCGCGGTCGTCCGCGAGATCGCCGTCGCACGTCGCGGCCTCACGCTCATGAGCGGAGCGACGGGAAGCGGCAAAAGCACGACGCTCGCCGCGATCGTCGATCTCCTCAACTCCGAATATCACATCAAGATCCTTACGATTGAAGATCCGATTGAATTTGAGCATATCGGTAAAAAATCGTTGATCACTCACGTGGAGGTGGGTCGAGATACGCCCTCGTTCACGCACGGTTTGCGCCAGGCGATGCGGCAGGCGCCCGACGTGATTTTGGTGGGCGAACTGCGCGATTCGGAGACGGTTCAAATGGCGCTCCGCGCCGCCGACACGGGGCATCAGATCTTGGCGACGATTCACGCTTCGAACGCGGCTCAAACGATCGAGCGATTGCTCGCGATGGTTCCGAGCGTCGACTTGGCGATCGCCAAGGAGCAGCTCGCGGCTTCTCTCACGGGGGTGGTATCGCAGCGTTTAACGCCGACGAAGGGGAACGAGCTTCGGCCCGTCGTCGAGGTCCTCCGCGGCGATTCGGTGACTTCGAAGTACATTCTGGAGAACCGCATCGGCGACATCGCCGATTACATACGCACGGGTCAGCACGGCATGCAAACGTTCGACATGCACATTTTCCAGTTATATCAACAAGGGATTTTAAGCGGTCCGCAGGCGCTCGCGGTTTCGACGAATCCCGAGGCGCTGGCGCTCGAGATGCGAATGCCGGGAGCGGTGCAGCGGGAGTGAGAGGTTATCCGGAGAGAAAACCGAATATTCGGCGGACTTTAAGGGCGAACCCGAAATTGGGAGGGCGAACCCGAAATTGGGGAGGCGAACCCGAAATTGGGAGGGCGAACCCAAAATTGGGAGGGCGAACTCGAAATTGGGAGGGCGAACCCGAAATTGGGAGGGCGAACCCGAAATTGGGAGGGCGAACCCGAAATTGGGAGGGCGAACCCAAAATTGGGAGGGCGAACCTCCTGGTGAGCCGCATTATGATGTTTGCGATTATTGACCGAAAACGGCCGCTTCGACTGAATTTAAGAAAAATGGCTCACCAGGAGGTTCGCCCTCCCAATTTCGGGTTCGCCCTCACAAACAGAAATAACTCAATATCTAGATTTTAACATGAATTGGTTTTATTGGCGACTTGCGGCGAAACCGGTAAAATCGAGCCGATAGGGTTTCGAGAGCTTCTCCGGATAGCCTCTTAATCGACGGCGAATCTCGGCTCGTTTCCAATGCGATATCGACCCCCCTCGATCCCCCCGCAAGCGGAGGGAAGGCTTATTTGCAGATATGCGTTGATATTATTTCACTCCCTCCCCGCGTGCGGGGAGGGCCGGGGAGGGGTTCCCAATCAAGCGTGAATTACTTATCAAGCTCAACCAGATTTCGACCCCTCAGGAGGCGGATTGAATGTTTAACGTGCAAAACAAAGACATTACACATAAATAACACTCAGTAATCTGATTAGATTTCTACTTCCTCGGTTCGGCGGGTTCCGCGGCCTTTTCTTTACGTTCGGCGCGGGGAGCTCCGGGGTAATCGTCGCGCAGGTAACGGACGACCGTCAGCACATCGTCGTCGGTCAATTGCCCCGCGAACGAGGGCATTTGCTCTTTCGGATCCAAGAATCCGTACATATCGGGGGCGCCCGGTTTTTTGATCATCCGCGCGATCCAGCGATTCGACCCCCAGCCGAACAGGTTGGGAGCGTCTTCCACGCCCCCCTCGCTGATCAAACCCGATTCCCCCACGACATGGCATTGACCGCATTCTTTTTGAAAGGCCTCGAGTCCGGGATGCTTGGCGATCTTCGGGTCGTTCGCCCATTCGACCGCCGACGTTTCGGGATCGACCTCGGCGAAAAGCGCCACGAAATCGGCGACGCGATCGAGCTCGGCCGAGGTCAACTTCGAACTCTTCTTCCAACGCTCCATTCCGCCGCATTGCGGAACATTGCCGAAATATGTCGAGGAATTCGGCTTTTCGAGCAATCCCCGCACCCACGCGCGCGACCCGAATCCCTTCAGATCGGCGGCGTCTTGCTTGCTCATTACCTCTTTACCGTGTTCATCTTTAGAAATCACGCCCTTGCCGTCGTAATAATGGCATCCTAGGCATTTGCGTTCGAGGACGTCGCGCCCGTGCACGAGCGGATCCCTGCTTAAAAGATAGCCCGCCCCCTCGGGGGGAATCCCCGCTAAAGCCAGCTCGCGGGAACGCTTGGCCTCGACGTTCGCCCGCCGCCGCGCGTTCTGAAAGCTCGCGTCGCGAGCGTCGGCGCTCGCCGCCTGATAAGTGAGATAACCGACCCCCCCCGTCACGCCAAAAACAAATGAACATGCCACAAAATGAGCAAGCTTACGCGGGAAGATCCGGTCGAAAAACGGCATCAAAATCAATACCGCGAGCAGCCCGCTCGGAATGAAGATCGTCCCCACGACCTCGCGCTCGCCTGGAAAATATTTGAGCATTTGATAAAGCGAAAGGAAATACCATTCGGGGCGCGCCGGGTAATCGCGCGCCGAGGGGTCGGCGGGGGCGTCGAGCGGAGCGCCCCGGTTCCAAAGCGTGAGCGCGACGGGAATCGCGACGACGATCGCGGCGGCGACCAGGTTTTTGAAGGCCTTTTCGGGCCAAAACTTCGTATCGTTCGCCTTACCGGGCGACGAGGGCCCCAGCTTGCGTACGAACGCGAGGTGAACGACCAGCAAAACGATCAACATCCCCGGCAAGAGCGCCGCGTGGATCACGAAGAACCGGCTGAGCGTCTGTGATCCGTACTCGTCCCCTCCAACGAGCAACGTTTGTAAATATGGCCCGATAAAAGGAGTGCAAGAGACGATATTTGTAACTACTTTTGTGGACCAATATCCCTTTTGATCCCACGGCAAATGATATCCCGTCAATCCCAGCCCGAGCGTGACGACGAGGAGCGCGACGCCGACCCACCAGTTGACCTCGCGCGGGGCGCGATATCCCGCCGCGAAAACGACCTGCACGAGATGCAAGACGAGCATGATGATCGTCGTCATCGAGCCGAAGTGGTGAATCCCTCGTACGATCCAACCCGCGGTCATCACGTCGTTCACGTAAAAAACGCTCCCCCACGCCGTCGTCGTCGACGGACTGTAGGTGAACATTAAAAGTAAACCTGTGAACAATTGCATGAAAAAGGCGCTCGTTATCGCCGCGCCCGTCGCGTAACGCCACCGCGCGCCTCCGGGAATCGGCTCGTCGAGCGTGTCACGGACGATCGAACGATACCCCGTACGATCGTCAAGCCAATCATTCAAGTGCTTAAACAAGGGGGGTTTTCTCCCTGCTCATCGTACGGAAACGCTCGAAGCGGACCGAGATTTTGGGGTCGGAATCGGACGAAAGCTTGACCTCGAGCGAATCCATCCCGCGCGGCGGAACGGGGTTCATCGGCTTGCCGTCGAGCGCGAACTTGCTCGTATGGCACGGGCACAAAAACGCCTTGCCGTCGGCTTCGAGATTGATCGCGCAGCCCAGATGAGGACATTCCGAAGTGAACGCGACGACGG
Source organism: Planctomycetota bacterium (assembly GCA_021791715.1). Taxonomy (GTDB): domain Bacteria; phylum Planctomycetota; class Planctomycetia; order Isosphaerales; family Isosphaeraceae; genus JAKBCQ01. Next base: position 107,116 of record JAJYWB010000004.1, on the reverse strand, counting down.
GGGTTTTCGCCCCCTCGCCGGGTTGTCGCACGAGCCAAACCGAACCGATCGGCTCGGGAGGGTACTTCACCCACGCGTCGCGTCGGGCTCGAATCACCGGAAACGAGCGAGGAACGCCGACCTCAAGCTCGCCGAGCCGCGCCAATGGAACGAAACCTCCGCCGCCGGATACCCGCCGTAAGATCGGATCGAGCAGATACGCGATCCCGGGCGCGCCGAGGACGAAACCGATCGCTCCTCCCAATCCCATAGTGAGATATCGATATAAATCACGACGACTGATCATCGCGCACTCCGGCTAAACACACATGGAATTCGATGACGTTCAGGGCGATCGGGCATGATCGAAATTCGGCTTCGGGTCGGGTTGAATTCGGCGGGTTCGAGGGCGGGGCGATCACGATGTTTAACATATCATCGGTTTTCGGCGGGAGCAAGAACCGATCGAGTCGATCGATCGGTCGCGGGATCGGCCTGTTTGATAACCTCGGCGAGTTGTTCACGCACCGCGGCGAGAACCAGCGGAAGATGTTCGTCGAGCGGGTCTGGAATCATCCCTCCCGCCGCGGCCTTGTGGCCGCCGCCGCCGAACCGTCGCGCCAGGCGAGCGCAATCAAAGCCGTTCCGCGAACGGACGCTGAACTTCACGCCGCCGCGACGCTGCTCGATGAACAACAAACCGACGTCGGCGCCGTCGACCGTCACCGTGAAATCGACCAGATCCTCGGTTTCGGCGGGAACCGCCCCCGTCCGGTCGAAATCGTCGCGCGTCACCGCGGTGTAAACGACTCGGCCGTCGAAATCGGTTTGAATCCCGCAGAGCGTTCCACCCATCATCTTTAATCGACCCAGCGTGTTACGTTCAAATAATAATTTATAAATTTCAGACACGTTCGCTCCCGCCTCGACGAGTTCGGCCGCGGTGCGGAAGGTGTCGGGACTCGTCGACGGATGACGGAACCAACCCGTGTCCATCGCGATCGCGGTGATCAAACCGGTCGCCATTTCTCTTGTGAATTCGCAGTTCAACGCCTTCACGGCCTTGGCGACGAGCGAACCCGTCGCCTCGGCGGAGGTGTCTTTTAAAACGATCGCTCCCATATCGTCCTGACTAACATGATGATCGATGATCAATCGACCGCCGGGGAATCCGCGAACGAATTCGGCCATATCGCCGAGCTGCGACCAGGAAGAGAGATCGAGGATGACGATCGCCTCGCGATCGGCGAGATCGGCGGGGTGAACGGTCGCGCCGAAATGCTCGAAAAGCGTACCCGAGGGGTCGAGGAAATCGTATCGCGCCGGGGTTTGGCTCGCGTTGACGACGCGAACGTCTTTCCCTTTTTGACGCAAAAGCCCCGCCATTCCGACCTCGGAGCCGAGAGCGTCGCCGTCGGGTCGAACGTGCGTCGTCACCAAAAAACGTTCGTGCCGGGCGATGAAATCGGCCGACTGAGTCCAATCGATACGCATAAGCAAGAGTTCCGCATCCCCCTCGGTTTTCCAAACTCTAGAACATGGTAACGCGGAACGTCGCCGAACCGCAACCCAAGGAGAATTTGAGGCGATTCTATCAATGTTATCCATTATCAATATAGTGATAATTAATATTTATGTTTTGATAAAATTAGAAGAAAGGAGCGTCGACCGATCGGGTCGTGATCGATCGACGCGAGACGTGACGAAAGGGGTTTGACGACTTGAATTAGAAGCTCGACGAGTCGATCACCTCGCCCATCGAACGAGTCGAGAGCGCCTGGTAGACGCCGAGTTGACAACCGTTGGTGATCGAATAGACGTAGTTCGCGTAGGCGATTCCGATCGGCAACGACATCCCGTGGGGTCCCGATCCGTTATTGGTGAACCGCCACGACGAGATCGAGTTTTTGATGAACCTTACCGAACCGTCGCAGAAGGCGAAATTGACGCCGCCGGGATGCATGCTCGTCGCCGCGGTGGGGTAATAATAGCCGAAATTCGCGATCGCGGCGTTGTCTCGACCGACGTTCGGCGGATAAAACGTGGCGAACAGAGTGTCGTACCACCGACCCGAATTCCAGGAATTGTTCGAATTCATATAATTCGGATCAAACTTGGCGTAGGTGGCGTGGCTGTGTTCGCCGAAGAGGAAGGTGTTGCTCGTGCCGTCGGTCACCGACGCGACGGTGACGCTGCTGTCGTTGTAAATCGTACCGTTGTACATTTGAAACTGCGCCGTTCCGTACGCGGTGATGTAGCCGAAGTCGAAGGTTCCCGCGTTGCCCGCGTAACTCGAATACTGCTGCATCCAGGTTCCCGGAGGAAGCGGATATACGACGTTGAACGACGAAGCGGGTGTTTGCGGGCTGATCGGTTGCGGCTGGTTGTTGAAATCGCTCGGACAAACCAGTGAATTGATCCTTATGCCGGCGATTGTTATGTTTGTTGGATTTGAAGAATTGTACGTGAAATTGACCGAGTTGTAAAGGGGCGCCTGATCGAGGAACGGCGCGAGGCGAACGAAACAACTGAAATTCTCGGCGAAGTGATAGGGAACGGTGTAATTCGAGTACGAACCGCCGGGATAGCACTGGTTGGTCGATTCGTAATTGTTGACCGCGAGAGCGAGCTGTTTGAGGTTGTTGACGCACTGCGCGCGGCGAGCGGCCTCGCGGGCTTGCTGCACCGCCGGAAGCAATAAAGCGATCAGAACCGCGATGATCGCGATCACGACCAAAAGCTCGATCAAGGTGAAACCGCGGCGCGAACCGCGTTCGGCGAACGACATCGTGAACACTCCGTAAAAGTTCAACATAACCGACGATGATCAAGGATGACGACTCGAATTGTACTCGCGGATCGGGTGTGTCGTGTGAAGATCCGATCGGAAACCGATGAAATTGAACGACCGACTCGATGAACGAATCGCGATGAAACGGAAGCCGATCGCCGCGGTCGGTTCGGCGATCGGCGGTCCCGCTACGACGAGGGTCAACGCGTCATGATTCTCAGGTCGATCGGCTTACCGCCGAGGGTGAATTCGAGCTTGCCGATAAGTTCGCGGCGGCCGTGATCGCCGCGCGCCGATTGAAACCCGCCCGGATTTTGGGGATCGGGCTTGAGGACGACGTCGGCGTTCCCCCTGGGCAGTTCGAGCGTCAACTTGACGTCGCCCGGAGGGGACGAAACGGGGGTTTTCGCGTCCTTCTCATAAAAATAGACGCCGATTTGAGATTCGGTCGTCTTGGCGGAGAGAGGCGCGTTGACGATCTCGACATAACCGAGATCTCCCGGAATCGGCAGCAGCGAGCCGTTGTGAGAAGGACCCGCCGGAGTTCCAGGTCGAGGCGTCGGAAGATTCTCGCCGCAGCCGACGATTCCGACGAACAACGACGCGACGAGAACGAATCGTATTCCAACAATATTCATTTCTAGCATGCTCACTTGCTAAAATTAAGATCAATCGCCGAGGGGGATCGATCTCGTGAGGGATCGGGTGAAAAACCGAGGTCAGAAACTGGACATATCGATCACCTCGCCCATCGATCGGGTCGAGAGCGCCTGATACACGCCGAGCTGACATCCTGTGTTAATTGTGTAAATATAATTTGCGTACGTCATGCCGATCGGCATCCACATCCCGTATGAATCTTGATTCGCCGATGAGAATCGCCACGACGAGATCGAGTTTTTGAGGAAACGAACCGAGCCGTCGCAGAAGGCGAAGTTGGCGCCGCCGGGATGAAAGCTTTGCGCGCTTGTGATGAAGTAGTAATTGTTGCTGCCGAACGCTCCGTTGGCGCCCCGATTGAGATTCATCGGGTAGAACGTGGCGAAAAGGGTGTCGTACCAACGTCCCGAATTCCACGAGCCGTCGGAATTGTAGTAATACGGGTCGTTGAGCGCGTCGGCGCCGTGAGCGTGCTCGCCGAAGAGGAACGTGTTGCTCGTGCCGTCGGTCACCGACGCGACCGTCACCGTGCTATCGTTATAAATCGTCCCGTTATACATCTGGAACTGAGCGACACCGTAGGACAGGTTGTAGCCGAAATCAAATGTTCCGGCGTTTCCGGCGTAACTTGAGAACTTTTGCAGCCAGTTACCCGGCGGAAGCGGGTAAACGATGTTGAAAGACGACGACGGGGTGTTGGGGCTTATCACCTGCGGTCCGTTGTTGATGTCGCTGGGGCAGATCAGCGTGTTGACCGCGACGTTGGAGATCGTGATGTTCTGGGCGTTGCTCGAGGTGAACGCGAAATTGACCGCGTTGAACATCGGGCTCTGATCGAGGTAGGGAAGCAAGCGGACGAAGCAACTGAAATTCTCGGGGAAGGCTTCGACGGGTAAGAACTGGGTGTACGACCCGCCGGGATAGCATTGATTGGCGGATTCGTAATTGTTGACGGCGAGCGCGAGCTGTTTGAGGTTGTTGACGCACTGCGCGCGGCGGGCGGCCTCGCGGGCTTGCTGCACCGCCGGAAGCAATAAGGCGATCAGAACGGCGATGATCGCGATGACGACCAACAGTTCGATCAGGGTGAATCCCCGCCTTCCAACTAACTTGTGATGCTTTGAATACATGATTGTAACTCGTCGGGTAAGTCGCTTCTTGGCGGAATGAACGTCGCGAACGAGTATTAGCGTACAAAAGTAGATGAATCTTAAATCAAGATCGGATGAAGATTGGACGTGTGGGCTTCGCCTGCGGTTTCACGGGTCGCTCGCGGAATCTCGGTGCGAGATTCGACTTATCGCGATTTTTTTGAGACCGATCGACGGAAAAAATCGCATTAGGTTGTGGGACTCGACGCCCACGAGCGATCGGATCGTGCGCTCGCCGTGGGCTCGGGTGGTTCAATCGTGCATGCAACGGGAGGCGATCATGGCGCGTTTCACGCGTTGGGTTTTGGCGTTGGCGATCGTGGCGACGGGTTCATCGGCGGCGTTCGCGCAGGGCCGAGGGGGCGGAATGCAGCGGGGAGTCATGCTGCTAAGCAACAAATCGGTCCGTTCCGAATTGAAAATGAGCGACGAGCAAGTCGCCAAGGTCGACGCGATGCTCGCCGAGATGCGCGAAAAGCACAGCTCGGATTTCGAGAAGATGCGCGACGCCGAACCGCAAGATCGGATGCGGATGTCGCGCGAACTGATGCAAACGATGCTTGAAGAATCGAAAAAACCGCTCGCCGAAATTCTCAAGCCCGAGCAGGTCAAGCGGTTCTCTCAGATCGAGCTTCAAACGCGAGGGCTCGACGCGATGATCGCCGACCCGACGATCGGCTCGTCGCTCAAACTTTCGGACGATCAGAAAGAGAAGATCAAGACAATCCAACAAGATTCGTTCACACAAATGCGCGAGATCTTCCAGAACAGCCAGGGAGATCGCGAGGCCGCGATGAAGAAAATGACCGAACTCCGCAAGGAAACGATGGAGAAAGGACTCGCGGTCCTCTCCGACGAACAGAAGAAAGCGTGGAACGAGGCGATCGGCGCTCCGTTCACGCTCGTCCCCGATCCCCGTCCGTGAGCGCGACGCTTCGTCGCCGTTCCCGCTCAAACGTCGTCGCCGGTCGGGACGATTTTCGTCCCGACCAATCTTAATACTCTCGCTTCTTCAAGTCGCATAAGATTCGACACGATATAAGTTCAGATGCTTTTGAACGTAAGCGATCGTTTCATCAAGCCCTTGATCAAGCGTATATTCGCTTTTCCAGCCCCAGAGCGAGCGAGCAAGCTCGGTTCCCGCGACGAGGCGGCCGACTTCGCTCGCCGCGGGGCGTACGCGCTTGTGATCGGTTTGAACGACGAGGCGTTTTCCCATTCGCGCTCCGATCCGATCGACCAGCTCGCCGATCGATAAATCTTCGCCGCGACCGATATTCACCGCCTTGCCGATCGCCTGATCGCACCCCGCGATCGCGACGAAACCCGCCACGGTATCCTTCACATATGTTAAATCTCTCCGCGGTTCGAGACTCCCCAGTTTGATCTCTTCGAGCGCGAGCGCCTGGCTGATGATCGTCGGAATGATCGCACGCGCCGATTGCCGCGGCCCGAACGTGTTGAAAGGCCTTAAAATCGCCACCGGAAGCCCGAACGCCCGGTGATAACTCTCGCCCAGGGCGTCGCCGCCGATCTTGCTCGCCGCATACGGCGACTGTCCGCAAAGCGGGTGCGATTCGTCGATCGGAACCCGCCGAGCCGTCCCGTAAACCTCCGATGTCGATGTCAAAATCACGCGATCAAGCGTATTCGACCGCCGACACGCCTCCAAAACATGCGCCGTGCCGATCGTGTTCGTTTGCATCACGTCGAGCGGATTTTGATATGAATAGGGTATCGCGATCAACGCGCCTAAATGAAAAACCCAGTCGCGACGATCGATCGCGGATTGAACCGCGGAGGGATCTTTCAGGTCGCCGCGATGGACTTCGATCGAATTCCGCACGTCGCGATCGAGCGCGTCTAAAAAGCCGAGATCTCCGCGACCGTTATATCGCACGAACGCGCGAACGTCGTGACCGTCGGCGACAAGCCGTTCGACCAGATGACTGCCGATGAATCCGCCCGCTCCCGTCACCAAAACCCGCTTGCCCATCGGCCCGTTCTCCCGCTCATCGTCCACGCCACGCGTTCAATCGTCACGGCCCGCCATCCTACGTTTTTTCGCCCAACCGGCAACGCCGGAGGCCGAAAAGCGATTAGCCGCACAAATCCCTCCCATCCAACATCAAAAAAGCTCACCCGAAACAACCGATCCGCATTATCGATTCATTTTTGGTGTTTATCCCAGCATCGCTAAAGCACGCATACTACCCCGCCGATAATGTTTAACATCAGGACGAACACCCCGATTCGAGCTTCCGTGAGATTGGGGCCGGCGTGTCGAGGGATCGAATTGATAACCGAGGAATCGCCAACTTTGGGAGAGCCGCCGATGGCGTTGAGAATCATCTTGGTGGGTCTGGTCTCGGCGTTGGGCTGGGAGCTGCCGACGCGTCAGGATCTGCAACATGCGTGGGAGAAGGGAGTTTCGTATTGCGCGAGTTTGAGGGCTGGTGCGGATCGAGCGATGCCCGACGACGCCGAGGCCTTCCTGGCCGATCCGATCGAAGAAAAAACCGAAAAAGTCGCCGACGTCTTCACGAGCACGATCGACGAACCGATCGCCGATCACGACTTCTCCAAGATGTGCGTGATCAAAAACTGTCTGGATTGCAACCGAGGACGAATCGTCACGCATACGAGCGACCCGGCGACGATCGTCGATCATCCGAATTCGACCGCGGCGAAAACGACCGAAATCAAAATCGGGCCGATCACGATCATCGAAGAGGAGTTGTGCGAAACGACCGAGAAGGTCGCAAAAGCGAACGATTCGGCCGCGTCCGACGCCGTTTTATCGAAAATCGACGCCGCTTTCGTAAGCGTCATCGACGAGATGGAACGTCGCTTCTGTTTCGACGCCGCGACCGCTTTGGGACGGATCGAATCGAGCTCGACCGGCGAAACGGTCGATTCGCAAAAGACCGAAGCGAAGGTTTCGAGTCCGGCGAACAACGACTCTTTGGTCGCGTCAACAACGAAACCCGAGCCCGTCGCGAACGTCGATCGGGCGAACTCCACCGAGCAGGTCGTCGACGAAAAGGCGATCGAGCCGTTCGAGATCGACTACGCTTTATATCCTGGTCTCACTTGTGAATTGTATCGAGCGGAGGAGGGGGGCTTCGGACCGATCAACGGGACCGAGACGGTCGCGAAGGCCGAGACGATCGCCAAGGCCAAAACGATCGCAAAGACCGAGACGGTTGTGAAAGCCGAGAAGGTCGCCAAGGTCGAGACGGTCGCGAAGGTCGAGACGGTTGCACACGTCGATGCCGCGGCGCCGGTTGAAGAGGCCGCGACCGCCGTTGAGGTTACCGTCGCCGAGCGGGTTTCGCCCGCGGTCGAGGTCGAACGTCCTGCCGAGGCTGAGGTCGCGACGAGCGAGATCAAGTCGGAACCGGCGTCGGTTCGACCGACGACGACGACGCGCTTCGCGATCGCCTTGCGGATGACGGGTCAAGCTCTTGAAGCTTGGGCGACATTCCTCCAAGGCCCGACCGATTTGGCCTCGACGGGCCAAGTACGATAACTCCTCAAGATCTCGGCCGATCGACCTCGTTTTCGCAATCGTTCATCCCTCATTTCCGGCTAAGGGATCCAAAAATCGGGCGATTCACGCCTGAGCGAACATCGGACCCGGCTCGCGCTTTCGCCGCGACCGGGTCTTTCTCTTTGGATTTAATCATTTTTGGAAGGATCGGAGGGTTCGCTCGCAGGATCGGTCGGCGGAGTCGATCGCGTCGATCCATCGTTTTCGTTATCGATCGATTGCGACTCGTCGTCTTCGACAAGTTTACGATAGCCGAGTTTGCTCGCGACTTTAAGCACTTCGCCGTGACTCGGGAAAGGCTTTCCCGATTGCACTTTGTAGCGTTGCATCGCGGTCATGAATTCCATTTCCTCGTCGCTGTATTGCTTTTCGAATGTGGTGGGATCGATACGTTTACGTCGATCTTTTTTGGTTCGACGCTCGCCGGCGATCTCGGCCGAGGTCGCTCCGGATTCGTCATGATCGAGGTCGTCATGGCGTCGATCTTGGCAAGTTCGACGTTCGTGAATCAAAATATTGACTTCCGGGTCGGATAAATCGAATTTTTGGTCGGTGACCGACGTCTGATCATGGTCGGGCATGGACGACGCCTCGCGGAAACATTAGAGGTTGCGTGCTCCCGCGGACGTGGGATCATTTCCCTCGATGATCGCGTTCGTCGAACCTCTCCCGCTAAATGGAATAGAACGGGGCTTTGGTGATGTCAAAGCGAAGTCTCGATTCTTGGTGTGTGTTTCGCCCCGGCATCTTCATGTGGTATCGATCGAGGAACCCGTGGCGATCGGCGAAACAATCGGGCGTGTTTCGCACCGTCACATCGAACTTGATCACGGATCAAGCGGGATCATTTAGTGAACGAGCCGAGTCCGATCGCTTCCGGTTTCGGGGAACGGATTCGAGGAAGACGAGGGAAAAGTCGAAGTTCCCGATCGAGGCGAGGGCCGATCGCTTCCGTTTTGCGGGCGTTCGGATCGTGTGTCATAATGAATCCGAGCGGAGTTCGATCGTCGTTCACGCGTTCCAACGCCATGCCGGGAGATCGCACCGCAAACGGCGAGCCTTCGGCGACCTTGATGGATTGGGAATTGACATCGAGGGGGCTTGTTTGATCACGGGTGTGGGCCGTAAAATACGTTCTGAGCCAAATTCTCGCGCACGATCCGGTCTTCGAGCCGGTCGCCCCTTCTTCGGAGATTATCGATCATGATTCGATTCGCGCGGATGTGGAGGATCCCCGGGGCGTTATCGCTTGGCGGGGCTTTGCTCGTTTCGGGGGCGTTGGCGCGTTCCGCCGAACCCGAGTCGGTTCCGAATCAACTGGTGCGGCTGGCGCGTCAGGCGAAGAGCCAGGGGCGGGTCGAAGAGGCGAAGCGGTTCTATCAATCGGCGCTCAAGCGAGATCCCGCCAATACCGAAGCGAAACGTGAACTCGCTGCGTTGCGAGACCCTCTCGAACGCGTCGCGTTCCAGGCCGCGGGTAAAGACAACGCACAACCCGACGACGCCGCCGCCAAACCCGCAGACGACGCCGCGGCCAAACCCGCAGACGACGCCGCCGCCAAACCCGCAGACGACGCCGCGGCCAAACCCGCAGACGACGCCAAACCCGCGGGTGAGGCGCCCAAACCTCTCGCGACGATCGAGGAAGCGCAGAGACTGGAACAGGTGTCGGTTCAACAGCTCACCAACGATGTTCACAACCGCATGGGACGAGCGCGCGAGATGATGGAGCGCGAGCGTAACCCCGAGGCCGCCTTGGGCGCCTTGCGGCTGGCTCGCATGTTGGTTCAATCGTCGACTCAGGTTCCCGAATCGGTTCGCTCTTCGCTCTTGCGCGAGGTCGAGAATCAATACGCCTTCGCTCTCCGCGAGGAGGAACGGATCGACGCCGACAGGCTGGAGGATATGCGACTCGCCGCCGACTCTCAACGTCGCGTCGAGGAATTCGACCGGATGATGCTCAACCAACAAACCGTGGGCACGTTGATGACGCAATTCGACGCGCTCATGTATCAGGGTCAGTTTAACGTCTTGTTGAACGGCGGCCTGGGCGATATCGCCGCGGCGATCGATCCGTTCTATCAGGCGCGTCTTCAAGCTCAGAACGCTCGCGCGCTCGAACCGTTTTCGCTCGCGCCCCGCGCCGGGGTGTTCGTCTCTCAGGGCGAGATGTTCCTGGCGCAAACGATGGCGTTTGAAGAGGTGAAAGAATTCCGATTCATGGCGACTTTGATCGACGTCGATCGCGCCGCGGTTCCTTTCCCCGATACGATCACGATCGAATATCCCCCCGCCGATAAATTCCGCGTGATCTCCGAAAAACGCGTGAAAAAGTACGGCGCCGCGGTCGACCTGCTTTATCGCGATCCCAAAACGCAGTCGATCCTCGACAAGCTGAAAGAGCCCGTTTCGATGCCGTTCCCCAACGACACCCCGCTCGAAGAGGTGCTCGAATACGTTAAGAACGCCACCAAAGGCCCCAACGACAACGGCATCCCCATTTATGTCGATCCGATCGGGCTTAACGAAGCCGATAAAACGATGGCTTCGACGGTGACTCTCAATCTCGAAGGCGTTCCCCTGAAGACGACGCTCAAGTTGTTGCTTAAGCAGCTTGGGCTTGTTTACACCGTGAAAGACGGCCTGCTCACGATCACATATGAAAACTCGGAAGACACCCCGACCGAAATCCGCGTTTATCCCGTCGCCGACCTGTCGATCATTCCCCTGTCGTTGCTGATGGGCGGCGGCGGCGGCGGTATGGGCGGTGGTATGGGCGGCGGCGGTATGATGGGCGGTGGTATGGGCGGTATGGGCGGCGGTATGATGGGAGGCGGTATGATGGGAGGCGGTATGGGCGGCGGTATGATGGGCGGCGGCATGGGTATGATGTCGATCCCACCGTCCGATTCCGACTCCAACTCGGGCGCCGTCGATCCCCAATCGGCCTACTCGGTAAAAAAAAACAACTTCTGAACGGCCTCCGTTCTGAAGAGAAATCGTCAAAATCCCCCGGGGACCGAGGCGCGCAACCCGCGCCCGGTCCCAAACTCGTTTCCCCTCCCACATCTTCACGCTCAAATTTCTTGAAAAAGCCCGTTCCCACCCCCGCGGCTAAATCGATCAAGGTCGTCCCGTTTGAATCGCTCAAATCCGCGGTTCGTACCCCCACGCGTACGGCGCGCGACGCCTTCACAAGATGGAGCGAATACTACCGAACTCATAAAGATTCGCCCCGCATGCTCCTCGAAACCCTCTCGGATTGGCGCCGAGCGATCGAAGAGGCGAAAAAAAACGGTGAAAAAAAACCGACCGCCGAATACGCCGAAATCGAAGGAATTATCAAAGCATACCTAACTTTTCATGGAAAATTCGCCGAGCCCTGGATGTACGAGCAACTCGCGGTGGCGATTGAATTCAATCAGGGGCCGCGGAGCGAGGTGAAGGAATCGCTCGATTGGGCCGCGGATTTATCGCTCAGGCGCGAAGATCCCAACGCGATGTTGAGCGTCGTGGATTTATTGATGTTGCGGAATTACGGCGATCTCGCGGGCCCTCCCGGCCGAGAGGTCGCGATCTCGGAGATCATCAAAAAAGTCGCCGATAAAGTACCTCATCGAGGCGAGCCGTTGTTGATGGGTATCGAACTCGCAAAGCGAAGGCGCGACGCCGATTTCATGGCGTGGAACGTCGATCGTTTGCTCTCGCTCGGATGGATGGGAATCGACGACGAAGTGCGCAAACGCGCCCGTACAGCCGTCGAGGAACTCGCCGAAAACCTCAAAGTTCAGCACGACGAGAAAGAGGCGAACGTTCTGCTCGATCGTCTCAAAGAATCGCTGATTCGCGATCTCGTCGTCCGGTTGACCTGGAAAGGATACGCCGATCTCGATCTTCTGATCGACGAGCCGTTGGGCGCCACCGCTTGCTACATGACCCCTCGCACCGTCTTCGGCGGCGCCATGATCAAAAACGGCTACGGCAAACATCCCGAGGAAGTTTACGTTTGCCCACGCGGATTCGACGGCGTTTATACGATCCGGATCGATATCGTCGTCAACGACGCGAAAAAGAACCCCGCGTCGGATATCCAACTCGAAACGATCCTCCACGAGGGCGCCGCCAACGAAGTGCGAAAGGTTTATTCGATCGATCCCAGACACATCAAGCCGATCGAGGTGACGCTTCAGGGAGGTCGACGAAAAACCGCGATGCCGTTCATCGCTCCCGTCAACATCGACGCTCTAACAAACAAAGGGATCATTAAACACAAACCCGTCGAGCCGAAAAAACCGACCTCGGCGAGCTCTCCGCTTGAAAAACCGCGGTCGAAATGAGAACTTCATAATCAGCCGGTCGAACCAGACCGGCTAAGGCGCGCTTTCAATCAGCCGGCTGAAACAAACCGGCTTGAACGCGTTCCCTTTGAGCCGGCAAATCCCTGCCGACTCATTCCCGGATGAACTCGATCGGCTCGAAGTCCGCCGAACCCTGAAAGTTCCTGAGGCGAGCGATCAAAATCGACGAACGACACGAACAATCGAAATCGACCGCGAATCACCAACGATCGGCCGACGACGCGAAAGCGTCGGTCGATCCCGCGGCGAACCAAGGATCGGCCCAAGATCGCATCCAAGGAGGAACCGATGAAAAGACGCATCCTCGTCGCCGACGACATGCCGCTTTTAAGCGAACATATCAAGTTCATTTTGGAGCGCGACGGGTACGAGGTCGAAACCAGGGACGACGGGCTGTCGGCGATCGCCGCGTTACGTACCGAACCGTTCGGACTCTTGATCACCGACATCAAAATGCCGGGGATGAACGGGATCGAACTCTTGCAAACCCTCCGAACCGAGAAGATCCCGCTCGGCGTGATCGTATTGACCGGACACGGAGACATACAAGTCGCCGTCGACGCAATGCGAGCCGGCGCCGACGATTTCCTCACCAAACCGTTCGATATCGATCAGCTCCGCGTCGTCGTCTCACGCGTTCTCGATCGCAGACTCCTCTCGGACGAGATGGAAACGTTGCGACGCCGCATCCGCTCGAACGATAGCTTCTACAACCTCGTCTCCAAAAGCCCAAAAATGCGCCGCGTCTTCGACCTGATCGAACAGGTCGGACCCCTCGGTTCAACCGTTCTGATCCACGGAGAAACCGGAACCGGCAAGGAACTCGCAGCCCGCGCGCTCCACGAAACCAGCAACCGACGCGATCGCCCCCTCGTCGCGCTCAACTGCGCCGCGCCCGCCGAATCGTTGCTCGAAAGCGAAATGTTCGGCCACGAAAAAGGCGCCTTCACCGGCGCCGAACGCCGCAAAATCGGCCGCTTCGAACTCGCGCACGGCGGAACGATCTTCCTCGACGAAATCGGCGAGGTTTCGCTCAACCTCCAGGCCAAACTCCTCCGCGTTTTACAAAACCGATCGTTCACTCGTGTCGGCGGTAACGATCCTGTTCATGTGGATATTCGAATTATCGCCGCGACGAACAAACGGCTCGAGGACGAGGTTCGCAACGGCCGATTCCGCGCCGATCTGTATCATCGTATCAACGTGATTCGCGTCGATCTTCCCCCGCTCCGCGAACGGGTCGAGGATATCCCGCTTTTGGCGATGCATTTTTTGAAGCTCCACGCCGATCCCGCGGGCCGGTTCGCGCGCGAAATCGACCCCGAGGCGATGCGCGACCTACTCGCTCACCCCTGGCCAGGCAACGTCCGAGAGCTCGAAAACGCGATCAAATCCGCCGCGGCGATGTCTCAAACCGCGGTCCTCAATCGCGATTCGCTCCCGCCGACCGTCGTTCCCAAACTCACCAACCGCCGCGCCGAAATCCCTTTGATCGATATCGATCGCAAACTCACCGAGATCACCGCCGAACTCATCGAACGAGTCGAACGCGATTATTTCGAAAAACTGCTCGAAAAATACCGCGGCAACATCGCCCGCTGCGCCAAACACAGCGGCATGTCGAGGCTCGGCCTCACACGCAAAATCGCCAAGCTCGGCGTCGACGCCGCGCAATACCGCCGCACCCGCCGCGCCGTTCGAAACTCTTAGCCTTAATCAATGATGTTCTCAGTCGCTCGCATCATAATATCTTAAAAATCAAGGCAGCGTCACGTCCTTGAACTCGAATTCGAGGGGAATCGTCAGCACCTTGCTCGGCGTTTCGTAAACGAGCGTGTAATCCGAGGGTTTCCCCGGCGCCTCGACGAACAGATACTCGAAGCCGAGCCTGCCGCCGTCGGACGCGGTGTTGTTAAATCCTCCGTTGTGCTCAAACTTTGATCCGTCGGGCTTTTGCAACCAGATCCGGTTGTTGAACAACCCCTGCCGATAACTCTCGAACGCGGGTCCCTCGCCCGGAAAAACGACCGTCACGCCGATCTTCCAAACCTGCTCGTCGACCTCGGTCGATTCCAGAATCACCTCGATATCACCCTGTTTATGCTTCACCTTCCGTGCCGTCAGATCGTCGAATCGAAACGTCTTGAGCGCCGCGGGAATCGTCACCTCGGTTTTCACTCGCATCGATTTCAGCGTCTTCGCCGATCGATCGGGGAGATTTAAAGCGATATTCACCTCGGCCGCGGGATTCTCGGGACGAAGAACCGTCTCGTCCGATTCCTTCATGATCCTCGCCTCAACCGCCTTACCCGTATCGTCCAAAACCTTAACGTCCTCTCCCTTCAACCTCATCAACATCGGTCGAATTCTCGGCTCCCAAACGACCTCGAAAACCGCGTTCGACGAACTTGTATCCGTCACATAATCGCGCATCGACGTGAATTGATTAAGAACGACACGAAACGGCCCGCTATAAGCCGTGAACTTACTTTTCACCGGAGCGGCGCCCGTCAACCCGATCGATCCGTCGCCGGTATGAAAGTTGAACGAAACCTTGGCGATCTCGGCGACGCGATCGAGCGCCTCCAAAAACGGCGTCTCTTTGATATCCAGATCAACCGACGGATTCGTCGCCTCCTCGCCCATCTGTTCGCGTAGGTCGGTGATCGTATTGTTCGACTGTTTCTGAAGCTCGCGAATCACTTCCGATAAACGGATCCCTTTTCTTACGATCGTCACTTTGGCCGCGGCCAAACTCGCCGTCTCGTTCGATTCGCGAAGCGTCGACCGAATCCGCTCGAGCCTTTGATCGCGCTCAGCCGATCGCGTCGACTCGGGCAAAAGCGGCAGAATCCTCGGCCCAAGCTCGATCAGCGACTTCTCGGCGTCGTCGCGTTCCTTGGCGATTTTCGAATCAAGCCGATCGACAAGCGACCCGACACGATCCTTAAGCGCCGCCGAAACGCCGTCTTCAACCGCTTGAGCCTTCAAATCGGTCGATCCAACGAGGACGAATCCCACAAAGCCGAAAAACCCGATAACGAATCCGCGAAACGCTCGTCTCATCGGTCGATCCCCCGCTTCCCACCCGAAACGATATTTCCTAGACAACCGTCTGATATTATCGACGATCGGCGCATCTCGGGTCAATCGCCTGGCGAATCGCCTTTTAGCGATCGGCTTTCGATGGAAAATCCGCAAGAACGACCGAAAGGAACGCGGATTGAGACCGGAGCGGGTTGAGAGCCGCTCGATCTTATGAAAGGCGCGGATTGAGATCCGCCCGATTTTTGAGAGGCGCGGGTTGAGTGCCGCCCGATTTTTGAGAGGCGCGGGCTCATCGCAAAATATCATCACGATTCCGCGTCGCCCGGTTCGGCGTATTTCCTAAAAGCGTATATTCACGTTTTTAAGACGTACGACGAACCGGGACGGACGCGAGACCGTCGGGGGATGATACCTCCTGTACCGAAACCGAATTGTCAAAGAGCGTCCCGGATCAAACTCTCGCTCGCCGGGGTTTGTCGCGTTTAATCGGCGATAATCGGTTTAAGCGATCTTCATTTGCTTGGAATCATCGCAAAGTTGAGCGTTGAGGATATTGACCTCGGTTCGAAGATTTCGCCGAGGGTGTATTCTTCGAGTCGACGACGATTGGTGATTGACGCGAGGAGCGGCGGCGTTTTTGGAATCGGCGCATCGTGTTGCGACGAAACGTGCTTCCGGGTGGCCGAATTCCTGTGTTTTCCCGATCGTGTTCGCATCGGCGACTCCATTTGCAACGTCGACCTCTGCTGGACGGGCGAACCGGCCTGGGAGGGCGAAACTCCTGGTGAGCCGTCTTTTATTTGTTGATGTTGACAAACGCCGGCTCGGTCGGCGCCTCGCCCTCCCGCGATCGACATTTCAGCGCCCGTGCTCGTCCGTTTGGGCGAACTCTTGTGGGAGGGCGAACCGGTCTGGGAGGGCGAACCTCCTGGTGAGCCGGCTTTTCGATTCTTTTGATCCGCCGCGCTCGAGTCCAATCGCATCGGCGACTCCATTTGCATCGGCGAACTCTTGTGGGAGGTCGACCCTCCGTGTGAGCCGTCTTCTTCTTCTTGATTTTGATATACGCCGGCTCGGTCGGCGCCTCGCCCTCCCGCGATCGACATTTCAGCGCCCGTGCTCGTCCGTTTGGGCGAACACTTTTGTGATGGCGAACCGGTCTGGGAGGGCGAACCTCCTGGTGAGCCGTCTTTTCGATTCTTTTGATCCGCCGCGCTCGAATCCAATCGCGTCGGCGACTCAGCTTGCGTCGGCGACTCAGTTTGCATCGGCGACTCCGTTTGCATCGGCGAACTCTTGTGGGAGGGCGATCCTCCGTGTGAGCCGTCTTCTTCTTCTTGATTTTGATATACGCCGGCTCGGTCGGCGCCTCGCCCTCCCGGAATCAACGATTCAGCGCCGGTCATCTGGCGTAAGGGCGAACTCTTGTGGGAGGGCGAACCGGTCTGGGAGGGCGAACCTCCTGGTGAGCCGTCTTTTCGATTCTTTTGATCCGCCGCGGTCGAATCCAATCCCATCGGCGACGCCGTTTGCATCGGCGAACTCTTGTGGGAGGGCGAAACTCCTGGTGAGCCGTCTTTTATTTGTTGATGTTGACAAACGCCGGCTCGGTCGGCGCCTCGCCCTCCCGCGATCGACATTTCAGCGCCCGTGCTCGTCCGTTTGGGCGAACACTTTTGTGACGGCGAACCGGTCTGGGAGGGCGAACCTCCTGGTGAGCCGTCTTTTCGATTCTTTTGATCCGCCGCGCTCGAATCCAATCGCGTCGGCGACTCAGTTTGCGTCGGCGACAACTTTTGCATCGGCGAACTCTTGTGGGAGGGCGAACCTCCTGGTGAGCCTTTTTCAATCAATACATTTTGACAAACGCCGGCTCGGTCGGCGCCTCGCCCTTCCGGATTCACGAAGCGCAATCCTTGCCGGCGATCCTTTTGCAACCGACGCAATTCCGCCATTGTGCCTGCCAAACAACGGTGGAGATGCGCCTCATACTTGATGATCGTTTGAAGCTTTGACCGATCGGGCGAATCGCGATTCGATCGGGATTGCGGCGAATCCTCACGCTTTTTCACCGATCCTGCTTCGATTTCGCCGATCTTCGCCGCGTCCTCATACCCGATCACGCGATCGAGCCGCCACAAATAGATCGCGGCACGCTGCGCGTACATGGTTTCGATCGCCCCGACGGGACACAATTCTTCAACGACGATCTCGCGATGCTCAAGCCAATCGTCGAGCTTGTCGACCCCTTCGATCACGCGAGCGATCGGTAATGAATCGGGGTCGGGATTGTTCGGATCGGTTCTCGGGAGGGCTTGGGTGTTGTTCATGGTGCTCGATCTTTCGTTAAGGTTCAGTTTTGCCGCGTATTGTCAATTTCTGACGCCTGTTGTTTGCTTTTAGGCCGAGCGTAATGAATCGATCGTGCGATTATCGCCCGCCTTACGCATCTCTGGAGGGGATTCTACGATATACAGGATGTGTATGCAAGACAATTTTTGGTAAAATTGCAAAATCAGTCGGCTGAATTATCCAGATTCTGATTACAAAACGAAACAAACCCTCCCCGATTACGGGGTGTACCGTGCAGAGGGCGAATTACATGGATGACGCGGAACCAATCAGCGCGAAAGCCGAGGGAATGTCTGCCTATGTATGCAATTCGGTGAACGTATTGAACATAATGGTCGTCGCTCGGAACGGTATTCATCGTCGGCTTTTATTGGGAGATCACCGCCACGTGAAACTTGACCGACAGAGCCTCTCGAGCCTGTCATCACAAACCGATACGATAACGAAGACGATTCCTTATCGAAATCGTCGTGAACTTGAGAATTTTGCGATCATGATGATATCAGAATATGCCAATTCCCGGGTGTCTGGATTCTGAGGAGATTACGCTATCTGACCAGAGGCCGATCCTCGGAAGGTTTCCATTGATCAATTTTAACCAGCATCCCTTTAATCTTATCATCATAATTAGGATTTCTTTGATTTAGAACATTCAGTTCAAACTTCAGTTCTTCAATATCGTTAGGCTTCGCTACTCGTAAAAACAGGTCGAAATTCGTTTCAGCTTGTCGATCTTTACCGCATAACAAATATGCTATAATTAAAAACAAAAGAGATTTTTTATCATTAGGATTAAAATGACTTGATTTCTGGAAATCGAGAATCGCTTCGGCATTTTTCCCCAGCATGAAATGCGCCTTACCTCTGGAGAAGAAAGCTTTTGATCTCAGATCGGAAGGTATGTTCATCGAATCTATAATTTTTGTGCAGTCTGAGATCGCTCGATCGTATTGTCGATGATCCATGTAGATCTTAGCTCGATGGATCAAAACTCGGAAATATCCTTCTCCAGGAGGTGTTTTATCCAATCTCGATTGAATTAATTTTAATGCGGTTTCGTATCGACTATTATGTAAACCTGCATCTTCAGTACTCAAACTCCATCGAGAGAGATTCTCCGCCCTTTCCAATATCGGATCGAAGTCTCTCTGCGTAGAGACTTGGATTCCGGGAGGAATTTTGACGTTCATTTTCTGCAACATAATATCATACAATAAATAATCAATATCATTATTAATTATTGTTCTATTCTTATATAAGAAGAAGGCAATAATATCAAATACCATTTGTTCGTCTGATTCATTAATATGCAATTTAACAGATTCCGGCGAAAATGAGGTAAGAAATGTTCTGAATTTCTCTGACATCTCGGGCGATAATCCGCTTTGATGCATCATTTTCGACACGTAGTCTATATCCGACTCGACTCTATCCAAAATACACTTTGTCAGCTTTTCGTATTCGTTGCAAAGATACTCTTCTGGGAAATCCCGCGTGAAAATCGATTCCATCAGACTCATTCTCGGATGATACGTGAGGACCGAGTCGACATGACCGATCGCCGATTCAAGAATCTTCAATCGCGCTCTTTTGAATTCAATCTCGCCGATCGGGACTGGGCTTGCTACGATCATCGTCGGCTTGGTATCAATCCTTTTCGGTATCGGATTTTCATGCTCATTTACTATCGAATTCGAATGGCTCCGCGGAGGAATTACTCCGATTTCTTCTAAAAACCCTCGTGTGCCTTCTACGTTCTGATCGTTGAGCGAACAGAATACGACGAGCCGATCCGATATCGGACCGATGCAAAGACCGCCGGCCTCGGTGACCCCCGTGCGACTATCGATGAATACAAAATCGTACTTTACCGATCGTTTCGCCGTCGGCCCGTAATATTCGGGCGTTTCGATCGGGAAGCCGAGGTCCTTAATCCAACGACGAATGGTGTTTCCAACCCGTATCAGACGATTCCGATCGAAATGTCCGATCGCCAACTGATTCAATCGTGAATAATAATCGCGATCTTCATCGATAGGAATCACGTCGAGACGTCCCGGCGCAATATATTCATCCTTCACCGGGGTTCTCCTATCGGGTTGAAAAGAAACGACGATATCCGAGAGCGAAGGCAGAGAAATCGCGGTGATTTCGCTGGAAGCCTGATTCATTGAACCGCTTAATTCCGCAGCGAATCGAATCAAATCGACCATGTCGAAACGAGCGGGCTCTCCGATTTCATGATTCCTACGCAAAAAACCGCTCAGCCCCGGAGCCTCCAAATCCATATCCAAGATCAAGACGTTTCGTCCCTTGGACGCCAGCGAGTACGCGACATTGATCAGCGCCATGCTCCGACCGACGCCGCCTTTAAAACTGTAAAACGTAAAGATTTGAGGAGTATCCATCATCACGCTACCGCTTTCGTCGGTGCGTCGTCGGGAGCGACGCGGGCAATCCCTCGAAGTTTCGATTCGGTGGATGTATCATCCGATTTTTCGACACTTAAATGCTCAAAAGGTGTTCTATTATTCAGAAAATCATTGAGATCTTTGATCTCTTCTTTATATCTCTCCCACGATGCATCAGGAAACTCGCGTAGGGTGAATGCGTCGAACGTTCGACGGATCTTTTCAGGTTCTTGTACCAAAGCGAACCGGAGGTAGGCTTTCCATCGGAGCCCTCGCGATATCGCGGCGCAGAGCGCGAAATCGGCGAGACGCTTGAGATAATCTTGATCGCGATGATAATAATACCAGGCGTTAAATCTTTTCATGAGCAATTGCGACCATTCGTCGAGCAATCGCGCGGACGTTTCCTCGGAACAGCACGCCGCATGAATCGATTCGTCGTAACCATCCAGACGTCGCCAGACGAGACGTTCTCCATTGAACGAACCCGGACGAGGAAGACGATCGGCCTGATCAAGCAACTTATCATCGGCGAAGATCATCATAGGTTGATGTGTAAACCCCGCCGAGTCCCCGGAGAAACACGACCGCGGAATTTGAATCGTTCCTTGAATTTTCGTCCATCTACCCGTCGCGGCGTATGATTCAGCTTCCTCCGGAGTTTCAAAAGAGATCGGCTCGTCGTCTTTTGGAATTTGGAGTACGCAATGAAAACCGTCGGATTTACGCCGCGCAACGGGCAACGATCGACCGCACTCGACGAGCGGAGCGCCGTTCATACCGACGATTTCCAAATCATTCATTTCGATACATTTCATAATCCTACTTCTTTCCTCACCCAACGCTCGACTTCGTCGCAAAATGTCGCTGAACCAGGCGCTATGATCAAGCCCGGACCTTCCATAAATCGATCGAGCGCGGTCGGGGGATCTCCTGGAGGTTTCGTCTCCTGTCCATCATGATCCCGACGCAATCTATTCCACAACGGTTCATCCGTACACCAGGCTGCTCGGTCGAAGATCGATTGTCCTTCGTAAAATCGGACTTCAAAGGTCCAGGCTCGCCACTCGTCGTTCAACTCGTAAAGCCCCTCGGGATCGTGAGGATTCGGCTTGCCCTTCCAATAATCAATCACGTTGTCGAAATAGGCTGCGAGGATCTTGCCAAAAACTGTGCGCCACTCACTCAAAGATAGCACGGACTCTTTGCCATATTGGACAAGCCGGCTTTCGTCATCGGAATCAAGCTTCAACTTGATAAATCGCCTGGGATGGACCAAACCTCCCGAATCGAATGGCGTCGCCGAACCAGTATGATTCTCCTCACAACACGCAAAAAAAGCCAGCGCCACATTGCCGAATTTCCGATGCGCTCGCCCCGCATAGAAATATACCGACCGCTTGAAACCGAGTAAGTCTTCGGCCTTTCGCGTCCCGGACGATAAAGAATGAGATCCATCCGTCGGCGGAATCTCGTGTGGATCATTGATAAAAATATACTTGAATAATCGTTTATATCCCGTCACGTGAACGATCGGCATCTTTGAGGCGACGTCGTCGCAAACCGGCCTTCGCGCGTCGTAGCCGGCTTTGTCGAAAGGGGGTTCGCAAACACGTCTATCAAGATCGGTGAATACTGCCATGTTCGTTCCCTATCTCATCCAAGCGTGACGTCGATCCGCGCAGCCTCGTGAGGCGTGAGATCGACAAGAATCGCGTCGCCGTCGCGCGTCAGATCGACGATCGTCTCGTTCCGATAATCGACCTGCCGAGCCCAGATCGGATCGCGATAAAAGCGAATCCGGCTCCGCGTCGGTCGACCCGAAGTCTCGATCAAATCGAGGAAAACTCCCCAGCCGCGACCGTCCCCCGATGGATCCGACGAGCCGACACGTAAAACCGCGACCCCCTTCGCCTCGACCTGAAACAACCAGCCCGAAGATCCCGAACGCGGTCGTCCCGCCGATGTCGGAATTACGTATACCGGAGTGTACATATCAAGAGCCGCGTGAAACGCGTGCTCGCCGTCGAGAGCGATCGCGAAATCAAACGAACGCGAAGTCTCTCGCCCCGCGATTAATAGCGTGTCGAGCATCCGGTCGCCGTGCCGCTCGTGATGCGCCAGGCCGCCGTTGCAAATCGCAAGGCTCCTCCTGCGCGTGGATATCTCGATGATGTCGGCTGTCTCGGGACGCTCGGCTTTCGTCGTTTCAAGACACAAATGACCCGATCGGCGCAAAGTCGCCGCGGAATCGGGCCACGCCCACCTGGAGCACAAGGCGATCTTCCACGGATCCCCCTCGGCGAATCGCCGAATCAGATCGTGATCAAGTTCTTGGATTCGTATATTCAGATCGAGGATCGGCCTGCCGGCCCAAAGCCGAACGCGTTGTTCGAACCGAGCAAGCGTTCCACCGTTCGAAGTATCGACGATCGTCCCTTTGGAGGTCGACTGAGCGAGCGCCGGGCCGGCGTAATCGATCTCGATCGTATCGGCGCGCATCGCGATCGCGCCGGAACGTTCTTCGCCGGGCTCGATCCCCTTGATCACAAGCCGCTGCGCCGCACGCGCCGAGGGCTCGCCGGGCGCCTTCACGCTCCGTAACCCCCCCGTCGCGGAATCGATCTCGACCTCGATAAATTCGTTGCTGAGCGCATGTTTATGCACGACGAGCGGGTTTTTGAATTCGCCGGTTTCGTTCGATTCGTTCCCGCGGGGAACCCAGGAGAAGCCGAACGCGGGAAGATCGACGATCCCGCGAACCCCCTCCTCGGTAAACTGCGCGGCGCGGAGCGGCGGCTCGGGTCGAAGGTCGATCTCGGCGTCGGCAAGAAGAACCGGGGCGCGGCGGGCGACGCACGAGGGATTGATCACAAGATAACCCGGCCGGCCCGATTCGGAAAAGCCGACGATCGCGCGCGCCAGCGCCCGCGCGCGGGGAGATTCCTGGCGATCGAGAGCCTTCTCGGCAAAATCAAGATCTCCCGATTCGAGTCGATCTTCAATCGTTTGCGGATCGGGGTCGGATTCTTCGAGCTCGGCGCGGGGCGCCGAAAGCGCCGAGGCGACCGCCGAAACGAATTCGAGAGCGTCGAGGCGGGCTCGGAGTTTCGCCTTGCGAACCCTCCGACCGATCGGGTCGATCGCTCCCGCGGCGCACGCCTGCGCGAGATACGGCGCGCGGTAATCGTCGAGCCGCGGACGAATCGACTCGTAAGGTCGATCGGTCAGGTGAAAATAATCGGTCAGGGTGACGAGCCGCGCGAGGACCGACGAATATTTACCGATTCTTATTAAATCGTTATACCAGTTCGCGACACGATCGGGCCAATGAACAAGAACAATCGTGGCGATATGATCGTCTTTCATCGATTTGCCGAGCGTCGACGCGAACGCGGCGCCCGTCGCGGCGCGATCGGCGGCGAGGGGAACTCGCGTGAGCGATTCGAGGCTCGTCGCGTCGGGGCTTTCCCACAACCGTTTGGGATCGCGCGGGGTCGGAAAACGACCGTCGTCGAGCCCCCAATGAATTCCGAACCGAAAGTGAAAGCGACGCGCGATTTGAGGAAGAAGCGGATAAAGCGCGAACCTTCGTCGCGCCAGCGTCTCGACGGTTCGGCCGTCGAGATGATTTCGATAAACCTCTCCGGCCCGGCGAAACTGCCAAAGAATCGACTCGAAAGGAGCGAAAGGTTCGTCGATTTCTTCATATGCACCTCCCGCGACGTCGCCCCAACCCTCGTCGATCGCCTCGTTGAGCCGAGCCGAACTCGCGGGATCGCGCTCGGCCAAAACCTCGATCGCGCGCGCCGGAGCGATCAGCGAAAACGGCGACCGCGCCTCCAAAACCGATTCGAGAGCCCCCGCGGACGTCGCGGGATCGAGTAAACAAATATCGACAATATAGGAATCGACCGGATACAAATGCTCACGCGACTGAGTGAGCATTTCAAACGAGGCGCGAAGCCCCGATTCGACCGCGGCTCGATCGCCTTCGACCCACGCGCGAGCCGCGGCGAGAACCTCGCGGCCGAACGTTTCGACGTCGAGCCGTTCGATCCGTCCCATCGCGATCGTCGCGTCGCTGAGCCACGAGCGAGCCGCGGCGAGCGCCTGGAAATCGCGCGCCAGGTCGTCGAATTCGGCGGCGACGGCCGATTCGGTCGATCGAACGATCGACCGATCCTTAAGCGATAACGCGTCGAGGATCGCTTTGGAGGCGTCGGCCGCGTCGGCGGTCGCGTCGATCAAGGTCGCGCCTGCTTGCTCGGCCTGGGCGGGGAAATCGACGGGAAGGGCGCGTTTTTGGCTTCGAGGGACAAGAAAAATCGCGTCGCGTTCGGGGTAGGGGGGGTACGCGACGTTCTCGATTCGCGGAGGCTCGGCGAGATGCGCCAAAATCAAGGGATGCCACGCGGCGACGATCGTCGAACGGATCGATTCGGCGTCATGTTCCGATATCCTGGAATCGGTTTCGCGAGATTCGTCGTTGAGCAAACAATAAACGCGAAAGTGCGCGCGATTTATGTCGGGAGAAGAATCCGCGCCCGGCGCGATTTGGGGCTCGGGCTCTCGATTCGGCTCGGAATCGGGAGCGGTCGCGGGATCAAGCGACGACGCAGACTCGGACGCGGGATCAGGCGACATCGCCGAATCTTTCGAGGACGCGGCGTCGGCGATCGGATCGGGCTCCTGATGCTTCGCCGAATCGGCCGAGGGCGCGGCGGCGGCGATCGGATCGGGCTCGGATTCTCCCAAAGCTTCGAAGTTCTCAGACATCAATATCAAACTCCCAGAGCCGATTTGAGCTCGCGGAGCTCGGTTCGCGTCGCTTCCAAAATTGTCCTTAGCGTGTTCATCTCTTCACGCATGGATCGGACCTCGGAGCGAAGCGATTCGACGTCCTCGGCCCGCGCCGCGGGTCCGCGAGCCGCGTTCAACGCCGGCGCCGAAAGCGCCGAGGCCGATTCGGCGTCGATTTCATGAGCGATCGAAGCCCGCCGCGCGTGCTCGAACGACCGCTTGATCCGCTCGAGTTCCTCGGGAGGGTAAAACGCGTGCGTGAGAACGACGCCCCGTTTTTGCTCGGGAGGCGATAAATAGACGATCATTCGCCGCGATTCCAAACGCTTAAGAATTTGTTCCAGCGTTTGTAGATCTTCGATCGGCTCCATCCTGCTCGCCCTGCCGCGCAATTCCCCCTCGGTCTGCGGGCCCCGGAGCAAAAGCTCAACGATCACAGCCATCTCAACCTTGGAAAGCTTAAGCATATCATACAAGGCATGCTTCCAGCGATCGACCCGGCCCCCCGTTTGCACGCGGATCACCAGGTTTTTTTTCCGAAGCGATTCGAGCGTCGCGTCGACGTCGTCGGCGTCGTATTCGACGATCGGGTCGCGATTCGACTTCTGGTTGCATCCCGTGACGAGCGACGCGACCGTGAGGGGGTAAACGTCGGGGGTCGTTTGCGATTTCTCGGCGAGAACGCCGATCACTCGACGCTCGTCGGGCGAAAGAACGGGAGGCGCGATCTCGTTCGGTTGCGGATTCAATAACTCACTCATACGAATAAACTTTCCAATCCTTACGGAAGCTCGATATCGAGAGCCAGGTTGAAACGATTGGTGAGATTCGCCAGGGCGACGATAAACGTCAACTCGACGAGCCCTCGTTCGCCGAGTTTCGATCGAAGCCGCTCGATCCGTTCGGGATCGTCTTCGCCGTCGTCGGTCACGTTCTCGGCGAATGTGAGGACGTCGAGCTCGATTTCGTCGTACACGTCGCTCGTGAGAGAGTGAGGCAGATCGTCGATCTTGCGCGGGTCGACGCCGAGCTTCTCGGCCGCGATCCGATGATGCTCGAAACAATAATGGCACGCGTTCATCAAAGAAACTTTCATATATGCGAGTTCACGAAGCGTCGGATCGAGCACGATCGTCGCCAAAGAGGCGTTAAAATCGAGAAACGTGCGGAACATTTCGGGGGCGTGCGCCATCGCGCGGAAGATGTTGGGAACGACGCCGAGTTCGGCTTCGATCGCGGCGAAGATCGGTTTCACGGACGCGTCGGCGGTCGACGCGTCGAGATATTTAACGTATGCCATAATCGCCTCGCGGTTGGATCGTTTTCTGAACTTCCGATCGATTTTTGGATTCGGCGCCGGGTCGAAGCGGCGGAAATCGACGAATCGACGGAGGTTCATCGTAAGGGCGAACAATCGACGGCTCAAGGGGAGCGATTAAAACGCCTGGAAGAGGCGCGAGTACGCCTGAAAGCGCGCGATCGGATCGTCGTCGGGATCGGGCCTGACGGTCAAAAACCCTCGGTAGCCGATCTCTTCGAGCGCTCCCAACAATTCTTCCCAATCGACGACTCCGGGAGCGAAACCGAAACCGCGCGGGTTGGCGAGCTTGGCGGGGCGATTCGACCCCGCCGAATCGCTCGCGTGAGCGTGCGCCAGCCGTTTTCCCAGATCCCTCGTCGCCCGGACGGGGTCGTGCCCGCCGCGAAGCAGTTCGCCGGGATCGACGCTCGCGGCCAACACCGGAGAATCGAATTTCGCCAGCAAAGAACATAAACGCGCAGGATTGTCTATATCGGTATCAATCGCCAACGTGATACCATGTTTATCGGCGCGGCGTTCGAGATCGCGCACCGCGGTTTCGAGCGCGGCTCGCCTGGGCGCGGAGGGCTCGGTTTCATCGGGGATCTCCCCCGGCCGGATCAACACGAGATTCGTTCCCAATTCGTAAGCGAGCCGGAAGGCGCGTTCGGCGCGGCCCAGACGTTCGTCGAGTCGATCGGGAGAATCGAACGGTCGACGCGTGGGGAGGTTGAGCGCGATCAGTTTCAGTTCGACCGATCCGAGCGCGCGGCGAAGCTCGCGGCGACCGGTTTCGGACAGCCTATCGGGGGATAAATCGCCGATCGCGTCGAGCAGAACCCCCTTGGCCCCGGCCTCCGCGGCGCGGCGGATTCGGTCGCGCACGTCGGAATCGGTCTCGATACGTAAACCAAGCGGTGAGCGAATCATCAATCGATCCTATCAATTCAACGCGCCGATCTCGCCGAAGTTCCGCTCCGGATTCGATTGGCGCATCGTCGAAGTTTGAGTTTAATCAAATCGATCGCGATAGCGACCCCGCGACCCGTTTCGATCATTCCTTCGAGAACTATACAGTAGAACATTTCAACCTTTGAGTCGAGAGCGCGAGAAAACATTGTCCACCACGCGACCTCAACCGCGAACGATCCGTCGCGAGCTCGATTTATCTCCGGACGAGCTTGTCCGAAGAATCGGCGTGATGCGCGAGCCCGCTTTGCTCGAGAGCGGACCGGGCTTCGGCGAAGACGGTCGATATAGCGTGTTCGCCGCCGAACCGCGGTTGATCCTACAAGCGACGGGACGCGACTGGACGCTCCGCGGCGTCGAAGCCGGGATTCCGAATCGGAGCGGGCGCGGCGACCCGCTCGAGACGCTTCAAAGCCTGCTGAACGAGTATCGATTGGCCGATCCCGCGGATCGCTTTCAGCCCGACCCCGAAGATCCGCGGTTTCTCGGGGGAATGATCGGATATATCGGCTACGATCTCGCGCCGCTGCTTGAAAGGCTTCCCCGCAAGGCGCCGCGCGATACGAACCTTCCCGACCTCCGGTTCGCTCTTTACGATACGTTCGTGACGGTCGATCGTTCGCGCGACCGCGCGATTCTCCATCATGTCGATTTCTTTCATGAAGGATCAAGACTATCAAACGATCGTTTAAATAAGTGGACTAAAACATTAACTTTTGAAGATCAAAAGGACGAGTCGCGCGATCGAAACCTGAATCTCGCCGGATCGCTCGAATCAAACTTCGATCGAGATTCCTACGTCAAGGCGGTTGAGCGCGCGCTCGATTACATTCGCGCCGGCGACGTTTTTCAGGTCAATCTGGCGCAGCGGTTTCGGCTGCGGGGGAGGGTCGCCGATCCCGCGGCGCTTTATGAGAGGCTGCGGCGAGCGAGCGCCGCGCCTTATTCGGCGTTCCTCTCGTTCGACGGCTGTGCGATCGCGAGCGCGAGCCCGGAGTTGTTTTACAAGACGAGCGGCGGAATCGTGACGACCAGGCCGATCAAGGGGACGAGGCCGCGCGGCGGCGACGCCGAATCGGATCGTCGGCTCGCCGAGGAACTCGCGCAAAGCGCCAAGGACCGAGCCGAGCTGACGATGATCGTCGATCTCGAGCGCAACGATCTTGGAAGAGTGTGCGAATATGGATCGGTAAGGGTCGTCGACCCGACGTCCATTAAAACATTTTCAAACGTGCATCATTTAGTGGCGACGATCGCGGGACGGCTTCGACCGAACGCGACCGCGATCGATCTGGCGCGTGCGATGTTTCCGGGAGGGTCGATCACGGGCGCTCCCAAAATTCGTTCGATGGAGATCATCGACGAGATCGAGCCGTGCCGGCGCGGCGTTTACACGGGGATGATCGGCTATTTCGGCAGGGGAGGGGAGAGCGCGTTCAACATCGCGATCCGCACGCTCGTCGTCGAGCCCGACTCGGTCTGTTATCATGTGGGAGGGGGGATCGTCGCGGATTCGGACCCCGCCGCCGAATACGACGAAACGCTCGCCAAGGGGCGAGATTTGGCGCGAACGTTGGAGCGAACTCCCGAACGAACTCCCGTGCGAACGCCGGCTCAATCACCGGAGCGAACTCCGGAGCGCGAGGAGAATTCCGAATGATCTTCGGCTCGGGCGAAATCCTCGACGAATCCGAATTCCGTCTACCGATCCACGATCGATTGCTTGAACATGGATTGGGATTGTTTGAAACGCTCCGCACCTGGAACGGTTCGCCCGTTCTTTTATCAAGACATTTAGCTAGAATGATTCGTTCGGCTCGAGCGCTCGATTTACCGCTCGACGAATCCAAGCTCCCCGATCGCGCCGCGGTCGCGGCGCTCGTCGCGGCGAACGGCGAAGCGGGAGACGTTCGGCTGAGGATCACGCTTTCGGGGGGTTCGACTTCGGACGGAAAGCGTTCGGCGGTCGTCTGGATGCGATCGACTCGCCTCGACGCGAATTTACCCGCCGCGGCGATCAAGCCGATCAAGCTGCTGCTCGCCGAGCCGACGATCTCGTGGTGCGACCCCCTGGCGCGGCATAAAACGATCAACTATTGGTTACGCAAGTGGATATTTGATCAAGCGATCGCCGCGGGGTACGACGACGCGTTGATCGCGTCGCACGACGGTCGCGTTTGGGAATCGAGCAGGGCGAATTTGTTCCTGGTTTTCGGCGAAACGCTCGTCACCCCTGGAATCGACGGCCCGATCGTTCCGGGGGTGATGCGCGCGGTCGTCGTCGAACGCGCGCGAGCGATCGGCATGAACGTGATCGAATCCGACATCACGCTCGATCGAATCGAACGCGCCGACGAGGTTTTTCTCACGAATTCGGTCCGAGGGCCGATCCCCGTCGGGCGAACTCCGGCGCGAACGCTTTCCGCGCCCGGTCCGCGCACCGTCGAACTGACGCAAAATGTACTAGCGTTCTTGAATTCGGGAGCTGAAAACCGATGACGCTTCTCGCCGATATCGATCTATTTTTGGAATCGATCGCTCCGCGACGCCTGGCGCAAAGCTGGGACAACGTCGGTCTTTTAATGGGAGATCCGCGAGCGACGATCCATAAAGTAATGACCTGTTTAACCGTTACGCCCGAGACCGCGGCCGAGGCGATCGCGGGATCGGCAGAATTGATCGTGAGCCATCATCCGATCTTGTTCAAAGCGACTCGTACGCTCCGGGGGGATCGCGCCGAGACCGAGGCGGTTTGGCGGCTCGCGAGCGCCGGGGTCGCGGTGATCAGCCCGCATACCGCGTTCGACGACGCTCCCGGAGGAATCAACGAACTCCTCGCCGAGAAGATCGGTCTGCTCAAAGTAGGCCCGTTGCGAACATCCACAGATATTCACTCGCTTGATTTTCTTAAATACAAAATCGTCGTTTTCACGCCGCGATCGGATCTTGAACGCGTTTCGGCGGCGGCTTTCGCCGCGGGGGCGGGGACGATCGGCGGTTATTCCGAATGTTCGTTCTCGACCTCGGGCGTCGGCACGTTTCTCGGCGACGAATCGACGAATCCGACCGTCGGCCGCAAGGGAAGGCGCGAACACGTGCGCGAACGCAAGCTCGAGTTCGTCTGTCCCGCGGATCGGATCGGCGAAGTCGTTCAAGCCGTCCGCACAAGTCATTCATATGAAGAGCCCGCGATCGACGTTTATCCCCTCGCCGACGATAAATCGCGACGAGACGATCGACCTTCGGGTCGGATCGGAGAATTGAAAGCGCCCGAATCTCTCGGCGATTTCGCCAAACGAATCGCTTTAGAACTGAAATCAAATCAGCTTATGTTTACAGGAACTCCCGAGAGGTCGATCAAACGCGTGGCGATCGCGTGCGGCGCGGGGGACGATTTTCTCGGCGACGCTGCGCGTTCGGCCGCGGACGTTCTTTTGACGGGCGAGGCCCGTTATCATCGCGCCGTCGAGAGCGAGACGCTCGGGATCGCGTTGATCACCGCGGGACACCACGCGACCGAACGCCCCGGGGTCGAGAACCTCGCCGCCCGGATCGCCGCGGCGTTTCCCAATCTCTCGGTGTGGGCGAGCCGACACGAACACGACCCGCTCCGCTCGGTCGACTTCGCCGAAATCAAAACCAATCGACATAAAAACACATGAAAACAATCGTGTAATTGTGGCTAAGCTTTGTAAAACAAACGAATATGAAATTCCAAGGCGCGTTGCGAATTTTCATAACGTCACAATTCGAAACGACGTCGCGGCCGTCCGACGAATCGGTTCGGCCGCGATTTCGGTTTCGATCGGTTCGCTCATTCCTCGACTTCGGGGGAGTCTCCCGAGGGCGTTTTGCCCATGCGCGAGGTGGGCAGCGGGAGATTTTTCTGGTGTTCCCACTGTCCCGACCAAGGCTGTCCGGTCCAGCGTTGGAGCGAAATCGTCCGCACGGTCGGACGGTCCTCGTCGCGGATCACCTCGCCCCACGCGCCCAGATAAGCCGCCTGAACCTGCGCCGAACTTCCCCCGACGCACAACAACCGCTCGCCGCCGGGCGCCAAACACGCGACGGCTCGCCAATCTTGCGCCGCCGTGGATTCTGAAATGCTCATTCTTCACTCAATTCCCCGCCCGCCGATCAAAACTTGTGTCGTGGACCCGTTTCAGATCCAATGATTCACATCTCGGCGGGACTTGCGGTTAAAACTTCTCTCTATGTCTCTTTCAACCGTCGTTCACGAGCGCCGGAATCGTCGCTTCGCGTCGCGAAATCGTTCGCACGGAATTCGACGACGCCGCGATCATCGAATCGACCGAAATCCGCGCCGATCGATTCGACCATCGCGCCGAATCGATCCGAACGCGGCGCCCGGAAGTCGTCTCGAAGGTTTCGAGGTCGAGGCCTCGCGAAGGATCGAGACAACCGTCGCACATACGTCGGCTTCGCGTCGATTTCTCGGATAACCTTATTTTACTCCGGCGACCGAGCCGCGGCGAATAAATTCTCGCGTATTTTCCCGGTCGGTCGTCGCTCGATTCCGCAAAACTTCCGAATTGAGAACGAGTTAAGTCGATCGGAGACGATCCGTTTTTGATCCAGGATTTCGATCAATCGATTCGCTCCACACGCTATTTCGTTCCGGTTCGCAACAAAACTTTACCCCGACGACCGACCGCCTCGGCGTGTCGAACCGCGTCGACGATGTCGTCGAGCGCGAACACGCCCCCCGTTTCGGTCGCCAAAACCCCCGACCTAATCAGCTCGGCGATCTCGCGGAAAAAACCCAACGCACGCGGAATACCCAACGCTCCATGACTCAACCGAGGCGCCCAGTGACCGAGCCAAAACCCCTCGACGATCCGCTTCTCGGCGATCATCAACCGCGGATCGACGCGAATCGGTTCGTTCGATAAAGTTCCATATACGATCATTCGTCCCCCGGGAGCGAGCGAATTGAAAAACGCCGTGCCGACGTCGCCCCCCACGCAATCGAGCGCGTACTTCACCCCCGAAGGCCCGACGATTCGCCGAACCTGCTCGTCGATCGGCCCCTCCGACGACGAAATCACCGCGTCGGCGCCCGCCGCCTTGAGCTCGTCGATCGCCCCGCGACGACGCACGACGTTGAGCGTCAAAAATCCGTCATGCCGACCTAATTTTATGATCATACGCCCAAGCGCCGATCCCGCCGCGGATTGCAGCAACCACTCGCCGCGAGGAACCTTGAGCTCGTGCCGGACGAGCGCCAAAACCGTCGCCGGATTCACAAAAAACGACGCGATCTGTTCGTCGGGAAGGTCGTCCGGAACGCGTACAGCCTGCCGCGCGGGGATCACAGCGTATTCCGCCCAATTCCCGCCTCGATTGTTCAAAACCGCGACGCGACGTCCCAGAACGAGCTTACCCAGCAGCCCCGGCCCCGCCTTGTCGATCACGCCGACCCCCTCGAAGCCGGGAGTCGCGGGGAGTTTGGGAAGAACTCCGTATCGACCCCGAACGACCAACAAATCGGACGGATTGATCGGACTGAAAATCATCCTGGCGCGAACCTCGCCCGGCCCCGGCTCGGGGTCGGCGACCTCGCGAACCGATAAAACTTCGTCGGGCTCGCCGAATCGATCGAAGACGATCGCTTTCATGAATCAATCTCATTTCCTTGAATCGAGCGAAATCGCGGGCATGTCGATCGAAAAAAAAGGGTTCCGACGCCGCGCCGGAACCCCCGATCAAACACGCCCCGTTCGATCAATCTTTGTCGAACTCTTTGAACCGACTTCAAGGCTCGACGGCGTTTAAAGACGCGTCCAAAACCTTGGCGATCCGCCGCGCGCTTTCATCATAAAACGCGCGGGTCACGTCGTCGATCACCACGTTCTTTTGATCGAGCAACTTAACGATTTTATCACGAATCTCGCTCAGGTGCAGCCGCGCGAGCGCTCGCGCGTCGGCGGGCGCCGAAGATTGTCCCGTAAACATAATATACCCGAACATATTTCCAAGTTCGTTTGCGCGATCGCCGAGCGTGAGCGACGAGAGCTTGTGCAGATGCTCGCGCTGCAAATTGCGCCTCACGAGAGTCGTCGAGACGTTCACGGGTTTGCCGTCGGTCGAAGTCGGCGGATTGAGATCGGACCAGATTCCGTCGGTGACCGCGCGGAACAGCTCCGAAATTTTGAGCGGATCGGTTCCGGGGTCGGCTTGCAGCTCCTGGTTCTCGAGCCGCGCCAAAACCCCGCGATCGAAGCAGCGGTTGAGCGAGATCCGTTGCACCGCGAGAATCCGCTCGTGAACCGGACCCTCGACCCCGCCGATCGATTCCTCGCCCCAGTGCGACCACCTCCCCGCGGCGAGCTTGCGCAAAAGACTCGGCGAAAACTGATATGACTTCTCGTTGAAGATCCGGTCGACGATCAGCCGAAGCGCCTCGCGCTGCTTCACCCCCGGTATCGGCGAAATCGGATCGCGCCCCCCTTTATCCCCCTTGTGATCGCGGTTGATCGACTGCCCGCCGATATAATCCGAGGCGATGTGCGACGCGTTCCCCCATTGACGCATCAACACCAAAAAACCAGCCTTCACACGCGACCACGATTCGCCGTCGCGAACGACCTTCGACTCGAGCGTCTTCAACAAATCGCTCGCCAGATCGATCCGATCCCGCGCGTACGTTAAAGGATCCGATCCCAGATCATACACGTTCACCAGAGGATCGTGGTTCATGTACATATCTTCGTCTGTAGCGAAGACGAGATCGTTCTCGGGGGCTCGCGCCGCGATCTTGGCGAGTTCGGCCTTCTCGTCCCCCTGGATTTGCTTATATGCATACTCGATCGCCCAGTAATCGTACGGACCGATCGTCGTCGTGATGTAATCCCCCTGCTTGCGTCCCTTGGGAACGAGGTTGATCGGGTTGTAATCCATCACGCTCCCCGTCATCCCTTTCACGCGAGTGATCGAGGGATCGTTGATCTGATCCATCGAGAGCATCGTACTCGCCTTGAAATTGTGCCTTAAACCAAGCGAATGCCCCACCTCGTGCATCACGACCTCTTTAATCGCCTGGCCGATGAACTCCTCGGGAAGTTTGCCCGATGCGTCGGTCTTCCCCGCGTCGGCGAAAGCGAGCGCCGCGAGCGAATACTCGGCCCTCATCCCCTGAGAGAATTGACACGCGTTAAATCGACCTCCCGCCAATCTCTCGCGCAACCGAAGCGCCATGGGAGACCAATCCGCCGGAACCACGTCGAGAACGGGCGCCGCGGGATCGAGCCGATTCGATCGCCCCAACAACCCGGGCTGAGGAGCGATCAATCCGTAACCCTCCTTCGCCGCCATCATCGGACTGATGATCTCGCCGATCGCGAGCGGCCGAGCCGGCGCGGTCGCGCCCGCCCCCGTCGGAACGGGCGTCCCCGTCAAAAACGCGTATTCTTCTTTCCATGTACGAATCCAACTCGCATCAAAAATTACATCGCCGTCGATCATCTCCCCCGTCAGCGGATTCGATCGCAACCCCGACATCGCGAACGTGTCGTTCGTCGTGATCCAACGGAACACGCAATGATCGATATCCTCGGGATCGAAAACGTCGTCGTCGGTTTGCCACCGAACCGCGATCGCGCTGCGAAACCCGATCTTCTCGAACGCCTTGTTCCATTCCAAAATCCCCTGCTCGACGAACGGCCGATACTCGTGCGGAACGTTGTCTTCTACCCACCACACGATCTGCTTCTTGGGAGGCGAAAGCGGCTTCCGCGGATCGGCCTTCTCTAAACGCCAGCGATTAATCATACGATCGTACGTGGAATCATTATCGTCGGCGTCGAAATCCTTGACGGCGTTGAGAAAATGCCCCACGCGGTCGTCGGCGAAACGGGGCTGATATCCGGGATCGGGAAGCTTGGCCAAGGTGTAATGGATGACGACCGTCGCCCCGCGATGATCGGCGAGGCCGTCGTCGCCCCCGCCCCCCGAACGCGCGCCGCCGAAAGTCGCCTCGACCTCGAGCTCGACGTTCCCCGGATAAGCCTTCACCTTATGCCAGCTCGTCCGATTCCGATCCAGAAATCCCAATCCAAGCTGCGCGAAATCGGTGAAGAAAATATCGGAAAAGTCGATCACAACACTCATCCCCCCCGCGGGATTGACGCTTTGAATCGGCAACGCCATCAAAATCGAATCGGTGTAATTCTGCCGCACCGCCTTGCCCAGCGGAGCGCCGTTCGGCGTTTTATAATGGACGTTGCGCCGTACGACCTGAACCTTGTCGCCGACGCGATGAAACATGATCACCCATTCCTCGCCGAAATTGAGCGGACGACCCGCCATCGCCAACCCCCGCGCGATCGTGATCGGCGCCAACAACGGCTGATCAAATTGCATCGGCTTGATTTCCGCATACAAATGATCATCTTTTCGATGCATCGTAAACAGGCCGTCGATCTTCTCGGACCCCTTGATCAAATCGTTGAAATCATGATATTTTTTATCGGGAGAATCGTTCGGGCCCGCGCCGTCGCGCCGCTGGTGCAAATTCGCCAGGATCGCCTCGACGTCGATCGCGTTCTCGGCCTTCACGCCCGGCTTTTGATCCTTCGCGTCGCGCTCCTGAAACGCGCGAACTCCCGTAACCCCGAACGTTATAATCGTAACGCACGCCGCCGCCGCGGCCGCGAATCGCTGTATCTTGCTCATCTTCGAATCGCTCCAGTGATCGCTCTCGGCATCAAATTTAGGCGCACGATCGGCGAGGAGAGTTCCCGGAGATTTCGCCCAATCGTCACATTCCCATCGTCGCTCGAACCCCCTCGAAAGCACAAGAGGGCTCGAACGCGGATTCCCGACCGATTCATTATAACCGGTACAATCGCTTCGTCGCGTTTCGTTACCGAGCCAATCAGCGAATCACGCAATCAAACCCCGCGAAAGGCCGGCCGAGAGGAGATCGCGAACAAGCCGCGGCCCCTTCGGCCGACCTCAAGCGAACAAAGCCTTCACCGGCTCGCGCCTCTCGACCCCCGTCAATCGCATGTCCGCGCCCTGGAATTTATACGTGAAACGCCAGTGATCGATCCCCAACCGGTTGAGAATCGTCGCGTTCATCTCATGAATGTGTACAGGATCTTTAATAATATTGTATGAGAAATCGTCGGTTTCTCCGTGGGCGATCCCCGGTTTGATTCCGCCGCCGGCCATCCAGATCGTGAAGCAACGCGGGTGATGATCGCGGCCGTAATTCTCGCGCGAAAGCGCCCCCTGGCAGTAGATCGTCCTGCCGAATTCGCCTCCCCAGATCACGAGCGTGTCGTCGAGCAAGCCGCGCCGTTTGAGATCGGTGATCAACGCGTACGACGGCTGATCGACGTCGCGACACTGCTTGGGAAGATCCCCCGCGACGTTGCCGTGCTGATCCCAACCGCGATGAAAAATCTGGACGAATCGGACGCCGCGCTCGACGAGCCGACGCGCCAATAAACAGCTCGCCGCGAACGTCCCCCGCTTGTGTACGTCGGGTCCGTAAAGATCGAGCGTCTCTTTCGTCTCGCCCGAGATGTTCGTCAACTCGGGTACCGATGTCTGCATTCGATACGCCATCTCATATTGCGCGATGCGCGTTTGAGTTTCGGGATCCCCCTCGTCGGCGAAATGCTTCTGGTTAAGCCGAGCCAACGCGTCGAGCATCCGCCGCCGTGTCGCCGAATCGACCCCCGCGGGATCGGTCAAAAACAACACCGGATCGCCGCTTGAACGAAGCGCCACACCTTGATGCTTGCTCGGCAAAAAACCGGCGCTCCACAACCGATTGTAAATCGCCTGCGCGTCCTTTCGGCCCGTCCACGTCGCGGTCATCACCACGAACGCGGGTAAATTCTCGTTCTCGGCGCCGAGACCGTAACTCAACCACGATCCCAAACTCGGTCGACCGGGAAGCTGATTCCCCGTGCAAATATAAGTAACCGCCGGATCATGATTGATCGCCTCGGTGTTGATCGTCTTAACGATCGCGATGTCGTCGACGATCCGCGCCGTGTACGGCAACAACTCGCTCACCCAAGCCCCCGATTCGCCGTGACGAGCGAACTTGTACCGCGAAGGCGCGATCGGAAACCGCGTCTGGCCGCTCGTCATCGTCGTCAATCGCTGCCCGTTGCGGATCGATTCGGGAAGATCCTTGTCGTACAAATCGTTCATCTTCGGCTTGTAATCGAACAGATCCATCTGCGACGGTCCGCCGTTCATGAACAAATAAATCGCCCTTTTGGCCTTGGGGGCGAAGTTGGGAAGTTCGGCAAGGCCGCCGCGCCTTCCCTCCGCCGAGGCCGAGGCGCCGCGATCGGCGAGCAACGTCGCGAGCGCCGCGCCCCCCAGACCGACCGCGCCTTGCGCAAAGAAATGCCTGCGTGTTAACGCCCGCACGTGTTCTTCAAACGGATTCATGTTCAATCACTCCAATCGATCGTTATTCTTTGGAAACGACTTCGTCGAGATTGAGGATCATGTTGGCGACGAGCGTCGTCGAGGCGAGTTCCGCGGCGCCGATCGCCGAATCGCGCGCTCCCCCCGCCGCCGAAACAAGCTTCCGCGCCGAATCGACGTCCTTGACGAATCGACCCAAATGATCGTTATATTCACCGATCAGTTCGGCGAGCTCACTCTTCTCGGGATTGCGCGCCGTCGCGGCGCGGAACATCCACGCGACCCGCTCCGCGGCGCTTTTTCCCCCCTCGCGGAACGATCGCTCGGCGAAACCCCGAGAAGCCTCAAGGAATTGCCGCTCGTTCATCAGCAATAGCGCCTGCAGCGGCGTGTTCGTCCGCTCGCGACGCACCGTGCAAGTCTCTCGCGAAGGCGCATCGAACGCCGTCATCTGCGGCGGAGGAGAAGTGCGCTTCCAAAACGTGTACATGCTTCTGCGATAAACCTTGGCGGGTTCGGTGTCGGCGACGAAACGACCCGTGTTGCTGCCGACATACGCCACGGCGCTCCAAAGACCGGGAGGTTGAGGAGGCTTGACGCTCGGCCCTCCGATCTTCTCGACCAAAAGCCCGCCGAGCGAAAGCGCCTGGTCGCGTACCGTCTCGGCGTCGAGCCGATACCGCGGCGAACGCGATAACAGCCGATCCGCGGGATCCTTCGCGAGTCGGTCGGGAGTCGTTTTTGCCGATTGTCGATATGTCGCCGTCATGACGACCCGCTTGAGAAACTTCTTGATATCCCAGCCTTGCTCGCGAAACTCGACCGCGAGCCGATCGAGCAGCTCGGGATGGCTCGGAGGCTCCCCCTGAGAACCAAAATCCTCCGCGGTTTTCACGAGCCCCGAACCGAATACGATCCTCCACAATCGATTCACCTCGACCCGCGCCGTCAACGGATGCTCGGGCGAAACAAGCCAACGCGCCAGCCCAAGTCTATCTTTAGGAGCGTCGCTCGGTAACGGCGGCAAAAACTCGGGAGTCGCCCGGTCCACCTTGTCGCGCTTCCGATCGTACTCGCCCCGCTCCAAAATATAAGCGGGTTTTAACTCCTTACGCTCGCTGAAAACGAGCGTCGTCGGAATCGATTCGTCGAGCTTCCTCCGTTCGTCCTCGAGCTTCGAAAGCTTCGAGATCAACGGTTCAAGCGCCGATCGCGATTTCACATAAGCGTTCTCGACAAAATAATCGCGCAATCGCTTGCGTTGATCATTTGTACGCTTATCGGAAGGAAGATCGACGATCGCGCGAATCTCGGGGGGAAGCCCCTCGCCTTTAACCGCGCGACGCGAAAGCACCCAGCTCGAAAGCGAATCATACGTTTGACCCGCTTGAGGCGTCCATGTTTCAATCCCGGCGCGATCCCACAACACCGTTCCCCCTTGTTGCGTGAACGCCCACCCCGAAATCGTCGTCCCCGGCTTGATTCCCAGATCGGCCGCGGCGACCTCGAGCCGAACCCACTTCCCCGAAACGGGTCTGTTCCCCACCCGCCTCCGCTCACCCGTACCGTCTTTCCCCCAAGCGATCGCGTTCTCGCCCCAATACGCGCGGTGCGACCATTCCTTCGTATACCACTGGAGCATCACCTCGCGGGGAGGATCGAGCGGATCAATAAACACATATGCAAATAGAACGTCTCCCTCGCCCACCTTCAAAGGTTCGGCGGCTTGCGTGAACACGAATTGACTTAACTCTTTTGAAACCCCGCGCACCGCTTTCGAACCGCTCGCGACGGGATAAGCCGGAGTCGATATAAACGTCCACGGGCGATTCGCGCCCCCCTCCTCGGCCTTCGCCCCCCTCGGAATCGAGTCGTCGATCCAAATATAATCGCGCCGTTCGACGATTTCTCGAGCGTTCGCGTCGGCCGAATCGTCGTAAGGGAACGAAGCCGCGGCGCTCTTGATTTCTCCTTTGGTCGCCGCGATCTCGCGATCAAGCGCCGCGAGCGCCGCGGTTTGCTCAGCCGAGGGAACCTTGATCACCGGAGCGGGTTTCGCCGAATTGCCGTCGAGCGGACCCTCCTCGCCGTTGTTGAAATACGCGAACATCTGATAAAAGTTTTTCGTCGAGATCGGATCGTATTTATGATCATGACATCGCGCACAGCCGATCGTCAGCCCCATGAAGACCGTTCCCGTCGTCTCGACTCGATCGATCACGTTCCGAACGTAAACCTCCTCGTCGATCGATCCCCCCTCGCTCGTCGTCACGTGGCTGCGGATGAAGCCCGTCGCGATCTTCTTGTCCAAAGTCGAACCGGGAACAAGGTCGCCCGCAAGCTGATCGACGATAAACGCATCATAAGGCATATTATTATTAAACGCCTTGATCACCCAATCGCGATACGGCCAGATCTCGCGGTAATTATCAAGGTGAAGCCCGTGGGTGTCGCCGTACCGCGCCGCGTCGAGCCAATCGCGCGCCAGATGCTCGCCGCACCGGGGCGAAGCGAGCAAACGATCAACAACTTTTTCATACGCATTCGGCGACATATCGGCCAAGAAAGAGTCGATCTCGCCCAAAGTCGGCGGAAGCCCAGTTAAATCGAGCGTCAAGCGGCGGATCAGCTCGCTTTTATCGGCCTCGGCGCTCGGCGAAAGCCCCTCGGCCTCGAGCCGGGCCAGAATGTACGCGTCGATCGAATCCTTCGGCCACGACGTATTTTTGACCGCGGGAATCGGAGTTTTCTCGGGCGCGACGAACGACCAGTGATCCTTCCACAAGGCGCCCTGCGCGATCCACCGCTCGATCGTTTCAATCTGTTCTTTCTTGAGCGTCTTGCCGAATTTTTTGGGAGGCATGAGCAGGCTTTTATCGTCGGTTTTGAGCCGTTCGACGATCGCGCTCGCCTC
This sequence comes from Planctomycetota bacterium, assembly GCA_021791715.1. GTDB lineage: Bacteria > Planctomycetota > Planctomycetia > Isosphaerales > Isosphaeraceae > JAKBCQ01. Next base: position 66,411 of record JAJYWB010000004.1, on the reverse strand, counting down.
GACGTCGCCGGGCACGATCACCGCGTAGCCGTCGCGGTCGCGAAACGCGTCGTCCTTGCGGTCGAGACGCAACTCGGCCTTCCTCGCCTTGGCGTCGGGTCCGTGACACGCGAAACAATTGTCCGAAAGAATCGGCCGGACGTCGCGCGCGTAATCGAGCTTCTTACCCGATTCGGGACCCGCGGCGAAAGCGAAACCCGCCGCCGCGGCGATCACCCAGCACATAAAAACTCCGCATGCGATCATTCGAGCCGATCTTGTTCCGTATCTCATCGTCTTTCGATCTCCGCGGTACAACGTCCTATTTCTTGATAATATCGGCAGACTTCGCTTCGTCATCAACCCTCCCGCCCGCCGACGAGGGTCGGCGAGGGATCGCGCCTTACCGATTAAAAATCATTCTCATGCGAGAATTTCCTTGCGGATCTTGGCGTCCCCCTCGGGACCGATCAACCGCTGTTCAAGCCCCTGGAACGGATAAACAAATCGATATGGATCAAGACCGAGCAGGTGAAGAATCGTCGCCTGAAGGTCGCGAACCGAAGTCTCGCCTTCGACGATCGAATAACCGAGATCGTCGGTCGATCCCAGCGTAAAACCGCGCTTGATCCCCGCCCCAGCGAGCCAGATCGTAAAACAATCGGGATGATGATCTCTGCCGAGAAATTTCGACCCGCCCCGCGCCTCGTTCATCGAAGTCCGTCCGAATTCCCCGCCCCAAACGACAAGCGTTTCGTCCAAAAGCCCCCGCTCGTCGAGATCGCGCAGCAAAGCCGCGATCGGCCGATCAATCTCTTTGCATTTCTTGGGAAGCTGATTAACGATGTCGTCCCCGGCGCCCGTTCCGTGCGTATCCCAGCCCCAATCGAACAGTTGAACGAACCGAACGCCGCGCTCGACCAACCGCCGCGCCGATAAACAATTGTTCGCGAACGATCCCGTCCCGGGCTTCGCTCCATAACGCTCGAGCACGCGATCGGGCTCGTTCCGCAAATCCGTCACCTCGGGAACCGATATCTGCATCCGAAACGCAAGTTCATATTGACCGATGCGCGTGAGCGTTTCGGGATCGCCGAATTCGGCGAGCTCGGCCTCGTTGAGCGCGCGAAGCGCGTCGAGCTCGCCGCGGCGATCGTCGCGCGAAATCCCTTTCGGATTCGACGCGTACAAAATCGGGTCGCCGACCGTCCGACACTGAACCCCCTGATAAATCGTCGGCAAAAAACCGGTGCTCCACAAACCCTTGCCCCCCGTCGGATCGGTCCCTCCGCTAATCATCACCACATAGCCGGGGAGATCGTCGTTCTCAGACCCCAAACCGTACGTCGCCCACGAACCCATCGACGCCCCCCCCGACCGCGCGTTTCCCGTAAACAACAACAACTCGGCGGGAGCGTGATTAAACTGATCGGTTTTCATCGATCGAATAATCGTCGTCCTATCCACGAGCGAACCGATCTCGGGCAAAAGCTCGCTCACGAGCGTCCCATTTTCACCTCTGTTAATAAACTTATACGGCGTTCCTAAAAGCTTGGGTCGCCCCTTGATGAACGCGAACCGCCTCCCTTTCAACAACTCTTCGGGACAATCCTCCATGTTGTGCTTAACAAGCGCGGGCTTGTAATCGAACAGATCCTGCTGCGGCGGACCGCCCGACATATGCAAATAGATAACGTGCTTGGCCTTCGCGGGATGATGCGGACGCCTGGGAGCGAGCGGGTTCGACCCCGAACGTGGAGACTCTCCCGCGGCGACCCCGTCGCGCTCAAGCAAAGCCGCGAGCGCGATCGAACCCAACCCCGTCGCCGATCGCTTGAGAAACCAACGACGCGTCTCGGATTGCGTAATATGCTGATGTAAGTTCATAATATTATCCTCGCATCAGTACCGCGTCGAGGTTGAGCAGCGCGTTCGAAACGACCGTCCACGCGGCGAGTTCGGCGACGTTCATACCGCTCGGCGCGGCGCCGATCGGCAAGGTCGCGACCGCGAGCGCGTCGTCGGGCGACCGCGCGAATCGATCGAGTTCGCGACGATAAAGCTTGACGATCTCGTTCACCCGCGCGTCGGTCGCGGGCCTGCAAAGGCACGTTTTGAGCGCGAACCGAGCCCGATCCTCGGTCGAAGATCCCCCCTCGCAAACGATCCTCCGCGCCAAACCCTGCGCCGCCTCGAAATAAACCGGATCGTTAAGCGTCACCAGCGCCTGGAGCGGCGTATTCGTATGAAACCGCCTGCTGATGCAAACCTCGCGGCTCGGAGCGTCGAAAACCGCCATCGAAGGATACGGAACCGTCCTCCGCCAAAATGTGTAAATCCCGCGCCGACGCCGATCTTCCCCCGCGCTCGTCGCCCAAGTCCGCTGGCCGTTGAACGCCGCCTGCCACAACCCGTCGGGCTGCGGCGGAAACACCGACGGCCCGAACATCTTTCGGCTCAAAATTCCCCCCAAAGCGAGCGCCTGATCGCGCACCGTCTCGGCGTCGAGCCGAAACCGCGGAGCGCGCGATAACAGCCGATTCCTCGGGTCGCGCTCGATTTGTTCGGAAAAGGCGACCGACGATTGCCGATATGTCGCCGACATTACGATCATTTTCATGATCGCCTTCGTATCCCAACCATGTTCTTGATATTCAAGAGCCAGATCGTCGAGCAGATCGAGCGAGACGGGAGGATCTCCCTGCGTTCCAAAATCCTCCTCGGTTTCGACGAGCCCCGAACCGAAAAACCGCGCCCAGTAGCGATTCACCGCGACCCGCGCCGTCAGCGGATTCTCGCGATCGACCAACCAATACGCCAACCCCAGCCGATTCACTGGCGCCCCCGCGGGAAATCGATGAAACGCCTTCGGAACCTCGGCCTCGACCTTCTCTCCCGACGTCAAAAAATTCCCTTTAATCAGAATATGTGTTTCTCTTTTCTTGTTCGCGGGAAGCTCGACCATCACGGGGACGGTCGCGATTTCGGGCTTCGATTTCTCAAGCTTCGCGATCTCGTCGCGAACGGACTTGAACTCCTCGGCGACGTTCGAGCGGTAATATCGCGCCAGGTCGTCTTCCTCGGCCGCCGATCGCGACGCCTCGGGCTTGTCCAAAATCGCCTTGATTCGATCCGGAATTCCCGCACGATTTTTTTTCTTAAGATCGCGCGATCCCGCGAGCTTCTCCTCCCATTTCGCCTGACCAAGCGCGAGTTCGACCGAAGCCGTGTCGAACTTCTTTTTCAACTCGGCGATCCGAGCGTCGATCCGTTCGATCTCGCGCCTTTGCTCGTCGGTCTCGACGCGGATCGTCGGGCTCTCGTCGGGACGATCGGCGTCCTCGGTCTGATTGAAGAAAGCAAAAAGTTGATAATATTCTTTTTGAGTGATTGGATCATATTTATGATCGTGGCATTTCGCGCACCCCGCGGTCAGTCCCATCCAAACCTGCGCGGTGACGTCGACGCGGTCCTTCACCGCGGCGACGCGAAATTCCTCGTCGTCGGTCCCTCCCTCGGTGTTCGTCATCGTGTTGCGGTGAAACGCGGTCGCGATCCGATCGTCGATCGTCGCTTTCGGGAGCAGATCGCCGGCGATCTGCGCGATCGTGAAGCGATCGTAGGGAACGTTCTTGTTGAACGCGTCGATCACCCAGTCGCGATAACGCCAGATCGTCCTGAGCGGGTCCGATCCGTAACCCGCCGAATCGGCGTACCGCGCCAGATCGAGCCAAACCCGGGCCCACCGTTCGCCGAACGCGGGATCCGCCAAAAACCGATCGATCATTCTTTCATATGCGTTGGGTGAAGCGTCGTTGACAAACGAATCGATCTCGGCGGGGGAGGGGGGAAGCCCGCGGAGATCGAGGCTCGCCCTTCTGATCAAAAGATAGCGATCCGCCTCGTTCGAAGGCTTGAGCCCCGCGCGTTCGATGTTCGCCAAGATATAATAATCGATACGATTGATCGGCCAAGACTTGTTTACAACCTTGGGAATCGGCCTTCGCTTCGGTTTGACGAACGCCCAATGTTCGTCGTAGTTCGCGCCTTGCGCGATCCATCTGCGAAGGATTTCAATCTGTTCGGCCGCGAGCCGACCGCCGGCCTTGCGCGGCGGCATTCTCAACGATTCGTCGGTCGAAGCGATGCGCTCGATCAGTTCGCTGTCGTCGGGCGAGCCCGGAACGATCGCGACGACTCCGTCGGCGAGTTCGTTCACCGCCGATTCGCGCACGTCGAGCCGTAATTGCTTGGCCCTCCGCGCCTCGTCGCGGCCGTGACACGCGAGACAGTGCTTCGATAAAATAGGCCGAACGTCGCGATTGAAATCGACCGAGTCGTCGGCCTTTGCAACCGAGCACGCGAACGACATACCGCAAGCCGCGAACGCGACGACACAAACGGTCGGCTTGATCAAGCGGCCGACGATCGAGCGACTCGGCGTCAATCGCATTCTTAGGGCTCCGCGTGAGGGCGTCGGCGCGAGATCAAGCCGCGACTTTGCGGCGCGGACGGTCTCGGCGATCGTTCTTAGGTGGGAAGCCGCCGAACGACGATTCCGACCTTCTCGGAAGGTCGCTCCGCCGTTCAATCATTATTCTACAGAATCGCCGCGTCCAAAGCGAACGCTTTTTTTCCCCGCGCGATCGATCGGACGAAGCGGCGTCCCTCGGGCGATTGATTTTACAAATAAACAAACATATATTATTCGCTATAATCAAATATTGAATTCCAGTGGAGATTTCGACTCGGCTGTGATTCGGCGCTTGCTCGGAGCGCGACGAGTTACGGCGACTTACATGGATATAGGCGGCCTGACGGTGCGGTACCGAAGGCGGTCAATCTCCGGGTGTCGGGAAAATGGCTCTATAAATAAGATATGATAATAAATATATGCATGCTCGCGCCGTCCGAGGTAAGTATTCGAATCGTCGCCGAAATTGGTATCTCGCGTCATGGAATTCAACGCTCATCGCATCGGGAAAAGTGGTAGACTTATTGGATCGCCTTGAAGCCGCGGATCGCCGTAACGGTGAGACGGTACGCCGCTATGTGTTTGTCGGCGGATCGACCGACTCGGCGAGAATCGGTTTTTACGGTATGATTAATGGAAGGAGGATGAATGCTTATGGACATCCATTTATCTGGGCAAAGAGAAAAGGCGATTCACTCGCTGATCGACGCCGGAAAGTTCGCCTCGGCGGAGGCGGTCATCGACGAAGCCTTGCGGCTGATCACCAAAGTCCATCAAGAGCGATGCGAAACGGTCGAATCCGCGCCTAGCGAGGAGAATCGGCGGGCATAGACCGAACCAAGCGGCGGATTGAAAATCTCAAGCGTCTTGGACGGAAGCTGGACGCGATGCCGTCGGAGGCGATCGCCGACGGGCTGTCGAATCGGGATCATGACCGGAATCTCTACAAGTGACGACACCAATCTTCGTCGATACAGGGGCGTGGTTCGCTCGCATCGTTACGTACGATCGAGATCATCCCTCCGCCGGAGAATGGTTCGATCTCAATACGCATTCGCATATCACAACCGATTACATCATTGATGAATTGCTTACCTTGCTCAAAATCCGAGGCGAGTATCGGCGCGCTCTGGAAATCGGACCTTCGCTCCTCAACGGCGACGTCTGTGATTTAGAATTCGCAACGCGGGACGATATCAAAGAATCGTGGCGTGTTTACTCGACCTATCAGGATAAAGGATGGAGCTTTACCGATTGCGTCGGCCGGGTTGTGATGGAACGTTTCGGCGTCACGACCGCCGCAGCCTTCGACGATCATTTCCATCAATTTGGGACGGTCAAGGTCGTTCCCTAACCGAGATCGGTACGCCACGTGGTCGGAGATAAACCGTCGCCGATCATCGCCGATGTCGGATGTCGTTATGATCGATTAAACCCGAAAAAAGCAAGGAATTATCTCTTGGATCGATTCGTCTACCGATGAAGTTTTCGCGTCGTCTCATGTGATTGGCGGATCGGACGATTCATGACCCGCTTTCCGGAACCATCCGTACATAACTGTTAACTTTTCGGTAAACGATCGCCCGGTGCGTCCGCGGCGAACAGCGAAGCGAGCGGAATCTCGAGCCCCGGCAGAACTTCCCCGCCGGTGAGCGTTTGATCGATCCCAAACGTCTCAAAATGATTCGCATTCGTATACGCTTTGACGGTTTTCTTTCGCGGGTCGACGTACCAGACGAGCCGAACCCCGGCCTTGAAATAATCGCGAAGCTTATCGTCCATCTCCTTGCGGGTGTTCGATTTGCTCAAAATCTCGATCGCCAGGTCGGGAGCGATGTCCGGTATCGGAGGGGCCTCGGGCCCAAGAGGTCGACGCCCGGGAAGCCGATCCCAAGACACAAACATCGCGTCGGGAATCCGAACCATACCCTGAAACAAACGTAATAAACCCCCTTCGCCGGTCGCGTAGCCGATCGGATTCGCATCAAGATAACGCTGGATTAAATACGCGATCCGAAACGATAAGAAAGATTCGTGATAACCCACGGCTTTCTCCACCAATACCCCGTCGACGAGTTCGCAGAGGCGATCCTCGTGATCGTTGATGCGAACGACGTCGTCCTCGACCGCGAACCCGGGGGGAGGGTCGAAGCGAATCCGGTCGAGAGGGATCGCGCCGAAGCGGCGATAAAGATCGGCCGCGGTCCAACGCTTGCCCGATCGAACAAGGTCGACCGACGTTCGAGGCTTCGCGCGACGGTCGCGGAGCGGCGACGTTCGCGAACCCGCGTCGTTCCGCTTCGCCTTCGATCTCCCCCGCGCGGCGCTCGCCATGATGATGAAAACCGTGTTAATGAATCAGTTTGATCAAATATGCACGGATTCTCCCAGTCCCTGTCCCGCGGCCTCCATGACGGATTCGGAATAGGTGGGGTGAGGGTGCATCGCGTGCATGATTTCGTCTTCGGTCGCCTCGAGTTTTTTGGCCATCACGAGTTCGGCGATCAGTTCGGTCGCCTGCGAGCCGATCAGGTGAGCCCCCAGCAGCTCGCCGTATTTGGCGTCGAACACGAGCTTGACGAACCCCTCGGTCTCGCCCGACGCGAGCGCTCGCCCGCTCGCCATGAACGGGAATCGGCCCACCCGAACTTCGATCCCCTTGTCGCGCGCGGCGCGCTCGGTAAGCCCCACGCTCGCGACCCCTGGATCGGTGTACGTACAGCCCGGAATCGTCGAATAATCGACCGTACGATCGGAAAATCCGCAGAGCCGTTCAATACAACAGATCGCTTCATGATGCGCCACATGCGCCAGCCAGGGAGGGCCGTTCACGTCGCCGATCGCGTAAATTCCGGGAACGTTCGTCTGATAATACTTATCGACCTTGATGTGATTCTTCTCGATCGTCACGCCGACGCTCGCGTCGAAGAGGTTTTCAACATTTCCCAGCACGCCGATCGCGACGAGCATCGTCTCGGCCTCGATCGTTTTGTTCCCTTTGGGGGTTTCGATCGTCGCCTTGACCCCCGCGGCGGTCTTTTCGACTTTCGTCGTTTTCGATTTGACGAGGATCTCGAGTCCGCGTTTCGTCAGGCTTTTCTCGAGCGCCGCCGAGATCTCCTCGTCCTCGCCGGGAAGAACGCGGTCGAGCATCTCGACGACGACGACCTTCGTACCGATCGCGTTATAAAAATAACCGAATTCCAGGCCGATCGGCCCGGCGCCGATGATGAGCATCGATTTGGGGAGCTTGGGCAAAGTCATCGCCTCTTTGTAGGAGATGATCGTTTTGCCGTCGAATTCGCCTCCCGGCAACGGCCTGGGACGAACCCCCGTCGCGACGACGATCGACTCGGCGGTCACGGTTTTATCGCCGATGGCGACCGTGTGCGGTTTTGTAACCTTGGCGACGCCTTGCTTCCATTCCACCTTGTATTTTTTGAACAGACCTTCAATTCCTTTATTGAGCTTCCCCGCGACTTCGCGGCTGCGGCCGATCATCGTCGAGAAATCCCAGTCGGGCGCCGCTCCCGCGAGGCCGAACTCTTTCCCCTTGTGCTTGAGGAATTCGACGAGATGCGCGTTCGTGAGCAGCGCCTTGGTGGGGATGCAACCCCAGTTGAGGCAGATCCCGCCGAGCTTGTCGCGCTCGACGCAAAGAACCCGCTTCTTCAACTGAGCGGCGCGGATCGCTCCCGCGTAGCCCGCGGGTCCGCCGCCGATCACCACGATGTCGTAATCATATGCCATAATTGATCAAGAATCCGTTAAAAACGTTAATAAAACGACCGATCGAATTCGCGCGTCGGTCGGTCGTCGAAAAATCAAGAATCTCAAGCATAAACGAACTATTAAAGCAGCATCGCCGCGGGTTCTTCGAGGAATTCCTTGACCGAGCGGAGGAATTCGGCGGCCAGGGCGCCGTCGACGGCGCGGTGATCGGCGGTGATCGTGACGGTCATGATCGTGCCGACGACCAATTTATCCCCCTCGACGACGGGTCGTTTTTCGACCGAGCCGACCGCGAGGATTCCGACCTCGGGAAGGTTGAGGATGGCGTCGAATTGGCGAACTCCATACATGCCGAGATTGCTGATCGTGAACGTTCCGCCGGTCATCTGCGCCGGGGTCAGTTTATTCGATCGCGCCGCGACCGCGAGCGCCTCGGTTCCGATTCGGATCTCGCGAAGGCCGAGTCGATCGGCGTTTTGAAGCACGGGGACGATCAAGCCCCCTTCGAGCGCCACGGCGATGCCGACATTCACCGTGCCGTGCTCGACGATCGCATCGGGTTCGTAAGAAGCGTTCACTCCTGGATGTTTAACGAGCGCCGTCGCGACCGCCTTGGTGACGAAATCGCCGAGCGAGAGTTTGATTTTTTCGGCGGCGAGTCGTTTGTTGAGCGTTTCTCGAATCTCGACGACCTTGTCCATGCGGATATCGACCGTGACGTGGATCTCGGGCGCGGCTTGTTTGGCCTTTTGCATCCGATCGGCGATCGTTTTACGCATGCGGGAATGTGGAATTCGCTTCGATTGCCGCGCGGCGCCGGCGATCGCGGCAGCGGGAGCGGCTTTGGGCGAGGCTTTCGCCTGCGCGAGATACGCCTCGACGTCGCGTCGGATCACGCGGCCGTTCGGTCCCGAACCGGCCACTTGCGCGAGGTCGATCCCTTCGGAACCCGCGATTTTCCGCGCCAGCGGGCTCGATCGGACGCGACCTCCCGCGGACGACGCGGTGACGGCGGCGACCGCCGACGAATCGTGTCCGTTGCCTGCGACGAGCGTCGAATCGGCGTGTGCGGGCGCGGCCTGAGGGGGCGCGGCGGAGGTCGCCGCGGCGGCGGCTTTGGCGGGCGCCGCTTTACCCTGGCCGACCGACGAAGCGACGGCTTTGGGGTCTTCGCCTTTCTTGGCGAGCACAAGGACGCGTTGGCCGAGCGCGATCTCGTCTCCCTCTTTGACGTCGAGAACCGCGACGACTCCGTCGTCGAACGATTCCATCGGCATCACGGCCTTGTCGGTTTGCACCTCGGCGAGCGTGTCTCCTTCTTTCACCTTGTCGCCGACCTTGACCAGCCACTTCACGAGCTGCCCGCTTTCCATCGTGGGGCTCAGTTTCGCCATTTTGACTTCGATCGGCACGGCAAACCCTCCTCGATCGCGACGGAATCGAGTTCAAGCCGAAACCGATCGATCGCCCCCGATTTTCGCGAGGCGATCGATCGCGATTTCGTTTCGACCTTCACATATACCGTCGTGACTACACCATAATGCGAGTATAAGTAAGATATAAGCGGTTTACGCGGCGAATCAACCGCGATAAAGGACTTCTTTGACCGCGGCGATCACGCGATCGGCGCTCGGAAGCATCGTCGATTCGAGCGCTCGGCTGTAGGGGATCGGCGCGTCTTTGGCGGCGACCCGCGCGATCGGCGCGTCGAGTTCGTCGAACACCGAGCGGTAAATCCGATCGGAAACTCCGGCGCCGATACCGCAATAAGGCCAATCCTCCTCGACAATGACGGCGCGGTGCGTTTTGACGACCGACGCGAGGATCGTTTCGAGATCGAGCGGCCGGATCGTGCGGAGATCGACGACTTCGGCTTCGATTCCCTCGTCGGCGGCGAGTCGTTCGGCGGCGGCGAGAGTCGCGTGGAGCGATCGCGAATAGGTGATCAGCGTGACGTCCGATCCCGCTCGTTTGATATCGGCTTTGCCGATCGGAACGAGGTGTTCGCCTTCGGGTACCTCGCCTTTATCGGCGTAAAGGACCTCGTTCTCGATGAAGACGACGGGGTCGTCCGAGCGGATCGCGGATTTGAGCAGCCCTTTGGCGTCGGCGGGGGTCGACGGAAGGACGACCGTGAGACCAGGGATCTGCGCGTACCACGCCTCGAGCCGGTGCGAGTGGGTGGCGGCGAGAGCCCCGGCCATTCCCGAGCTGCCGCGGAAGACGATCGGGATCGTGAACTGGCCGCCGCTCATATAACGCATATTCGCGGCGTTGTTGACGATCTGATCGATCGCCACCAAACTAAAACTGAACGTCATGAATTCGACGATCGGACGGAGCCCCACCATCGCGGCGCCGATGCCGATCCCCGCGAACCCCGATTCGGAGATCGGCGTGTCGATCACGCGGCGGGGGCCGAATTTGGCGAGCATTCCCTGGCTCACCTTGTACGCGCCGTCGTACTCGGCGACCTCTTCCCCCATCAGGAAGACGCGGTCGTCGCGTTCCATCTCCTCGGTCATCGCCTGATTCAAGGCTTCTCGATAAGCAATCACGGGCATGATCGATTCACTCTTTCACTCTTGAGGAAGATAAGAAGCGACGCTGACGTCTTCGTAAACCGCGGCGGGCTCGGGAAGCGGGCTTTGCTCGGCGAATTCGATCGCCTCCTCAACCTGGTGCTTCACCTCCTCCTCGAATCGCTCGAACGTCGCGTCGTCGAGCCAGCCCCGCTGCTTGAGCAGCCGCTCGAACCGATGGATCGGATCCTGCGCTTTCGCGTCTTCAAGTTCCTCTTTGGTGCGGTATTTCGCGGGATCGCTCATCGAATGGCCGCGGAATCGGTATGTTTTCATTTCAATAAACGTTGGTCCTTCGCCGGCGTACGCGCGTTGGAGCGCCTCGCGCGTCGTTCTGGCAACGAGTTCGACGTCGTTGCCGTCGATCGAGAACCCGGGCATCCCGTACGCGACGCCTCCTCGAATCGTCAGGTCGAGGACCGCCGACGACCGCGTGAGCTGCGTTCCCATCGCGATCAGGTTGTTCTCGATCACGTAGATCACGGGAAGCTTCCAGAGCGCCGCCATGTTGAACGCCTCGTGCACACACCCCTGGTTAAGCGCGCCGTCGCCGAAATAACAAATGCAGGCGCGTTGCTCGTTACGGTATTTGCCCGCGAAGGCGATTCCGGCTGCGAGCGGAACGTGGCTGCCGACGATCGCGTGGCCGCCGAGAAAACCCTTCTCGACGTCGAAGAAGTGCATCGAGCCCCCCTTCCCCTTCGAGCAACCCGTCGCCTTGCCGAGCAGCTCGGCCATCGCCGCCTTCGGGTCCATGCCGCGGGCGAGCGCGTGACCGTGATCACGATATGCCGTGATTACATAATCATCTTCTCCAAGGACGCCGATCGACCCGACCGCGACGGCCTCCTGTCCCGAATAAAGATGGCAGAATCCGCCGATCTTCTGATTCTGGTACAGCATCGCCGAGCGTTCCTCGAAGCGACGAATCAGCATCATCTGTCGAAGCCAGCTCAACGCCTGGTTGCGGGCGACGACGGGTTTCACTTCGGCCGACGCTGTTTGCGACATAAACTCCACCTCCTGAACCGGGAGACGCTCAACCAAACGACCGGAAAACGCATGCAAAGGCGCCGTCACGAGCGGGGGGGCGGGATCGGCTTGACGACTCATTCCGAACAATCGACGCGACCAAAACCAGGGCCTCGTCGCCTGACGCCAAAGCCCCGAGAGACCGTGCGAAGCTAATAGCTTACCCAAATCCGATGTCCCTAATCCAGTCGCGCGCGAACCAAATTCACGCTCGACCCGTCGAACACTCCGGCGCGGACCCGGCGAACCTCTCGAATCGCTGCAAAACCGAGCGCCGGAGACGATTCCAAATCGAGCGAACCCGCGGGAATCGACCCCGCTCGATCCAAAGCCCGGCGGGCTCGAAGCGAAAATCGAACGCGACGATTCGTCCCGCGACGAATGTCGATCTTCGATCGAAACCGACGAACCGCTTCGGCGAAGCGGTCGGATTATTATCGCGCCCGGCCGTCGGAAACAAGCTGCCGAAGAACGTAAGGCAGAATGCCGCCGTGCTCATAGTAGCGGACTTCCTGCGGCGTGTCGATCCGGACCGTCGCCTGGAATCGCGTCGTCGATCCGTCGGAACGAGTCGCGACGACCGTCACATCGCGACCTCGCTTCAGTTCACCCGCCAAAACGTCGTCGAGCCCCTCGATCGCATAAAGCTCCTCACCAGTCAACCGCAAGCTCGAAACGCTTTCTCCCGCCTTGAATTGCAGCGGCAAAATCCCCATCCCGACGAGATTCGATCGATGGATCCGCTCAAAACTCTCGGCGATCACCCCCCGCACTCCCAAAAGTTTAGGCCCCTTCGCCGCCCAATCGCGCGACGAACCCGACCCGTATTCCTTCCCCGCCAGAATCAAAAGCGGAACCCCCTCGGATCGATACCGCTCGGACGCGTCGAAAATCGTCATCGGCTCGCCGCTCGGTAAATGACGGGTAAAGCCCCCCTCGACGCCCCCCGCGAGCGCGTTCTTCAAGCGGATGTTGGCGAACGTCCCCCGCACCATCACCTCGTGATTGCCGCGCCTGGCGCCGTAGGAATTGAAATCTTTGGGGTCGACTCCGCGCTCGATCAAATAACGTCCCGCGGGACTCTTCGCCGAAAACGAACCCGCCGGAGAAATGTGATCGGTCGTGATGCTGTCTCCCAGCACCGCCAACACCCGCGCTCCCGAAATCGCCGCGACGGGTTCGGGCGTCGACGTCGCGCCGTCGAAATAAGGAGGATTTTGAACATAAGTCGATTTATCGTCCCACGTGAACAAATCCCCCGTCGGGGTGGGGAGCGAACGCCACGAGTCGTCGCCTTCGAAGACCTCGCCATATTCTTTAGTGAACATTTCGGAACGAACCGACTTGAGCACGGCTTGCTGGATCTCGCCGGCTGTCGGCCAGATGTCGGCGAGATAAACGGGTTTGCCGTCGGTTCCGACGCCGATCGGCTCGGTTTTCAGGTCGATGTCGATCGTTCCGGCGAGCGCGTACGCGACGACGAGCGGCGGCGACGCGAGATAATTCGCCCGCACGTCGGCGTTGACCCGTCCCTCGAAATTGCGGTTGCCGCTCAAAACCGCGGCGGCGACGAGTTCTTGATCGTGGATCGTCTTGGAGATCTCGGGGGCGAGCGGACCCGAGTTGCCGATGCAAGTCGTGCACCCGTAACCCACGAGGTTAAACCCGAGCTTATCGAGATAGGGAGTCAACCCCGCGTCTTGAAGGTAATCGGTGACGACTTTCGAACCCGGCGCCAGGCTCGCCTTCACGTATCGCTTCGGCTTAAGACCCTTCTCGACCGCCTTCTTCGCCAACAACCCCGCCGCGAGCATCACCGAGGGATTCGACGTGTTCGTACAGCTCGTGATCGCCGCGATCACCACCGATCCGTGCGTGATCTGCGGAGCGAGCAGGTTGATCGAGATCGTCTCGGTTCCCGTACCCGAAAGCCCCTCGAGCCCCATCCGCTCGGCGGGATTCGATTTCTTTTCAATCATCGCTTTAAACGAATCATGAAAATTCTTTTTAACATCTCGAAGCGTCACGCGATCCTGGGGTCGTTTGGGTCCTGCGAGGCTGGGCTCGACCGACGCCAGATCGAGTTCGAGCGTGTCGGAATAGCGCGCGACGGGGGAGTTTTTGTCGTGGAACATCCCCTGAGCTTTGAAGTACGCCTCGACGAGGCGGATTTGATCCTTGGGTCTACCGGTCAGTTCGAGATATCGGATGGTTTCCTGGTCGACGGGGAAGATCCCGCAGGTCGCTCCGTATTCGGGCGCCATGTTGGCGATCGTGGCGCGGTCGGCGAGCGGTAACGACGCGAGCCCCTCGCCGTAAAATTCGACGAATTTCCCCACGACGCCTCGTTTCCGCAGCATCTGCGTCACCGTGAGCACGAGATCGGTCGCGGTCGCTCCCTCGGCGAGCTTGCCGAACAACCTGAAGCCGACGACTTGCGGGACGAGCATCGAAACGGGCTGGCCCAGCATCGCCGCCTCGGCCTCGATTCCGCCGACCCCCCAGCCGAGCACGCCCAAACCGTTGATCATCGTCGTGTGGGAATCGGTACCGACGAGCGTATCGGGATACGCTTGAGGATTGCCGTCGGTTTCGTTCGCGACGAACACCACCCGGGCCAGATATTCGAGATTCACCTGATGGACGATGCCGGTATCGGGAGGAACGACGCGGAAGTTCGAGAACGCGTCTTGTCCCCAACGGAGAAACGCATAACGTTCTTTATTACGATCGAATTCGAGCCCCGCGTTGATCGCGAAAGCGTCGGGTCGACCCGCGACATCGACCTGAACCGAGTGATCGATGACGAGTTCGACGGGTTGGAGCGGGTTGATCTTTTTGGGATCGCCGCCGAGTCGTTTCATCGCGTCGCGCATCGCGGCGAGGTCGACGACCGCGGGAACGCCGGTGAAATCTTGCAACAGGACTCGACTCGGCCGGAAGGCGATTTCCCTGCTCGGCTCGGCGGCGGCGTCCCACCTTGCCAGATCGACGACGTCGTCGGCGGTCACCGTTCGCGCGTCCTCGAATCGGACTAGGTTCTCAAGGAGGATTTTGAGGCTGAACGGCAACTCGGCGAGCTTGACTCCGAGCTTTTTCTCAAGCGCGCCCAGGCGGTGGATCTCGAACGATCGGCCGTCGACGCTCAGGTTTTCAAGAGTGTGAAAGCTGTTTGGCATAATGATATTTCCATAAGTAGTGTACGAAATACGAACGGTCGACGAGCCCGTCGAGGGGGGATCGAGCCGACGATCGCGAAGCATCTATCATGCGAAATCGCCCGGCGGATGCAATGGCGGTCCGATCCCGATTCCAGACGAGCGAGTTCACCGAGATGGGATGAGAAATTGAGAATAAGGAGGATTCGCCGTTTCGAGCGCCGTTGTACCGTATCAAACAGTAACAAGCGGGAGAAAGCAATCTCGTGCCGTCCTCGGGTTTTGCTTGTCAAGGAATTCAATCAATCGAAATGATCATGCGTAATGATAACCGTGAACGCTAAATCATTAGGCGCGTGCGATGTTTAACCGGTCGACGACTGCGGGGTCGACTCGGTAAGACGGAGACGATCGGTGGATTGGCCCGCCGATTTTTCACCGCGGCCGATCGACACGAATCTACTGCCGCGTACTCGTTCGATGATGATCGAGAAATCCAATTCTCAATTGTTGTTGCCGGCCTGAGAAACGCTTCTCGCCGATTTTCGATGCTTGAGCCGTCGACACGGTTATTATGATAGATTGGACGATCGTTCTTATCGATCATAAGAAATCGTCCGGCGGATGGAATCGCGTTGCGACGGCGTTTCGAGATGATCGTTGATGCTTGGCTCGCACGGCGAGAACAACCCGGAAAGCCGTTCGGTTTGGCGATGAGGGCGAGGTATTTTCAGCACGATTCGCCCGTCGCCAAGGCTTTCGTCGGTTGGTTCTCGGGACTCTATCGAATAGCCTAAATCCAGGATCGTTTGAGCTTGCATTCCAGAATTCCTAAGAAGGAGAATCGTTGTGATGCGAAAATATCCGTTGACGACGATCGGTTTATTGGTCGCGACGTTCTTCTCGCCGTCCGATACGACGAGAGCGGGAGACGAGCCCTTGTCGAAGCCGAGAATCATCGTATTCGGCGCGCATCCCGACGATTGCGAACTCGACGCGGGAGGGACCGCGGCGCTTTGGGCCAAGGCGGGCTGCAAGGTTAAATTCGTAAGCGTCACCAACGGCGATATCGGCCATCACAAGATCGCCGGTGCGCCGCTGGCGCTCCGCAGGACCGCCGAGGTCAAAAAGTGCGCCGAGATCCTCGGGATCGAAACCGAAGTTCTCGATATTCACGACGGCGAACTCCTCCCCACGCTCGAAAATCGAAGGATCATCACACGTAAGATCCGTGAATGGAAAGCCGATCTTGTGATCAGTCATCGACCCGTCGATTATCATCCCGATCACCGTTACACGGGGATACTCGTTCAGGACGCCGCGTTCATGGTGATCGTGCCGAGTTTCTGCCCCGACGTTCCCGCTCTCCGTAAGAATCCCGTGTTCATGTACGGCGAAGACGATTTCAAAAAGCCCAATCCTTTCAGGCCCGACGTCGTCGTTCCGATCGATTCGGTCTTCGATCAAAAAGTCGCTTGCGTCGACGCGCTTGAATCTCAATTTTATGAATGGAATCCGTGGTTGTTCGGTTATTTGAACGAGGTTCCGGCGGGGAGGGACGAGCGGCTCGCGTGGACGCGCGAGCGCGCCGAGAAGCGATACGCCTCGATCGCCGACAAACATCGAACCAAATTGATCGATTGCGCGGGCGAAACTCGAGGTAAGTCGACTCGGTTCGCCGAGGCGTTCGAGCTGTGCGAATATGGTTCGCAACCGAACTCCGCCGAACTCAAACGGCTGTTCCCGTTCGTCTTCGAATGAGAGACGTCGATTTTCACGCGACGTGCAATCGACAATCGTCTTCAGCGGCTATAAACTAAATGCTAGGGGCGTTCGTCGCCGATCGCCCCGCGCAAGCGATAATCGTCGCCCGCCGCTATCGGCGGGCTCGATCGGTCGATAAACTCGGTGACGCTGGAACGTGCTCCGCGATCCGGCCCCCGATCGCCGCTTCGATGTTCCGTTCGAGAGAGCGCGTGCATGAACGATTCTTTATCGAGCCGATTGGCCGCGTCGGTCCTCCTGGTGATCGCGTTCGCGGCTTCGATCGCACGGGGCCAGGCGCCCGGCGACGACGCTCTACCCGCTCCTCCCGCCGAATCGCAAGAGAACACCGAGGAGAACCGGCTCAAAAAGCTCGACGACGCCGCGGGGGACGCGGCGCGGATCGTCGACGAGAAAGTTCGACGCGAGAAAGAAAAGCTCCTTCCTCCCTTCGAGCTGATTCGTACACGCATCGCTCCCTTCGACACGTTGCCATACGTTAAAGCCGATCATTGGTCGTCCGTCACGTTCGAGCTCCGCTCGAATCTCGACGATTACAAGGGGTTGATCGAGACCGAGTCGGTTCCGCTCGGCGATTCGGCGCGATCGATCGTGTACCGTCGCGAGGCGTTCCTATCGAAGGCGAAAACCGCGGCGCTCGCTCTTCAAGCTCTTTTCCCCGCGCCGATCCCCAAACAATTTTACGCGGCGCTCGGCCGCGAGAGGGCGATCGCCCCCGACGCCAATTTCTCCGCGCTGTTGAAACCGCTTTATGAACATCAAATGCTTATCTTGGTGTTGGCGCGCGATCCCAACGCGTACGCGGTTTGGAACAAGATGAGCGCGACGATCCCGATCTCGGCCGATCGCGATCCGTCGATTCTTGATAATAAAAGATATTATCGGTTCGTCATTCCGCTCGATCCCAAAAAGCCCGCGATCTCGTCGAATCCTCTCGCTTGGACGACGATCAGTCACGTGGTTTGGGACGACGCGATCGCCGATTCGCTTTCGATCGATCAGCAACGAGCGCTCGTCGATTGGATCCATTGGGGAGGTCAATTGATCGTCGCCGGGGGAGCGACTCCGTGGTTCGCGACTCTCAAAGAAACGGCGCTCGGTCCTTATTCGCCCGCCGACGTATCGGGATCGAATCGTATGATGGGACGTTCGGATTGGGATTCGCTCGCCAAAGAATATCGCCCGCTTCGTAATGTGGAAAGCGTTTTTTATGTTGAAGAGGATCATGCGAGCACCCCCTCTCCTTTGATCGACGTTCCCGTGCGGTATGATCCGTTCGGATTGCTTATTCCCGACCCTCGCTACAAACGAGCCGTGCCGATCAATCCCGACGCCAAACGTCCCGTCTTTTTGAACGGGCTCGTTCCCAAGTCGAACGTCGATTCGCGGGTTTTTCGGCTCAATGACGAGAATAAGACGATCGTCGCGGTCGAGCGGAGGGTCGGCAGGGGGCGCATTTTGATGCTCGCGTTCAACCCCAACGATCCCGCGATTCTCGGTTGGCCGGGTATCGATACGTTCACGCGGCGCGTTTTGCTGAGGCGGCCCGAGGAGGTCGTCGATCATAAACTCGTCTCCGAACTCGCCGGGCGCGGCGTTGTCGGAAATAATTATGCACAATACGGTATGCTTTCGGGGCCTCGGTTGTCGTGGTTCCGGATCGCTTCGCGCGATATCGGTTCGACGACCGATCGATCGATCATTCCGATGGGAAAATTCAACACCGGGCCCGATCTCGCCGAGCTCGATTCGATGTCGGTCGAGACGCGATCGAAGATCGAAAATAAAACCGTTTACGACACGATCCAGGCCGATTCGCCGCGAGGAACGGTCGCGTCGTGGCGCGACGACGCGCGATTCCCGGCCGATTCGCGGAAGATGCTTCAGGTTTCGTCGGGAATTCGCGTTCCGGCGCGAAGCTTCATCCTCACGGTGTTGATCTGTTATATCGTCGCGCTTGTTCCTTTAAACTGGCTAATTTGTCGATATATCTTTAGAAGAGCCGAGATCGCGTGGGCGATCACGCCGTTTTTGGCGCTCGGGTTCGCGATCGGGGTGGAGCGAGCCGCGGCGTTCGATCTGGGTTACGACGTCGCCTCGAACGAGATCGATTTAATCGAGCTTCAGCCGGGTTACGATCGGGCGCATCTGGCGCGGTTCGGGTCGATTTATTCGTCGAGTCGCAAGTCGTTCACGATCGCGTTTCCCGAGAATGCGACGGCGCTCGCGCTGCCGATGCGCGGTTCCGAGGGAATGATCAACGAACAATCGCTGGAAACGGTTTTTCAATCGGTTCCTTATCCCGCGCTTTCAAGCTTTCCTGTTCAACCGCGGAGCATTTCTTTATATAGAGCCGAGGAGATGACCGCGACGGGGGGATCGATCGCGCTCGAGCGCGACGGCGACGGCGGGGAATCGATTCGCAACGATACGACGCTCGAACTCCGCGACGCCGAGCTGATCGACGTCGACCTATATGCGAAAAGCGAAAAGAAGAAGGGGAGGATTCGCATCGGAACGATCGCTCCGAAAACGAAGGTCGCGATTCCCTGGCCGAATGAAACCGGCGTCGAGTCGAGCGTCGGATCGGGATCGGGAACTGGATCGGGTTCGGGTTCGGCGGTGAAAATTGACGACCGTCGGATCGGAGGGCTCGATCCCGCGCCTCTTCTGGAAACAATCGCGACTTATCGATGGGATCAGCCGGCGGATCGAGGCGAGAGAAGGCTCGTCGCTTGGACGCCGGGCCCGCGCGAAGGCGCGACGATCACCCCCGAGGTCGAGCGGAAAACCGGAATGACGATTGTCCTCGCTCACCTGCGTTATGGAACGGTCGCCGATCCCACCCCCGATCCCTCGTCGGAGGAATACGACGTTTTGGCGAAATTTCAGCCGCGAACTGGAGAGAAAAAAGTCGATCAAACCGAGCCCGAAAGTAATGAGTAAGTTTATGATTGTCCGTCGTCGGCGGTGCGTCGACTCGCGATCGGATAGGGCGAGGCGAGTTCGGCGTGATGTTCGCGGTTTTGATCGTTTCGGCGTCGATCGGTTCCAAAGAAAACGGGTAAGCGATGATTGAAGTTTCGCATTTCACCAAACGATTCGGCGAGTTTATCGCGGTCGACGATCTTTCGTTCACGATCGATCGCGGCGAAACGTTCGGCTTTATCGGGCCCAACGGCGCCGGGAAAAGCACGACGATTCGGTTTTTGGCGACGCTGTTACGGCCGACCTCGGGCGAGGGGCGAATCGCGGGGCATTCGGTCGTCGAGGAGCCGATGGCGGTTCGCAAGGTCGTCGGTTTCATGCCCGACGATTTCGGCGTTTACGACGGCATGAAGGTTTGGGAATTTCTCGATTTTTTCGCGGTCGCGTACGAGATCCCGCGCGACCGGCGGCGGACGATCATCGGTCAAGTGCTCGACCTGTTGGATTTAACGCACAAAAAAGACGATTATGTGAACGGGCTTTCGAAGGGGATGAAGCAGCGGCTTTGTTTGGCGAAAACGCTTGTTCACGATCCGCCTGTGTTGATTTTGGACGAGCCCGCTTCGGGTCTCGATCCGCGCGCCCGGCTCGAGATGAAGGCGTTATTGAACGAGTTGAGGCGGATGGGGAAGACGATATTGGTATCGAGCCATATTTTATCGGAGCTCGCCGATTTTTGCACGTCGATCGGAATCATCGAGCGGGGACGGTTGCTCGCGGCGGGGAGCATTCAGGAGATTCAGCGGCGGTTGCGGTCGCATCGCGTGTTGCGTGCGCGTGTGAGCGACGAATCGGCGGATCGCGCCGCGTCGATCTTGCGGGATCATCTAAGCATACGATCGGTCGAATCGTTCGATCATTCGATCACCGCCGAGTTCGAGGGGGACGACGACGACATGGCCCGGCTGCTACGAACGCTGGTGACCGCGGGGATCGGCGTCGTCTCGTTCGCCGAGGAGGAGTTAAGTCTTGAGGAGGTGTTTATGATGATCACCAAGGGGGTCGTCAATTAATCGATCGAGGCCGAGGCGATGATGTTTCGCGAGAATCCCGTTCCGGCGCGCGAGTTGTCGGTCAATTTACGGTCGCCCCGCGCGTTCGCGCTTCAGTTCGCGTTCGTTTCGTTTCTGGGAGCTGTCGTCTACTTCGCGTGGCCGAAACACGTCGAGGCGGGTCGGCTCGTCGGCACGGGGGCGGCGCAAAATTTGTTCAATCTTTTCTTTCTTGGTCAGTATTTTTTGTTGGCGATATTGGCGCCGACGTTCGCCGCGGGGAGCATCACGGGGGAAAAGGAGCGGAAAACGTACGAGCTTTTACTCGCGAGCCCGCTTAAACCTTCGATGATTCTCTTCGGCAAGTTGTTCTCGTCGATGGCGTATATCGTCGTCTTAATCTTATCAACCTTGCCATTGATGATCTTATGTTATTTGTTGGGGGGGATTGCGCTTTCCGAGGTCGTGCGGGCGTATATCGTGTTTTTTTTCAGCGCGGTGACGTTCGGGCTTTTGAGTTTGGCTTGTTCGAGTTATTTCAGCCGTACGAGTTCGGCTTTGCTCGTGAGTTATCTGGTGATCTTGCCGTTGGCTCTCGTGTGCGTGGGGCTCACCCGAACCGATCCCGCGGCCGAAGACACGGTGACGCGTGATTTTATCTCGATCGCGATTCTCCCTCCGTGGTGTCTCGCGATCTGGACGATCGTCACGGCGCTTGTGACGCGTCGACTGCTTCGTCCGCCCGACGTCGGCAGCGAGGGGAAGGAGGTCGTCGACGAGGAGGAGGAAATGAAATACGCGATCGGCGTCGTGATCGATCGCGACCTTTTCCCCGATAAACTCTTCGCGCCGGCCAAGCGGAACGACCTGATGCCCGACGGCACGAACCCCGTTCTCGATAAAGAACTGCGGAGCGAGATCTTCAGCCAGGGAACGCTGATGCTTCGCGTCGTCATTCAGGTTAGCATGCTGTTATCAATACCATTGATGGCGGTATTTTTGTTTTGGAAGCCCGATCAGGCGAGCAATTATATCGCTTACGTTATTATTTTTAATATGTTGGTGGGGCCTGTTTTTTCGGCGGGGAGCGTGACCGGGGAACGCGAGCGGAAAACGCTCCCCTTGTTGCTGACGACGCTCCTCGGGCCGGGGCGGATCGTCTGGGCCAAATTGATCGCGGCGCTTCGCGTTTCGACCGTCCTCACGTTCCTCTTGACCGAGCAATTGTTTCTCGCATATATATTCGTTCCGCAGTTGCAGGCCGTTTTCTGGCGGTTGGCGATCGATCTTCTGATCATCGCGGTTTCGTGTTTGGCGACGACCTCGATCGGTCTGCTTTGTTCGGCGCTCGCTCGGAAAACATCGGTCGCCATGATCATGACATATCTATTTATTCTAATCTTATTCGTCGGCCCGGTCGGCGCCAAGATGTATTTGGAACGGACGGTCGATTCGCGGATCGACGAGGATCGGATCGAGGTCTTTTCGGTGTTAAGTCCGTTCGCCGCGACGTTCAGCCTTCCCGAGGCGAGTTCGGATGAGTCGAGGGGCGGGGCGTCGGCGGGGGCGAGCGCTTCGGGAGCGAACGCCGCGTCGTCGTGGATGATCGTCGGAAATGTCGCGGCGCCGTTGTGGGGTGTCTTTTTGGCGTTTTATCCGCCGTTCTGCGCGGTACTTTACGGGCTGACGTATCTCGCGTTCCGTCGTCGTTGGTGGCGAGCCGGGATCGAGTGAGGCGGATCGATCGATGAAGCTCAAATACGCGTCCGAACTCCTCTGCGCGACGGCGTTCGGCATGGCGCTCGCGCGGCTCGCCTACCTGGCGACTGGACGACACGGCCGACCGTTCGGCGTCCCCCCCTCGGAGAAACTCGCGCTGCTGGTCGGCGGCTTTATCACGGGATTTGTTCTTGTGGAATTCATCGCGCTTTTGATCGAACGAGCGATCTCGCGCGGAGCGAGCCGCGGCTTCGGAATCGGTCGAAAAAGCTGGGCGATCGCGGGGCTTTATGTTATACTTAACTCGATGTTTTATCTTCTTTATTTTCTGATCGATCATAAAATCAACCGGCGAAACACTCCGGTCACGTTCACTTTTTTGATCGATCGTTTAATTCTGCTTCGAAGCCGATCGATCCTGGGGGATTTATCGTGGGCCGTCGCTGCTTTGTGGATCGTTTCGAGGCTCGCAGGCGACCCTCGCGATCCCTCGCCCGACGCTCGCGAGATCCTCGGACGATTGTTCGCGGGCTTCGTCGTCGGCGCCGCGATCGCGATCGAGGCGATGATTACGTTTGGATATTAGCATCATAAATATTAGAGATAGCTCCGCGCAAGCAATCGATATCGTGCGCGTGTTTTTCCTGGATCGAACGTCGCCGAGCCGATCGACCGTCGCGATCTTCGCCGGCATCTCGCCAAGAATTCGATCGGGATCTCGTTTCGGCGAACCCGACCCGATTCGACGACGAATAATCGAAATCCCGATCGCGGGCGTCGCGGATCGCCATAATATATTTATGTAATAATATATATTTAATATTTTTACATAAACACTCCGATCGATAATTCTCGCTCAAATCCAGCCGATCGCGTGTTTTTTGTGAACGGGCTCTCGGATCACTTTTCGAGTCTTCCGTCGTTCAAATACCACATTTTATCGGGGCCTTTCACGAATCCCGCGGTTTGTTTGAACGACGCGATCGGGGTCGAACGACCTCGAACCGATACGACGACCGTGAAATCGGCGTCGATCGCGGTCTTGCCGGCGCTCTTATCCGCCTGGAAATCGTCGACTTTGAATTCGAGCGGAGTCCACCCGCCGACGCCCGAGGGGCGCAAACTCGAGAGTCGTCGTTTCCAATATTCGCAAAAGCCCGCGAAGCTCGAATATTCGGGCGTCGATCGACCGTTCGTCGTTAAAATGAGCCACATCCGCCGAAAATGCGGAGCGTGATGTGAAAGCGCGTCGAAATAATCACGCGCGGCCTGCTCGGGCGTCATCCTCACCGGGCGCTCGAGCGTGATCAAAATGGGATATGACAAAATCAACAAGACCGCGCAGCCGACGAAGAGCGCCGCGAACGCCATGCCGAACTTCATCGCCGATAAAAGTGAATAAACGATAAACGCGACGATCAAGGCCGCGGGGACGATCTTGACGAGTGTCGGGTTCCATTCGGCGGATCGCGACCAGACCTCGTCGACGCGTGCCTCGGCGGTCGCTTTCGAGGTTTCTCTCGGACCCGAAGAATCGGCCGATTTCGACTTTTTCCGCGGCTTGGACGCGTCACGATCGCCTCGTTCACCCGCGAGATCTTCGCGTCTCGGCTCACGCGTTCGTTCACGTTGGGCGGATTCGAATTCGTTCTCGAACGCCACGTCGTCGGCGGGTTTCGCTTGCTTTTTGGGCCGATCGGTTCGAGGAACGACGGGGATCGGCGGCGGAACCGGGGGCGAATCGGCGGGATCGTCGTCGCCGCCGATCACCGCGTAACCGTCGTCGACGGAGTCGGGGACGATCGCGCGATCGGGCTTCTTGGGAGGCTCGGGAACGTCGTTAAACAGATCGGAAGGATCAAAATCCGAGTTTTTAGCCATTTACATTGCTCCAACAATGAGTAATACGTGAAATCATCCTCGGTTTCACCAGCCCGACCAGCCGCCGCTCGCGACGATCGTCTCGCCGTCGATATAAGACGCAAGATCTGAACATAAGAACAAAACGATCGACGCGATTTCGTTCGGGTTCGCGAAGCGTTTGAGGGGGATCGATTTGAGCATCTCGGCGCGCGACGCCTCGGGGATCGTTGCGGCCATCGCGGTTTCGACGACACCCGGCGCGACGGCGTTGACGCGGATCGAGCGTTTCGCCGATTCGCGCGCCAGAACGCGTGTGAGGGCGACGACTCCGGCTTTCGCCGCGGCGTAATTCGCCTGGCCGAAAAACCCGCCGAGCCCCGAGACGCTCGCCAGATTGACGATCGAGCCGCCGTCGTTCATCGCCTCGAGGCCGAATTTCGAGCAATAAAATACCCCTGAAAGGTTGATATCGATCACGTCGTTCCATTCGTCGAGGGTCATCTTCGAGACGGTTCGATCACGGAGAATCGCGGCGTTGTTCACGAGAATATCGATCGGACCCGAATCGAGGCGAATCTTCTCGAACATCGCCGCGACGGCCGCGGCGCTCGATACGTCGGCGGCGACGACCGACGCCGAATCGGCTCGTATTTCGTTCAATTCGGCGGCGATCGCTTCGGTTTCGATTCGAGTCGAATCGAGCCCCGGGTGATTGAGCAGAACCGACGCCCCCGCGGCGTGCAAGGCCCGCGCGATCGCGGCGCCGATCCCACGCGAAGCCCCCGTCACGATCGCCTTCTTGTCCGATAAATCAATAAAAACGCTCATGAATTCTCGCTAATTATTAATAAAAATGTATTCATTGAAGTTTCCGCCGGATCGCCTCCGGTCTGGCGTTCGCATGAAACGGACGTCATCATGCTTGTGCGTCTTTCGGTTGACGAACGGTTCTCTCTTGCTTGGGAGCCATTCCGGTGCGCGATCGTCTCGCCTCGCTTCGAGCCCTTGGATCCGTCGTTTTTCTCTCTCTCGTCGCTTGGGTCGCCCGTGATTGCCGAGGCGCCGACGACGCGCCCCGCGCCGATATTGTACTGACGGGGGGCCGCGTGATCGACGGCTCGAACACCCCCGCGTTTCGCGCCGACGTCGCGATCGCCGGCGATCGGATCGTCGCCGTGGGAACTTTCCCGCTCGACGATAAAGCCGTCAAGATCGACGTCTCGGGGCTGATCGTCGCTCCGGGATTCATCGACCTGCACACGCATTCCGACGCGACGCTCGTCAAACCAAAAACACGTTCAAATCTGAATTATCTGATGCAAGGCGCGACGACGGTCGTGACGGGGAATTGCGGGTTCGGTCCGGCTTCGACCGCCGAGTATTTTCGGACGATCGAGCGGCAAGGGGTGGGAACGAACGTGATTCATCTGATCCCGCACGGGACGGTTCGCGCGACGGTGCTGGGAAACGACCCGCATCGACCGACCGAAATCGATCTGGCGCGGATGACGGAACTCGTCGATCGCGGGATGCGCGAGGGGGCGTGGGGGATGTCGACGGGGCTGATCTACATTCCAGGTATGTACGCGCGAACCGACGAACTGATCGCGCTCGCCGCGAAAGTTTCGGAGCACGGCGGAATTTACGCGACACATATGCGCAACGAGGAGGAAAAGCTGCTCGATTCGATCGACGAGGCGATCGCGATCGGTCGCAAGGCGCATATATCCGTTCATATCTCTCACTTAAAA
This sequence comes from Planctomycetota bacterium, assembly GCA_021791715.1. Classification (GTDB taxonomy): domain Bacteria; phylum Planctomycetota; class Planctomycetia; order Isosphaerales; family Isosphaeraceae; genus JAKBCQ01. The sequence continues at coordinate 40,356 of JAJYWB010000004.1, read as the reverse complement.
GCCAATTTGAAACCGAATTGGGGGAAGGTCGCGGAGGCGTGCGGTTTGATCGAGAAGGCGCGGGATTCGGGTATGAAAGTAACGGCGGATCAGTATCCGTACGCGGCTTCGAGCACCAAACTGGGGGCGATGGTCGTTCCCGATTGGGCGTTGCGCGGCGGCGTCTCGGAGTTTCGGTCGCTTTCGTCCGATCCGACGACGCGGCGGAGATTGATCGAGGCGATCGAAGCCGAGCTCGCCAAACGCGAAGGGGGCGCGGCGCTACGGATCGCACGCTACACGCCGAGGCCCGATTGGAACGGGCTCGACCTCGTCGCGATCGCGCAACGCGAACGAAAAACCCCGGTCGCGATCGTGATCGAGATCGAACGGAACGGCGGCGCGCAGGCGATCAGCTTCGGCATGGCCGACGACGACGTCAGATACGTAATGAGAAAATCATATGTAGCGACGGCTTCGGATGGAGCGGCTCATTCGCCCGATTCGGGCGACATGCCGCACCCCCGGTCTTACGGAACGTTTCCCAGGAAGATTCGCTTCGCGGTCGACGACGAGGTGTTGACGCTCGAACAGGCGATTTATTCGGCTTCTGGTTTGCCGGCCTCGATCCTCGGGCTTACCGATCGAGGCCTGGTGCGCGCGGGGGCGTTCGCCGACGTGATCGTTTTCGATCCCGCGAAGTTTCGCGACGCCGCGACGTTCGAGAAACCCGCGGTCTACGCCGAAGGAATCAATCACGTGTTTGTAAACGGAATGCACGCGATCAAGAATGGTAAATACATGAACACTCTAGCCGGGCGGGTGTTGCGTCACGACGAGAAAAGCCGAGAGAAATAGTCGCTGCGATCGGTTTAAAGGTCGACGGATTCCGCGGAGTTTTCCGCGCGATTGATGATTGAGGAACGACGGCGATGCGGCACGGGAGGGACGAGGTTTTTGCACGCCCCGTCCGACCCGCGTCGAGCCGATCAAACAATCATCGACCTTTGGGCAATTCTTTGTAATGCGGGGTGATTTTGGAGACGTCGGGGGTGACGTCGGCCTCGGCCTGGCCGGTGACCCACGAGAGCGCGCCGATCAAAAGCGCGTGATATTTGGGGTTTTCCCAAACGTCTTCGCGATGCCCCATCGAGGTGTAAAAAACGCGTCCCTTGCCGTGCATCCGCGCCCACGTTTCGGGGTAATCGGGACGTTGGTAATTACGTCCTTTCATGTTTTTGGTGTGATGCGCGATGATCACGTGGAGGTCGTCGGCGAGGTTCTTTTGCGAATACCATTCGTCGTTGAGCTCGAACGACGTGCCGAAGTCTTTGACGCCGGGAAAATGCTGATCGGCGACTTCAAGCTCGGCGACCTGTTGCGCGTCGTGGCCCAAGAATTCGCCGCCGATCATCTTGATATAAGGATCGATTGTATCGCCGTGGCTGTGGAAGGTGTCGGTGGCGCAGTGCATGCCCACGAATCCCTTGCCCGCCTGGATCGCGTCGAGGAACGCTTGCTTGCCGGCGGGGGACATCGGGGTGGTTTTATCGGTTCCGGCCTGGGTCAGATCGCCCGTCGTTTGGAAGGCGAAGGCGTCCCACTGCTCGATTTTGCCGGGTTCGAACAGGCTTCCGTCTTTGGACGCGACGACCTCGAAGCCGTGCTTGGCGCCGATTTCGGCGAGGATCCGCTCGGCGTGCGCGGGGGCTTCGCCTTTGCGGGCGATGACCGAGTGCTGAAAGCCCGAGCTCTTGGTGAAGAAGAGGATTTTTTTGGTCGCTCGATTGATCGAGCCCGAAGCGAGCCTTTGGAACGTCCCCGCTCCCAGGATCGCTGCGCCCGCTGCGGTGAGAACTTGGCGGCGATTCATCGTCATAAGGAAAAACTCCTGAAAATCGTTGCGCTTGGCGCGGCCGGATTTCGACTAGCAAAGGTGGGCCGAGCGGCGACGCCTCGATAGATCGCCGACCGGATGATGCGATCGTAATCGTCTCGGCGCGCGGAAGCATCAAAAAAACTCACGAATCCACGCCAGGGAAGGCGGAATCCGACGGTCCGCGGTCGCGGGTGAGTCGCTTGCCGCTTGCGAACCCGAGCCTTGGTCGTTAACCTAGGCCGATTCGCGGGATTGTTCGGGTTTTGTATCGATTCGCGGTTCCTCGAAATTGATCGAGAGACGAAACCGCTTCGATCCCATTCCATCGGCGATCGCTTCAAGGATGAGGAGAACAGGGATGTCGATCTTGACGGGCGAACCTCGGCGACTCAACCGAGATCAACTCGATAAACTTTGCACCGCGATCCGCGGCAAATTGCAGTTCATGGATTACCTGGTGCGGGCCGCGATCGCCGACCTCGATCGCCTCGAAGCCGAGGGAGATCCCGGCACGCGGATCTTTCTGCGACAATTGATCGAGATGCACGCGAGCAATCTAGGACATGAATCAGAAAACATGCGATTGATTGAAGAACTGTGCGGGACGCTCGACGCCGCGGCGCGATCGATCGACGAGACCGAACGAGGAGGCGACGAATGAGCCGTTCCAGCGTCAATCACGCGCGCAACTCGGCGGTCGCGAACGAACCTTCGCGGGGCGAATCCGACGCCGAGATTCAAAAGCATACTCATAAAGGAACGTCTCCCGAACTTTCCCGAGCTTTGTCCGAGGTGAAGGGGCAGGCGCAATTTTTGTTGTATCTCGCCGATCAGATCGAGGATTCGCTCCGTCAGCTCGAAGGCGAGCCCGATCCCGGCCATGCGACGTTCCTCTGCAAGATCCTCGGGATGTACTCGAGCCAGCTCGAAACCAAACACCAGGGCCTGGGCGAGAAAATCTCCGAAACATGCCAAGAAATTTATGTAACAATGCGCGAATGGGATTTGTCGTAGATTCGGCGTTCACATGCGCCGGTTTATTCATGTAACGATGTTCACTTTCTCGACCTCGAAAGAAAACGAGTTCGCCGTCGATTTTCGGTCGACGACGAACTCGCATAGATAGTTATTGATTATTTGGTGCGTCTTGGATCAGACCCGGTTCGGGCCGTTTCCGGGTTTGTCGAGCCGGTTGCGGTGAATCACCGCTCGGTTCACGCCGTGGAATCGCCCGAAGAATCGATGATAAACGGATACCCAGGCGTTGAAATCGCCGGCTTGAGGATCGCGGCCCGCGGTCGAGACGGTGGGGAAGGTTCCGCCGAAGTAGCCCGAAAGCGAATTCCCCGCGACGTCTTGAACCCCTCCCGAAACGACGTTGATCACGAATCGGCCCGGCGGAAGTCGACGTCCGTCGTTCCAGCTCATCGTCACCACGTAGGGATCGGTCGCCGAACCCTGGTGCGACAATTGAATATCCGAAGGCGTGTACCAACGTCGAATCAATTCGAGCCTTCCCGGTTCGGGGCGCCCCGCCAACCGATAATTCGAAGGATTGAGCAGGCTCGCCGCGTCGAGCCCGCTGAGGTTGTCCTGGAAGCGAATTGAAACGACCCCCATGCCGGGCCTAAAAGTCACCCCCGTCACGACCGGCGGCGTGGTGTCGATCGTGATCGTCCCGAACGACGCGTCGACTTGGCTCGATCCCGAAGTCTCGATCGCGGTGATCGTGTAAATACCCTGAGAAAGCGGCCTGCCGAAATCGGTCGCGGTCCAATCGCCCGCGGCGTTCGCCGTTCCCGAAGCGATCAACAACCCCGGCGCCGCGTATACCTCGATCGTCGCTCCCGGACTCGCCGTACCAATAAATGTCGGCGTGGTGATCCGTGTGACGTTTCCATCGGGAGACGAACCGGTATCGCTTTGCGGGCTAAGGCGTCCTGTGAAACCGGTCCCGGACGAAACGGCGATCGTCGTCCCAATCCCGTGTGTCGGCGCGGGCGCCGAGAGGATCGAGGTGAACGGAACGCCCGAGACGGTCGAATGGAACGTCCCCCCTTGATCAATAATCTCGACATAGACCGGGAACGTACCAGGAGTCATATAGGTATGACTTCCCGTGACGATGAATTTGCCGGGGATCGTCGGGTCGGCAGTGACGACCCCCTGGGAAACGGGCGAACCGTCGCCCCAGTCGATCATCGCGGTATAAGCGTTCGCGGTTTCCACCATGTTGGGATCGGCGAACGACGCGATCGGAACGTTCGTGAGCGGCTTGCCGACTTCGGTCGTGATCGCCGCGGCGCCGCTGAGCACCGAGGGTAAACCCATCGATTGAACAACAACGCTTGTGGGATTGAGGTATGTGAACGACCTCCCCGTGCCGAAGCTGATCGTTCCAGGGGTGAAGATATTCGCGGTCGTCGTCGACGCGTCGACGTTGAGGATTTCGGGTTGGGGCGAGGAAAACCCCGCGATCAATTTGCCGCCGAAATCGACCGCGAGCGACCCGGTCGGGGCGATTCCCGAGGCCAAGACGTTCGCGGTGTCGCTCCCTGGGCCGGTATGGATCGTCGTCGTCGCATTCGCGGGAGTGCTTTCGACGTTGAATGTGTTCGCCGCGTAACCTCCGGTAATTGTCAGTTTGCTGAGGTTCGTGTAATTGATCGTCGCGGGAGCGAACCCCGACAGTAGATTCGCCTTGAGAAAAGCGGTTTGTGGTGATGCATCAGTTATATCTTCAATCGAAAGATTCGTGGAACCGCCGAGGTTTGAAACGTTGATCGATCCTTCGAGATTTTGCGCGTATCCGCCGTATCCAAGCGATACGACGTCGGCGCCCCCCTGTCCGTTGATCTTGAGCGTGCTTCCCGTTCCGGTGGCCGTGACGTTCGTCGTGTCGGCGCCCGATCCCAGGTTGAGCGTCGTGGGGATTCCCGCGGGGGTTCCATTGACATTGAATGTTTCGGCGGCCGATCCTCCGTCAAACGTCAACGCCGAAAGTCCCGTGTAATTGATCGTCAAATAGCCGGGATTCGCGATTTGTGTCGCGGTAAGCGCCCCGGTGAAACCGACCGTATCTGCTGAACCGTCGATCAGCAGATTCGTCGTTCCACTCGCGTTGGAAATGTTGATCGTTCCGCTGATATTTTGCATGTTCCCCGCGTCGCCGATCGTGACCGCATCGGTTCCGCTTTGGCCGTTGATCGTGAGAGTTCCCCCCGAGCCCGTCGCGTCGACGGTCGTCGTATCGTTACCCGCTCCCGTATTGATCGTCGTGATCACGCTCGCCGGCGTGTCCACCACAGTAAAAGTATTTCCTCCCGATCCGCCGTTGATCGTCAAAGCCGAGAGGTTGGCGTAATTGATCGCGTCGAGTGAAAGCCCCGTCAGTTGTTTAAGGGTCAAAGTAGCCGCTCGCGCAGTCGTGTCGCCCGAGTCGTTCACCGTCAAATTCGTCGATCCGCTTGTGTTGGACACGATCACGGGTTGCAAAAGATTAGCGGTTGACCCCAAGGCGTTTCCAAGGGTGACGGAATCGGCGCCGTTTTGACCGTTGATGACAAGCTCGCCTCCCCCTCCGGTCGCCGTGACGTTTGTCGTATCGTTTCCCGATCCCGTATCAAGCAATGTCGTGATGTTCGAGGGCGTTCCCGCGACGGTGAAGGTGTTTCCTCCCGATCCGCCTTCGATCGTCAACGCCGAGAGGTTGGCATATGTGATCGTCGCGGGAGTGATGCCTGTCAGAGTTGTCGCGGTTACAGACGTGGTTCGCGCCGTCGTGTCCGCCGAATCGTTCACCGTCAGATTCGTCGATCCTCCCGTGTTCGCGATGTTGATCGTTCCCAGGAGATTTTGAGCGTTTCCCGCGTCCCCAAGCGTGACGGTATCTGCGCCCCCCTGGCCGTTGATATCGAGCGTTCCCCCGATTCCCCCCGATCCAGAGAAGTGGACGGTCGTCGTGTTGTTACCCGAACCCATGTTGAGGGTCGTCGTGATCCCCGCTGGCGTTCCGGTTACGGTGAGCGTGTTTCCGCCCGATCCGCCGTCGATCGTCAACGCGGAAAGATTTGCGTAATAGATCGTGAGGATACTGGGAATCACCAGTGAACTTTGCGAGAGAGACGCGGTGTATCCGAGCGTGTCGGCCGATCCGTTGATGAGCAGATTCGTCGTTCCGCCCACGTTCGCAATGTTGATGCTACCGTTGAGATTTTGCGTGTTTCCCGCGTTTCCAAGCGTGACGGTATCCGCGCTCCCCTGGCCGTAAATGTAGACCGTGCTTCCGACGCCCGTCGCGTCGACGGTTGTCGTATTCGCTCCCGATCCTGAATAGATATCCGTCTCGATGTTCGCGGGAGTGCCAGTGACGTTGAACGTGTTTCCTCCCGTTCCGCCGTCGATCTCCAACGACGAAAGGTTCGCGTAATTGATCGTCGCGGGAGTGAGGGCCGTGAGTTGAGTCGCGGATACGTTCACGGTTCGCGCCGTCGTATCGGCGTAATCGGAGACCGTCAGATTCGTTGAACCTCCTGGATTCAAAACGGCGATCGTTCCCAGGAGATTTTGAGCGTTCCCCGCATTTCCAAGCGTGACCAAATCGGCGCCGCTCTGGCCGTTGATGTCGAGCGTTCCCCCCGATCCCGAAGCGTCGACGGTCGTCGAATCGGTGCCCGTTCCCGAATTGATCGTCGTCGTGATGCCCGCGGGCGTTCCGGTTACGAAGAAGATGTTTCCTCCCGTTCCGCCGTCGATCGTCAACGCCGAGAGGTTGGCGTAAACGATGTCGTCATTATTCGGATACGCAGAGTGCGGAGTGAGTCCAGTCAATAACGTCGAGCTGAGATTCGCGGTTCGCCCTGTCGTGTCCGCCGAATCATTCACCGTCAGATTCGTCAATCCGCCAGTGTTCGAGATGCTGATCGATCCCAGGAGATTTTGAGTGTTGCCGGCGTTACCAAGCGTGACGGTATCCGCGCCCCCTTGTCCATTGATATCGAGCGCGCACTGCGAGGAAATGTTACCGGTTGAGTCGACGGTCGTCGTATCGGCGCCCGTTCCCGAGTTGATCGTCGTCGTGATGCCGGCGGGCGTTCCGGTGACGTTAAACGTGTTTCCTCCCGATCCGCCGTCGATCGTCAACGCCGAGAGGTTGGCGTAAGTGATGGAGCTAACAGTCAGTGGAGTGGGATGAGTGAGTCCAGTCAATTGCGTCGAGCTGATATTCGCGGTTCGCCCTGTCGTGTCCGCCGAATCATTCACCGTCAGATTCGTCAATCCGACCGAGTTCGAGATGCTGATCGATCCGAAAAGTTGTAGGGTGTTCCCCGCGTTACCAAGCGTGACGGTATCCGATCCGGGTACGGCCGATGTATTCTCCACCGTGACCGGCGCCGCCGATCCCTCCAAATTGTACGTGTTTCCCTGCCCCGTGCTGTTGAACGTCAGGCTCGAAACGCTCGATGTTCCCTTCGTGATCGTCACGGTCGACGTGCCGCTCCCGGTCGACGTCAGCGCTCCCGCCGAATTGTCGGTGATGTTGATCGTCACGCTGGGGTCGCTGATTGTATAAGTTGATGTGGCGGAATCATAAGATTCGGTGACGACGTTGGTATCCGACGACGAGCCGAGCCAGCTCACCGCGGCCGCGGACGATAAAGTGACCGCGGCGCTCAGGTTGAGCCGGCGTTCGAGCGCCTCGAGCACGAGCGGGTGTTTGAGCCGATCGGTCCTCGATCGGCGATTGACCGAGCGATCGGCCTTCGAAGAATGGAACGAGCGGAAGATTCGATTCATGATGAAGCCTCAAGATTCTAGAGATCGATCGAAGGATCAATAAAAACACGTCGATCGGCGTCGAGCCGATCGCGCCTCGTCGCTCGTCGACGGATCGTCCGGGTCGGATTTAGCTTATATCTGTCGATGTTTGATACGAAACTTGGGGGGGAGAATCCGCTCGGTGCGCCGATTCGCGCTCCTCGGAATCAAACAAGGATGTTCGTTCGCCGATGCTTGCGCTCGACGCGTCGTCGCGCCGCGACCCTGTGTTCCATTCCCGTCTCGTCGCACACCTCGAACCTAGCACGCGAGATTGTTCGCGTCAACTTAGGCGATGAAATTCGCCATAGCAGGCGCCGGGTGAAGTGGGAAAGGAAAAGCGTTACACCCGCGACGGCGCTTGATTTCGTTCACAACGGCGCGGTTTCGCGCTATCCAGGTCGCACGGGAAGGTGGTTCAAGTAGACCGAAATTAAAACATTTGTGGACCAATAAACGTAAAGAAAAAGGCGTGGTTTGGTGCGAATCGCAATCGTGCGGGGTTCGCGAATAACGTAGAATCAATTATATTAAAGCGTTTCTATGTATTTAGAATCGAGACCGCCGCGGGTCGTCGGGTCGTTCTCCGGGACGTTTCACGACCGCGAGCCCCTCTTTGCCCAGCCTGCTTACGATCACGGGCCAATGTTTGGGGAGGCTCGATTCGTCCATCGTATGAACGCATTCGATCGTTTCGCGATCGAATCGACCCACGACACGCGCCCCGCCGGGGGCTCGTCCCAACGCCTTGCGAACCGCGTTGACGCTCGGCGCCTTCACCAAAAATCGTTCCATCGTCGCTCCTTAAATCGAGCCGATTCGACGCGATCGTGCTACAATCGCATCTTACCAAGTGTTCGTTCCGAAATCACCCGATCGAGCCCCGCAATGACCGACGCTCCCACAAACATCAAGGCGCGACAAGCCGACCAAACGCTCGAACTCACCTGGCAAGACGGGTCGGTTCACGAAATCACGTATCATAAACTCCGTGCCGAATGCCCGTGCGCAGCCTGCCGCAACGAATGGACCGGCGAACGAATCCTCGACCCCATGACGATTCGACCCGACCTCAAACTCGAAGGTATGGAGCCCGTCGGAGCCTACGCGGTTCGCCTCGCGTGGAACGACGGCCATTCTTCGGGCTTGTTCACCTGGGACACGCTCCTCCTCCTCGGCCAAAACTCCACAAAGAACGTCGCCGAATCGACGCCGCCCGAAGCCTGAAACACCCGCTCGCAGGCTTAAATTTGCGAGGAGAATCGGCGCCCGAACGACTCGATCCTCCACTCGGTGATTCTTTACGCTTCAGCCTCCTTCATCAATCCATACGCTTTCGTGAGGCCGCGGTGACCGCCCCAGATCGTTCCCGATTGACCGTCGCGATCCCCACGTTCAACGGCGGCGAATATCTGGAATCCGCGCTTCGCGGTATCCTCGAACAATCGCAAGTAAGTTTTGATTTGCTCATTTGTGACGATCGCTCGGAAGACGATACGATCGCGATCGCGCGGAGGATCGCGGGAGATCGCGCGCGGATCGTCGTCAACGAAAACCGCCTCGGCCTGGGAGCGAACTGGAACCGCTGCGTCGAGCTGTGCGAGACGCCCCTGATCGCTCTTTTTCATCAAGACGACGTAATGCTTCCCGGCCATCTCGCGGCGCACCTTGATCGCTTCTCAAACGACGACAATCAAACCCTGGGGATGGTCGCGAGCGCGTCGATCGTGATCGACGACCGCGGCGAAAGCGTTCCCGAACGAATCTCCCCTCCCGGACGCGTGGGCGAGAACGATCAAACGTTCCCTCGCGGCGAATTCCCGCGAGCTCTCGTCGCGGCGAATCCCGTCCGCTGTTCGGCGACCACGATCCGCAAATCGGTATATGATCAGATCGGCGGCTATAACGTGAATCTGAAGTACGTGATCGACTGGGAATATTGGATCAGGCTCGGGTCGACGTTTGAAGTCGCTTGGCTCGCCGCGCCGACCGTCGCGATCCGTCGCCATCAAGCGAGCGAATCGAGCAGGCTCGCGCGCGGAATCGCCGATCTCGAAGAGATCGAAGCGCTGTATCAAAACATCAAACAATCCGCTCCCGGCGATTGGAAAAAAGACCTCGAACGCGCTCGAACCAATCTGGCGCTCGCGTATTATCGTCGAATTCATGAATTGATCAAATTGGGTCGATTCGACCTCGCCGAGCTTTGCGTGAAGCGATCGCTCGGTCGCTCTGTCGCCGCGTGGCGCGCGTTCGCGCGCGATCCCCGCACGGCGGTCGAGGTCGCGGCGCTTTACGCCGCTCCCGGTTTGTTGAAGAGACGCGCGGTCGATCGATCCGCGGCGAGGGTTCAATCTCGTTGATCGTAATATGTTAACATTCGAGATGGTAATACCTCCTTCGCTTTCGATTCGGCGGGATATCGCCCGATTCGACCGCTAACCCGTTGACAAGAGCGCCCTCGCGATCGGATAAAACGACACGATGGAATCGCGCGTCGCGCATGACGAGCGAACGCGATCGATCGACGACAAGGAACGGATGAACATGAATCTACCGGCGATCATCGGCAAGTCGAGCGGGAACGAAATCGAAACGGCGGATCGAGCGGCGACCGAAGCGAACACCGAGGCTTTCCGCGTTTTGGTCGATCGAGCTCGGCGAAAAACCGGCAAGATTCCCCCGGAAACGATCGCCAGGCTCGCGATGGCGGTCGTCCCCGCGCACGAGTTTCCCGTTCGGCTCGAGGCGTTGGACGCGATCATTCGCCGGTGGGACGGGGTGAAACGCGATCAATTGCGCGTCGCCGACCGCCCCAAGGGAAGCGTTCTCGGGCTTTACGCCACCCGTCGCCACGGCGCCAAAACCAGACCGTATCGAACCCTTATCCGCTCGGTCGATCCGATCGACGGATCGTGCGATTGCCCCGATTTCACCCATAATTCGCTTGGTATCTGTAAACACATCTTCACCGTATTGGCGTATTTGTATGAAAAACCGGGGCTTATCGATCGCGCCGCGCGCGAGTTCCACCAATCGAGGAACATCGAATATTCAAGGCTCGTTTGGAATCCCGTTCGCCCGCTCACGGGAACGGGGGATTGGCTCGATCGCGTTTCGTGGTTCGAGGGCTTGAACGACTTCGAATCAGAAACTCAGAATGTCCTGGATATTCTCTCGTATCATTTTCGAGAGCCGCGCGAGGGTTATCGAAAGCTCCGATCCGCTCACGCCGACGATCACTCCCGCCGGCTCACGCTCGTCGACCGATTGCAAGTGCTCGTTAGCGCCGCTCGCGAGAACGAAGTCTTCGATCCGGCGCTCGAAAGCCTGCTCGATCGCGAGGAATCGAGGCTCAGGGCGATCGCCGACCACGAGCTGACGACCTCCGAACGACGCGCCGCGTGGAAGGGCCTGAAGAAACCGTTGTATTCGTATCAACGTGAAGGTGTGAACAAGTTTTTGGAGACGGGTCGGTTGTTGCTCGCCGACGACATGGGTTTGGGGAAGACGGCGCAGGCGATCGCTTGCTGCGATATTCTCCATCGTTTGGGTCGGGTTGAGCGGGGTTTGATCGTCACGCCGGCGTCGCTGAAGCCGCAGTGGAAGCGCGAATGGGGCGAATTTTCGCGGCTGCCGATCGAGATCGTCGACGGATCGCCCGCCGAGCGCGCGCGGTTCTTCGAAACGACGCGAAACGGTTTTCTCATTATAAATTATGAACAAGTAATTCGTGATTTGGAGACGATTCGAGCCTGGGCGCCCGACTTTGTCGTTTTGGACGAGGCGCAACGGATCAAAAACTGGGCGACGAAGACCGCTCTCTCGGTGAAGGGGCTCGATCCCCGCTATCGGCTCGTTTTAACGGGGACGCCGATGGAGAATCGGATCGACGAACTCGCGTCGATCGTCGAGTGGGTCGACGAACTCGCTCTCGAACCCAAATGGAGGCTCGCGCCGTTGCACGCGATCCGCTCCGACGGACGGAAAGAAATCGTTGGAGTGAAACATCTAGATACGTTGCGATCTCGGCTCGCGCCGTGCATGATACGGCGGGTTCGTCAGGAGGTGCTCGATCAACTTCCGCCGCGAACCGACGTCCGCACTCCGATCGAGATGACAGCGCCGCAGCGCGACGAGCACGACAATCTCTCACAGCCGATCCTTCAAATCATGCAGCGCTCGCTCACACGCCCGCTCACGCAGGCCGAGTTCCTCAAATTGATGAGCCTTCTGACGATGCAGCGGATTATCTCGAACGGTTTGGCGCAAATGCATTTTGACGACGTTTGGCCGACGATCCGCGACCGAGCCCCCGACGAAACCGTACTTCAGGGGCTCTTCGCCCCCAAGCTGATCGAGCTTCGAACGCTCGTGCGTCAACTTGTTTTGGAACAGGGGCGGAAGGTCGTGATCTTCAGCCAATGGAGAAGGATGCTTGCGCTCGCATATTGGGCGGTGAATGATATTTTGGCCGGTCAGGGCCTTCGAGCCGGGCTCTTCACGGGCGCCGAGGGGGGTCGAAGACGGACGCAAAACATCGTCGAATTTCACGACGATCCGAGCTTTCGGATCCTCTTCGCGACCGACGCGGGGGGTGTCGGGTTGAACCTTCAGCACGCGTCGAATTGCGTGATCAATCTCGAATTGCCGTGGAATCCCGCGGTTCTTGAACAACGGATCGGCCGAATTTATCGCCTCGGGCAAAAGCAACCGATCGACGTTTACAACCTCGTTTGCGAGGAGGGGATCGAATCGCGGATCGCGACGATTTTGGGTTCGAAGCAGGCGTTCTTCAAGGGGCTTTTCGACGGCGATTCGGATTCGTTGCGGTTCGATCAATCGACGTCGTTCCTTTCACGTATTCAAAAGCTGATCGATCCTTCGTTGCTTTCTCCCAAAGCCGAAGCCGCCGAGGGGGTCGATGAAGCCGAGACGATCGACCTTTCCGACGTCGACGTCGATTTGGATTCGACCGAGGCTCTCGATTTGATGATCGATCAGGCCGACGAGGCGCTCACTCTTACGGCGAGCGAGATCGATTTATCGGAGAGCGCGATCACGACCTCGAACGAGCCCGGGAAGATCGCGCAACGCGCGACGAACGGATCGATTGATTCAGCGGTCGATCATGTTTTAGCTCCCGATTCACACGCGGGCGAGCCGGCGAGCTTCGATCGTTCGGTCGATCGCGAGACGTCGATCGAGACGCGAACCGGGTCCGATTCCGAGCCCGCTTCGGCGCCGATTCTTCCGCGCGAAGTCGCGCGGCTTTTCGGCGATATCGACGTTCGTCGCGAGCCTGGAGGCAAGGTGGTGATCGAGGCCGGCGCCGACGCCGCCGAGTCGCTGATCGCGCTTTTTCAGGGGATGGCGGGGCTGCTCAAGTCGGTCTCGTCGAAGCCCGAGGAGGTCTAACGAAGAGTGTATCCGAAAAGATTTCTGCAAATTCAGCGTGATATCGCGCCGTATCATCATTTGGAAGCGAGAAACTTCTGGTGAGCAGCTTTAATATAATTAATTCAAAATGCAATTATAACCTACGTTTCAATCATGATTTTCAAAAGAGGCTCACACGGCGGTTCGCCCTCCCGGTCCGGTTCATCTTCCAGCACCGAATCGCCCCGCCGATTTCCCGTTGTGACGAATTCTCTCCCGAACTCGTCTCGGAATCGTGCCGATGATTCACCCGGCCGTCCCGCGTTTTTCCCAACGATGCGATCAGTTCAAAACCAACATTTCCCTTGTTAAAAGTCAATCTTCTCGATCATCTTGAATCATCTTGCGGCTTAACTGAAGCCCCGACAATTCGAGCGAAAATCGCAATAATCGCATGAACGGCGGATCGGGATCGAGAAGGCTCACCGCTTGATAACGTCCGCCCCTCACGATTTCGAGAAGATATGTGTCATCAGAAGAGATATTTTTTGTCGGGAGGCCGGTTTTCGAGTCAATATTCCAATCGTGGAGTTGATCAAGCATCTTGGTCAGCTTGTTCCAAGCGCTCTCGTCGAGTCGAACCTTCGAGTCGATCGCGATTCGACCGGGCGAATGAAAGCTCCCATCTACCACCACAATGCGTAGATCGGCGCCCGAGACGCTTTTTTTTATCCGAACACAAATCGGATGCTTATAACTAGTTCCTATTAGTATACGGATCGTAGCCGAATCGACCGAGCCGCGATCGACCTCAAAAATCGGTCTTTCTCGCATCGCTTGGAGAATCCCGGCGTACATATCGACCTGATCGTTCGTTAGTCCGGCGATTTCGTCGATCGATGACGACGGAAAATAGCGGATCGCCGGCCTCGGGGTCGTTTCGATGCGCATGATCGTCGGAACGAGTCCCAGACATAGTGAGACGACTGCGATCGTAAAAGCGATCGACGCGAAAACAACCCTGTGGCATCGATATGCCGATGTAACATTCTGTTTGAATCGCCGATTCGATCGTCTCAAAACGACCGCGATGAAGCCGCCGCACGTCGCAACCGCGATGACGGCCAAAAGAGCGACGACGCCGAACGTGCATCTCGTAATCCGGTCGATTTCGAAGGGATCGTTCGTCGCTTTTCTAAGAATAGGAACAAGTTCTAGTAAGATGTTTGTACCAATCAGTTTGGGTATGGGATGGTCTGCGAGGTCCGCTCCGGATTTCTTAACCGCTTCGCCGTGTAACCCCAAAAGCGAGACGAAGGTGAACCAGCCGAAGCTCGCGAAGCCGAACCAGAAGCCGCGATCGACGTTCGAATGCCAAAGCGCCGCGATCGTCGCGAACATAAGAGAGACGGCCGTCATGCTGTAGAATGCGCGATACCAAAACTCGGAAGCGGATCTCAATCCGACGACCGCGACCGATCCGAAGACGATCGCGACGATCAGGCCCGCCGGCATGATTCTACAACGCGTCATCGACATTCTCCTTCGCCTCGGCGTCCGATTATGAGTCGACTGAAACGATTCATTTCCAATATGCGATCTAATTGATTTTGAATCGGAACGATCGCGAATCGAATAATCTCAATATATTCCAATTCCAGTTAATTCAATAATATACTCATAAAAAGATTCGAAATGAATGTCGTTGTCATAAAACCGATTCACGGCGTGATACTTTCGATCCTTCACCCCCTCGATCAAGATCGGAGGGCCGAATCGACTCGAATATCGTCGTCTCGTGAACGATTTGTTCCAGTAATCCGCCTTGATCGATCGCCTGAGCAGTTCGTCCCACTGAGGAACGGTCAGAGTCAGGTTCTTCTCGATGGCGATACTCTCGTTTTCGTCGTCGAGAACGACCGCTCGCAGCTTTGCTCCAAACTCGGTTTTCTCGATTCTCACGCATAAGGAATGAGAACTCTGTTCCTGGAGAAAACGAAACATTATGAAATCGCGATCGGTTTGATCAAGATCGCCGATCGGCCGCTCACGCGACGCGACGAGCCGTTTGGTGAAATCTTCGATTTCATACCCCGTCAATCCCACGCTCTCGTCGATCATTCCGGCGGGGATGAATCGGAGTCGCGCCGAATCGGTATATCTCCTCAACTCCGATCGGGCGATCGATCCGCCGATCATCGCCGATATAATCAGAATACTCGTAATATGCAAAAACCATAATTTTTTGGATATCGGTTGATACCGATCGTTCGCCACAAGTCGACGGCGCGTCGCGACGACGACGATCGAACCGCCGCATGTGGCGAGAACGATCGTCATGAGCGAGTGGAGGGATCCGAGCGTTTTCTCGGAGATCGGATTGATCTCTTTGAGCAGATTCGTCGGTTTTCGGACGATCGGCAAAATGTCAATAAGTACATCGGAAACAAGCCAACTAGGATTCAAGCGAGTTCGTGGCGATCCCATAAACCCATTCCACATTCCGGTCGACCCGTCGAATCCGAGTACGAACGCGCTCCAACCGAATACGGAGAAGCCCAACCAGAACGCGCGCTCCCGATCCTCGCGAAACCTGGCGGCGACTACAGAGATCAGCAAAATCATGGCCAATAGCGTTCGCAGCACGCTTTCCCACGTATTGGAAGCGGTCCGAATCGCCACGCAAGCGATCGCGATGAATCCACACGAGAGGATCGCGATCGCCATGATCGTTCCCGATGTCGTCGCTCGTTTCGGTTTCATGTCTTCTCCCGCGATCGAACGGCGTCTCGATTCCGATTCTCAACTCCGACTCGAGCGATACTATCCATTCAATCGCACGGAAAATATCGAGACGACGACATAGAATTCATCCGGACCCCTACTTTTTTCGGCGATGATCGGCCGGTATCGAACATGTACCAACAAGGAATCTTAACGCCCGAAACCTCGATCATGTAACTCGCGAGAATTCGCGTCTTCTGATCGGGGTTCAAGAATGTGACGCGATATCTCCCTTTCAGGGAGCCCTCGACAAACAGATCGATGTCTCTGGATAGCCCGAGTTCCACTAAGTTTCTAAAAGCTTCGATCTCGCCTTCGTCCGATTTCCAGAAGTCGGCCTCGGTCGCGAGCTCGATCAGTCGATCCCATTGTTTCTCATCGATGTGGAATCTCCGTTCGATCGCGATTCGTCCTGGAGCCTCATCCGCGACTCGATCGAGAACGACCAAATGAAGCTCGACGAACCGACCTTTCTTTTCGATCCGCACGCAGACGGGGAATGTATATGGATCCATCCAGATCAGTCGAAATATCGGCGAATCGTGATCTTTCGGCGGCCGATTCCAGAGCGGCTTTTCGTTCATTTGAACGAGCAAACGCGCGACCAGATCATATTGTTCATCCAACTGATTTTGATAGACTTCATCAAGTTTATTTTTGATACGGTTGGTCGTTTCGGCGGGAAAAATCGGCGGGGGGGGTGGATTGAAGTAGCCGAGCGCGGCGATCCGAGGAGACGCTCCGAGTCCGATAAGCATCAACGTCACGACGATCGCGTTGGTCGCCCGGGATCGACTCGGATTCGATTTCGCGATTCGGTGACGGCGGCGGCGCGTGCGGAGCAGGACCGCGAGAAAACCGCCGCTCAACGCGATCGTCAGCGTGACGAGAAGATCGGCGACTCCGATCGTATTCTCGGTGATATGTTCGATTTTGTCGATTTCATAGGTCGTTTTTCTTATGAGGGGAACGAGTCGACAGATCAGATTCGACGTGATGAGATTGGAGTTCATGCGCGCTTGAGGGTCGTCGAAGTTTCGATCGTAATCGTTATTGACGCTGCTCAATACGAAATATCCCCAGCCGAACACCGCGAAGCCGAACCAGAACGCGCTTTTGTTCCCCCGTCGAAACCTGGCGGCGACGATCGCGAACAGCAACAGCGCCGTGACCGCGCTATAGGTCATTTTCAAGTAGAGATCGGACGCGGTCCGCAACGCGGTGATCGCGACCGCGCAAATCGCCACCGCGATCATTAAACCCGGAATCGTCGTTCGCAAGGATTTCATCATGCGTCTCCGAAGCCGAACCTTCAACGTTCGCCCCGCGATCTCTCACAATGATAACAAGATTCTCTCGCCGAAACACCGAAGCCGAGAATCCGATCGACTTTTAATTTCCCAACGCGGCGTGGCGGCGATCATACCGACCCGACACCAAAAATACAATCAATTAATTATGTAATGTTACTTTGACATAAAAATTAATCGTTCGTTTGAGTTTCGTGTCGGCGGGAAACGCGACACACAAGAATCGTCCCCGCGGGGGAATCGGCGGCGTCGCCTTCTCGATCGACAGGCTCGATCGACCCGACGAAACAGGCGACGAGATAAGCCGATTAAGCAAAACGCCGACGCGTCGAATTACGGGAAACGCGCGGTTTTGTAGTGTACTTTTGAATATTTTCGAGTCCGCGTTTCGACGAAAAATCGGCTCGATTGTCATACCATTCCGCTTGTTTGGAGGCGTGATATCGTGTATGATGAACGTGATCTCCAATACGACCGATCGCATCTCGAACCGAGGCGTTTCATGGCCAAAAAACCTGACGAATGCCCACAGTGCGGCGCTTCAAAGATTGCGCGCATCTCTTACGGGAGGCCGTCTTATTGCGACGCAATGGTGAAAGAGCTCGAAGCGGGAAAATTGATTCTCGGAGGATGCTGTCCGCAAGGCGGCGACCCGATCCGGCATTGCAACGCTTGCAAACATCGATGGGGAAATCGTGATTTTCCGGTATCCCGCAAGTGAACCGATTTTCCAGGTAGAATGCGAGGACGCTACACAAAATTATCGCATGCTCACACATGCAATACTTTTAGATTCGTCGCCGCTCGAAGGAACGATATTCGCTCACAAATTTCACCAAACGGCGATCCGGAGAAACCCGCGTATCAATCCAGGTTGGTTTCTACAAATATCATTGACAATCAACCTAATAAATTAGGATATATATTATCGTTGTTTTTTTCTTCAGCTCGTCGCTCGTATCTCCCGATAGAGGATGCACTCTTAAATACCTCTAGCTTATCAGTGTCCTTCGCGGAGGGCCTTGGGGAAAACGAAGTTTCACCTGCGCCTCGTTCGCGGAGCGGGTTTGGGAACGGCGAGCCACGACGTGAGCACGCGACCCACCTGCGCCAGGCTCGCCCCCGAACACGCCTCGGGTACGTCCCCCGTCGTGTGCCATCTCGGATAATCAAAATCGATGATGTCGATCGTCGGAATCCCCGCCTCGTTGAGCGGGAGATGATCGTCGAGAACCCGCCTGCCGAAATCGTTAACGAATACGCGCGAACGAAGCGAAGCCGCGACCCCCCAGACGTCGCGGACGAGCGCCGGCGCCAACTCGACGCTGTTCGGCTCGCGCGCGATCTGAAGGTTGCGATCGCCAATCATATCTAATACAATTCCCGCGACATACCGCGGCGATTGCGGATCCCGCGCCCGCCGCTCCTTGTACGCGCGTCCGAACTCTTTCGACCCCAAAAAATATTCGTCGCCGTCTTGATAAACGAGCTCCTCGCCGTCGAGCAGAACGAGGTCGACCCCCCACGGCGTGGGCCAATCTTTCAGATGATTCGCCAATTCCATCAACAAAGCGGTTCCCGAGGCGCCGTCGTTCGCTCCGATGAACGGATCGCGACGTTTCGCGGGGTTCGGGTCTTGATCGGGATAAGGACGCGTGTCGTAATGAGCCGCGATCAAAACGCGTTCGGAACGGTCGGGATTCCACGAACCGACGAGATTCACCATCGGTACGGGTGTTCCGTCTCTCGGGTGCGAAGCGGTGAACGCCTCGTCGCGCACCGTCGCTCCGCATTTCTCAAAATGAGCCTTAACGAGTTCGCGCTGCCTCGTGTTCGCCGCCGATCCCGCGATCCTGGGACCGATCGCGCAGATCGTCTTCAAATAGCCGTAAGCGCGCTCGCCGTCGATCGGCGCGGGCTTGGGGGCGGGCTTCGCCGCGGCTTGAGAATACTGGTAATTATTCATAACTAAAAAAATCAATCCGATCACGACGCCGAGGCCGATCGGCACGAGCGAGATCGCGCCCCAGTACATTCGGCCGGGTTTGGTTTCGGCTCGGTCTCGCTCCATGGCGCCCGCTCCCTTCACGATTCGAATTCGATCGCGCTTTGCGCACATTCCCTGATAAAACGCATCATAACGCGCCGTCGGGCCGTCGGGATACACGATTGAGGCGATTCGTCGCGGTCAACGATTCGGCGAACTCGACGAACAAATCGGCGACCCGCTCCATCGGCAGGCCGACGACATTGGTGAAGCTCCCCGAAACGACCGAGACGAACGGATCGCGATCCTGCACGCCGTAGGCGCCCGCCTTGCCTCGCCAACGACCCGTGTCGAGAAAAGCCTCGCGCTCGCGTTCGGTCAAACGCGCGAACCTGACGACGCTCGTTTCGACACATCCAATCCACACGTTATCAATTCCACGATATAAACATAAGCCTGTCAACACTTCGAGATCGCGTCCTTCTTGCAGGCGAATCATCCTTTCGGCGTCGGCTCGATCGACTGGTTTGCCGAGGATCTTGGCGTCGACCGCGCAAACCGTGTCGGCGGCGAGGATCGGGTCGTTCGGCCGTCGCGCCGCGACCGATCGAGCCTTGAGCCAAGCCGTCCGCGCCGTGTATTCGACGGGATCGAAACCCTCTTCGGGCTCGGGCTCGACGATCAAAGCGGGATCGACCTCGAACGAATAACCCGCATCCTCCAACAAACCTCGCCGTCGCGGCGAGGCGCTCGCCAAAACGAATCGAAATAAATACGGTTTGTTATTATCGATCATGTTAACAGTAACTTTCAATAATCGGTTCATGCGATTCGAGTTTTTGTCGCCCGGTCGCGGGTTCGAGGCTATGCTTGAGAGGTTCTCGAAATCCCTTTTCGGAGCGCGCCATGACGACGATTAAACCGCGACGCGTGCTGACGATCAATCGAGGTTCGTCGAGTCTCAAGTTCGCGATCTTCGGCCGCGACGACCGCGAAGGGGGCGATCCGCACGCGATCTTAACGGGGAAGATCGATCGAATCGGCCTCGAGGGCTGTACGATCCAGATCGTCGATCTCGCCGCGAAAACGACGGTGAAGGAGAAGCTCGAACCGAGCGTCGATCCGATCGCGGCGCTTATTGAACATTTGAAAAAACAATCGCAATTGGATCAAATTGAATTCGTCGGCCATCGGATCGTCCACGGGGGGGCGCGGCGGTCGGAACCCGCTTGGATCGATTCGGCTCTCGTCGCCGAGCTGCGCGGGCTGATCGCGATCGACCCCGATCACATGCCGATCGAGCTCGACGCGGTCGCGGCGATCGAGCGTGAACTTCCCAGGATCCGCCAGGTCGCTTGTTTCGACACCGCGTTTCATGCGCACATCCCGCGGGTTGCGCGGACGTTGCCGATACCGTACGAATCGGCCGACGAGGGGATCGTTCGCTACGGATTTCATGGGCTCTCTTATGAATATATTCTCGGTGAACTTGAACGGCTCGATTCCGCGGCGGCCGCGGGGCGAGTGATCGTCGCGCATCTCGGGAGCGGGGCGAGCATGGCGGCGATCCTTGATCGGGCGTGCGTCGACACGACGATGGCGTTCAGCCCCGCCGCGGGGTTGATGATGGGAACGCGTTCGGGAGATCTTGATCCGGGTGTTTTGATCCACTTACTTAAACAAAAAAAGTTATCTTCAAAAGAATTAAACGATTTGGTGAACAAGAAATCGGGTTTATTGGGCGTATCGGGGATTTCCCCCGACGTCGCCGACCTGCTCGCGGTCGAGGCGGGGAACGACCGAGCCGAGCTTGCGTTGAACGTGTTTTGTCATATCGCGCGCAAGCATCTCGGGGGGCTCGCGGCGGTTCTGGGGGGGCTCGACACGCTCGTTTTCACGGGTGGAATCGGCGAACACGCTCCGGCGATTCGCGCGCGAATCTGCTCGGGGCTCGATTTTTTGGGGATCGATCTCGACGCGTCTCAAAACGAAAAAGGCGCGGCGATCGTCTCGAAGCCGAACTCGAAGGTTACCGTCCGCGTCGTCGCGACGAACGAGGAGATCGTCGTCGCTCGACGAACGCTTGAACTCGCGCGGAAGCAAGGCCTCGCTTGATCGTCCGGGCCGGCTTCGCGGCTCATGCATGCGAACGTTACGTGCCAGACATGCAATTACATCTTATTATAGCTAATTGTTCATTTGAGGTAATAAAAACCGACTCCCATCATCGCGTAGACCGCGACGAGGAGGATTCCTTCGAGCCAGGTCGATTCGCCGTCGACGGTGAGCTGACGACCGACGAAGACGGCGAGCGCGATCGCGACGACCTCGAACCGCGAGAAATGGAGATCCATCGGGGTACCCATGAGGTAGCTCGCGAAGACGAGGGCCGGGGCGACCAGGAGCGCCACCTGGGTTCCCGCGCCGAGCGTCGTCGCGATCGTCAGGTCCATTTTGTCTTTGATCGCGTATTGAACCGCGTTGATAAGAGACGAGATGTTCCCCACGGTCGCGAGCAGGAAGATTCCAGCGAACGCAGACGTCAATCCGAGCTTCTTGGTGAGCGGTTCGATCGAACCCGTCAGGCTTTCGCTCATCACCGCGAGAACGATTGTGGAAACCGCCAATACGACGACCGCGCGCCAAACCCGCGATCCTTCCGGCGAACGTCTCGTATCGAGCTTCTCGGGCTCGCCTTCTGAAAATGTTTGTTGGTGTGTAATTAATGTAAATACAAGACTCGCCAGATACGCGATGAAGAGGATGACCGAGATTTCGACGCCGATCTCGTCGTTGGTGTCGGCGGTGCTGAAGTGAAAAACCGCGGGAATGATCAGGCCGATCGCGGCGAGGATGAGGAGCATCGAGTTGACTCCCGCCATCCTGACGTTGAATTTTTGGACGCGGTGGCGGATGCCGCCCGCGAGCATGGCGACGCCGAGAACGCATAGGAGGTTCCCCAACAGCGATCCCGCGATCGACGCCTTGACGATGCTTTGAAGACCGTTTTTGAGCGCGAAGATTCCGATGATTAATTCGGGGACGTTTCCCATCGTCGCGTTGAGGAGTCCGCCGATCGTCGGGCCGAGCGATTCGGCGATCCGTTCGGTCGACTTGCCGATGAGTTCGCAAAGCGGGATGATCGCGAGCGACGACATCGTGAAGACGACGATCGGACCCGCTCCGTATTGATCAAGGCCGAACGCGATCGGGACGAAAATCAACAGATAATTGAGATTCATAAAAGATCGTTCCGTGAGAATCGCGCCGAGACGCGACCGGGGGATCGTGAAACCGAGATCGGGGGAGGTTCGAGTATCCTCGGCGCGCGGGTCGCGTTCAAGAGCGCGGAAGCCGATCAAAGATATCGATACTTTTGGAACCAGTTAATGAATCGAGCGACCCCCTCCTCGATCGAGACGACGGGTTCGAAGCCGAGTTCGGCGCGCGCCTTGGAGACGTCGGCGAACGTCCGCTTGACGTCCCCCGGCTGATCGGGCAGGCGATCGACGATCGGCGTTTTATCGAGCTCGCGTCCGATCAATTCGATCAAACGCCTGAGCTCAACGGGTGAATGATTGCCGATATTATAGATCTCATATCCGGGGCGGCGGTCGATCGCGAGCCTCACCCCGGCGACGACGTCGCCAATAAACGTGTAATCACGCATCGATGTTCCGTCGCCGAACATCGGCACGGGAAGGCCGCGGTCGATCAGATCGGCGAATTTGAACATCGCCAGATCGGGACGATTGCGCGGGCCGTAAGCGGTGAAGAAACGGAGCGTCGTCGTCGGAATGCCATATAACTCATGATATGTATAAGCCATAAGTTCGCAGGCGCGTTTGGTGGCGGCGTAGGGGCTTAGGGGGCGATCGACGGGGTCGGATTCGCGAAACGGGGTTTGCAATCGATCGCCGTAGACGCTCGAGCTCGAGGCGAGGATGAATTTGGGGACGACCGAGAGCTTGCGAACGGCCTCGAGAACGTTGATCGTTCCGGTCAGGTTCACGTCGGCGTAGAGCGCGGGTCGTTCGATGCTGGGTCGAACGCCGGCGCGTGCGGCAAGGTGAACGACGACTTCGGGGTTGATCGATTGGAACGACGAATCGAGCGTCGCGACGTCGCGAAGATCGGCCTCGATCAGCGTGAAACGATCGTTCCGAAGCGCGTCGGCGAGATTGGCGCGCTTCCGCGCGGGAGAATAGAACGGGTCGAGATTGTCGAACGCCGCGACTTCACACCCTTCGGCCAGAAGTCGATCGACGACGTGCGACCCGATGAATCCCGCGCCGCCGGTAACAATCACTCGCATAAATATACGATGTATCGCCTCATTCGACGACGAGTTCGTAGTGGAAACACGGCTTTCCGCCTTCGATCGAAAGTTCGACGACGTCGTTCGACGGGGCGTGAACGAGTTTGATTTCCTCGATGCGTTTGCCGGTGTTGTCGAGCGCGTAAGCCTTGAGTTTGCTCGCGGCTTTGGTTCGCCAGACGATCCGCGCCGAGATCGGCTGTTGAAGGAACGGCCCGCGACCGGGATCGGCGACCTCGCGCCGCCACTCGTCGACATATCGGAATCCGGTTGGTTCGACTCCGCCGACGGCGGTGATCAAAAGGCGGTTCGAGCGTGCGATCGTCGCCGGCCCCACCGATGAGGCCATAAGGATCGCGTAGGGGTCGTCGGTTTGGAACGAGAGCGTTTCAAACTGCATCTGTTCGCCCGCCCACCAGCCGACGATCCCCTGGGTGAAGGCGTTGTTGATCGCGAGCTGCCCCTTGCGCGGCTCCCAGCCCGCGGCTCTGGGACGATCCGATTCGGCGGCGCCGCGCAACATCAGCGACGAAGCGTGCGGCATGAGAGCGAGCAGTTGCGGCATCCCGCCGATCGTCTCGGGAAGTTGTAAAAGATCGTATTCCCCCTCGGTTCCGACGGGCGCCGAACCCCAGACGAGCGGGAAAACAAGAGCGCCGCGACGTACGATCGCATCCCAATTCTCACACTTGGCGATTTGAACGCCGAGAAGAAAATCGGCGGCCTCGAACGGCAGCGACCAGGCGCCCATCGATTGATCGCACCACTGTCCGACGACGTAAGGCTTGTTTTTTTTCCGTTTGCGCTCGGCGGCGAGGTGAAGCGAGGTTTCGGGATGCCACAACATCGAACGACGATCGGGGTTGTTCCAATACGCCTGCCTGGGCGCCCAGTATAAACGATCGTCGATAAAATCGAGCTTGGCGCTCGCTTGCCCCGCCGAGAAATCGGGAGGATCGCGGCGCCAATGCGAGCAACCCGCGATCGGCGATTTGACGCCGAACTCGCGCAAGCGATCGGCCATACTTCCCCACTGTTCCTCTTCGAGCTCGCGCCACAGCTTGACGCGCGATCCCCCCGACCGCTTGGCGCCGAGTTCGCGTAACAACTTGGCGTCCTCGGGGGTCAAGAGCTTGGGGTTGTCGTTCAAATCGAACAACGACAGCTCTCCCACAAGCGTAACCATCGCGAGGATCGGATCGTCGCGGAGCGACTCTCCCGTTTCGGGATTGACGTGACCGAGCAACAATTCGGCGGCTTTGAGCATCTTCTCCTTGAGCTCGGGATCGAAAGCCGCCGCGGGCCCCCCGCCCGAAGGAAGCGATCGTACGCTCGCGAGACCGTCCCCTTTTCGATACTTCCGCGCCGACGTCAATTCTAACGATATATAAATACCTCTTTGTTTCAATAGCGCAACTAGATGATCAAATTTAGCGAGAGCGATCGGGTCGAGAGCCGCGGTGTCGTCTCTGCTGTCGTCGAAAAGGCTTCGACCGGCGCCGAGAGGGACGTCGAGCCCCGAGATCCGGACGAGATTCACCCCCGACCGCGCAAGGCGATCGACCAATTTCTCGGCGTGGGGCGAATCGACGAACGCCGTGGGGGGGAGGAGCATCACGCCGAAAAACCGCGCGCGTTTGCCGCGACGATAAATGAATCGACCGTTCTCGATCGCGACGCGTCCGATCGATCCCGCCGGGGGATCGAGAAGGAAAGAGAAATCAAGCGCCGAGCCCTCGACGATTTCGGGCGAGGGGAGAGTCTGCGACCAGTTCGCGGTATCGGTTTGCACGTGATACGGGATCCAGGCGGCGAGCTCGGGGTTGGGGTCGGCGGCGACCTGAACGTCGTCGATCGTCAAAATTCCTCCGCCCGAAGCCTTGAGGAAGCGGATCACCGCCCGCGACGAACCCTCGGGAACGGGAACGACCTTGCCGTAACGTGTCCATGAAGTTGTACCGCTCCATGAAAAGAGCTTATATGGACGATTTTGTCCAACTTGATCAAAAAAGTAGACGACGGCTTCTCCCGACGTTCGTCCCCCTCCCGATTTCGCCCACAAAACGACGTCGAGCGCCGTGCACTTGTCGACGGGTATCGCCACGCCGATATCGGCGGTCGTCGATTTCGATCCCGACAACTCGAGCGCCGAGTTCGATTCGTGACCGGGAGAAACGCGTTCGGCGGACCCCTCGATCACCCAATTGAACGGTTCGGGATCGCCCAACTCGAGATCGCCGTTGACCACGAGATTCGTCGTCGTCACGCCCCCGACCGGAACCATCTCGATGGTTAAACCGTCGAAATCGAGCGTTCCCCCGGACCCCGCGAGCCCGATCGTCAGCAGCGCGTCTCGCGCCGCGGGAGGTATCGGAAAACGCTTAGACATATAAAACCAATTATCACCGGTTGATTTCGTCCACGGGGACGTATGATAACGTGCGATATCGTGGAGATCCTCGGTGAGATAGCCGATCATCATCTGGGGGGAATCCCCCTCGCGTTCGCCGACGACGACGTCGTTCAGGCGCACCCAAACGCCCACGACGACGGCCTCGTAGGCTTCACCGTCGACCGCGAAGGCGCGGCTGGCGCGGGGCGAGCCCCCCGGTTCGGCGGAGTGGAGCCGAACAAAATGAGGGCCTTTTGCTCCGTCCCCCTCGATCCATTTGGCGTCGCGGAAGTTGTACCAGCCGTCGGGCATGCCGTCGCCGTTGCCGTCTTTCTCAAGCTCGTCGACGGGAGGGAGTTTCTCCTCGGCGGCTTGGAGCTCGTGACGAACCGCGCACGCCGAGCCCCCCCAAAAAGAGACCGCGACCAGCGAAGCCGCGGCCGCCCGAAACAACGACTTGGCGACGATCACGATTCATCCTCCCCGGACGCCGATTTCTTGGCTTTCGCTTCGTCTTTCTCGGAAGGCGCGATCCGCGGCTTCGACTTGGTTTTCGCCTTCGGTTTCGCCCCGCCTCGCGCCCGCTCGGCCTCTTCCAACGCTCGACCCGTCATCGGCACGAACAACGTGCCGCGCAGCGGCTTCGCGAGCATCTTGCCGTTCTTCTTCACCAAATAAATCAATTCCTGCTCGTGTCTCGTGCCGATCGGTATGATCATTCGACCTCCCTCTTTGAGCTGATCGATCAGCGGCTGAGGGATCTTGCTCGGCGAGCACGTGACGATGATCGCGTCGAACGGAGCGGCTTCGGGCCAACCCTCGTAGCCGTCGCCGATTCGCGTTTTGATATTATTATATCCAAGCTCTTTGATAACCTGCGCGGCTCGTTTACCGAGCGGTTCTTTGATTTCGACCGAATAAACCTCTTTCGCCAGCCGCGAGAGAATCGACGCCTGGAATCCCGATCCGGTACCGACCTCGTAGATCTTGTCGGTCGGTTGCGGATCGAGGATTTCGGTCATGTACGCGACCTCGAAAGGCGCTGTGATCGTTTGTCCCTGGCCGATCGGCGCCGATTCGTCTTCATACGCCAACCGGAACGAATCGGGAGGAAAATACTTGTGCCTTGGAACCGTCCGAAACGCCTCGATCACCCGGGGATTCTTGATTCCTCGATCGATTAACGATTTTTTGATCATTCGCTCACGAGGGCCGGCGTATGGATCGTCGGGATTGGGCGCCGATTTCGCTTTCGAATCGCCGGACTTGGAATCGGCCGATTTGGACCCCCTCGAAACCGCGCCTTGGGTCGACGACTTGGCGTCCCCTTGGGCTTGATCGTTCGGCTTGGTAGGCGGTTGCGCAAACGCGAACTCGGCGCCGCTCGCGCCGATCACGATCGAGATTCCCAGCGAAAAAAGTTTCAAGCGGTTCGACATGAGCGACCTCCCTCGACGTTGAACAAGCGGATTGCGTTCGGCCGCGACGTTATTCGAGTATACGCGATGAATAAAACCCCGCAACGTATTCGTGGATGGAACTCAGCGAGCGATTCGTTCCCTCGCGACCGTTCTCGATGTTACGACGAGGGTCGGGAGACGATCTCGGCGCGGTATCAACCTTCGCAACCGGTGCATTCGCTACAAAGCTCTCGAAACGATCTCGGTTTCGCCGAAATCGACCGATCGCGGTGGGCCGAAAGTCGATTCGCGACGAATCTACTGTGAGAGACGGTTGAAGGCCGAATGGAATTCGGTCGGCCGTCGGCGGAATCTCGCGATTCGGGAGGACTCGCGCGGCGATGACGGATCGTCACGCGCGGGCGATATCACCCATGAACGGCCCGATACGATTCACAAGACGATCGCTTCTCCTCGCGCATTCAGGTTTGCTCGCGGGCCTCTTCTTCGCCCCGAATTGTCGAGGATCGGACCCCCTCGACACCCCCTATAAACAAATCCTTCTTAATAAAGCAGAAACATTTGTTAACAAACTGATGAAGTTCTCCGACGATCACCCCGCCTTCTGGATCAAAAATCGCTATTACGACGCACGTCTTTGGCTGATTTACCGCGAAGAGGGGGATCGGCTTGAGCGGGCCGGTTATCACGAGGCGGCGATTCGAGCGTACGAGCTGTCGGTCGGCTTCAAACCCGACGAACCGATCACTTACGCCAACCTTGGACAGGCGAGGGCGAATCTGGGCTTGTTTATTCCGGCGATCCGTGATTATTCGAGGGCGATCCATCTCGATCATGATTACGCGGTCGCATACGCCAGGCGAGGGCTCGCGTATTCGTCGCTCGACCGCTACGACCGAGCGATCGAGGACTTCAGCGATGCGATCAAGCGGAATCCAACCGACGCGAACACGCATTATAATCGAGCAATTGCTTATACAAAAATCAACCGGGACGAACAAGCGATCGCCGATTTCGACGAGGCGATCGGCGAGAACCCGCGATTCGAGGCGGCGTATCTCAATCGAGGGATGGCGCACGCTCGGCTGGGAAGGCATCGACGCGCGCTCGGCGATTACGAGGCGGCGCTGAGATTGAAGCCCGACGACGCACGCGCCCACGAAGCCGCGGCTCAGGCTTACGCGGTCGTCGGCGAACCCGATCGCGCGCTGATCGAGGCGAATGAAGCGGTTCAGATCGCTCCCGACGACATCTACGCATACGGAACACGCGCCGTGATCGCGATGATTCTCGAACGCCCTCGACAAGCGATCGCCGATTTCAACGAGGTCGTTCGATTGGCCCCCGAATCCGCCGATCCGTATTACAACAGGGCGCTCGCGTTCGCCGCGGCGGGCGAGGTCGAAAAGGCGATCGCCGATTACACCAAGGCGATCGAGCTCGCCCGCGATCATTGGCGAGCCCTCAGCAATCGCGGAATCCTTTTCGCCAAATCGGGACGTCACCAAGACGCGATCCGCGATTTTAACGCGTCTCTCGCGATCCGACCCGACGATCCGATCGATCTCGCCAACCGTGCTCATTCACTCGCCGCTTCGGGACGTTACATACAAGCGATTGAAGATTTCAATACTATTCTTAAGAAACGCCCCGACGACTCCGACTCGCTTATCAACCGCGGCGATTTATACATGTTAATAGGGAAAAATGTCGAGGCGGCCGCGGATTATTCGGCCGCGATCGGTTTGAGCCCCGATAACGCGGTCGCGATCGATCGCAAGGCGTGCGCGAGCTTTTTGATCGATCCCGCCTCGGCGTATCAAAATGCTCGTGCGTATTTGGTGATCAAACATTGGCGCGATCCGCGGTCGCAGGCGATGGTGCTCGTCGCCGCGCTCTCGGCGCGGCAGATGAACGACGAGGCCAAGGCCGCGGCGATTCTTCAAGAAGCCGTCGTGAACTGCGATCCCGCGGTTTGGCCTTATCCGATCATCCGTTATCTCGCTCGCGATCTCGACGCCAAAGCTTTAATCGAGAGCGCAGGATCGAACGCGCGTCAAACCGAGGCCCGCGCCGTCGTCGGGCTCGACGAAACGTTCGAGGGGAACGCGCAAGACGCGCTCGAACAGCTCCGCTGGGTGAACCAATACGGCGACCCGCGCAGCCCGATG
Organism: Planctomycetota bacterium; assembly: GCA_021791715.1. Classification (GTDB taxonomy): domain Bacteria; phylum Planctomycetota; class Planctomycetia; order Isosphaerales; family Isosphaeraceae; genus JAKBCQ01. The sequence continues at coordinate 10,919 of JAJYWB010000004.1, read as the reverse complement.
AAGCGAATCGTCGAAACCGAGGAAAAAATCCTCTCCGAACGGCGCGGATCGCGATCAACCCGCGATTAACGATCGCAATGCCTTTCCAGGAAAAAATCCTCTCCGAACGGCGCGGATCGCGATCAACCCGCGATTAACGATCGCAATGCCTTAATATGTTTAGGAATGCTGGTGATAGGATCTTCGGCGGCCTCGTGTTCGAGGACGACGTAACCCGAGTATTTGGCCTCGCGGAGGATCGAGATCAGCTTGGCGAGGTCGGCGTTCTCTTTCTTTTGGCCGCGTCGCGAGATCTCGGTCTTCACCTGCACGTTGACGGCGTAAGGAGCGATCCGAGCCAGGTCGCCGTAGGGATCCTCGGTGCGGAAGTTGCCGGTATCAAGATTGACGCCAAAATTGGGGGCGTCGATCGACTGAACGAGCCTCAGTAGCTGATCGGGAGTCGCAGTGATCCCACCATGATTTTCAAGCGCCAACATAATTCCCTTGGTCGCCGCGTAAGGAAGCACTTCCTTGATCCCGGCGATCGCCCTGCCGACCGCGGCGGTCTCGTCGTCTCCTTTGGGAACCGAGCCCGCGAAAATGCGAATGACGGGAGCGTCGAGTTCGGCGGCTCGATCGATCCAAGCCTTCGTGTGCGCGATCTGACGATCCCGTTCGGGCCCCGAGGGTAAACAAAAATTGTTGCCGATCGCGGTTCCGGAGATGTCGAGTCCAAGCTCGAAAGCGTATTGCTTGAACTTGTTAAGCTGATTGGGAGTGACCTCGGGGGCGAAATAATACGAGGTCGGTTCGACGGCGTCGAGCCCCATGTCCGCGGCGCGATCGACGAAATCGTACATCGTCATGTGAGGAGTTTTTTTCCCCGTGAGATGATCGCGATACGAATACGCGGCGACGCTCAATTTCAGGTGCGAAGGACGCGTGCGACCGATCGGCTCGATCGCCGAACACGGAGGATTGAGCGACATAATCCCCGCGGCCGCCGCGGCCGAGGTTCGCAAAAAAAATCGACGCGTCAGATGATTGATCATCAGCCCACTCCTAGATGTTTTGGCGAGACGACGAACGCACGGGGGGATCCGAGCCGTTCGAGAGCGAAGCGACCTTAGGGGAAAGAATCGTCCGTCGGGGGAAGTTAAGCTTCGACGTTCTTGCGAAACTTCGGACTCAATCCTGAATTTCCTCAAGGAGCTCGTTAACTTCCTGATCGAGATTCTCTTCCATGATCGCCCCCTGCCGGCCCCCGGAGGAACTCCTCTCTTTGATCTCGGCTTTCACCTTGGAGAGATCGGGTACGGGCTCGGCCTGGGTACGCGCTCTCAGATAGAGTTTAATGGGTATATCGCGGAAGGGAAGCTTCCTCCGCAACGCCGTCAGCAAATAGCGTTGATAAGGAGCGTCGAAAAGCGAGGGACGATTGACGAACAAAACCAAAGTCGGCGGAGCGACGTCGACCTGAGTCGCGTAATAAAGCTTGGGAAACCGATTGTCGCGCGAACTCGGCGGCTGTGCGTCGAACGCCTCTCGAGCGACCTTGTTCAAAGTCGAAGTCGAAACCCGCTTGTTCGCCTGCTTAAACATCGATTGAGCTAGATTTAAAAGCGCTTTAACATTCTTGCCCGTTTTCGCGGTGATGAAGGCGATCGGCATGTACGACATCGATCGAAACGCGTGCTGCACTCCCACCGCGAATTTGCCGGTGATCGCGGGATTCGCCGAGGGATTGTCGCCGATCATCAAATCCCACTTGTTAATCACGAAAATACAAGGCTTGTATTCTTTGGCGATGTAATCGGCGAGTTGTTTATCGAGCCGGGTGACTCCTTGTTGCGGATCGAGGAAAAGCAAGACGACGTCGGCGCGGCGGATCGAACGCTCGGCGCGGTGCATCGAATAAAAATCGAGATCCTCGCGAATCTTCGCCTTGCGGCGAACTCCCGCGGTGTCGATCGCCATGAACGGCATCCCGTCGAGTTCAAAGCGAACGTCGACCGCGTCGCGCGTCGTCCCGGGAATCTCCGAAACGATCATCCGCTCGGCGCTCGCGAGCGTGTTGATGAACGTCGATTTTCCCGTGTTCGGCCGACCCACCACCGCGAGTTTCATCACGCAATCCGCAGGCTTGGGATGATCGCCCGCGGGGAGCATCTCGCCGATCCATTTGATCAAATCTTTTTTATTGCGATTCTCACGCGTCGATACATATACAGGCTTGCCGCGACCGAGCTTGTAAAAGTCGTCCCCTTTGCCTTCGATCTCGGGCGTATCGGCCTTGTTGATCACGAGAATGATCGGCTTGCTGACATACCGGAGCCGCGCCGAGACGTCTTCGTCGAGCGGCATCCGACCGTCTCGAATATCGACGACGAACAAAATGAGATCGGCCTCGTTGATCGCGGTCTCGATCTGATCGTCCACATCCTGCGTGAGATCGTCGCGATCCACCATGCCGATCCCGCCCGTGTCGACGAGTTCGGCGTATCGCGGTTCGGATTCACCGATCTGGATCAACGTCGTAACGCGGTCTCGCGTCACCCCCGAAGATCCGTCGACGATCGCGATCCGTCGGCCCGCCAGCCAGTTGAAAATCGACGATTTGCCGACATTCGGGCGACCGACGATGACGACTTTCGGTAAGGCCATCACCAACCACCATTCAGGCTCAAGGCCAAGCTTCGGCTCGCACCCCCCAAAGGGCTCGACCCCGGACTCACCGACTCGTTACGTTCACGCCAAACGCGACGCCTAATATAGTATGCAACGATTGCGGGAGATTCGGTAGGCCGAATTCCCGATTCGACCATTTTCAGCAAAAGTACGTCCGATCGCGGGAGATTGTTCGTTGAGCGGAACCGAATCGACCTCGAAAAGTTTGACCGTGCTCGATTGCGCCGCGCTCGTGACGGGCGCCGCGATCGCCTCGGTACACGTCCGCCCTCTCATCCTCTCGCACGGCCTCGCGCCGACTTCACCCATCGTCATGGGGGCGTTCCTTCTTATCGCTGCGACTTCGGCCGGTCCCTTCGTGCTCGCCGCGATCCGATATCAACGAATACCGTTATCTCGATTCAAAATCGGCGAGATTCTTTGGGGAATTCTCGGCCTTCCCTGGCTCGCCTCGGCGTTCCTTCGCCCCTCGGTCGGCTCGGCTCGACGCCACCCCGGAACCGCGGTCGACGCCTACACTCTGACGCTCGCGATCGGCCTCGTCGCGTCGAGCTTGATCGCTCTTGGCGTCGTTTGGACGACGTGGGTCGCGGTCGCTCCCGAAGCCGCCGACCGAGCCGCCTCGCCCCCCTGGACCAACCGAGTCGGCTTCTTACTCGCCGTCACCTGGCCCCTCCAATGCGCTTCGGGCTTTCTCATCCTCGGCTAAAAAAACATCGCGCCGATATCAAAATCTATTCAAAAATACTGATTTAAATAACATGGTTTCATCGACGCTTTGTCGCCGCGAGTTTCGCCGCCGGCGCTCGACCCGAGCTTTGCTTCGCAAAAACCGCGCGGCGCTAGTTTTCACGCGCTCGATCGTCGGTTAAGATCTGGAATCAGACACTTCATGCGAGCGTTTACCGTATTTTGGCTCCGGCGAGGGGGGTGGTAGGTGATTTCCTTGGTTCGGCGTTTTCCCGCGGCGACGTTCGCGGTTTGTCTTGGATTCGCGGCGATGACGGGTTGCGGCGGAGGCGCCGGAGGATCGAAGCCGCAAGCTTCGAGTAAACCCCGCATTATATTTGTTACAAACAGCAACGCCGATTGGTGGACCGCGGTCGAAAAAGGAATGAAAGACGCCGCGGCCGAACTCAACGTCGACGCCGAGATGAGGCGGAACGAGGGATCGGTGCAGGGTCAAATCCGAATCCTCAAAGACGTCCTCAGCCTCCCCGACGTCGAGGGGGTCGCGGTTTCGGTGATCGAGGCCAAGGCCGAGGGGGTCGCGTCGGCGATGCGCGAGCTTCGCAAGGCGGGCAAGATCGTCATCGCGATCGATTCCGACGGCGCCGCCGATTCACGCGAGGCCTATATCGGTACCGACAATCGCGCCGCGGGGCGAATCGCGGGAAAAGTCGCCGCGGCGCTTCGGCCCAAGGGAGGGCCCGTCGTCGTCTTCGTGGGAAGCAAAGAGGCCGCGAACGCGATCGACCGCCGCGAAAGCTTCTTCGCGGGCGCCGGCGACGCCTTCACCGAGCTCGAAACGTTCACCGACGGCGGCGATAAGAACCGCGCCGCGGTCAACGTTCGTACCGCGATCACCAAATACCCCGAAATGGGGGTGATGCTCGGCATCTGGTCGTATAACGCACCCGCGATCGCTCAAGAAATCAACAAATTCGCCGAACTCCGCGCCAAGGTGACGGTAATCACCTTCGACCTCGACGAGCGCGCCGTCGATCAACTCGCGAACGGCTGGATCGACGCGACCGTCTGCCAAAACCCCTACGATATCGGCTTTAAAGGGGTCAAACTGCTCAAGGCGAAAATCCAGAAGGATCAAAAAACGATCAACGAGATGCTTCCAGGAGGCGCGACGACGATCGAAACGGGCGTCCGGGTCATCCTTCCCAAAGCCGACTCGCGCGTCAAAGTCGATAACGTGATGACGATCGAAGAAATGAAAAAATGGCTTACCAGCAAAGGCTTGAAATCGTCATGAGCGATCGATCGTCGTCGTCCCACGCCTGGTGGAAGGCTTTGTTTCGACTCCAGGAAACAGGGCTCTTTCTCGGCGTCGCCGCGGTGCTGGGAGTCATTTACCTCTCGTCGGCGCGCGATTCGTTCTACTCGCCGTATAGCCTGCAAGATATGCTCCACCAGATCGCGCTTTTCGGAGTCCTCTCGCTCGGCGCCGCGATCGTCATCATCGCGGGAGGAATCGACCTCTCGGTCGGCTCGGTCGTCGCGCTCTCGTCGGTCGTCGCCGCTCGGCTGATGCGCGACTGGCTCCCCGCGCTTTGGCTCGGCGCCGCTCCCCCCCAAACGGCGCTCGTCGGCCTCACGCTCGTCGTCACCCTTTCGGCGGGATTCCTCATCGGCGTTTTTCATGCTTTTTTGATCAATCAAATACGTTTGCCGCCGTTTATCGCCACGTTGGCCACTCTGGCCGGTTTGCGGAGCGTCGCGCGGTTGATCAGCCTTTCGCAGCCGATCGGGATCACGAGCGACCTCTTCATCAAGCTCGGCAACGATACGACGTTCACCGTCGCGATTTTCAGCGTCCTCGCGATTATCCTCAGCGTCGTGATGGGGATGACGGTCCTCGGCCGTCACCTTTACGCGCTCGGCGGCAACGAGGCCGCGGCCAGGCTTTCAGGGCTCCGCGTTCCCAGGCTCAAACTCATCGCCTACGGCCTTTCAGGCCTCTCCGCGGCGCTCGGCGGAATCCTCTTCGCGGGAAGTACAGGCCAGGGAGACGGAAACCTCGGAATCGGCTACGAATTGTGGGCGATCACCGCGGCCGTCGTCGGCGGGTGCAGCCTATCGGGAGGAGCGGGCTCGATCCGCGGAACCGTCCTCGGCCTCGTCCTCGTTCAGATCGTCATCAAAGGAACCGGCCAGTTCAAATGGGGCGTCTCAAGCACCGAGGTCGAAGGCCTCGTCCTCGGAACCGTCGTCGTCCTCGCGGTCGCGTTCAATCAACGTAACAATAAGTCTAGTTAATTCAACTAGATTGATTAAGCATAAGCGAATAATCGCGGAGAGATCGATCGCGATGAAAATCACCTGGTACGGCCACGCCGCGTTTCTGATTGAAACCGCCGGCCTTCGGATCATCGTCGACCCGTATCGTTCGCCCGATTCGGGAGGTTACGAACCGATCGCCGAGCCCGCCGATCTCGTGATCGTCAGCCACGAGAACGACCGCTATCACAGCCACCTTGGACAAATCGTCCCCCCGTTTGAAGTCGTGCGCGCCCTCGAACTCCCTCCCGAGGGTCGAACCGTTCGCGGAATCCACATCAAGGCGATTCACGTGTTCGAAACCCCCGAACGACTTCCCGAAGACGAGGTGACGATCGTTCACTTCCGCTCCGAGGGCGTTCACCTCGTTCATCTCGGAGATCTCGGACATCCGCTCACCGATGCCGAACTCGAACCGATCCGCAACGCCGACGTCGTCCTCATCCCCGCGGGAGGTCCCCCGACGATCGATCTCCCCCTCGTCGCCGAACTCCTCGATGCGATCGATCCCCGCGTCGTCGTCCCGATGCATTACAAAACGCCCAAAATCAACTTGAATATTCAACCTCTTGAACGCTTCTTAAACTCCGTTCCCGGTTGGAACGTCGAGGCCGCCCGAGGAGGGTCGATCACGATCGATCCCGCCGAACTCGACCGACCGCGACGAATCGTGTTGCTTAATCATATCCGATAAGCATTAAGTTTGCTTGTTCGCTATTATTCCGATTTATCGACTTCTCGCGGCCAGACCGCGCGGGGGTTTTCCCGCGAGATAATCGTCGAGATCGACTCGGAATTGATCCGCGGTCGTGTACCGCGTTTCGGGATCTCGGCTCATCGATTGAAAAACGATCGCCTCGAGCGTTTCATCAAGATCGGGTTTCACATCGCGTATTCCGGGCGTTTTTTGCGCCGCCATGAACGTCGGCCAAACGATCCTCGGCATGTCCGCGGGAGGCTGAAACGGCTGAGTCGTCGTCAGCGCCTCAAACAGCGTCGCGCCGAGCGAATAAACGTCGCATCTCACCTCGTCAAAATAACCTTTCAATAATTTTTCGGGCGCCATGTAGATCGGCGTCCCCGCTCCGTCTTTCAATTGAGCCGGAGTCGCAACGTCGAGATCGCGCCCCAAACCGAAATCCGATAAATAAACATCTATAAGCGAATTTTCGTCGATTAGAATATTGCTCGGCTTGATATCCCGATGAACGACGCTCGCCGAATGCGCCTCGGAAAGCGCCTTGGCGATCCGCGAGACGATCCGCACGATCCGCTCTTCATAATCCTTATCCGCCAAAAGCGCCAGCGGATGCCATTTGCCGAGCGGTCGACCCGCCAGCCAATGCCTTCGCTGCCGTATCACCTCCGAAAGCGCGAACCCACGAATCAGCGGCATCGCCATATACACGATCCCTTCGGCGACTCCAAAATCATAAGCGGGAAGGATCGACGGACTGCTAAGCCGCGCCGCACGCTCGGCCTCGCGCCTAAGCTGGGCCACGCGTCGTTCATCCTGACCGAACAGCGGCGAAAGCATCTTAAGCGCCACCAGCTCGACGAACGGCTCGGTCCGCACCGCCTTCCAAACCGTCCCCTGACCCCCTCCTCCCAACCGCTCTATCAACAAATACTCACCCACCCATCGCCGCGGTCGACCGCCGATCATCCACTTGGGATCGTGAGATATCGATTCTTGCGAATCTCGAGTCGAAGGCGCCAACGGAACCGTTCGGCTTCGCGACCAAAGCCGCGGAACCGTCGCCCACGCCGAGTCTGAAGGAACCGAGAAACTCGCCGATTCCCCCTCGCTTTCCACGCGAGAATCGTTATAACTCGGCGCCAAATGATCCGATCGAATTCGCAATGCCATGAACCGCTCCGTTCAGGGTCTTCGTCGCGCACCCACCGCTTCGATCTCAATCAAGATTACTCCACGGAAAAAGTCGCCGATTCGACGTCAATCCGAAGTTCCCGGAAAACATCAACCGCGCTCGCCGATCGCGACATGATGTATGGCGACAACGTTCGAGGGACGATTCCCGTTTTGAACTCGCGATCCCCCGGCGAGAGAAACGCCATATCCAATCGAATATGATTTCGTTCGATCAAGTTTGCTACGACGAAAGGGCTGACGAGATCACCGCCGCCTGGGAGGCCGAGGGAATGACGCCGATCTCGGTTTCAACCGATCTCGTCCCCGAAATCCGAGCGATAATCGCTCGCAAACAGACCGCCTCACCCGGCGCCGCCGAATCGCCCTAACTCCTCGCGGCGCCGATCCGAGATCCCTCCCATCAACGCCGTCGTTTCTTGGCGGAACGCCGGTGCGGGCGATACCCCGCCGCGGTCGGCTCGCGTCGTTTCGACTTCGAAGGATCGGCTTGTTGAGACGACTCGCCGCGATCGCCCGAATCGATCGTATGAACATATCGCCCTTCCGAGAGCGAGCGATTCGCCTTCTCGATCCGCGAACGAACCGCGGCCTGAGGAGGCCTTGAAGGAATCAGACAATCGGGCCCGGCGCCGATCAAATCGCCTCGACCCGCTTTCAAAAGCGCCTCTCGCGCCTCGAAATAATTCTCGGGCTTGAAAAACTGCAACAAAGCCCGCTGCAACTTCCGATCCTTCAGCCGGTGCGGAGTCTCGACCGCCTCTCCCGTAAACGGATCCAATCCCGTATAATACATGCATGTCGCGATATCAAAAGGCGCCGGTATGAAATCCTGCACCTGATCGGGACGATAACCGTTGCGCTTGAGGAACAAAGCCAAATCGATCATCGCCTTCAGATCGCTGCCGGGATGAGACGCAATGAAATAAGGCACAAGATATTGCTTCGGTTTCCCCGCGGCGCGGCCGGCTTCGGCGAACGCCCGCGCGAATCCGCCGAAATCGTCGATCGAAGGCTTCTTCATCCGCTTAAGAACCTCGGGATCGGCGTGCTCGGGGGCGACCTTCAAATGACCCCCCACATGATGCGCAGCCAACTCCCGAATGTACTCGGGCGATTTTTGCGCCAGATCGGTACGAATCCCCGAAGCCACCAATAACTGGTCGATCCCCTCCACCTCGCGACTCTTTCGCATCAGCTCGACCAACGGCCCGTGATCGGTTCCAAGAAGTTTACAAATCTTGGGATGAACGCATGAAAGACGCTTGCAGATCTTCTCGACCTCGGGTTCGAGACACCTCATCTCGTACATGTTCGCGGTCGGACCGCCGAGATCCGAAACCACCCCCGGAAATTCGGGATCGGAACCGAGAATCTTCAGCTCGTTTAAGATCGATTCTTGCGAACGCGATTGAATGATTCGACCTTGATGCGCCGTGATCGAACAAAACGTGCACCCGCCGAAACAACCCCGCATGATCGTGACCGAATCCTTCACCGTCTCGTAAGCCGGGATCCGCTCGTCGCGATACATCGGATGCGGTCGACGCGTGTACGGCAGCCCGTAAATCTTGTCCATCGATTCGCGACTGATCGGCGGCCACGGCGGATTCGCAACCACCGCCTGACGGTCGTGATACTGCGCCAATCGCTTGGCGTTATGCGGATTCGTTTCTTGATGAATGATCCGCGTCGCGACCGCGAATTTCCGCTTATCACCCTTCACGTCTTCATACGAGGGCAAAATCAACGCGTCGGCGGGGGGCGTTTCCTTGGCGCCAAGAACGTACGCGACCCCCCTCATATCGCGAAGGTCGCGGGGGGATTCTCCCGCGTCGAGCCTGCGGGCGATCTCGACGATCGGCTCCTCACCCATGCCGAAGACGACGAGATCGGCCTTGGAATCGAGCAAGATCGACTTCTTAACCGTATCGCTCCAATAATCGTAATGCGCCAGCCGCCGAAGCGACGCCTCGACCCCTCCCGCGATCACGGGAACGCCCGGATACGCCTCGCGGGCTCGATGACAATACGGCAGCGTGGCGCGATCGGGGCGAAGACCGATTCTGCCGCCTGGGCTGTACGCGTCGTCGTTCCTCACCTTCTTATTCGCGGTATAATGATTGATCATGCTATCCATATTCCCCGCGCTGATCGCGAAGAACAGGCGAGGCTTGCCGAACGTCCGCCAAGGCTCGGCGCTCCTCCAATCGGGCTGGCTGAGGATCGCGACGCGGAACCCCTCGGCTTCGAGCACTCGACCCAAAATCGCCATCGCGAACGCGGGATGATCGACATAAGCGTCTCCCGTCACGAACACGACGTCGACCTGATCCCAATTCCGAGCGTCCATCTCGGCGCGAGTCGCCGGAAGATGGGGAAGCGACCCCGGCGCCGCGGGCGAGCGAGCCGACAAGCCGCGGCCGCCGATCGAAACGAGATCGGGCGCCTGGGCGCGAGCCGAGCAGGGGGGTTCGAAGTTCGATAAATCCATCGGTCGTTCACTCGCTCGCCGAAAGTCGAAAAATCCACGCGATACGCCACAACGTATTATGCGGCGAGCCGAGCCTTCGCGACCAGTGAGGATCTTCGTTCAATCCGATTGTTGGGGAAAATATCCCGGCGATTAAATCATATATTTTATATATATACTATATTATTCTAATTGTCGGCGCGGTATGGGGAACGAAACTCCTTGAGAGGGGGACGCGTCGCGAATTTCAAGAGAATCGATTCTCGATCTTCGCCACGCGTCCCCGTTCGCTTGATCAAGCGTGCGGGATGTCAAAGAGCGTCCCGGATCGACCTTTATGATCGCCCGGGCACGTTGCGTTGTTGATCACGATTCCGCGTCAAGTGAACGTCATGGGGATGGAATCATCGCGAAATCGAGCGTCGCCGAAGCGAGGTTTCGCTCGAAGATTTCGCCGCGGGTGTATTCTTCGAGTCGACGACGATTCGTGATCGATGCGAGTAACGGCGGCGGTTTTGGAATTGGTGAAGCGCGTTGTGAAGAAACGTGCTTCCGGGAAGCAGAATTCCCGTGTTTTCCCGATCCGATTCGCATCGGCGACTCCATTTGCAACGGCGACCTCTGCTGGACGGGCGAACCGTTCTGGGATGTCGAACCGGTCTGGCTTGGCGAACTCTTATGGGAGGGCGAACTCTTATGGGAGGGCGAACTCTTATGGGAGGGCGAACCTCCTGGTGAGCCGTCTTCTTCTTGATTTTGATATAAGCCGGCTCGGTCGGCGCCTCGCCCTCCCGGAATCAACATTTCGGGGCTATTGTTCTTCAGGGACGGCGAACTCTTATGGGAGGGCGAACCTCCTGGTGAGCCGTCTTT
>JAJYWB010000054.1 GCA_021791715.1 Planctomycetota bacterium | reverse complement strand
TGATCTAATGGGAGGGCGAACCTCCTGGTGAGCCGTCTTTTATTTGTTGATGATGCCCAATACAGGCTCGGTCTGCGCCTCGCGATTCTACAATCGACATTCCAGTGCCGGTGATCTTACGGGAGGGCGAACCGCCGTGTGAGCCCTTTTCATCCAAATCATTCAAATAAAAGACGGATTGGTCTGCGCCTCGCCCTCCCGGAATCGACAATTCGGTGCCGGTGATCTTACGGGAGGGCGAACCGCCGTGTGAGCCGTCTTTTATTTGTTGATGATGCCCAATACAGGCTCGGTCTGCGCCTCGCGATTCTACAATCGACATTCCAGTGCCGGTGATCTTATGGGAGGGCGAACCTCCTGGTGAGCTATATACATAGAATTGATATTGACAATCGCCGGCTCTGTCGGCGCCTCGGCGTCTCGGAATCGTTTCCGAATCGGGGATTTTCATGCATCTCAAGCCGCAAATCGGACGGGCGAACCGTCGGATAACGAAACAGTGATATATTGTTGTCTTTAAGGCGATACAAGCGTCGTCGACGGCGATTATGAAACAAGACTCGCCTTGATGTTCGCCCAGCCGATTTCGAGTCCGTCGGCAAATACCGCCTACGACGACGATTCGATCTTGGCATCCGTCAAATTTGAGATATTAACGCATCTGATTCACGTCATTTTCACCAGCCATTTTTGATCGTCGTCGAGGCGCGACGCTTCAATCAAAACATTGGAACGATTTTTTTTGAGCGTGAATCGAAGCGGCAAAACCGAGCTTTCGAGCTTGGTTCGCGATCCCGGAATCGCGCGACCGACGATCTTGTGCTCGCTTTCATCGAGCCGATGAAGCTCGATCGCGGGATCTTCGAGATCGACGATCAATACCTCACGCGTATTCACCTTGGCGTAAAACGGCAATTTCTCGCGAGTTCGATCGCCCGGGCTCGCGATCTCGACGACAAAATCGGCGCCGCCGTACCAGTGCGATCGGCGATTCTCTCCCGGATTCTCTGGCAAAAACACCGACACGTCGGGTACTCGATAATTATTGATCCAATCTTCGTCTCGATCGCTCACACTCCATCTCTGAATAACGATCGCATCATTCCAGAGATTATCTTCAAGAATTTTGAGGATGTTCATCAGCATCCTTTGATGATCGATCGTCGGGATGGGATTGGCGACATAAACTCCGTCCCAAACCTCGTCGAAACGGTCGGCGCCCGTTCGCGTACGCTCGCGCTTAATCATCTCGGCGAAATACGGATCATGAACGAGCACCGACATCGCCGCCCCTCTTTTCTTATAATGACATCTCGATTCGTCTTACTTCTTGCCGTCGCGGTGCGGAGTCGATTCGGAAGCCGACGGCGGGATGATGCTGGGAAGTTCCAGAGGCCTCGCCGACGTTCCCTTAAGGAGCTGATGCTTCGCCTGAGTCGATTGCGCCAACCCGTGGATTTTAATGAATCCCTGGGCCGCGGTCGAATCGTACGTGTCCCCCTCCTCGTAGGTCGCGAGTTCGTGCCGATACAGGCTGTGCTCGCTCTTGCGACCGACGATCGTCGCGCTCCCCTTGAAAAGCTTGATCCGCGCCGTCCCCGAAACATACTGCTGGTTCGATACCACAAACGCCATCAAATCTTGATGAAGCGCGCTGAACCAAAGACCGTTGTAGATCAAATCCGAATATTCCTGGCTCACGTACGATTTAAATCGCAACGCGTTCTTCGAAAGCGTGAGGAACTCGATCTCGCGATGCGCCTCGTGAAGCACGACCGCCGCGGGCGCCTCGTAAATCTCCCGCGATTTGATGCCGACCAATCGGTTCTCGATATGATCAATTCTTCCCACCCCGTGCCTTCCCGCTCGGGCGTTGAGTTCGGCGATCAGTTCGACTCCGTCAAGATCTTTACCGTCGAGCGCGACGGGCCTGCCGCGATCGAACGTGATCTCGACGATCTCGGGCTCGTTGGGAGCGAGCCTGGGGTCGACCGTCCACTGGAAAGTTTCGGGAGGGGGCTCGACCCACGGGTCTTCGAGAATTCCCGCCTCGATCGAACGTCCCCACAAATTTTGATCGGTGCTGAAGATGCTTTTCTTCGTCGCCTCGACCTCGATCCCGTGCTTGGCCGCGAATTCAAGCTCCTGGGTACGCGTCCACTTCCACTCGCGCACCGGCGCGATGATTTTTAGATCGGGAGCGAGCGTCTGAAAAGTGACGTCAAAACGAACCTGATCGTTCCCTTTCCCCGTGCACCCGTGCGCGACCGCGACGGCGCCTCGATCGCGCGCCGCGCGGGTCATCAGTTGCGCGATCAAGGGCCTTCCCAGAGCCGTCGCGAGCGGGTATTTCCCCTCGTAAAGCGCTCCCGCCATCAGCGACGGAAACGCGAAAAAATCGACGAACAAATTCCGAGCGTCCTCGGCGATCGCTTCGACCGCGCCCGTTCGCAACGCCTTTTGTCGGATCGCCTCGATGTCTTGCCCCTGACCCAGATCGCACGTGTACGCGATCACGTCGAGCCCGTACGTCTCGTCGATCCACTTGACCGCGACCGACGTGTCGAGCCCGCCGCTATACGCCAAAACCACCTTGTCTCGCGCCATGTTCCCCTCGCCCAGCCTTTCTCAATAATCGATTCGCATTCTCAATAATGGATTCAAGAAACCGAACTTGTTTTGATAATTTCACGCGGTTGCGCCTTCAGGCGTTTTCGCGGTCGAGCCCGAAAGCCTCGCGCAGCGCCTCGATTCCGGCGGCGCCGTGGGCGCTTTCGGTCGCCACGTTCACGCGAACCTCGCTCGTGTTGATCAAAGCGATGTTGATGTTTTTCTTGGCGAGCGCGCCGAACATCCTCGTGGCCACCCCCGTGTGCGTGCGGATCCCCACCCCCAATACCGAAAGCTTGGCGATCGCGGGTTCGAGCACCACCCGACCCACCCCCACCGACGCGAGCGCAGCGACCGCGCGGACCGACTCGCCCCGCGGAACCGTTAACGATAAATGCGTGTTTTCGTGATTGCTCGCCGATTGAACAATCATATCCACAAGAATTTGAGCGTCGGAGATTTTGCGAAAGACCCTGGCGGCGTAGCCGGGCTGATCGGGCAGCTCCATCAGCGTGAGCCTCGCCTGCGAAACGTCGAGTTCGACCCCCGAGATCACGAGATCCTCCATCCCGCGCTGCGCCGCCGCGGGCGATTTCGATCGAACCGCTCCCGCCGAGCTCGACCGCGCCGAATCGCCGTTCTCGCCGATCGGAGCGAGCCTCGCCTGCGACGTCCGTTTGGGGTCCTCCGCCTTGGCGAACGAAACCGCGGGACGATCGAGCTCGAACGCGCGGTGCGTCGCCCGCAAAGCCTCCGCCGCGGCGTCGCGCGAAACCAACACGCTAATCTTTATCTCGCTTGTCGATATCATTTGGATGTTGATATTCGCCGCGGCGAGCGCCTCGAAGAGAATCGTCGCGACCCCCGAATGCGTTTTCATCCCCATGCCGACGACCGAAACCTTCGCGACCTCGGCGTCGTGCGTCACCCCCGCGGCGCCGACCTCGTTCGCGGCCTCTCGCGCGGTGTTGAGCGTCTCGGCGAGATCCGCCGAGGCCACCGTGAAACTCACGTCGGCGACCCCGTCGGTCGCGATGTTCTGCACGATCATGTCGACGACCAAATTCGACTCGGCGATCCTGCTGAAAATCGCGTGCACCACCCCCGGACGATCGGGAACGCCGAGAATCGTGATCCGCGCCTCGTCCTTCGCGAGCGCAGCCCCCGTCACCCTCGAACCCAACCGCCGCGCGTCGCTCTCGTCGACAATCCACGTCCCCGGAGCGTCCGAAAACGAACTCCTCACGTGAATCGGCACGCCGTACTTCTTGGCGAATTCGATCGACCGCGAATGCATCACCCCCGCGCCTAAACTTGCAAGCTCCAACATTTCATCATAACTGATTCGGTCGATCTTTCGCGCCTCGGGGACGATCCGGGGGTCGGTCGTATAAACGCCGTCAACATCTGTGTAAATCTCGCACACCTCGGCGCCGAGGACCGCGGCGAGCGCCACCGCGGTCGTATCCGAACCGCCGCGACCGAGCGTCGTGATGTTGTAATTCTCGTCGATCCCCTGAAATCCCGCGACGATCACGATCTTACCGTCGTCCAACGCCTGCGCCATCCGCTCGGTCGAGATGTTGCGAATCCGCGCCTTGGTATGAAACGAATCGGTCACGAGCCCGATCTGAGCCCCCGTGAAGCTGATCGCCGGAACCCCCAACGCCTCGATCGCCATCGCCATAAGCGCGACCGAAACCTGCTCGCCCGTCGATAACAGCATGTCCATCTCTCGCGCCGGCGGACGATCGGTGATCTCTCGCGCGAGCGCGATCAACTCGTCGGTCGTATGCCCGCGCGCCGATACCACCACCAACACGCGCCGACCCGCCCTCCGAGCGCGAATCGCCCTCCGAGCCGCGGCGAGTATCTTGTCCGAATCCGCCACGCTCGTCCCGCCGAATTTCTGCACAACCAGCGACGACAACTCGCACTCTCCTTGACGATCTAAATCATCAGATGCTTAAATTCTTGTATCTTTGGGAGCCTTGCGCCTTTACGCGTCGTTCCCTTTGAGGAACAGATCCATCAGCCGAAACCCTTGATCGAACGTCGGCCCTCCCGCGGCGCGAGCCGAGATCTCGTCGTACGGATATCCCGAGCCGCGCGACGATCCCTCATTGAACGCTCCGATCCCCGTTCCAGCCATCGCCCAGGGTACGGGAGCGCGGTCGTGAGCCCTCGTCGCGAGCAGCGTCGAATGATCGGGAGACGTCAAAATCCGCCACGAAGGACAGACTTTAAGAGCCGCGAGGACCGGAGCGACGATCGCCTCGTCGATCCGCTCGATCGCCTCGACCTTGGCGTCGGCGCGCCCCTCGTGGCTCGCCTCGTCGGGCGCCTCGATGTGCACGCAAACGATGTCGTGATCCCTAAGCGCCGCGATCGCCGCGATCCCCTTCGCCGCGTAATCGGTATCAAGATAACCCGTCGCGGTCGGCACGTCGATCCGATCCCAACCCGCGAGCACGCCGACCCCTCGAACAAGGTCGACCGCCGAGATGATCGCCCCCTTCAATCCCCGAACCGCGTCGAACCGGGGAAGAGCCGGCGCCTTCCCCTGACCCCACAGCCAAACCGCGTTCGCGGGCCTCTTTCCCGCCGCGGCGCGGCCGCGATTCACCTCGTGATCGCGAATCGCGTCCGAACCCTTCCACATCAGTTCACGCAACAACTCCGACCCAGTCCCTCTCGGCAAGTGATCGATCGCGGGACGATCGGGAACGTCGTGCGGCGGAGTCGTCGTCGTGTCGGCGCCGAAAACGACCTCGTCGGGTTTACCTCGATATATCATCAGGTTTCGATAACTAACGCCGGGATGGAACTCGATCCGATCGGTCGCGAGCGTTTGATTCAAAACCGCGATCAGCTCTTTCGCCTCGTCGCTCGTCACGTGCCCCGCGGTGAAATCGGTCATTTGTCCGTCGAGGATCGTCATCAAATTGCACCGCACCGCCCAATCGTGAGGGCCGAGCTTGATCCCCATCGCCGCGGCCTCGAGCGGGGCTCTCCCTGTGTAATATTCGACGGGGTCGTATCCGAACAGGCTAAGCGTGGCGACGTCGCTCGCGGGGAGAAAACAATCGGGGACGTTGCGCGATAAACCGACGATTCCCTGGCGCGCGATCTCATCCATCGCGGGCTTGCGCGCCGCCTGAAGCGGCGTGCGACCGTTTAGCTCGGGTCGAGGCTCGTCCGCGGCGCCGTCGGGTATCACAATCACGTATTTCATCGCCCGCACACTCGCTTCCACAAATACGAAAAACACCGCGCAATCGACTCCGATCGCGATCGAACCCCGCCTCGCAAGCCGTCCATTTAACGCGAAGCCGACGTTTCATTCAACCCGCCATAGCGCCGAATCGAGCCGCCGAGGATTCTTGAAATCAAACGTGCGGATAAAACAATTGGTTTAAACGTTAGCAAGAGTTAAAAATATATTATTATATGTGAATAATCTGATAAGAGCCGGGCGGAATCGCCCTTCTATCTCGACCGGATTACGGTGATTCGACTCGCTCGATTCTTCCAGCATCCGCGGATTCGCCGAATGATTCGACGATATCGGTTAAAGTTAATCGAATGAAAGAATGACGATGATCGGCGATCGCATATCGATCGATTAATTCGATCTTTCGCACCGATAAGCGATCGTGCGATCGGTAATTTGTTCCAAGACGCGTTCTCGCGCTTAAAGCCGGAGCGATCTGGCGATGATGTTCTTCTGGATCTCGTTCGTCCCCGAGTAGATCGTGCTCGCGACGCTGTCGCGAAGGTCGCGCTCGATTCCCGTCTCGGTGACGAACCCCGCGGCGCCGAAAATCTGGATCGCCGCCAAACTGTTCGCCACGAACGACTCGGAAACGAACAACTTGGCGATCGCCGAATCGATCGTCGCGTCGTGTCCCGCCGCCTTGAGAGCGCCGATCTTGTAAACGAGCGGACGACACGCTTCCAATCGTACCTTCATATCGACAATTTTATGAGAAACCGCCTGGAACTTGCCGATCGGACCGCCGAACTGCTCGCGCGTGCGGGCGTGCTCGACGCACCGTTCAAGCTGCCTCCGCATCGTTCCCAAAGCGCTCGCCAAAATCGACCCCCGCTCCCATTCCATCGAACAATTGAACACATCCGCGCCTCGTCCCTCTCGACCCAATAAATTCTCGGCGGGGACGCGACAATCCTCGAACGCGAGCTCCCCCATCGGCACCGTCCGCACGCCGAGCTTGGGGATCTCGCGAACGACGCGAAATCCGGGAGTATCGCGCGGAATAATAAAAGCGCTAATACCCAAAACCCCCTTGGACGCGTCGGTGACCGCGTAGCAAACGAATAAATCGGCGACGGGTCCGCTCGTCACCCACGTTTTGCGACCGTTAAGAATATAATGATCGCCCGATCGAACCGCCGAAGCCTTCATGCTGAAAATATCGGATCCGGCTTCGGGCTCGCTCGCTCCGTTGGCGCCGATGATCGAACCGTCGCACAGCCCCGGTAAATATTTGCGCTTTTGATTCTCGGATCCGTGGAGGAGGATCGGGATCGAATTCGTCCACATCGAAGCGTTGATCGAAAAGACGAGGCCGCCGTCGGGGCAACCGTATCCGAGCCCCTCCATCGCGGCGATCGTGACCGCGAGATCTTCGCCTCGGCCGCCGTATTCGACCGGTATCGGCAGCCCCTGGATTCCGAACTCCGCGCAGCGCGTCCAGCCTTCCCGCCAAAACTCGCGGCGTTCGTCGCGCGCGATAATGTCGTCGATCAGCCGTTCCCGCGCGAATTGTACGGCTCGATCACGCCAATCACGTTGCTTGTCGCTCAGGTCGAAATTCATCGCGAGACCTCCGTGCGATTGAGGGACTTCCGATCCATTGGCGAAGACTTTAACGCCCGAATCGCCCGAAGTAAACCCGTTCAATCCCGTCCCTCGATCGACCCGAATGATTTCAATAATGATAGGTATCATCATAATACTGTTCGTTTTGATCTTTATCCGGTGATGATCGCCGGCGGAGCGAATCGGCGCCTCGTCGCGGCGAGGATTCTTCGCCGAGGGATTGACTCGGAGCGGGTCGCCGGCGATGATGGCGGGCGATCAACCTTGGCGAGCACGGTTCGCCCGGGTCGATCGCCGTTCGGTCGAAGGGAAGCCGGTTCAAATCCGGCGCGGCCCCGCCGCTGTAAGTGGCAAGAAGCGTTCCGTGGGAGCTTGAAAGAGATCCCCGGCCACTGTCCCGCACGTTCGGGATGGGAAGGCGGAACGCGAAGTCCATGAGCCAGAAGACCTGACCGAATCGCGCGTTCAGCCCGCGACGCCTTCGAGGGTGAGGCGGTCGAGGGATTCCGGATCGCTCGCTTGTCTATTTTCGACATGCGATTCTCCGTTTTCCTTCCTCCCGTCGTCGCCGATCGAACGAGCCCGCGCCGAATCCTTCGCTCCGCGACGAGGCGAAACTCTTGTTTGTGATCCTCACGACCGCCGACACCGAGATCCAGGCGCTCGCCGCCGCGGTCCGTCGGCTCCCCGACGATTTTACAGCCGTGCGAGCGGGAAATCCCAACGACCTGCTCAAGCCCGAGGCGCTCGATCGCTTCGTCGCCGAGATCTTGCCGAAAACTCGCGGGCTGATCGTTCGAGTGCTCGGCGGGCTCGCGTATTTTCAGGAGGGTTACGAACGGCTGGCGCGCGAATGCAGGACCCGCGGGATACCGTTTTTCGCGCTCCCCGGCGAATCGTCACTCTCCCCCGAACTCGCGGCTCTCTGCCACGCTCCCCTCCCGCTCGTCACCCAGGTTCTCGAATATCTCACCCGCGGCGGAGTCGCCAACACGGTGAATATGCTGATATGCCTAAGCGACAACCTGCTGTTGACGGGAATCGGTTCCGAGCCTCCCGCGCCCCTTCCCAGACGCGGAATTTATCATCCCGCGGCGGCCGAACCGTTCTCAACCGTCGCGGCGTGGCGCGCGTGGTACGAACGAAGAACGCCGGCGAATCAAGCGTCGTCGAACTCTCAAGCGAGCATTGAGGCGAATTTTGATCGGAATGACGATCGCCCGCGGGTCGGGATTTTGTTTTATCGAGCGCACTGGATGGCGGATAACGTCGCTCCGATTAGAGCGTTGATCGAGCGGATTGAATCGCTCGGCGGGGTTCCTTTGCCGATTTTTTGTTACAGCCTGAAAGACGACGACGAATCGGAGGGGTCGGCGGGATCGATTTTCGCCGAATACCTGGTCGATTCGGCGGGAAGGCCGACGGTCGACGTCGTGATCGGCACGCTCAGTTTCACCGCGGCGAATTTGAGCGACGGGACGCACACCGAGGCCTCGGGCGCGGTGATCGATCGGCTCGCGGCGCTCGACGTGCCGATCTTGCAGGCCGTGCTTTGTTCGTCGAGCCGAGCCGAGTGGACGGCTTCGTCGGCGGGGCTCACTCCGCGCGATACCGCGATGAACGTCGTTCTTCCCGAATTCGACGGCAGAATCCTCACGACGGCGATCAGTTTTAAAGAGGAAGGGGAGTTCGACGAACGTTTGGGGACGGTCGTCAAGGGATACGTTCCCCTCGCCGATCGCGTCGATTATGTCGCTCGGCTCGCGCTCAATTTCGCGAGGCTCGCGCGCACTCCGATATCGGAGCGGAAGGTCGCGATCCTTTTCGGCAATTATCCCACCAAGAACGCGCGGATCGGCAACGGAGTGGGGCTCGACACTCCCGCGTCGGTGATCAATATCTTGAACGCCTTGCGCGATCGCGGCTACGCGGTCGAAGATCCCCCCGTCGACGGCGACGAGCTGATGCGTCAGATTATCGATCGATGCACAAACGACGAAGAGTTTTTAACCGACGATCAGTTGCGGTCGGCCTCGGGGCACGTATCGGCGCGATCTTATCAAAAGCGATTCGCGCTCGTTCCCGAAACAAATCGGCGCGCGATGATCGATCAATGGGGCGAGCCTCCCGGTACGGTCGCGCGGATCGACGACAAGCTCGCGATTCCGGGGCTTCGGTTCGGCAACGTGTTCGTGGGGGTTCAGCCGCCTCGCGGGTTCGGCGCCGACCCGATCGCGATTTATCACAGCCCCGATCTCCCGCCGACGCACCACTACAAGGCGTATTACGATTGGCTCCGCGAAGACTTCGGCGCGCATGCGATCGTTCATATGGGGAAGCACGGCAACCTGGAATGGCTTCCCGGCAAGGCGACGGCGCTTTCAAGCGAATGCTATCCCGAGATTATGCTCGGCGATATCCCTAACTTTTATCCTTATATCATCAACAATCCGGGCGAGGGGACGCAGGCGAAGCGGCGGGCTCACGCGACGATCGTCGATCATCTGATTCCGCCGATGACGCAGGCCGAGACTTACGACGATCTGGCGCGGCTCGAGCAGTTGATCGACGAATATTACCGGATGGCGTCGCTCGATCCCGTCAAGTTGCCGATGATCACGGGTCGGATCTGGTCGCTCGTCGCCAAGAACAACCTCGACCGCGATTTGAAGATCGACCGTCGTCCCGAGGCCGACGAGTTCGACTCGTTCCTTCAAGAGATCGACGGCTATTTATGCGAACTCGGCGACGCGCAGATTCGCGACGGCCTGCACGTTTTTGGAACGCCGCCGCGGGGCGATCAACGCGTTCATCTGATTCGCGCGCTCACACGCCTTGATAACGGAGAAACGCCTTCGCTCCGCGACGCGATCGCGCGATCGCTCGGAATCGACCCTTCGATTCTGACAGACGACCTGGGCGCCGCGGTCGGCGGCGAGATTTTGGGGTCGCTCTCGATCCCGGTCGATTCGATCCGCACGAGAGGGGATCTGGGAGACCGGATCGACGCGATCAGTCTCGAGCTGATCGAAGCGGCTTCCTCCGAACGCGGAATCGACGATTTGGAAACGACTTGTCGATTAATCGGGATACGTTTAACCTCCGAGCTGAGGAAAACGCTCGATTTCGTGGCGAACACGCTCAATCCCAGGCTCGATCGGACGACCGACGAGATCGACAATCTGTTGCGCGGGCTCGACGGGCGATTCGTCCCCGCGGGGCCGAGCGGCGCGCCGACTCGCGGCTCGGCGGGAATCCTCCCCACGGGACGCAATTTTTACTCGGTCGATATTCACTCGATCCCGACCGAAACCGCGTGGAAGGTCGGCGTGCAGGCGGGGGATCGATTGATTGAGAAGTATCGCGATGAACATCAAGGCGAATATCCGAAAAGCGTCGGGATCGTGGTGTGGGGGACGAGCACGATGCGCACCCACGGCGACGACGTCGCCGAGATTTTATATTTGATGGGATGTCGACCCGTTTGGGCGCGCGAGAACAGGCGGATCAAGGACGTCGAGGCGATCCCGCTCGATCGGCTGGGAAGGCCTCGGATCGACGTGACCGTGCGGATCTCGGGCTTTTTCCGCGACGCGTTTCCGAACGTCGTCGCGCTCGTCGACCGCGCGGCGCGGCTCGTCGCCGAACTTGATGAACCGGACGATTATAACTTTATTCGTAAACACGTGCGGCGCGATCGCGATTCGTCGATCGGTCGCGGCGTATCGCCCGACGAGGCCGAGCGTTCGGCGTTGTATCGCGTGTTCGGGTCGAAGCCCGGAAGCTACGGCGCTGGGCTTCTGAATTTGATCGACGAACGGAACTGGAAGACCGACCGCGATCTGGCCGAGGTTTATATCACGTGGGGTTCTTACGCGTATACCGCGGAAGAGCACGGAGTCGCCGCGGCCGAGCCGTTCAAGCGAAGGCTCGCGCGGGTCGCGGTCGCGGTGCAAAATCAAGATAATCGCGAGCATGATATCTTTGATTCCGACGATTATTTTCAATTTCACGGCGGGATGATCGCGGCGATTCGATCGTTGACCGGAGAGAATCCCGCGGCGTATTTCGGCGACACGTCGGACCCTTCGAGCGTGAAGGTGCGCGATTTGGCCGACGAGGCGAAGCGCGTGTTTCGCTCGCGAGTCGTCAATCCCAAGTGGATCGCGTCGGTGATGCGACACGGGTACAAGGGGGCGTTCGAGATGGCCGCGACGGTCGATTACCTTTTCGGATACGAGGCGACCGCGGGGGTCGTCGACGATTGGATGTTCGAGAAACTCTCCGAATCGTACCTGCTCGATCCCAAGGTTCAAGAATTCCTTGATGAGAAAAATCCGTGGGCGATGCGGACGATGGCCGAAAGGCTGATCGAGGCCGCCGATCGAGGGCTTTGGGAAAAACCCGATCCCAAGACGATCGAGGCGATCAAGAACGTTTACATGCGGAACGAGTTGCGTCTGGAATCGAGGTAGTTCGTTATCTTTTTATTCTTTGGGAGGTCGGACATGCCGATTTTCGCTCATCACGTCGCGGTCGAGATTTTGGGTCGCGAGTTTTCTCCGCACACTCCGCTTGAGCATATTTGCACATTCGGCGGAATCGCATTGATCGCGGCGCTCGCTTGCTACGGCGGATTCGCGGTTTGTCGCGATCTCGCCGAGCGGATGCGGGCGCGGCGCCAAGTTCGGCCGTGAGAACGAATCGCGAGCGAGGGATTCTAGCCCTGCGTTTGATCGTTCGATCGAGGAGCGTGCGCGTTGTCTAAAGCGGCGAGGATCGTTCGCCCTTTGGTTTATTTGTGGACGGCGCCGACTTCGTTCGTCGGGCTCGTCGCGGGAGCGCTTACGCTTTTGACGGGAGGCCGGGCGCAGGTGAGACGCGGAGCGCTCGAATTCCACGGCGGCTTTTCTCGCTGGTTTCTTTCGTCGGCGATCGTCAGGGCGCAAGCGATGACGTTGGGACACGTGATTATCGGTCGTGATCCGAGATGTCTCGATACGTGCCGCGATCACGAACAGGTTCACGTGCGCCAGGCCGAGCGTTGGGGGGGAGCGTTCATCCCGGTTTATCTCCTCGCGAGCGCGATCGCCTGGGCGCGCGGGGGCCATTATTATCTCGACAATCACTTCGAACGCGAGGCGCGACGCGAGAGCGGCGAGAATTGGTGAATCGTCGCTCAGGCCGATTCAAAGCGAAACGCTTTCGCCCGCGACCGATTGATCGAATCCAAGAATAACCGCTTCCGTAAGTTTTATGAAGGATTCCGGTGATACCATGCGAGACGGTTTATTGATCGCGGCGCACGGATCGAGGGATCGAGACGGGATCGACGAGTTCTGGGAGTTCGCCGATTCGTGGCGCGGGCTTCGGCCCGATCGACGTCTCGAGGCCGGCTTTCTCGAGTTCGAACGGCCGACGATCGGCGAGGCGATCGACCGGCTCGTCGATTCGGGGGCGCGAAGGATCGTCGTCGTCCCCGCGATGCTGATGGCCGCGGGACACGTGAAGAACGACGTACCGAGCGAGATTGCCGAATCGCGTTCGCGGCATCCGTCGGTCGTCTTCCACATGGCTCGACCGCTCGACATCCATCCGGCGCTGATCGAACTTTGCGTCGTGAGGTTTCGCGAGGCGATCGCCGATTTGGATCCAAAGCCTCTTGATGAAACGATGCTTTTACTCGTCGGTCGCGGAACCTCGGACCCCGACGCGAACGCGAACATCGCGCGGGTGTGCAGGTTCGCCTGGGAATCGCTCGGCGTCGGCTGGGGAACGGTCGCGTATTCGGGGCTCGCCGAGCCGAACGTCGATCGCGCGCTCGTTATATGCAGGCGCATGGGATTTCAACGCATCGTCGTCCTCCCTTACTTCCTCTTCGACGGAATCCTTTTAAAACGGATCGTCGACACGACGAAACGACACGCTCAAGACGATCGATCGATCGAGATCGTCTCGGCGAGGCACTTTCGCTCGCACCCGCTCCTCCTTCGCGCGTTCGAGGACCGCGCGTTCGAGGCGATCCACGGATTACCTGTGATGAATTGTGATCTATGCAAATATCGCGTGAAGATTACGGGTTTTGAGGAGGATCTCGGCGAGCCGCAGGCGGGGCATCATTATCGCGTGCGAGCCGCGACGACCGACGACGATCGATCGCACGATCATCGACCTCGACGCCGCGGCGCCTCGGGTCGCCCCGGTTCGGCCGCCTCGCCGCTCGCTCCGTTCGCGACCGCGGGTTCGACCGTCGTCGATCATCCCTGGGACGATCGTTTACTTGAGCGATTGGCGTTATCTTGATGCAAGAACCGCGCGCCGCGATCGTCGGATTGGGCCCCGGGGATCCCGAGCTGACGACGCTCCGCGCCGCGCGACTGATCGAAGCGAGCGACTTCGTGCTTCACGCCGGCGCCGAGCCGTTCTCGGGCTTCGCGGTCGAGATCGTCGCCGATCGCCTCCGACCCGATCACAAGGTCGAGGGGCTCGCGCTCAAAATGGCTCGCGGCCGCGACGACGCGAACGTCGGTTACGATCGCGCGGCGCGAAGGATGATCGAACTCGTCAATCAACATCAACGCGTCGTTTATCTCGCCGAGGGAGACGCGTTGTTTTACGGGTCCGGAACGGGGATCGCGGAACATTTGACGAAGATCGATCGATCGTTCGAGTTCGAGGTCGTCCCCGGGGTGACCTCGATTTCCGCGGCCGCGGCTCGCCTCAAACGGCCGATCGCGATCAAGGACGAGATCTTCTCGGTTTGTCCCGGAACGTATCACCGCGACGAGATCGGCGCGATCGTCGATCGCGGCGGGCCGATGTGCTGGCTCAAGGCTCGCGATATTTTACCCGAACTGATCGAAGCCCTCGGCGCACGCGGCAAGCTCGCCGACGCCGTCCTGCTTGAACGCGTCGGGCGCCCCGACGAGCGCGTCGTAACCAACCTGACGGAAGCTCTCGAACTCGATCTGTCGTATTTCTCGCTCGTGTTGGTACGCTGAATCGATCGAGCGAACCGCGCGGCGAATCGATACCAATCGACCGATCTTTAGGCGAATGATGAGTGATAAAAAAGGAATCGTTTATCTTGTGGGAATCGGACCGGGCTCGGAGGGCTTGCTCGCCCCCGACGCCGCGCTAGCGATCGAATCCGCCGATACGATCGTCGGTTACACCGGATATTTAGAAATGATCGCATCCCGACTCGTCGGCAAACGCGCGCTCGGACGCGAACTTGGCGAGGAGACCGCGCGGGGCGAGCTTGCGATCGAAATCGCCGAGCGAGGGGGGATCGTCGCGGTCGTTTCGAGCGGAGACGCCGGGATTTACGGAATGGCGGGGGTCGTGCAGGAAGTCGCGGCGAAACGACGGAGCGAGGTCGAGATCGTCGTGATTCCGGGAGTGACCGCGGCGTGTTCGGCCGCGGCCAGGCTCGGAGCGCCGCTCGCGCACGATTGGGCTTCGATCAGCCTGAGCGATTTATTAACGCCTTGGGATGTGATCACAAAACGAGTTCAAGCCGCGGCTCGCGCCGATTTCGTGATCGCTTTATATAACCCGACAAGCAAAACGCGAGCGCATCGGTTCGCCGCGATCGTCGAACTCTTGCTCCGGTGGAGAAGCCCCGAAACCCCCGTCGGCCTCGTCGAAAACGCGTATCGCCCGGGGGAAAACATCGCGATCGTTCGGCTCGGCGATCTATTAACAGCTCATGTAACAATGTTTACAATCGTGATCGTCGGTTCGTCGAAAACGTTCGTCGATCGATCGCGGATGATCACCCCGCGGATTTACGCCGCGAAAACGATCGAAACGCTCGACGACGAAGCGGAACCGATTGAAAGGCCGGCGGCGATCGAGCGCGACGATCCGGTCGATCCTCGCGTGCGACGATCGGAGGTCGGCGATTCGATTTTGGCGCGATCGTTCGAGCTGATCGACGCCGAACTCGGCGTTCGTCCGCGAGATCCAGCGGAACGAGCGATCCTGCGTCGAACGATTCACGCATCGGCAGATTTTGATTATGTTCATAATATTCGATTTGGACCGGGAGCGATCGAGGCCGCGGTTCGAGGTTTGCGGGCGGGGGGTACGATCTTAGTCGACGTCGAGATGTTGCGCGCAGGGATCCGGAGCGATTGGGCCGGCGAACTCGGAGTCGAAATCGCTTGCGGTCTCAATCATCCCGCATGCCTTGAGCTTGCGCGTACAAAGGGGCTGACGCGAACCGCCGCGGGAATTCGGCTCGCTCTCGAGCGAGCGGGAGCGGGAACGATCGTCGCGATCGGCAACGCGCCGACGGCGATTCAAGAATTGATCCGAATGGTTCAAGAGGGATTTCCCCCTCCCGCGTGCGCGATCGGCGTTCCCGTCGGGTTCGTCGGCGTCGAAGAGGCGAAACAACAATTGAGCATGCAAAGATATTTCCCTTATCTCACGAGCGCGGGGCGCAAAGGGGGGACCGCGGTCGTCGCGGCGATCGTCAACGCGCTTTTGGAGATCGCGCGGGACGGAGCCGACCCATGAACGAGCGCGCGCGCGATCGTCCCTCGGTCGAGATCGTGCGGGGCCACACGGTCGTTCCGCGCGACCCTCAGGGAACGCGCGAGGGATATACGACGGGGGCGACCGCGGCCGCTGCGACAGAGGCCGCGTGCCGATTGCTCGAATTCGACGAACGTCCCGAGACGATCGCGGTTCGATCGCCCCTCGGCTTCGACATCGTCATAAAAATCAACACATTACGCTATCAGAATGAAATTGCGATCGCGGGCGCGATCAAGGACGGCGGCGACGATCCCGACGTCACGCACGGCGCCGAAATTCTCGCGACGGTGCGGAGAACGGACGAACCCGGGATCGCGATTCGAGGAGGCGCGGGGGTCGGGGTCGTCACGAGGCGCGGACTCGAACTTCCACCCGGCGAACCCGCGATCAATCCCGTTCCCAGAAAAATGATTATAAACGCGATCGTTAATGTTTTTGGAACGATCGATCCCCGACCCGGGGTCGAGACGACGATCTCGATCCCGAACGGAGAAACGCTCGCGAAGAGGACGCTCAACGAACGGATCGGTATCGTCGGAGGGTTGTCGATCCTGGGGACGACGGGGATCGTCAAGCCGATGAGCACCGCGAGCTGGCGGGCGTCGGTCGTGCAGGCGATCGACGTCGCCGCGGCGAACGATCGCTCACATGTGGTTTTAACGACGGGAGGACGGACCGAGCGTTTCGCCGAGAGCCTGTTTCCCGAGCTCGAGAAGACCGCGTTCGTTCAGATGGGGATCTTCACGGGAGACGCTCTCAAGCGGTGTGCGCTCCGCGGAGTCGCTCGAGCGACGATCTGCGGAATGATCGGCAAGCTCGCCAAAATCGCCGCGGGACAGATGCAAACGCATGTCGCGGGGGGCGAGGTCGACGTCGGCTTTCTCGCGCAGTTCGCCCGCGATTCGCACGCCGACTCTTCGCTCGTCGAGGCGATCAAGAACGCGAACACGGGTCGTCATGTTCAAGATCTTATTCAAGAAGCGGGCCTGATCGGTTTTTACGAAAAACTCGCCGATCGCGCCGCCTCGACGTGTTTCGATTACGTATCGGGGGCAATCGAAATCGCGATCGTACTGTTCGATTTCGACGGTAAGATCCTGGCGCGATCATTGATTACCAAGAGTTAATTTGTTTATGACAAAACCGCCCGTTTATGTGATTGGGATCGGAGCGAACGGGATCGAATCGCTGTCGAAACCGGCGCGCGACGCGCTCGCCGAGGCGACGTTTCTCGCCGGAGGCAAGCGCCATCTCGAACTTGTCGGCGCGACGAACGCGCGGACGTTCGCGATCACGAACAATTTATTAGAGCTTGACGCGATCTTGATCAATCGTTCCCAAGACGAAAGGTGCGTCGTGCTCGGCTCGGGGGATCCGCTTTTTTTCGGAATCGGCAGGCGCGTGCTTGAGAAACTCGGGAAAGATCAGGTTGTGATCATACCGAACGTATCGAGCGTTCAACTCGCGTTCGCGAGGAGCGGGATCGCCTGGGATGATTACACGATCGCGAGCGTACATTCGAGACCGATCGCCGACGTATTGACTCCGTTGCTCGGTCGACCGAGGATCGCGCTTTTAACCCGCGACGGAGGCTCTCCCGCGGCGATCGCGTCGTTCCTGCTCGATCACGGATTCGTCGATTTCCGCGCGACGGTTTGCGAGGATCTGGGAGGAGAAAGAGAACGTATCGGCGAATATAACCTTCATAATATTATAGATAAGAATTTCAATCATCTCAATATTGTAATATTAACACAAACCGAATTATTGAACGAGGAATCCGAGTCGATTCGTCGCGATCGGGATCGAATCGCGTCGGCCTGGGCCGGCGCGATCGCGTACCGAGAGCGCGACGATCGATCGACGTCGGATCCGAACCGTTCCAAAAGTTTCGCCCGGCTCGACGATCGTGATTTCGCGGGGCCCGCTTCGGGCCCGTTTTTGCTGACGCATTCCGACGTTCGAGCCGTCGCGATCGCTCGATTTCGAGGGATCGGAGCGGGTCCGATCTGGGATGTCGGAGCGGGTCTCGGGGGGATGTCGATCGAACTCGCTCGCGCGTTTCCGAATCGCGCGGTCGTCGCGGTCGAACGTAACGAAGATCGGCTTAAGTATTTACAAGTGAATCGTGAGCGATTCACGGCGTCGAATTTGAAAATCGTCGCGGGAGACGCGCCCGAGGCTCTGGAAAACGAGGCGCCCCCCGCGGCGGTTTTCGTCGGCGGATCGGGAGGAAAACTCGAATCGATCGTCGCTTTCTGTTTGAAGAGACTTTCCCCGGAAGGAGTCCTCGTCGCACACTTTATCGGGCTTGAGCATGTAAACTTGTGTTTGGAATTACTGCGGGCCGCGGGAACGAATCCGACCGCGACGCTCGTTCAGATCAGCCCCGCCGGGTCGCTCGCGGGGCTGACGACGTTCATGCCGATTCGGCCCGTGTGGATCGTCGAGGGAAGGATCGAAACCGCGAGAAGCTAAATGCCGACATGAAACTCGATCGTCTCGATCTCGGATTGGTTTCCGGGGTTTCCGCCGATTCGGGAAGACGATGTACATTAAATAATGTTATACATAATTTATGATAATCGATAGAATCAGGAACGATCTCGTAACGCTCCGTTCATCGATTACTTTTTGAGGAACAACTCAACATTACTAATATATATAATGATAATATATCATATATTGTTATGAACATAACAATTAAAAATATTGTGATAATTAATTAAGTAATCCGGTAAAATAGAGCCGAGGTCGTTTTGATGGAATCGGCGGATCGCCTTTTTTTTTCGGAGCTCGAGGTTTTTCCGTTTCGGTGGACGCGCGTCTCCGCGGAAGCTCTCGGCGCCGAAGAAGGTCGTCGCGATGCCGAATTTCAGGGGGGCGACCTTCCTCGCACGCGCCGAAGGGCGTCCTTGCCGTGGCCCGTCCCGTGAAGTTCTGGCGAGCGGAGTCGTCGTCGTCGATGACGGCCGATCGCTCAATCCGGATTTTTCCGCGTCAATCGTGTTAACCAAAACTCGACCGCGGATAAATCGATCGAACAAAGATCAATAGAGTTTCGATGAATCGCGATTTGATTTTCGACGATTGATCAGCAGCGAGCCTCCCAGGAATGCGAGCGTGAAGAACGTCGAAGGCTCGGGAACCGCGACGGTTTGAGGGGTCAATATAAAGAGGTGTTCGCCCGCCATACTCTCCGAATCAGTGTTAGGAGCCCAGTATGTCGCGGGTTCTCCCACCGTGCCGAACGCCAGGATGTTCCCCGCCGAATCGATCGCCACGGGTAATGTGATCGAGATCGTCGAACTGAGATTCTTGGGAATCAGATCATTGAGTTTGATAATAGAATCATTAACATTAAGGTAGTTGTAATTCTCTTGAGTCATCGTTCCCACGGGGGCTAACTGAGACTGTTGAATTTGATACGCAAAACCCTGATAGTTTCCATGTTGATTCAAATATGTGCCGATCATCATGTTGTTGTCGTTGACAGCCGTGGGCCAGATGGAAAAAAAATTGGAAACATTTTTGAAATTCAGAACTTTAGTCGTGGTGTTGGGAAAATCACCCGCGTCGATATTATTGGATGCTTTGCTAATGAAAGGTAGATATTCATCTCCGGCGTTGGTCTCTACCCCCACCGCCGTCCCTTTCGAATTCATGTTCGTGATCTCGAAGAGAGTCGATAGCGAATGGGGCCATTGTTCTGGATTGTTGAGTATAAACAGATTCACGTAAGCGTTATTTGCACTAGATCCGATAAAATCCCGATATTGGCTTTGGGAGAGCATTTTCGCATAATCGGGAATACTCAGATTGAGACTAGTAAAAGGCATATCGATCACGCTTCCCAGATCGACGACGTTGTACATCGTCGACGCGTGCGAATGCGACGTGAAAATCGTTGAAAAGACGATCGCCAAGATCGAGAAGATTGCGATCGCTCTCGAGTTCGAAGCGGTTCCTCGGTTGCACATCCCTGCGCTCCTGGAATGAAAAGAATTCGGATCGGCGGTTCGATCGGTTCGTTGAAGGCGTTTGATCGACCGAATCGAGCCCCCGTCACGCTTTTCACGCTTGAACAAGGTTCGTATCGCGCGATTTTATGACTCGACCGATCGGACGGGGATCTTACGCCGATCGGAGCGATCGAGCAAGGCGGAATTGCGTTCGATTGTCACGCTAAACGACTTTAGATCGACCCCGATGTCTGTCGCAATTTCGATCTGGAAGACGCATCGGCTGTAAATCGGCGAGTCGCGAAGAAGTTCCGGCGAACAATCGACTTGAAAACCGATTGAATGGTATTTTAAAAGGGTATCGGATTTCGGTACACCTACGTCGTTATGCGATCAAAAATCTTGCGATTCTTCGATCATTTTCGGGAGATTTTGGGATGAGGTACCAATCCGCGAAAGATTTGATCGGTGAATATCGTGACCAAATCGATTCCCTCGTTCCCATTTCGGCTCAAACTTTAAAAGCGTCATCTTGCGGCGACAGAGACGAACGAGTCGACAATGCTCGCGTTCACGCAAGCAATCTGTCCTTAGCGGTCGGACGATTCGAGCGATCGCGGTTTGGAGTATTCATTGATTTAAAGAATCGACTTGATCTCAAACTTTTAAGCGAAAGGCGTACCGCCGAATCGGCGATATTGTATCAATTCCTTAATATCAAAGAGAAAAAATTGCGCGCTATAGGAAACGTTTTCGCTCAGATCTCCCAAGACGCTTCGATCGGTCACTATATCCCGTATTCCTCCGGTACTTTGGGCGGATTCGCGCGATTGAGGAGCGATGAGGGAGATCGCATCGGCGTTATATCATGCAATCATGTTTTGGTATATAACAATAGAAAATCGAAATTTGACGACTTTATCGTCAGGCCTGGGCCTCGAGATGGAGGATTCCACCCTTCGTCGTCGATTGGGAAACTTCATTCGTTTCAATCGATCGATTTCACTCCGGGGAGCGGCAATGAGGTCGACGCGGCGTTCGCGACTCTCGATCAAGACGTATTGCTCAAATGGAAAGATAGGTTCGATCGCCCTTTCGATAAAAGGCCGAAAATCATGGGAGTTAAGGATTTCGATCCATCCATGATTGAAAGCGATTCGGACGAAGCGAAATTGAGTAAGGTTTTTAAATATGGACGTTCCACGGGATTAACCGAGGGCCGAATCGTTAGTACGGATCGACTGAATTTATCCGTGCTTTACGCACCCGGAAGGAGAGCGATTTTCAACAACGTCGTTGAAATCGATGGAAAGAATGGAAAACCTTTCAGCCTACCCGGCGACAGTGGATCATTGGTTTGGGATATCGATCATTTCGCTATCGGTATCGTTTTCGCGGGAACGGAAAAAAGGGTGGGTCGGACCAAATCGTCCTTCATGATTCCGATTACATAATTCCTCGATTCATTGAGCGTCGATTTGATTTATTGAGCGTTCCTTGGAGGGGGCGGGAGCCGTAAAAGCCTCGCTCAAAAATGATCAAAAACTGATTCATAACATAAGAATATTATTTTATATATAATAATTGTCTTGTAAAAGACGGCGGCGAGGTATTGACTCAGGATCGTGCGGGAGCCAGAATTTGAATGAGAGGATTCCGGACTCATCGAGCGTCGAGGTGAAATCATGGCCGTTTCTCACGCACAAGCCAAGGCGGTTCTCAATCGAGCGAACGATCAAGTTCGTGCGATCGCGCCCGGCGCAAGCGTGGGGATCGGTCGAGATGGAGACGATTTCGTCATCAAAGTTCTTCTCGACGACGAGCTTGACGCCGGATTGAAACTTCCGACAAACGTTGATGGCGTATCCGTCGTCGCTCAAATCGCCGGGCGAACGATCGCCCACTCAACATCTCACTAATGATCGTATTTTCGACATTCGATTCATTCACGTACGAATCGGCGTTCGTAAGCATTATTAGCAGGCTCCGGCCGATGCTAACTCGTTGTGTTGAAATAAGTTAGATCAATCCTTAAACGCTCCGATTCCCCCTCTATCGCGCGATTTTATGACTCGACCGATCGGACGGGGATCTTACGCCGATCGGATCGATCGAGCAAGGCGGAATCGCGTTCGATTCGCACGAGAATCGGATTTCGATGCGCATTACGATTGTAAGGTGATCGGCCGGCGAGGCTTCGATTCGATCGATATAGCATCGGCCGGCGCGATGAGTCGTGAGCGGCGAGATCGAACCGGGGAGTTTGGCCTCGATCGAAATCCGTCGCGAATCGGCTTGTAAACGTCCCGGCGATCCTATAATTTGAACGAGTTGTTCGAGCGTTTTGGACGGTTTCGGCCTTTTAATTAGGGGCGAGCGTATGCTGATCGACTTTGAAGTCGAGAATTTTCGCTCGTTCCGCGAGCAGAAAAAGCTGTCTCTCGTCGCTTCGGCTTCGAAAGCTTTGCCCAATAATCTTATCCCCCTCCCAGAATTGGATCTTTCGCTCGTCAAATCCGCGGCGGTTTACGGATCGAACGCCTCGGGGAAAAGCAACCTGCTCGCCGCGATGAGTTTTTTGAGCGAGCAGATCGGGACATCATTCCAGCGACCTTTGTTGTTTGAGCCGACGCCCCAACATTTCGCGCTCGATCGCGACTCGGCCTTGCGTCCAACACGTATAACGACGAGGTTTTTGATCGATCGAATCGTTTACGAATATCGGATCGCGTTCCTTTCGGGCGTCGTGAGCGAAGAGAGTTTGAACGTTTATCCGCGAGGCAGACCGCAAGAGTGGTTTCACCGCGAAAAGAACAAATATGAATTTAATCAAACATATCTCAAGGGGAGGAAGCAATCGCTCAGCGAACTGACCTCGGCGCATGTTCCGTTTATGGCGGTCGCCGCGGCGTTGGAACATCCCCAACTCGCCAAGCCGGGCAAATGGATCGCGAGGAATCTGCGCAATCGACTCGAATTCCTCGATTACCAACATCCTTTTATGCACCCTCTTCATATTCATGTACATGAACAGACCGCCCGGAAGATTCGTGAAGACGAGATCTTCAAAAAATGGGCGATCGCCTTTTTGCGTCACGCCGATCTCGGAATCGAAGGGGTCGAATCTGTGGTTCATAAAGTTAAGAGACCCAAGTCTTTAAAACGCAAAAAAGAGGAATCTTTCGATCCAGGTGGAGACGATAAATCCGAGGATCTCGAGGAAATCGATGATATCTTTTTCATTCATTCAGGTGATCGTGGATACAAAGCTCGATTCGGATATCGTGATGAGTCGATCGGAACGCTAAGGATTTTCTCGATGCTCGCTCCGCTTTACGAGGTTCTTGAATACGGCGAGGTCGCCGTCGTCGACGAATTCAGCGCGAGTTTACATCCGATGATGACTCGCGAGCTTGTTCGGTTGTTTCACACACCCGAATGGAACGCCAAAGGCGCTCAGCTCATTTTCGCCACGCACGACGCGTCGCTCTTAAGCGGATCGCTCTTTCGCCGCGATCAAGTTTGGTTGACCGAGAAAAACGCTTCGGGATCGACCGATCTCTATTCATTGCACGACATCAAAGACGTTCGCGACGACGATCCATTCGATAAGGGCTATCTGAGGGGGCGTTACGGAGCGATCCCGTTCCTCGGAGATTTTGATTTTCCTCCGAATTCCATGGATAACGAAGGGGACGGCGATGAGGCGAAAAAGTCGACATCTGAAAAACAAATTACGCCGGCCCGATCCGGAAAGGGAGCAAAAAAAATCGATTCTCATCGCTCTTGAAGATGAAAAATCTTCACGTCTTTACTTTGAAGCGCTCAAACGCGAAGTAAAATCGAATCGTGGTGATGGCCGAACACGCCGGATCGGCGCCGAAGAGCGTCGTCGACTCCGCCAAAAAAGCCAATAGTGAGCGCGAGATCTTGGCGAAGAACGACCTCGACGATCGTTTCGACGAGGTTTGGGTGGTTTTCGATACCGAGGGGCCTGGAAACACGGACAGGGATCGCCAAGCCCGCGACGCGGTCGAACGAGCTAGACAGTTGAATTTTCATACCGCGGTGTCGAATCCCTGTTTTGAATATTGGTTGATTCTTCATTTCGAATATTTCACGAAGGCGATCGCGGATTCCGCGGAGGCTTGTAAGCGATTGAAAAAACACATACAAGATTATCATAAAAATAGGGAATGTTATTCAAGTACGAAATCGAAACTTAAGACGGCGATCATCCACGCGAAACGGGTGCGAAAGGAGCGATGCGAACATCTCGGTTCTCATCCTTGCGATTGTCATCCGTCGACGGAAATCGATCTGCTGGTCGCAAGCCTGCTCGGCGATAACTGATTTGAGAGCGGCGGTTCAATTTCGCGAGATCGGCGAGCCGAATCTGCCGGTTCCCATATCGCCCGATCCCTCGTCGATTTTTTCATTCATCGTTGACACACGCGTGCGCGTGTGGTTAAGCTTTCGACTCGGATCGGTCCGGGGGGCGATACGCCGCGATGAGACGAGGAGGGTAGGGGGATGAGACGCGATTCCCTGGGTCGGCGGCGAGCCGTCGGACAGGAGCGAGGGTTGAAGCCGATTCATCCCAAACTGCCGCGTGAGTGGCGGAGTCGGTCGCTACGCGTCGCGATGTCGACGACCGATTGGGAACGGTTCGCCGAACTTGTCGACGCGATCGCCCCCGACGCCGAAACGCGCGCCCGAGCCGTCGGGATCGCGCTTTCCACATTGCTCGAAACCGCGCCCCGCAGGACGATCAAAATCAACCCCGGGCCCCTTGCATGGATGGACTGGGAACAGCAGAAGATTCAAAAACTGCTCGGCGTCGCCGAGTCGGCGTGATTCGGATCGAAATCGAACGAAATCGTTCGTTCGCGTGGGTGGAGCTATGAAGTGCTCACGTATTTTATCATCAAAACCGAACGGGCGCCGCTCCGCCCCGTGATCAATAGGGAGTTGAACACTTGTCATCGAAACTGAAGTCGGACGTCAAGGATCTCGCTTTGGCGGACGCGGGTTTGAAGCGGATCGTTTGGGCCGAGCGCGATATGCCCGTGCTGCGGGCGATTCGCGAACGGTTTGAAAAGGAGCGGCCTCTCGCGGGGATGAAGATGTCGGCGTGCTTGCACGTGACCGCCGAAACCGCGAACCTCGCTCGGACGCTCGTCGCGGGAGGCGCCGATCTCGTCCTCGTCGCGTCGAATCCGCTTTCCACGCAAGACGACGTCGCGGCGAGCCTGGTGCGCGATTTCCACATCGCGGTGCACGCGATCAAGGGAGAAGACGAGAAATCGTATTATAAGCATATCGCAGCCGCGCTTGCGCATCGACCCAACGTGACGATGGACGACGGCGCCGATCTGGTGAGCGCGATGATTTTCATCAACCTCGAACGGCTCGACGCGGTCCACGAGGAGGTTCGCGCGTGGGCCAAATCGCTCTCGGCCGACGAGCGTAAGAAGATCGTGACCGACGTCGTCGCGAGCATGGAGGAGACGACGACGGGGGTGATTCGGTTGCGGGCGATGGAGAAAGACGGCGTTCTCAAGCTTCCCGTGATCGCCGTCAACGACGCCGAGACGAAGCACTTCTTCGACAACCGCTACGGCACGGGTCAGAGCACGATCGACGGGGTGATCCGCGCGACCGATATTTTGATCGCGGGGCGGAAGGTCGTCGTCGCGGGTTACGGCTGGTGCGGCAAAGGGGTCGCGATGCGGGCTCGGGGCTTCGGCGCGCACGTGATCGTCACCGAGGTCGAGCCGATCCGCGCGCTCGAGGCCGCGATGGACGGGTTCGAGGTGATGCCGATGGCCGACGCCGCCAAGATCGGCGACCTGTTCATCACCGTCACCGGCGACATGCACGTGATTCGTAAAGAGCATTTTATGCTCATGAAAGACGGAGCGATGATCTGCAACTCGGGTCACTTCAACGTCGAGCTCGCGCTCGACGACCTCGCTTCGCTCGCCAAGGGCGTTAATAAGAACATCCGAGAATTCGTCGACGAGTTCACGCTCGCGAACGGTCGCAGGTTGTACGTGCTGGGCGAGGGTCGATTGATCAATCTCGCCGCGGCGCACGGCCATCCCGCGAGCGTGATGGATATGAGCTTCGCGGCGCAGGCTCTTTCCACCGAATGGGCCGTGTCGATGAAGGGGAAGCTCGAAAACACCGTGCACGACGTTCCCAGGGCGGTCGACCAGTGGGTCGCCAAGCTCAAACTGCAAACGATGGGGATCGCGATCGATACGCTCACCGCCGAGCAATCGAAGTATCTCGAATCGTGGGAAATGGGAACGTAAAAAGACGTTCGCTCTTAACGAATCCTTATGGATTCGGTTTTTGGATCGTCGCGTCGGTTCGTTCGCGCGGAATCCCCCCTCCGCGCGAACCCTCGGGCGCGACGATCGCTCTTTTGATGCGAGCGAGGAATCGTCGATCGTTTCAACCCTCGATCTTCGATCCTCGAACGTCGATGTCGCGAGGAACCGTCGATCGTTTCATTACTCGACCCTCGACCTTCGAGGTTCGCGCGGAATCGTCGAATCCACTTCGGGGGGGGAAAGCTCGGTTTTCCAATGTTGCGAAATTTCAAAATTGATCTTGCAATGACGCCGCTAGTGTCGTATGATCTCACTATGTCGGCTGATTCGCTAGAATCTGGCAAGCGTATTGTTGAACTTTAAAGCTTTTTAAACACAAAGGAAACGAAGTTATGTCATACCGCAAAATTTGCGCGCCCCGTTCGCGCGCCGAACTGACCTTCGATTTGGAGATGATGGAGCGAGCGATGGAGATGGAACTCGAGATCGAGTCTCAGATGGGTTTTCCGATGCTCGGCGACGCATCGGTTTCGATTAGCGAGGAGGAAGACGATCCGATCGACGCCGCGTTCATCGATTCGCTCAACAAGGCGTGCGCCGAGACGGTGCGAAAGGCGAATCGATCGCAATCGGTCGCGCGTTCGGATGAGAACGCCGAAGCCTCGGTTGAGGATTCGAGCCCCTCGGGCGATCTTTCGAGCCCCTCGGGCGATCTTTCGAGCCCCTCGGGCGATCTTTCGAGCCCCTCGGGCGATCCTTCGAGCGCCTCGGATCGCGAGTCGTACGCGCGGCGACGCGAGGCTCTAAGGCGCGATCTCGATCCCTGGGGTCCGTTCGAGGAGGAGATCGTCGCGCGGATCGTTCGTTTGCATCTCGAGATCGAGGGAGTGATCGATTACCGACAAACGTTGGTCGGGGGCGGGAATTTGCTTCCCGAGGATAAGAGGCTCGCGCTGATTTGTCGCCACGAGGCGCATCTCGTGCGGATGGAATCGAAATGGTTGCAAGAACTGCGCAATCTCAGGCGCGATCGTGCGAACGCCGAGAAAAACAAGGCGCGATCGAACCCGAACAACGTCGCCGCGAAGCCGGCAAAGACCGAGAAGGTCGAAAAGCGTTCCTCAAAGCGGTCGGCACGCAAACAATCCGAGGTCGAACGCGAGATAGACTTGCGTTCCACCTTCGTGTCGGAATCTTTGATCGTCGCCGCGGCGCCTTCGATCGTTACTTCCGACGGCTCGAAAGTCTCGGAAGAGCATACGTCCGGCTTCGCCGAGCCTTTGACCGTCGCCTCTGCGCCTTCGATCGTCTCGTTTGAGCAGGTGACCCAAACTGGAGAATCGAAGATCGAAAAGATCGATCGGATCGAGTTGGAAAGCGTTGGAAACGTTTCCACGAGCGCTGAAACGACCGAATCGACCCGCGAATCGAACGACGAGGCGACGATCGACGAGTCATCTTCGGCTTCCGAATCGATCGTGACCGTCGATTGCGAGAGCGATTCGGATGCGGTCGCGAACCGCGATGTCGCATCCACAGATCTCAAATCGGAAGAATTGGGATCGAAGAGAATCGAGGCTTTGGAAACTCCCTCCTCGGGCGAAGTCGGCGAGGTTTTTGTTGGATCGGCTTCGAAGCCGGAAGAGTCGAAGCGGGAACGAAAGCCCGCGACGGCGCGGCATGTTTCGAAATCGAGTCGCCGGGCGCGGCGTCGCGAGCGCGAACGCGCCAAGAAGTATTATCCCGCGGTTCCGCTCGATCGTTGGTATTCGACTCCCGAGTTCATCCTTTCGGGCGAGGCGCCGAAATGGCCCGGTAAGCCCGAGACGATCTCGGTAGCCGAACGAGCCGACGCCCTCGGCGTGGCGATCTGGTGAGCGGAAGCAGTTTTGGAGCAATCGTCATTCGGTGAGCCGACGTCATTTGGTGAGCCGACGCCATTTGGTTAGCCGAAGCCTTCGGAGTGTCGGTCGGCTGAGCGGAGAGCGGGTTTGTCGTTAGAACTCGCGGTCTTTCGAGCCTCGTTCGAATCTTGTACATTAACAAGCCGACGCGCGGGGTAAAATCGACCGCAACGCGTAAAAACATCAAGACTTTCACCTTTTGAAGAGAGAGTTATGCCGGACATTCGAGCGTTTCGCGGTTATCGGTATGAGATGGCGAAGGTGGGGGCGTTGTCGAACGTCGTCGCGCCTCCTTACGACGTCATCGACGACGAGCTCCAGCGTCGGCTTTACGACGCGAGCGCGTACAACGTGGTGCGTCTCGAGCTCAACCGCGACGAGCCCGGCGACGACGCCGAGCGGAACAAATACGGTCGAGCCGCTGCGTTTCTTCGCGAGTGGCGTCGCGAGGGGGTGATCGTCGAGGAGTCTCATCCCGCGCTTTATGTTTATCATCAGGTTTTCACGACCGAATCGGGATCGTTTGTTCGGCGAGGTTTCACGGCGCGGGTTCGGCTCGAGCCGTTCGGCGCGGGGAAGATTTTTCCTCACGAGCAAACGCTTTCGGGACCGAAAGCCGATCGGCTGGCGCTTTATCACGCGACCCGGTTCAACCTGAGCCCGATCTTCGGTCTTTATCCCGACGCGTCGGGCGAGGTTTTGGCCGCGGTCGAGGCGGGGATCGTCGATAAGACGCCGATCGAGGCGATCGACCATCTGGGGGTGATTCATCGGCTTTGGCCCGTGTACGATTCGCGCGCTCATTCGATTGCGCAGGGATTGATCGCGTCCAAGCCCGTGTTCATCGCCGACGGTCATCACCGCTATGAGACGGGTTTGAAGTACCGTGATGAGATCGCGTCTCGGGGCGAGCTGAAGGGGCCCGACGATCCTGCGAATTTTTGTATGATGGTGTTGGTGGGTATGAGCGATCCCGGCTTGTTGATTTTGCCGACGCATCGATTGATCTCGGGGTATAACGGATTGACTTCCTCGGAGCTGGCGAAACGGCTCGAGCCCGAATTTGAGATCGAGAATCGCGGCGCGGGGGAATCGGGATGTCGGGACGCGTGGGAGGCGATCGAGCTCGGCGGCGATCAAGACGTTCTCGGCTTCGGCACGGTCGCCGACGATCGGTGGATCACGGCGCGGCTTCGGTCCGACAAAACGATGGACGAACTCGTACCCGAGCATTCGGCCGAGTGGCGGTCTCTCGGGGTGAGCGTGCTTCGCGAACTTGTCGTCGGTAAACTGCTCGCGGGGCTCGGCGAGCCGTCGTTCCGCTACGTGCATCAGACGAGCGAGGTTCTTGAGGCGTGCGGGTCGAAGCGAATCGATCTCGCGTGTTTGGTTCCTCCCGCGACGATGGAGCATGTCGAATCGATCGCTTCGAATCTCGAGACGATGCCGCCCAAAAGCACGTATTTTTATCCAAAATTGCTCACAGGGCTCGTTTTCAATCCGATCGGCTAGCGGGATCGGGGCGCGGGGTCGGGGGGATCGATCGCCTCGATCCCCGCGTCCATTAATCCAGGATGAATCAAACAGGTAATTCTTGAAGTAAATCGTCGCGAAATATTAGATCACAAGAGAATCGATTAGGAGACGTTATGGCTACGAGGACGGTCGAGATCGGCGGGGTGAATCTTCGGCTTTCCGAACCCGACCGTTCGGATCAGGGCTGGATCGGCCAGGATGAGATTCTCACGCGTCTACTGGCGTGCTGGCTGGTTGTCGACGCGGTCGATCTGCCGCTTTCGCCTCGGCTTTTGGGGCCGCCGGGGATCGGCAAAACGACGTTGGCGATGGCGGCGGCTCGGAAGCGGAATCAGCCTCTTTATATCAATCAGTGTACATCTGACACGCGCCCCGAGGATTTGATCGTCACGCCGGTTTTGGCCGAATCGGGTCGGATCGCGTATCACGCCTCGCCGCTGGCGACGGCGATGATCGAGGGGGGCGTGTGCGTGCTCGACGAGGGGAACAGGATGAACGAGAAATCGTGGGCGAGCCTCGCTCCTTTGCTCGATCATCGTCGTTATGTCGAAAGCATCGTCGCCGGAATCACGATCCCGGCGCACCGCGATTTTCGCGTCTGCGTGACGATGAACGAAGACGAGTCGACTTATGAAGTTCCCGATTATATTCTTTCTCGTTTGCAGCCGACGTTGACGCTCGATTTTCCGAACCGCGACGACGAGATGGCGATTTTGCGTTATCACTTACCGTTCGCCGAGCCCGAGTTGTTGGCGCTTACGGTCGATTTTTTGCAGCGGGCGCACAAGCTTCGGCTCGATTTTTCGCCGCGCGACGGGATTTCGATCTTGCGGTATGCGATCAAACGGATGGCTCAGGATCCCCGGCATCCGCTGGCGAAAGACTCCGCGTGGCTCGAGTCGCTCGAGTGCGTGCTCGGTCAAGAGGCTCTCGATCTCGAGGATCTCGCTGCGCGGAAGCGGCGATCGCTCGGCGATCAATTTTCGCCGATGGGATTGGGAGACGTTTACTTCGATCCCGAAGATCCGTTGCATCCCGATCGGTTTGAAGACGACGACGAGGAGGACGAACGATGAGCCGGAACGTTCGCCCCTCGGCCGACGATTTCTTAACGATCTCGCCGAGGATTCGCGTTTCGCCGATCATTCACGGATCGGGAGATTGCGCGATTCTTGCGCGAGATGAAATGCTGGCGCGAAATTATGATTGTTTAGCGGTTCCGTTGCCTCCTTCGTTTCAAGACGAGGTCGAGGCCGCGATCGAATCGCTTCCGGCGATCTCGGCGGTCGTCCGGCGCGACGACGACGGCGAGGGTTACAGTTACGTTCCGATCGACCCGTGCCAGGGGGTCGTCGCGGCGATTCGCGTGGCGATGCAAGAGCGGATCGCGCGAGAATTCGTGGATATGGAAACGCCGAAATACGTCGTCCGGCGGGGAGTTTTTCCCGATCCCTACGCGCTGAAACGAGCCAGGATCGAGGCGTTCTCGGCGGCGCTCTTGCCCGCGATTCCAAGGCCCGAGGATCGCGATCAAATCGCGCGGGTCGGCTCGATCGCGAATCGACTTCATGAATTAGAGCGCAAATATAAATCAATATTGTTAATTTGTTCGGTTTTGGATTGGCCCTGGATCCGCGAGGCTTATCGCGAGCCTTACGCGGTCGAAGCCGCCGAATCGGGGGACGAGCCCGTTCGGACGTATCCGGTCGATCCCAAAACGCTGATTTTTTTTCTGGGAGAGCTGCCGTTTACGACGGCGCTTTACGAGCGAAGTCGGTTTGAATTATCGGCGGACGATAATTTATCGATCGACGGAGTGAAGGAGCTGGCGCTCGAGGCTCGCGACCGGGTGCGCCGCGAGCGGCCCAAGGCTTCGCGGCGGGCGACGCCCCACCTGCTTTCGGTTTATTTCCGATACATTCGAAATTTGTCGTTGATCGAGCGGAGGCTGACGCCCGATTTGTATACGTTGATATCGGCTGCGAAGGAGATTTTCGGCGACGAGTTCGCGCTCGCGATCGCCGAGACGGCGCGGTTTTATCCTTACTTGCATGATGAAGCCTCGCGTGCGTTCGACTTAGAGCCGGCGTTGCGGATGGGGGTCGATCGGGGCGAGATCCCCGGCGAGGGGATGTTTCCGATGGCTTGCAGGTTGCCTGGGCAAGCGATTTCGTGGCGAACGTGCCGGCTCCAGCGGCGTCCTCCCGAAAAAGACAAGGAAAAATGGCGACATAAATGGAATCCTTACGGGATGTGTTCCTGGCCTCCCGAGGACGACCGGATCGAGAGCTTTCAGAAGCACGTTCGCGACCGAGCCCGCGCGACGATCGGCGCCGATCTGGCGCGTTCCGAAAAATTCCAGACGAGCGTGAAAGACGGGGTCGACATCCGCGAAACCCTCCGCAATTGGCACACGGGGGATATTTATGTGAAGGTCATGCCCCCCGACCGCGGTTCGATCGAGGTCGTCGTTTTTCTCTTCGACGTTCCCGCCGATCCCAAAAAATATGTTTATCGATTTACGTGGTTCGCCGAGCATATCGAGGAGTCGACGCTCGCGTTTTTCGCGACCGATCCGATGACCGAGCTTGTCGGTCCCGGTATCGCCGCGGCGGAATACGGCGGGGCGATGTTTCTTTATCCGCCTCGGTCGATCCCCGAGATCTGGACCGATCGGAGGCTTGATTTCGCCGACACGCTCGAGGATCGGCTCCTCGCGGCGGCGTTTCTCCACAGCAAGGAGCGGCACGTCGCGGTCGTCTCTCCCGTTCCGCCGAAACTTTCGTGGCGTCGCCTGGCGCGACGATTCGGCAAAAAGATCGTCCACTTGCCGCTCAAGCGGTTTTCGGGAGCTCTCGTCGATCGGCTTCGGTGTTTTCATATTTTAAACGGTAAGCACGTACGATCGTACGCCGCCGATTTTATCCGTGAGTCTTAAAAAGAAAGGACGATTTAACCGCGAACGACGCTTAATACTTGAGATCGAAACCAAAGAACGACGCTTGATGTTTGAGATTGAACCAAAGAACGACGCTTGAAGTTTGAGATTGAACCAAAGAACGACGTTTGAAGTTTGAGATTGAACCAAAGAACGACGTTTGATGCTTGAGATTGAACCAAAGAACGACGCTTGATGTTTGAGATTGAACCAAAGAACGACGTTTGATGTTTGAGATTGAACCAAAGAACGACGTTTGATGCTTGAGATTGAAAACAGAAAAGGAAACTTCACGCGACGCGCTATCATTCAAAACGTAAACTGTTGAATTTTAAAATCTTTTTAAAAACCCGAATTCAAAGGCGGAAACGAGGCGAAAATGAAACCGGCTGACGTTCGACGAGGCGAATTCGCGCGATCGCGTTTATCGTGTTCACGCGATTTCGCGAATGATTGCGATATCTTAAGATCCGACATCGACGATCCAAACGTCGACCCCCTCGGCCTTGCGAGCGAGTCGATCGATCACCGATCCGCCGAGGATGCGTTTCCGCCACGGCCTTCGGCTTTTTCCCAGAACGATCACGCGGATTTCGTATTCGCGAGCGAACGAGAGGATCGTCTCGACGATGTCGGCGCCGCGAAACGTCATCGGCAAGCCTCCAAGTTGGCGCGCGAGTTCGAGATTTTTGGAGATCACGCGTTGCGTCGCGGCGTCGACTCGCGTCAGGTCTTCGGAGGGCGTTTG
The DNA here is from genome assembly GCA_021791715.1 of Planctomycetota bacterium. Classification (GTDB taxonomy): domain Bacteria; phylum Planctomycetota; class Planctomycetia; order Isosphaerales; family Isosphaeraceae; genus JAKBCQ01. The sequence continues at coordinate 10,283 of JAJYWB010000054.1, read as the reverse complement.
GATGTAAACCGCATACCAGGGGGCGTTGAATCGATCGGCGAGCCGCGCCGCCTTGCGCAACAAAACCGCGGCGTTCGGGCTTCGGCTCGAAAGGCCCACCATCACCCGCTCGGTCGCCGACAGGGGCTCGTTGCGGGAACCGTCGCGGCGGTTGCGACGATCGATCAGATGCGCCAGTTCGGTAAGCGTCAGCTCTCTCAGACGCGTCAGATTCCCTTGCGTGAAGAAATTCGCCATCGCCTTCTCGATACGCTCGGCGGGATAAATTTTTCCCGTCCTCAATCGTTCGAGCAGGTCTTCGGACGAGACGTCGACGTTGACGAGCTGATCGGCGTCGGCGATCACGCCGTCGGGGATCCGTTCTTTAACCTTAACCCCCGTGATCCGCTCGACGACGTCGTACAAACTTTCGAGATGCTGGATATTCAATGTGGTAATCACATGAATACCGGTACGAAGAATTTCCTCGACGTCTTGATAGCGTTTGGCGCGAGCGCTTCCTGGGGCGTTGGTGTGCGCGAGTTCGTCGATCAGGCAGATCGTCGGCTTGCGTTTGATGATCGCGTCGACGTCGAGTTCACGGAGGGTCACTCCGCGGTATTCGATCACGCGGGGGGGGACGACTTCGAGTTCGCCGATTTGTTCGGCGGTCTCGGTTCGGCCGTGGGTTTCCACAAAGCCGATGACGACGTCGATCCCTTGTCGTTTGAGCCTCGCCCCTTCGCGAAGCATCGCGTACGTTTTGCCGACTCCCGCCGACGATCCCAGATAAACTTTGAGCCTGCCCCGCTCTTGACGGCGAATGAGGTCGAGGAACTGCTCGGGAGTGGGACGATCGAGTTCGGAGCGGGTCACTTGCAATTATCCTTATCGAGTGTAAGAAATCTGATCAAGTTCAATATTGAGCATAAGGACATTCACTCGCGGTTGAGCTCCCCAGATTTGGCCCGAGCGGTCGATCGAGCGGTCGATCAGGGCTTTGATCTCGGCGACGGTCTTTTTGCGTTCGGCGGCGATTCGGGGCGCCTGATAATACGCGGCTTCGACGCCGATGTGCGGGTCGAGCCCGCTTCCGGAAGCGGTGACGAGGTCGATCGGAGCGGGAGATTCGTCGCTCGCCCCCAACGCCGCCGCGCGTTCTTTCACTTTGGCGCGCAGGTCGGGGTTGTTCGACCCCAGGTTCGATCCTCCCGCGGCGTCGGCCTTGTAATCGACCGCCGACGGGCGCGGCTGAAAGTAACCCGCTCCCTTGAACGGTCGAGCGATCAGCTCGGAGCCGATCACGCTCCGATCGCGACCGTAAATCAGGCTCCCCTCGGCTTGCCGCGGACAGACGACCCGGGCCAGAAACCAGACCGTCGCGGGATACGCCGCCGAACAGATCAATAACGTGATCACGCTCGCGGCGATCGCTCGAAATATCGACTTAAACATAAAATATCCTCGAAAGGCGAAAAGATGTACGAAATAAATAATCGATTACATGCCGATCAATCGCAAGAGCGGATCGATAAGCATATCGATCAGTTTGATGCCGATGAACGGAGCGACGACGCCGCCGAGGCCGTAATAGAGCAGGTTTCGCCGCAGCAGCGCGTCGGCGCCGACGGGTCGATACGCGACTCCGCGGAGCGCGACGGGGATGAGCATCGGGATGACGATCGCGTTAAAGATCACCGCGGCGAGGATCGCCGATCGGGGTCCGCCGACTTCGGCGAGGTTCATCAGGTCGAGAACTTTAAGCCCGGGCAAGGCGTCGACGAAAAGAGCCGGGATGACCGCGAAGTATTTGGCGAGATCGTTGGCGATCGAGAACGTCGTCAGCGCGCCGCGAGTCATCAGCAATTGTTTACCGATCTCCACGACCTCGATGAGCTTGGTGGGGTCGCTATCGAGATCGACCATGTTGCCGGCTTCTTTGGCGGCCTGGGTTCCCGAGTTCATCGCCACGCCGATATCGGCCTGGGCGAGCGCGGGGGCGTCGTTCGTGCCGTCCCCCATCATCGCGACGAGCTTCCCTCCCCGCTGCTCTTTACGGATGTACGCGAGCTTGGCCTCGGGAGTCGCCTGCGCGATGAAGTCGTCGACTCCCGCGTCGGTCGCGATCGCCTTCGCCGTCGCGGGGTTGTCTCCCGTCACCATCACCACCCGCATCCCCATCCGCCGCAATCGATCAAAACGCTCTCGGATGCCGGGTTTAAGAACATCTTCAAGCTTAATGAGTCCGAGAAGTCGATCGTTCTCGGCGACGGCGAGCGGGGTCGCTCCTTTGGACGCGATCTCGACGGTCGTCGAGCGGTAATTGGGAGGGACGGTTCCTCCCAGCGATTCGACATACGCGGCGATCGTATCGGGAGCGCCTTTGCGGATCGCGGTTCCATCGGGGAGATCGACGCCGCTCATGCGCGTTTGAGCCGTGAATTCGATGAACCTCGAACCCTGGGGGGTGTAACCGTCGAACCCCCATTCGCGGCGAGCGAGGTCGAGGATGCTTTTTCCCTCGGGGGTTTGATCCGCGAGCGACGCCAAACCCGCGGGTCGAGCGACGTCGCGCGGTTGCAATCCGGCGAACGGAACGAATTGGGTCGCGAATCGGTTCCCCATCGTGATCGTGCCCGTTTTATCGAGCAGGAGGGTGTCGACGTCGCCGGCGACCTCGACCGCCTTGCCGCTCTTGGCGATCAAATTCGCCGCGAGCGCTCGATCCATCCCCGCGATGCCGATCGCAGCCAACAACGCTCCGATCGTCGTCGGAATCAAACAGACGAGCAATGCGATAAGCGTAGGAACATCAAGGTTTATGCTAAAATATCGCGCCATCGGTTCAAGCGTGACGGTGACGATCAGAAAGATGATCGAAAACGCCGCGAGGACGATCGTGAGCGCGATCTCGTTGGGGGTTTTTTGCCGCGAAGCGCCTTCGACGAGCGCGATCATCTTGTCGAGAAAGCTTTGTCCGGGATCGGCGGTCACCTGAACGACGATCCAATCGGAGAGAACCTTCGTGCCGCCGGTCACTCCCGAGCGATCGCCGCCGGCCTCGCGAATGACGGGAGCGCTCTCGCCCGTGATCGCCGATTCGTCGACCGACGCGACCCCCTCGACGACCTCGCCGTCGGCGGGAACGATCTGTCCCGCGTCAATCAGCACATAATCACCCGAGCGGAGCTTGGTCGAGGGGACGATCGTCCCGGCCCGCGTCGAAGGGTCGTCGAGCCGAAACGCCGGCGTGTCCATTCGCGTCTTTCGCAAGCTCTCGGCCTGCGCCTTGCCTCTCGCCTCGGCGAGCGCCTCGGCGAAGTTGGCGAAGAGAACCGTCAGCAAAAGCAGGATCGCCAGAAACGTCTGATAAAGAATCAAACCTGTGGACGCGCTTTGAACAATCGATTGGATCGTCGCCGCGACCGTCAGCACGAAGCCGACCTCGACCAAAAACATGACGGGGTTGCGCGCCATCACGCGGGGGTCGAGCATCACGAACGATTGTGCGGTCGCCTGTTTGACGAGCGCCGGCTCGAACAACCTGAGCGTGCGCGTGCGGCGTCGCTGTTGTTTGAGTTCGACGACGTCGACCCCCGGGATCGTTTCTTCCAGCACCTCGGAACTCATGATTTGTTCACTCCAGTAAGCGTGATATTCGTGGAATTCGCGCCCGTATTGTTCGAGACGTCGGCTTTGATGTTTGAATCGGTCGAATCGGCCTTTTTGGCGTCGGGCGCCTTCGAGTCGTCGGGTTCGGCGTCGGGCGTCTTGGTGTCGCCGGGTTTGGCGTCGGGCGTCTTGGTGTCGCCGGGTTTGGCGTCGGGCGCCTTGGTGTCGCCGGGTTTGGCTTGCGCCGCGGAGCGTTCAACATGGTCGGCGATCGGTCCCAGGACGACCGCGGGGAGGAACGAGAGAGCGCCGACGAGAATCACCGTTCCCAGCAACATGCCGGCGAACGTCGGCGTATCCGAGCGGAGCGTTCCCGAGGTCGTGGGGACGCGTTGCTTCTTCGAGAGCGAGCCCGCGATCGCCAGAGGTAAGATGAGCGCCGGGAATCGACCGAGCAGCAGCACGATCCCCGCGGCGACGTTCCAGGGGACGTTGTTGTCGGAAAGGCCCTCGAAACCCGATCCGTTGTTCGCCGCCGACGAGGTGAATTCATATAAGATCTCGCTGAATCCATGCGGTCCGGGATTGGCGACGGTTCCCTTGCCCCACGCTGTCGACGCGAAGATCGCGGTCGCTACGCAGATGAGCAAGGGATGGATCAAAAGAGCGAGCATCGCGTATTTGACCTCGCGCGCCTCGACCTTCTTACCCAGGTACTCGGGCGTTCGTCCCACCATCAATCCCGCGAGGAAGACGGCAACGATTATATATACAAGCATATTCTCAAAGCCGGCGCCGATTCCGCTGAAGGCGACGTTGAACATCATGAGCGACATCGGGACGAGTCCGCCGAGCGGGTTGAGGCTGTCGTGCATCGCGTCGACCGAGCCGTTCGAGGTCGCGGTGGTGATCGCGGCCCAGGTGGCGGAGGCTGTCGCTCCGAGGCGAACCTCTTTGCCTTCAAGATTTGGTCCCGCGACGACGGGAAGTCCCGCGACCGCGGCGTTGGGGCGATTCTCGAAGGCGATCGCGACGATCGCTCCGGCGACGACGAGCGAGAGCATCACGCCGAAGATCACGACTGCGTGCCTCCGGGCTTTGAGCATGATTCCCAACATGACGATCGAAGCCATCGGCAACACGATGATCGAACAAACTTCAATCATGTTGCTAAGAGGGCTCGGGTTCTCGAACGGGTGCGCCGAGTTCGGGCCGAAGAAGCCGCCGCCGTTGGTGCCGAGTTGTTTGATCGCGACTTCGGCGGCGACGGGGCCCCGCGCGATCGTTTGTTCATCCATTCCCGGGAACGCCGCCTTGACCGATCCCGCGAACGTCATCGGCACGCCCGTCGCGGCGAGCGCGATCGCGACGACCAGGCAGCAAGGCAGAAAGAGGTAAATTAATGAACGAAAGAGATCGACATAAAAATCGCCGAGATGATCGTCTCCTCTTAAACCGCGGATCGTCGCGAGCATCGCGGCGAGTCCGCACGCGGGGGTGACGAACTGAAGCCAGACGACCCCGGCGAGCTGGCTGAAGTACGAGAGATGTTGTTCGCCCGAGTAGTGTTGAAGGTTGGTGTTCGTCACAAACGAGCAAACGGTGTTGTAAATCAGATCTCCCGAGAGCGCCGGCTTGCCGTCGGGGTTGAACGGGAGGAACGGCTGGGCCAATAGAATGAGGAATGAAAGAATGAACAAGATAAGATTAAACCAGAGCAGCGAGGTCGCGTATCGCTTCCAGTTCATCTTCTCTGGGGTTTTTCCGGCGAAGAGCGCGACGAGCGAAGTCGGAATTTTGTCGATTCCCTTGCCGGCGCGTTCGTCGGGTACGTCGAGGGCGCGCGCCGCCCAGATCCCCAGCGGGATCGACGCCGCGATCGGCAGGCCGAACGCGAAGATCGGATTCAATAAATCAACGAATGTATCCACCGAAATCCACTCCCAGGAAACAAGCGTTTCAAGTTTTGGAATGATCGATCAAAAAAACGCGTATCGAACGATCGGTCGCGTTCGCGGAGGTTTGATCAAAAGCGGGACGAGCCGCTTAGCCGGGGCGTACGTGGGCGGGCTAGAACCGCTCGGGACGAATCATCGCGAACACCAGATAAAAAAGCGCCATAACGGAGAGAATCGCGGTCGCGGTCATCATCGGTCGATCTCCTTGAAAAAGGTCGAGTCAAAGGCGATCGCACGCCTCGACCAACGCGAAAAAAAGCATAAAAATGAACACTCCCAAAGCCATAGTCGCCGCGGCGATCATTTGTGGTTTCTCCCTCTCAAGAACAATCGATCCTGGAACATAAGCGAGCAATTGATTCAAATACTATGTTTGATGAATTTTCACGGTTTCGTCGTCTCCGCGTGCTTCGACGGGGAGGGTGAAAGCGAAAGTCGCACCCCGGCCGAGCTCGCTCTCGGCGACGATCGTACCGCCGTGCTCTTCGACGATCCGGCGCGCGATCGCCAGGCCGAGGCCGTCCCCCGTCCGTTCGCTTCGCCCCGGTACGCGGTAAAACTTGTCGAAGATCCGCGGCAGATGCTCGGCGGCGATCCCCTCGCCGTCGTCCTGAACGCGAAAACGAATGAAATTATCTTCTGTCGGTTGTGCGTCGACCCGCACCCTGCCGCCGCGGTCGGCGTGATCGAGCGCGTTGCCGATGAGGTTGTCGAACACGTGGCCGATGCGATCGGGATCGGCGAGAACGTCTTGAACGTCGCCGGGGATCTCGGCCTCGAGGGTCACGCCGACGTCGCGAGCCCGCGACTCCGATCGTTCAATCGCCTTCGAGATCAAAATTCCTGGATGAACGCCCCGCGCGATCGCGGTCGACCGTTCCTGTTCGATGCGGGTGAGATCGAGCAGATCGTCCACCATCGCGAGCAACCGTTCGGAATCGTGTCGCGCCGCGAGCAACAGCTCCACCTGCTTGGGAGAGAGCGACCCGACGGTCTCCTCAAGAAGCAAATGAATCGCCATCAAAATACTTGTCAGAGGCGTTTTAAGCTCGTGGCCGACCGTCGAAACCATATCGCTCTTGAGCTCGTCGAGCAGGCGGAATCGCGTGACGTCGATCATCACGACCGCGGCGCCCAACGTCCCCTCGACCTCGTCGCGGATCGCCAGCACCCTGGGGAGCAGATGACGCTCCTGACCCCCCTCGCGCACAAGGATCGCAGCCTCGATCCGATTCGGCTTGAAATCGGGTCCGCCTCGAAGCACATCAGTAATCATATCTTGAAGCGAATCGGGAGGACTCCAGGGGGCGGGCTCGCGCGAGCTCGTTTGCAAGCCGAGCACGCGACACGCCGCGGGATTGGCGAGTTCGACGAGTCCCGACGGATCGACGACGACGACGGGATCGGGGAACGAGTCGATCGTCGCCTGCGCCGTACGCCGCGCCCGCACGAGTCGCGCCGTTCCCTCTTGGCGGAATTCGCGAATCGTCCGCGTCATCGCGTTGAACGCCGCGGCGAGTTCGCCGAGTTCGTCGCGAGTCGTCGCGGGGACGACCTGATCGAGATTGCCCCTCGCGATATCGCGCGCCGCCAACGTGACGCTTCGGATCGGTTCGAGGATCGATCGACTGAGCAAGAGCGCAGTCAAGATCCCGAAGAGCGTCGCTCCGACGACCGCCGCGGCCATCACCCGGATCGAAGCCTGAGCGGCGTTCCTCGCGTTACGGTCCATCTCTTCCATATTCTTTTGATTGATATCGAGCACGCGGTCCGCCTGTCGTTTGATCGCGACGAACTTGGGCAAAAGCCCGCTAAAATAGAACGCCTCGCGGTCGTCGCGGCGAGCGCGATCGATCGCGAAAAACCGATTCGCGAGATCGATATATTCGCCGTAAAGCTTTGTCAGATCGTCGGCGAGTTCCTGCTCGCCGGGAAGCGTGACGTTGTTCCGTTCGCTCTTCAAATTGCGTTCGAACAAGGGGCGATGCGTCTCGAACTGATTCCGAGCCCGTTCCTCGCGACCCGTGATCGCGAAGAGGAACGACGAATCCATCCTTTCCAAAGCGTCTTTCATGTTCTCGGCCGCGAGCACGCTGGCGTAATTCTCGCGCAAGATGACGTCGATGTTTCCGCCCAGGCGCTGAAACATCGCGATCGCCCACACCCCCAGGCCGACGATGACCGCGAGCAACGGGGCGAGGCCGATCAAAAGCCGAATGCGCAACGTCTGAATCATCCGTCTCTTTCCATGGGTGTTAACGAGAAAGCAAGAACCGCGCCGAAACCTTTTCAAGCGACCGTAAGTACTTGCGGGGTCTTAAGTTCAATTTCCAAAACAAGCGGGATGCGAGCGTTCGATCGGGCGAATCGCGCGATCGAACGGGTCGAGTCGTGCAAAACGCGCGATCGGATGATGAATCGGTCAGATACCGTAACGCTTTCGTTTGCGAAAGAGCGTGCTGGGATCGACGCCCAAAATCTTCGCCGCGGCGTCGAGGCTTGGCGCCGAGGCGATCACTCGGCGGATGTGCTCGGCCTCGATCCGCTCCAGATCGACTCGCCCGCCGAGATCGACGGTGTTCGATTCGGCGTCGCGCGACCGAGCGATCCGGTCGGGAAGGTCCGCCAAACCGATCTCGGGACCCTCAGCCAAAATCACCCCTCGCTCGATCGCGTTCCGAAGCTCGCGAAGATTGCCCGGCCAGCCGTAATAATCGATCGCACGTTCCGCCTCGGGTGTGAATCCTGTAAACTTGTTCACAGATCGGCTCGAAAAGAACGAAAGAAGCCCGCGCGCCAGATCGAGCTTATCGGTTCGGTCGCGGAGCGGCGGCAAAACGAGTTCGACGACGTTGATCCGATAATAGAGATCCTCGCGGAACCTTCCCGCGGCGACCTCGGCGTCGAGATCGCGATTCGTCGCCGCGATCAACCGCACGTCCGCGGATCGTGTTATCGTTTCTCCCACGCGCTCATATTTACGCTCTTGAAGGAATCGCAACAGTTTGGGTTGAAGCGGCGAAGGGAGGTCGCCGATCTCGTCGAGGAAGAGCGTCCCTTTCTCGGCGGCGGCGACCTTGCCGGCGGCGTCGCGCACCGCGCCCGTGAAGGCGCCTTTGACGTGGCCGAAGAGGTCGCTTTCGAGCAATTCAGGGTTCAGGCTGGGGCAGTTGACCGTGACGAACGGGCCGCTCGCTCGTCCGCTCCAGGCGTGCGCAGCACGCGCCAAAACGCCCTTGCCGACGCCGTTCTCGCCGCGAATCAAAAGCCCCGCGTCGGTCGCGGCGACCTTGCGCGTCAACTCGATCACGCGAGACATCGCGGGATCGTCGCTCGTCAGCCGAGCCTCGGGAGTCTCGGTTCGGACGATCTCCTCAAGCTCGGCGACACGATCAAGCAGCCCGCGCGATCGCCTCACGCGCTCGATCACCCCTCGCACCTGAGGCGGAGTGAACGGCTTGGCCAAAAAATCGGCCGCGCCGCGGCGCATCGCCTCGACCGCGTAATCGACGCTCGCGAACGCGGTGATCAAAACGATCGCGATCCGAGGTCGACGCTCGGGAAGCGCCTCCAACAAATCGAATCCCGATTCGTTCCCCAGCCGAACGTCGACGAAAGCGACGTCGAACGGCCGGCGATCGACGAGCCGAATCGCCTCGGCGATCGTCCCCGCCTGCTCGACCTCGCAGCCGATCGCGTCGAGAGCAGTGCGCAACATCTTTCGAATGTTCTCTTCATCATCAACAACAAGTACTCGCATTTTTGTTCCCAATCGTAAAAAGGGTTTTTAAATCATTAACGCTTCAGTCGGAATCCAAATAACAAGGTGTTTTTGAATGTTGTTATGTGTACTCCAGTCCCTCGGCGACGAGGTCGGTCGCGAGGTGTCCGGCGATCATCCCGAGAGTCATGCCGACGAGATCTCCAAAAACCGTGATCGCGGTTCCGCCTCCGATCCGGCTCACGACGAACGAACCCCCCGCGATCATCCCCGCTCCCGAGGCGAGATTGCCGAGAAGAAGCAGCGCGATCGACGCGAGCCGACCCGATCGCTGGAACGCGATCTTGCGGCAATGATCAAACGGAATCATCGCGGCGTTCGAGAACAAAATCATCCCCAGCCACATTCCGGGGCGATCGTGGAACGAATCAAAAATCGCGCGCGCGCTCAACACGCCGCCGGCCGATCCTCCGCAACACGAACCCGAGGCGCCGGTCCCGAAAGCGAATCGCGCGTCGAACCACCAGCCGAAAATCATTCCAAGATTTCCGTATGTAAGCATGATCACGGCCATTTCGACGGCGCGGGGGATTTGTCTCGTTCGCGAGAAATAGCCGCCGAGCGCGATCCCCGAGACGAGAAACGGAGCGACGACGAGAATCGCGTTCACGCCGCGAGCGCCCGCGAGCGCCGCGACGATCGGCCCCTGCGCCGCGAGCGCAGCGCCGCCAAGCGCGAGCAGACGTTCGCGGAATCGAACGCCGCGGACGACATCGGCGGAAGCGGCTCGTTGCGCTCGGTCGACCTCGATAGAAGGAGACAGCGCGCCGCCGACCGTCGTTTCTCCTCGATACGCGCTCGCCGCGTCGTCGCTCGCAGCGGCGGAGCCATTGATCATGCTATCATGTGTCGGTTGCTCGATCGCTTCGGACGAACGGCCGGCGCGGGCGGCGCCCTCACGTCGTCGCGCTCCGCGCGCGACGACGATCAGGCTGGAACAGAGCATGAGGAGC
>JAJYWB010000053.1 GCA_021791715.1 Planctomycetota bacterium | reverse complement strand
TCGGTCTTATGATTCCATGCGGCTGAAGCGAGGAACGACGCCGCGACGCCCCCTCCGATCGACCCCAGCGAATCGCTGACGGGAATACGCTCTTCCATCGCGATCACTTCCGGTTGGAACGCGCGCAGAGATCGCTTGCGGCGTAATTTACCTCTCGTCTCGTCTCGTCTCGTCTCGTCTCGTCTCGTCTCGTGATGCGCGCTCATGTGTTCCATCCCCAATCAAGGTGCCGCGTATGGATTGCGAGGGCGAACCGCCGTGTGAGCCGTATGATTCTCAGCGCATCTTTTCAGGATTGCGAACCGCCGTGAGAGCCGTCTTCTTATTGGTGCATTTGAAATAAAACGGCTCGATCGGCGCCTCGCCATCCCGGAGATACGTTCCCTCGACCAAAACCAAACCTGAGGACATAGCGTGGGCGAAGGGGGGAAATTCGCCGAGAGTCGATCGATCGCAGTAATCTTCATCAAGTGCCGAAAGCACGTCGATCAATCTAAGTGTGGTAGGCTAACGACCGCGCGTTCGGATTGCAAGACCCGTTTTTGGTTTTTCTCGAATTTTTTGGTGGGGCTTACATGACGGTTGAAAAGCCTTGTTTTCAGGGGTTTTTTGAGAGAAAACGCGAGAAGACTATCGTATGTTATGAATCGATCGTGGCGAGCGGTTTGAATTTTGGTAACATGGCGGTTGATATTGGGAGCGCCGGGGAATCTCCTTCGATCGAAACCTGAGAGCCTTTCTATCAGATTGAAGGTCGAATCGGTTCACGACACATCCGAGCTTCATGAACGGATCGTGGATCTCCGCCGGAAGTTAGAATGTCGCCTCGCGCCGGCTGATGCCGCCGGGCGATCGTGAGTTCGACGAGCTGGCGGTCCATGCACCTTGCCCAGACCTCCGCGGTCGGCGTCCCGACGTTGCGCAGGTCGCGACCGGACTCCTATCGCGCGCAACGAGTCGCGATGCGGTTGGGACTCATGGCCGCGAACCCGATCGGCGACTTCAGGGCGACGTCGAGAACGCCCAAGCCTTCCATAATCTCATGGATATCGGGGGATCGACCGGCGGACGGCGGGTCGAACCTCATACCATCGTAACGGTCGGCGCGGTCGCGTTCGCCGACGGTTTGCCGTCGCCTTCAGTCGTTGCTGGTACTTCGGGCCTTTCTTGCCGCGATCCGAGGATTGCGATCCTGTTCGATCCCGCCAACAATAGGCGAAAACGCTCGGAGATATGAACACAATTTTCGTTAAGTCGCAATCTTCCTCATCGGGGAGCGTCGCCTGAGGGAGAATTGGTTTGATTAGCGCCCTATGCGTGTCGAACGGTATCGCATTCCGAGTCGGAGCGAGGATTTATATGATCGCCGCGAAGACGGCCGGCGGATCGGACGTCGGTCCGCCCGGGTCTTTTAAGGCGATTGTTTCGCCCCAAAAGGAAGTAAAATTTGACTTTGGCGGGATGACTCTGATGAGCGTTTATAGCATAACTTCTTACTAATACCCGTCTCAAATTTCATAACATGCTCTAATAATCATCGCCCAGATTTCTTACGTTTTCGACCGGCGCGGATCGCGGCCGATTCGAGAGCGAAGCGATCGGTTTCGGATCCGATTCGTCGGGTGATCGTTCGCGCCAGTTCGAGACGCGACGGACGGGGGGCTTTGCGCGATCGGCTCAAAGGCGGAGGAAGTTCGCCGACGACTCGCACGAGCGGAGGCTTCCAATCGCCGTCGACCCGAACGAGGGGCTCTCCCGTCCTCAGATCGAATCGCTTCGAAAGCAGGCTCAACGCGGGAGATCCGCTCGCGCGGCGATCGGGTTCGCCGGCGCTCGATAAAATCAGATAATCGCGCGCCCGGGTCGTCGCGACGTAAAATAAACGTAAAGATTCCAGCTTATCCTCATATTGGTCGTCATACTTATGAACGATTATTCCAAGGCTTTCGCCGACTTCGGGTTGATCGCCGATTCCCGCGCCCGGAGGGGGATCGGGCCGCGCGACGATCCCGAGCGTCGCGTGGACCGAGATCTTTCCGGTGCGCGGAGCGATCGGCCGCGACAAATCGGCGACGACGACGATCGGAAATTCCAACCCTTTGGATTGATGAATCGACATGATTCGAATGCTTTCTCCCTCCTCCTCGGTCGTCGCGGCCTCCTCCTCGCGGGGACCGGTGCGGACGTCGTCGCGCAGTTTGGCGACGAAATCGCCGAGCGCGACCCCCGGGACGTCGTCGAAGCTGCGAGCCAGGCGAATCAACTTCCGCGCGTTGGCTCGCTTCCTTTCGCCGAGGAATTCCGCGAGCAACGCCGCCTCATATCCCGATTCGTCAAGAACGAAAGCGACGAGTTCGGACGGCCGAACGCGATCTTTCAAGCCGCGCCAACGAGCCAAAAGCGACCTAGCGCGATTCACGCGTCGCCGATCGGATCGAGACATCATCTTGTCTGAGTTATTTAATTCATTGACGCGTTCAAAACCCTCGACGAGTCCCGCGTCGCTCCCCTCGGCCAGCCAGAACAGCCCCTCGTCGCTTATCCCGAAGAACGGACTTCGTAGCGCTCCCGTCAGCGAAACCTCGTCGAGCGGGTCGTCGATCGCGGCCAAAACGTTGATCAAATCGCGAACCTCGTCGCGCGCGAAAAACGCCGCGCCTCCCACGATGTGATAATCGAGCCCCTCCTCGGTGAGAGCTTGTTCATAAACCGCGGTGTTCGTCATCGCGCGAAAGAGGATCGCGATATCGCCGCCGTTCGCGGGTCGGATCGTCGCGGTTTTTGGATCTCGGATCGGCAAGCCTTCGTCGAGCAGCACCGCGATCCGCCGCGCAAGGCGTTTCGCCTCGATCACGCGCAGTTCGTCGGCGCTCAGCTTCGATCCGACGTCGGAATTGGAATCGGAGTCCGAGTCGTCGGAATCAACCCCCGCGTCGCCTCCCTCGCGATCGGTCGTCGGATCGGGTATCGGCCAAAGGAATTCGACACGCGGATCGCGGTCTTCCTCGATACGTCCGAGCCCCGGGACAAGGCGATGCTCGGGCGCCGAAAAATGATCGGCGAAGACCGTGTTCGTAAAATCGATCAGACCCGCCGAGGCTCGAAAATTCTCGGTTAAAGCGAGTCGAGAATCCTTCGGCATCCGGCTTGAAAATCGGCCGAATAGCTCGGGCTTGGCGCCTCGAAAACGATAAATCGATTGCTTCACGTCGCCGACGAAAAACAATCCGTCGACGATTCGATCGCCCGCGCGGAGAGCCTCCAAAATCTCGGCCTGAACGGGATCGGTGTCTTGGAACTCGTCCACAAGAATAAAACGAATCATGCGCGAGCATTCGTCACGAATATCGGGATAATCGCGTAAAAGATCGCGCGTTTTGATCAACAGATCGTCGAAATCGATTCGGCTTTCGGATCGTTTGGAACGATCGTGCTCGGCGATCGCGCCGCGGGCCAATCTGGCGAGCCGAAGCGACCGATCGATCGATCGATCGGTCATCATTTTATCATGTTGAAAGAGTTGAAGGAAATCGTCGATCGCCTTCTTCGTTTCGGCGAACGCGCTCTTGACGTCGTCGTAAGCCGATTGCGAGGCCCAATACTCGGCTCTCGTTCCCGAAAGTGAAAGCGACGATCTTAAACGATTCAACGCGTCGATCGATTCTTCGGGTTTCGTCGCGCCGGCGAATTCTTCGATTCGATCGAACAACTGTTCGATTTTTAATTTAATCTTTTCTTGTCGACAATCTCCCGCGATCAATCGATCGCGACAATCGGCGAGCGTTTGGTTGAGCGAAGCCGTGAGACGGGGCGCGATCGTTTCGTCGCGGAATCCTTTCCAGATCGCCAGGATCTCGTCGGGAGATCGGCCCGCGGTTCGTTCGGGATCGTCGATCGCGCGCTTTTCGATCACGTATTCGATCGCCTCGCGGGTCGCGTCGAGCCCCCACGCGACCGCGAGCGTATGCAGATCGTCGTCGCGGTCGGCGAGCCGACGTCCCAAAAAATGATCGACCGATCGCTTGCGTAAAGTCGGCGCCACCGCGACGTCGAGAACCTCGAACTCGGGGTCGATCCCGCAGCGGAGCGCATGCCGACGCAATAACCTGGAACAAAACGAATGAATCGTGCCGATCGGCGCGGCTTCGAGCCCGCGGCCGACATCGCGCCAAAACATCATTTCTTGTTCGTCTGTTTCGGCGATCATCCTTGCGCGGCACGTTTTTCGGACGCGATCGCGCAGCTCGCGCGCCGCTTTCTCGGTGAACGTCATCGCGACGAGTTCGGCGAGCGATCGCCCCGGCCGCGAGGCGAGCTGCGCCAAAAATCGCTCGGCGAGAACGCGCGTTTTACCGCATCCCGCCCCCGCCGAAAGCGCCAGGCCGCGATCGGTCCGCTCGATCGCCGCGGCTTGCGTCGAGGTCAATTCGGCCATCGTCTTATCCTTTCAAAAAATTTTATGAGCATATTATTCTAAATATTAAGCCTTGGCGCGTCGTCCCATATTTTGCCCGAGCGCCGCGCCTGCGCGATCCGGCAGGTCAGGCGAAACGCGCAATAGCTTGTGCAATCTCCGTCTTTCGATTTGACCGGAAATCGGCCGTTCCGCAGGCTCTCGACCAGATCGAGAACGTATTTCTCGAACGCCTCGCGATACCTCGGCCAGTCGAGCGGGCGATCGCGCCACCCGCCTCGACCGTCGTCGGTGAACTTGACGAGTTTGCCGTAACCTTGCTTCTCGAGAATCCAGTAACCGAAATCGATCGGCGTCGGCTCGATTCCGTCGCGATCGTGTTGTTGTTTAATGAAATTTTCATAAGCCATCGCGTACAGCGGCGGCTGGATCGCCAACCCTTCGAGCAATTCGTTTTTATTTTTCCCTTTTCGCGTTTTGTAATCGATCACGCGATATCGGATCGTATCTTCGGTTTCCTCGACGTCGATCCGATCGATTCGTCCCCGGATTCGCGCCGAGCGTTCTCCCGAACCGAGAATCAACGGAGGGTGCGTCTCGTCGTCGTCGCCGCCGAAATCCCATTCGAGTTCGCGCGGCAGCGCGGCGTCGTTCGATTTTTTCGCGTAATCGAGGCACTGTCCGCGGTACGCGACGCCGAAGTTCCTGGTCCGATCCTCGTCGATCGAGGCGATCTCGGCTGCGATCGGACCGTCGGGAGGAGGCGATTCGTCGCGAAGCTGATCGATCGCGGGCTCGATCGTCAGCTCGATCCGTTCGGCGAGCGTCGCTTTATCCGATACATGAAGATCGATCAATTTATGATGGACAATTTCAAGAAATCGATGGAGCGACCCGCCGCGACGACGCGCGTCGATTTCAAGCTCGCCGCGATCGACGGCTTCCTCGATTCCCAAAGCCTCCTTAAGGAACGTCAGAAAGGGACAGAGCGCGTAGGTTTCGAGCCGGCCGGCGCTGAAAGACGCATTCGAATCGTATCGCGCACGAATCCGAGCGATCGCTCGCCGATCGCGAATCATTCCGTCGTAGCGCCCGAATTTCCCGCCGCGACGATCCCGCGCGTGACCGACCAAAAAAGCGAACGCCGATCCCGTTAAAACATCGCGATGTTCCGGGATCTTTACAATTTGATTCAAAATCGAGGCGTCGCCGTCGATCGCGGCTCGCGCGATCGCGAGCACGCGAAGCTCGGCGGGCGCCGCGGCGAGTTCGACGGGAGGAATCGCGTTAAGCCGAACGACCGGCGCCGCGAAACGAGGCTCGGCCGAATCGGCGAACGTCCGACGCACGTCGTCCAAAAAGCCCGCGGTCAACATCGCTCGACCCGATTCGTCGGTCGTCGGATAAACGAACGTCGCGGATCGATTCGCCGATCCGATCAACCGCGAAAACCGATACGTCTCACGCGCGTAAGGCTCGTTACGCATCCGACTTCGCGCCGAATGATAATCGCCGTCGACGGCGTTCACTTCGCTGTTATCATCTTTTTCATAGAAATCGTCCACGAACGCCGAATTCCAATCGTCGCCTTCGGGGTCGGTCGATCGATCGACCGAATCCGAGCCGTCCGCGTCGTCGGCTTCGTGAGGAGCGTCGATCACGGTCGCGAGCATCGCCTCGACCGCGGATCGATCGGGGAACGTCCCCTCGGCGAGATCGACGATCAACAGGTGATCAACACACGCTCCCGAGGCTTCTTGGATCGTCGCAACCGCGACTCCCTCGCTGTAATCGTCGGGATCGGCGAATTCGAGCTCGCGCGCCGAAGCGACGACGCGGCGCACGAAAGCCTCCCAAGGCCACAAAAGCTCGCCTTGATCGAGTTCGTCGAGAACGTCCGCCTCGTCTTCAAGACCCTGAAACAAATGCTCAAGCGCCGTTCTCCTAATCGGTTGCGACCCCCGGGCGCGCGATTCCAAAGCGACTTTCGTTGATTTTTTTTCGCGGGCGCGCTCGCCGACTTCCGGTTCGGCGTTAAGGCCGAATTCATCGGCGAGGTTTCGGAGCCGCTCGACGCGTTCCCGCCACGTTCGCGGCTCGACGAGCGGTTCAATCATCGACTCGAGATAATTGAGCGCGTCGATCGCCTTACGCGCCGCGGCGATCCGCCGCGATCGACCGCGCGACCTATGCTTATCGGATTGGGGCTCATTTTCTTTGATAATATCATTCACATGATGTTTGATTGTATTGATGCCGCGAAACGCCCCCGAGTCTCGAATCGCCGCCGCGGCGAGAGCGAGCGAAAGAGGCGAGTCGTTCCATTCGGCCGAGGGGCGAAACCGGCCGTGGCGCAAGAGCCGGATCAGGTCGTCGGTCTCCCAATCGTCGAGGGGAAGTTCGATCGCGGCGCGGAGCGCCGAAAACGCCGGGTCGGTCGCCGCGGCGCGCCTTTCGCCGCCGCACGTCGCGATCCCCCACGAACGAAGCGTTTCGACCAGAATCCGAGCCTGATCGTCCCACCGTCGAAAAACCATTAGGATATCTTTGGGATCGACACCTTGGTCGATCAGGTCGCGCGTTCGCCGCGCCGCGACGAGCGCTTGTCCCTCGCCGCGCGGAGCTCCCGCGATCGTCACTCCGTCGGTTCGCGCGCTTTTGGGGCGACTCCGCGCGTCGGATCGAAACGTCTCGGTTTCGATCGCACGCAAGCCCGCGGGACGATCGGAATCGGCCGGGCGATCGATTTCCGTCGAACTCTCGGAGTCGGCGGGTCGATCGGATTGAGCCGAAGATCGATTCGCCGAGTCCGATCGGTGATCGATCGTTCTGAAGCCCGCTCGCGTCAGCGTTTCGCGCATTCGGATCGCGGGAGCGAAAGCCTCGGCGAGCGCGGGTTCGGGATTATAAGATAAAACGACATGTATTGGTATTGATCGATTCGCCAAAGACGCGATCGCCCGCGTTCGAGACTTATTCAAGAATTCCGGCTCGATGATATTGAGAGATCCAATTTCTTTAATTGAGGAATCGGCCGAATTCGCGATCGCTCGAGAAGCCCACGCTTCGAGCCCGGCGTCGTCGACCGCGGCGAGTTCGACCAAGATCTCGCGATACGCCGCGTAGATCGAACCGAGTTCGACCGTCTCCGCGTTCGACGAGCGAAAGAGTTCGATCGGATCGGCCTCCGAGCGGGTCCAGCGCTCGACGCGACGCGCCAGGCGGCGACGAAAGCCGGGGAGATCGATCACGCGTGAGACGAAAGTCAACCGGCCGGCGCGAAGCTCGCGATCGATCGCGATATCGAGCGCCGCCGAAGCCGCCGCAGGAGAAAGGATCTTGGGCGCCTTCGCGCCGAATCCGTTGCGCACGAACCGCCAAAAATCGTCCCAGACCCACGCGCGATTCGTCTTATCCGCACTTAAACATCCGGCGATCTCACGAGGAGGTCGCTCGCAAGCGAGCCGCGATTCAAAAATCCAGACCGCGCGGTCGAGAGACTTTGACGTCCGTCGTTCGATCGATCGAGCGAGAGCGCTCGATCCCCTGGGCGCGGTCCACAGCGATAACTCCGGTCGATTTCCCACCGCGCCGATCTCCTCCAGCGAGCCCCCACGCGATCACCGCGAAACCGAGAACCACAAGGTATACAGAGTAATACCAAAGCTTGCCGCCGCGCACAACCCGCGCCAGCCACGAGATCGCGAAATAACCGACGACTCCCGCGACGATCGCCCCCGTGATCATCGGAGCGTAAGCTTCGGCCGGGGTCGATTTGGGATCAAAATCTTTGATCGCGAAAACCGACGCTCCCGTGATCGCGGGTATCGCGATCAATAAACTGAATCCGACCGACCAGCCGCGATCGAGCCCGAGCGCGAGAGCCGTCGTGATCGTCAGGCCGCTCCGGCTCACCCCCGGCAGCGGCGCGAACGCCTGCGCCACACCGATTAACAAAGCGTCATACCATTTCATCTCGCGCGGACCTTTATTCCCGCCCGAAAGTTTATACGTGATCAAAAGCGCCGTCGCCGTGACCAAAAAGCCGCACCCCGTGATCGTCAGGCTCTCGAACGCCGATTCCAGCCGCTTCTTCAAGATCGCGTAAGGAATGAGCGGAGCGGTCGCGATCGCGGCTAAAACGCACGCTCTTATGATAATGCTTTTGTTGTAAATCGGGACGACTGGCTCGATGTTCAGCAACCCCCGCGCGCTTTTGAGCGCGACCGATCGATAATAAATCAAAATTGCCAAAAGCGTGCCGATATGAAGAACAATATCAAAAAAGAGCGCGTCTTCTCCCGAGGTCGTGCGGCCGTTCGCCAGATCGAGCAGGCTTTGCGTCACCTTGAGATGACCGTCGCTCGAAACGGGAAGGAATTCGGTCACGCCTTGTACCAAACCGAGGAGGATCGCTTCCAGCCATTTCATCAACGCGTTTCCTTAAGCCTTGGGGCGGCGATTATCGCGTACACGATTCCGCTGTATAAGGTTTGTAGCACCGCGATCCACAAAAGCGCGTCGCGCGCGATCCGAGCTTGCGGATATCGATCGACTCCGACCGCCGAAACGAGCAAAACAGCGACGACCGCGAGACACTGAAAGACCGTTTTGAGCTTCCCCGAGGCCTTCGCGCCGAACGCGATCCCCCGCCCCTCGAGCAAACTTCGCACCCACTGGATCGCGAGTTCGCGGGTCGTGATCGCCGCGACCATCCACGGCATGACCCCCGTCCCGGGTATCGTCAATAAATAGACAAGAGTTCCAATAATTAAGATTTTATCTACAAGCGGGTCGAGCTGGCGGCCGATGTCGCTTTCTTGTTTGAGCAAGCGAGCGACGAAGCCGTCGAGCGCGTCGGTGATCGCCGCGATCGAGAAGACGACGAGAGCCGCGGCGAAGCTCGACCGCGCGATCAGCCCCCAAGCGACCGCCGCGAGAGCGAGCCTTGAGATCGAAAGCGCGTTGGGGATGTTCCAGAATCGCTCGTCGGTTTCGCTCGACGCCACGAGGGAGCTCCGTGCGGGGGAGGGGGATCGCCGCCTTGTTCGTTTAGTCGAGAATCGTCAACGTCGACGCCGCGGGACGCTTGCGAGGCTTGGGACGCGACCGTCGCCGACGAGGCGAACCCTCGGCCCGAGCGATCAAATCGTAGCCGTCGGTATCGTCGATCAAACACGGCACGATATCGCCGACGCCGAACCCGCGACCCGTCACGCGGACGATCCCGTCGACGTCGGGAGCGTCGGCGTACGTTCGACCCTCCCAGCCGTCGCTCCCGTCCTTCGCTTTGCCGTCGATCAACACGTCGAGCCGACGACCGATCAACGATTCGTTGAACGCGAAAGCGATCGGCCGCTGCGCCGTCATCAACCGATCGCGCCGCTCGTTCTTCACCTCGTCGCTCAAATGACCGGGAATTTTGGCCGAAGGAGTATCATGTTCATAAGAATACGTGAAAGCGCCCACACGTTCGAACTTCTTCTCGCGAACGAAATCGACGAGCTCCTCGAACTCGGCCTCGGTTTCTCCCGGAAAGCCGACGATGAACGTCGTCCGCAGCACGAGCCCGGGGACGGTGTTCCGCAGCCGGTCGACGATCGCCTCGGTCTCGGCGCGATCGTGACGCCGATTCATCGCCCGCAGCACGCGATCGTTGATATGCTGAATCGGCATATCCAGATAGGGAAGGATTTTTCGCGAGGAGGCGAGCGTTTCGTAAAGCTCGTCGGTGAAATGCCTGGGGTAATTATAGAGCACGCGGATCCAGTCGATCCCTTCGAGATCGTCGAGAGCGCGGAGGAGTTCGGCGAGCCTCGGTTCGCCGTACAAATCCATTCCGTAATACGTCATGTCTTGTGCGACGAGATTGAGTTCGCGAACGCCGTCGGCGGCGAGTTCCTCGGCCTCCTCCAAAACCTTCTCGATCGGCTTGGTGACGTGCTTGCCGCGCATCCCTGGTATCGCGCAGAACGTGCAAAGGCGATCGCATCCCTCGGAAACCTTGAGAAACGCGAGATGCCTGGGAGTGATCCTCAATCGGGCGCGATCGTCCTGCGCTCGAACCGGAGCGGGTCGAAAGAGCGTTCTTTGTTCATGAAGGTTCCCCATGATCCGATCGGCGATCGCGACGATCTCCTCGCGACCGAACACGCCGACGATCTGATCGACCTCGGGAACCTCTTCGAGCAACTTCTCGCGCTCGCGTTCCGCCAAACACCCCGCGACGACGATCCCCTTGAGATCCCCCGACCGCTTTCGGTCGATCATCTCGCGAACCACCCCCATCGATTCTTGGCGCGCCGAATCGATGAATCCACACGTATTAATAATAACGAGATCGGCCTGCGCGGAATCGGCGACGAGCGCGTAGCCGTCGACCGCGAGCAATCCCAGCATCCGCTCGGAATCGACGAGATTCTTGGGACAACCGAGGCTGACGAACGAAAACTTGCCTTTGATTTCTTGCTGTTTGCTCATTGATTCAACTGTTGAATTCATTTTGGTGTCGACATCACGGCGGCGCGTTCGCTTTTGGTTCGCCCGAGCGTGATCGACGGATCGCAACCGGGAGATAGGATACACGATATGCTTCCGTTTCGGAACGGGGTCGTTCAGCCGGATCGATTCGTCGGGGCGACGATCGCGGTTTTCTTGGAGATCTGAGATTCCGATTCGCTTCGGGTTTGTGTTCAAAAGCTCGGGACATTCGGCTCGGCGCCAAGACCTGGCGATTCTGTGATCAATAATGCGTTTTGGGAGGCGCGATCCGATCGATCCCGCTCGATCGTCTGAGAAAAAAACGACGGATCGGGGGCCGGCCGAGGACGCATTGGTTCAGGATTGGAACAAGGCGGCGACGCGCGATTCGTTCTCGAAACGAACAGAAAGAGAGAAGGTTCATCGGTTCGTCGGTTTTTAGCGATCCGAACCCGAACGGCTTCTCGCGTGTCGTCGTAATGGGTTGGAATTACTGGAGCTAATGACGATCGAGCCGGTCTTGTTTTGGTGCGGTTCAGGGAGCTAATCGACGGTATGGGATTGATGACGGCGATCGTCGACTTGCCGCGGCGGAAATGTCTGGTATACTTCGATTCGCGATCGAATCGGACGGATCGCATGTGCTTAAAGTGATTAACACATGTAGCCGTCTTAAGTTCGATCTTATACGCACCCGTAGCTCAATTGGATAGAGCATCAGTCTTCGGAACTGAGGGTTACAGGTTCAAGTCCTGTCGGGTGTATTCATCACTTCCCCTGACACGTCGCGACAAAAGCTCCCAAAACCAGCTAGAATCGAGACTTACGGCGAGCCGAACGGGCCGATTCCACGCGCCGAAACAATGCATGCACTCGACAAAAAACGACACGAAAAGACACGTCGGCCGTTCTCCGGTCGCCAAATAGTCGCCACGGAGTTTTTTTAATTGATGCCCAAAACGGCGTATTTCATGCGGTCCAATCGGGCCGTCTAAAGCGTCGCGGCCGGCTCCGGTCGCCAAAATTCTGCCGTCCAAAGCGATCGAGGGGGTTTCGGCCTCAAGACGGGCGGTCTCGATCCGACGCGGCGAATCGGGTCGAGGGGGTGAAATCGGCGGATTGATCGGCTTGGGCGGCTTGGGGCGATCGATAGGGCTCAATATCGGGCGAAAAGGGCGGCCGAAACATCCAGCCACGGAAGAAGCGCCGGTCGCCAAATAGTCGCCACGGAGTTTTTTTATGCGTCGGTCAAATGCGCGTATTCGACGATCGCGGCGGCCGATTCTCAATCGGCCTCGGAATCGATAACCCCTGTCGGGCGGAGAGTCGGGATCTAGGCGCCATTCGGATTTCTACTCGGCCTTGCGGTCCCTCTTCTCGGCGCGTCCCGCTTGCGATAGGTCGGGAAGCGCTTCGATCGCGGCGCGTTCGTCGTGAATCGCCACGTGCGAGTAAGCGTTCATCGTCAACCGGGGGTCGGAATGCCGGGCGAGCGATTGAATCACGCGAACGGGGGCGTCGCTCATCGCCAGGAACGTCACGAACGAATGGCGCAAACAATGGAAGTCGGCGACTCGGCCCGATGCGTCAAGGTAATCGATCCCCGCGGCCTTCAAATCGACGCGGAGCATCTTGGCGGTCTTCTCGGGAAGCTTGTACGCGGGCTTGCCGGGCGGCTTTCCTTCGAGCCAGGGGCGAAGCTCGGCGGCGAGTTCGGGGCGGATCGGAAGCTCGTCATTTCGGCGACGCTTCGAATATCCCGCGGCGACGACGATTCTCGGATGCGGGCCGTCAAGGTCGACGAACGACGCGGGGGTTAACGATCGAAGCTCGGCGGCTCGTAGGCCGGTCGCCATCGCGACGCGATAAACAATCGCTCGATCGCGGCCCGATATCCCCAAGACGTCCGGGCCGTTCTCGGCGGCTTCGAGAAGCCGATGAAGCTCATGCGCCGATAGGGCTCGGCGGACGCGGCGTCGATCCTCATCGACGTTGAACGGCTTGAGATGAACAAGCGAGTCGGCGTTCGATCGTCCATTGCTCCAAAGCCATTTTGAGAATTGCTTGACGGCTCGAAGCGCGTGTTTACACGTTTGGGCGGACAAGCCCGAATCTTTGAGCGACTTCATCGCCTCTTGAACTTTGAGCGGGTCGAGGTCGTCGATCCGTTTGGCTTTGGTCATCTCGACAATTCGGCGGAGGTGTCCGGTGATCAGAACGATATAAGCGTCGTCGCGGTTTTTGGCTTTAAGATCGGCGAGATAATCGGCGACATGCTCGGTGATCGGCTTCGCCGCATTCGATTTGACGGCGACGTCGCGGGGGTCAATCAATCCCTCCCTGATCTTCGCGGCCTTATCCTCGGCTTGGGCGGCCATCGCCGCGGTCGCCTCTTTCGTCGAGCATCCACGCCGTTGTATCTTGCGGCCGTCGGCGTCGGTTATCGTGTAATACCAAGCGTCGCCGCGCTTGCGAAGATATGCCATAATCGAATCTCCCGGTTAGAGCGGGAACCGCGGGGGGCGTCGATTCACGGTCGACGTCCCCGCACTCTTTTCGACGATCGCGGCGAACGGGTCAAGTCGGGTCATCTTCAATCAACCGGAATCGCGGTCGACGATCGAAGCCTTGAGCGATTCACGTTCGATCGTCGCGGCGAGCGCCTCGGTCGCGATCGCGTTAAGGTCGCGGGCATACAAGCATATGACAAGCTCATGCTTGCACTTCGACGCCAAGACGACAAGCGGGATCTTTCCTTCTTTCCTTGCTTTCTTCGCGGTTGAGTCGAGAAGCTCGCGGGCGGCGTGTTTCACGCGAAGTTTGGATTCGATGAATAAGCGAGGGTGTGTCGAATCGCTCGCGGTTTGATCGTCTCGGCCCGACGATCCCGATCCGGGTTGCCGGCGTGCGCCGAAAAGCTCGGCGGCCTTTTGTTCGCGTCTCTGCCAGGTGCGTCGGTGCGTCTTCATGTAAGCGTTCCATCGGTTCGAGGGGCGGGTTAATGGCATAACTGACATCGGCATTCGCTCGCGTGAACGCCGGGTCGCGTGTCGATCCAAGATTGGAGCGACTCGAAGCAAGGGCGGCATAAGTCGAACGATCGGCGGGCGTCGACGAACGGTCCGCATTCGTTCGCAAGCTTCGTCCGATCGGCGTCGATCCGGGCTTTACAACGGTCGCAATAAATGATCGTCTCGGTCATGATTCATGTCCTCGGTTGTTATCGGCCACAATAGTTCGTCGGCTTGCACGTCTCGATCGCAAACAGATGATCCGGTCCCGACGCGGGCGTAACGATCGCGGATGGGGCGTGAACGGGGCTTGGTTCGCTCGCGGCGAGCGGGGCGGGCGTTTGGTCGTCGGGGCGGTCGGGCTCGGCGTGAATGCTCTTGGGCGGCTTGAAATCGATCCCCCCAAGCCGGTCGTCGCGAGACGGTCCCCATCGCCAAGACGAAAGCTCGGCCCAGGCGAAAAGCGGGGGGTTCGCATCGCCTTCAAGTCGGTCGATCCACCAGCGGCGTATGTCGACTTCCCAAGTGTGAACATCCCCCCAGTCTTTGCCTACGGGCGGGCGAACGCGAACGATCGATCGGCGTAACGCGGTCCACATCGCCGCGGCCTTGTCCCCGGCCTCGTCGGCGTCTTGGGCGGCGAGGATCGCCTTGGCGGCGATAAGGCGTTCCAGGATCGCGGCGTTCGGTTCGGCCTGCGCGGCGCCAAGCGTCGCGACGGTCGCGATTCCTTCGAGGGCTTGGCCAAGCAAAAGAGCGTCAAGCTCCCCTTCGACGATGGCGACGGTTGCTCCCGCAACGATGCGGACGTCAGGAAAAAGCAGCGGGGGCTTGCTCGGCCCAAGCGAGCGGCATTTGTCGACATCCGAATCGATTCGGCGAATCTTGATTCGCGGAACGGCGCCGCGGTCAAACCACGGGATCGTCACGGCCGGAACCGATAGCTTCAGGCGCTTACCTTCCCATTTCCACGGATGAACGGCGAATCCGAGTCGGGCGGTTCGGATCGTCTCGTCAGCGAGTCCGCGGCGATGAAGATAATCGCGGGCGTCCCTCCCCGCGGGCGTCCAAAGGCGGTGATAGGCGTCGCGGGCGAAGTCGGCGTGATCCCGCGGGGGGCTTGGCGGGGGCTTTCTCGGCGGCGGCGTCACGCCGGCCAGCTCGGCGAGGAAACAAACGGCGGATGGAAAATCGATCCCAAGAACACGCATCACCAGGGCGGGGGCGTCGAGCGAAAGTCCACATGGGTTGCAAAAAGCTCGGCGTTTCGTCGGGTTGACCGAGAACGACGGCTTGCGATCGTCGTGCCAGGGGCATCGCCACAAGAGTTCGGCGCTGCGGCGTCCCTCGGCCGGGCCAAGTAAGTTCGTCGCGACGGCGGCGATGTCGACGCGGGGTTCGACGTCGGCCCAAGCGATTCGATCGGGGTTGCTCATCGCGGTTCTCCTAGGCCAAAGTAAGCGGGATCGGGGTTGATCAAGGCGAGCGGAACCGGGTCGATCGGTCAGGGCGTCAACTCGCCTCATCTCGCGTCATTCGTCGTCAAATCGCGTTTGTCAGAGTTTCAGAGTTTTTTTTTACCTAGGGGGTCGAGAAACTCTGAAACTCTGACACCGCATACGTTGATGTTGTGCGTCGATCAAAAATCGTCCTTATTAGGCTCGTCGTCGGCCTCAGGAACAGGCAAACGCCAGTATTTTTTCCCCTGCTCGTCTTGGAATTGTTCGACGTTGAGCGCTTTAGCGGCGTCATAAACAAGCGATTTTGAGAACTCCCCAGCGTCGATCATCGATTCGGCGGCTTTGAACGTGTCGCGCATCCACTCAGGGCCGGCTTGAAGTCGATCGCGAAGCCATGTCTTGGCCTTCTCAAGCTTCGCCGGCTCGGGGCCACGCTTGCCAGTCCCTGATGATCTTCCAGCCGACCAATCCTTGACGGGCTCGGACGGTGGCGAAAGATCATATTCGTTGCCGGAATCGCCCATCGTTACGCCACGCGGCGGAGGCTTGATCGCGGCGGACTTGTCTACCCAAAGCCGGCGCCTATTAGGCAGTCCCTCGGGGTCGGGTTGCGTCATCTTGATGACGACGCGGCATTTTTCGACAATCCTTCTCCCAAGAGGATCTTGATCTTTTGATAAGTGTGTAACGGCAATGATACAAGTTTGTGTTTGATTTCCGATTTGAAGAATGGGTGAATAGAATGCGTTCGCTTCCTCGGGTCGAGTCAGGTTTTTGACGGTCGACATGCCGATCGTATCGATCGCTACGAACGCGGGTCGAATCGACCGGATTCTTTCGGCAAGTTCATGTCGCGTCGTCGCGTCATCAAGGCTCAAGCCTAATAACGGATCGTCAGTCGAAGTGTTAAAGTGAATCGATTCAGGCGGAACGTCAAAATCACGCGCAAGAACTAATAGCTCTTGAAAATGCTGATCCCCGGCGATCCAGAGCGTCGGCGTTTTCGGCGGGATTGTGATCGGTTGACCGTCGGGCCACGGTTCGCCATGCCATACGCGGCGAGTCAAATCCATGAGGAATCGCGTCTTGCCGGTTCCAGGCTGCGCGGCGATCGCGTTCAATGCGCCATGCAGAAGCCAGCCGTTCCAAAGCCATCGGTCGGACTTAAGCAAGATAGCGGCGTCCGCCAGGGTGGCTGTTCGCGGGGCTGGTTGATCGAGTTCTGTCCCGTCGGCTGCGAAGACGGCTTTCGCCACGGCGTCGGGATCGGCGCAAAGGTACTTGAACGCATCGAAAACAGTCTTACGATCATCGGTCTTAAGCGTGTTCAAGTGTGCGATGAACGGCTTGTCGCTCGAGGGAACGGCGTCGAGTTCGCCGTTGAGCGCGCGTCCCTCCAGCAGCATCTTCAAGGCGAACGCGGTCTTGGGGTGAATCGAGGATCGTTTGTTTTTTGGGGCGAATCCATTGACTCCCGGTGCATCCTGCGCTAACATGTATATCGTCCTCAGCGATGTCAAACCATGCCGGCGGCCGGATGTTATCCCCGGCCGTCGGTTTTTTGTTCATTTATAAGTAATGAATCGACATAATTCATCACTTCCCGTAGGTTAACAAAAGTCAGTCCGTTGATCCGAGTTCGGCCGATCCGGCCCGACGCTGTTAGGCGTTCGATCTCGCGTATGCCGATCCCCGCGGCGTCGGCGGCGACGCGGAGCGACATCAAGGCGTCGGGCGGCGGCTCGGTCATCGGCGACGTGCCCGCGGCGAGCGTTCGGCGTCGGCCTCGGCTTCAGTGAGCCAGCGCTCGACCGATGAACGGCGGTACATGCGTTGCTTTCCGACGCGGATCGGCTTCGGGAAGTCCCCTAGGGCGATCATGCGTTCCAGTGTTCGAGCGCTTACGCCAAGCATCGACGCCACGCCGGCGAGCGGGATGGTGAGCGTCTCGGGCGCCGCGGGGCGGTTCGGACGGGCGTATCGCCGCGGAGCGGCCTCGGCCGAATCGTCGGCTCGGGCGGCTTGCGGCTCGGCGTCGATCGGAATCAGGTCTGTATCATCCTCGGGGTTGTGGGCGCGGAGTGGCGTCATTTGCCGTCCCCCCTTCCGTTTCGCTGCTCTAGAGCGTTCACGACGTCGCGAAGACTGAACCGATGAACCTTGTGGGAAAGCCTTTTTTTGGGGATGACTCCGCGCCGTGCCCAATTCAGGACGGTCGATGGCTGAACCTTTAGGCGGTTCGCCAGCTCTCCGGCGGTAAGCAGGTCTTCGGTTCGGACGGATAACATGTCATGCTCCTTGGTTTGGGTTCGCGATCCCTACAACCAAGGGGCGAGCGTTATGCGTATGCGTAGTGCATAATTCCAATATCGAAGCCAAAAAATAGGCAAAAAACAAAAAAAAACCACGCATAATTTTCGAGATTATGCATGGTCTTTCAGTTTGGATTGTTGATTAAAACCAAGCTCGTCGAGAGTGAGTATCAATCTTTGAAGGATCGACCGAAATCATCTTTGGACGGAATTCGTGTGATTCATCTGCGGATCGACTTCCTAATTGCGATTTTACCTTTCTGATTCGTCTCGAAACGGTTGCTTGGTTAACACCTTGATGCTCGGCGATGTCTTTTTGTTTCCATGATTGAATCATATAAAGATTAAAAGCTTCCATCTCTTCTTTGGACGGTGCGCTTTTTTTGATAGGAATAACGGGATCGGTCGGCGTCTCTGTCGAGTCAGCGGGCGCAGATGGGGCGTCGATCGATCTCGAAATCGGATCTTCGGTGTCGATATTGGTTATATCGGTTGGAGACATAATTGGCTGAATGGCGATCGGCGGATTGTACGATACCTGAATCCGCCTCCAGCGGTATTGCTTCTCAATCAATCTCTTTGGAAACTCATAATCAGGCTCTGCGCCGTTCGTTAATGCTTTAATAAAAGAGTGAATGTGATAAAAACGACGACAAAGTCTCTGTTCAGTAAAAATGAGTTCATCATACTTGCGTTCTGATCGGATAATTGACTGGAATTGTGACGGACGCATATCCTCATTCAGGAATCCTAGAATCCACTCTTTATCAATCGATCCCAAAAGCTCGCGTGGTATATTGTGTCCGTGGGCGATAATCTCTAGAACCGCCTCACGCGAATCAATCCGTTCAGCGAAGGGTTCCCTATCTCGGTCGCGGTAAACCGCCTTTATCCAGATTCCCTCATCCGTTTTGTATAGAACCGTCTTGGAATAAATATTGAAGACAATAGGTGTAGGCTCGTTTCCAGGAATTGATTCAGTCGAGAGCCAGTCCTCAATAGTAAGCGGTTTACCATATTCAACCGTTTCGAGAAGATCTACCCTCTCGTCGAGTTCGAATATGTCGCATTGTGACGGGTTGAATCGTCTCTTGATGCATGATCCAGAATCATAAGCATTTCTATAAGGGACGACAACTTCGATGTTATCTAAATAGTAAAGCCAAGACATGTTCGCGTTTCCTTGAATCGGCCGACCGATCCGACATCGCTCGGAAACGCGGTGAGCATCCATCGGATCGATCGCGAAGCGGAGGATGTTGCAACATCCCCGCAAACCGATGAACAGTTTATCCCCTTGGTTCCCCGGAATCAATCCCCCGCGACAAGCTTCGATATTTCCCCGGCGACGTCGCGGCGAGCGTCGTCGTAAACCGTCAGGATTCGAATGTCGCGGTGTCGGCTGAACTTCGCCACGGCGCGAAGATCCCCGTGCGTCGCGTCCAAAGCTCGCGTGATCGCGGCGTGTCGCAAGCCGTGCGGTCGAACGACGATCCCCGCCAAGCGTCCGATCTCTCGAACGACGGCGAAGCATCCTCGGCCGGTAAGACGCTTGCCGGGGGTTCCGTGCTTGCCGAGCGAGACGAACAGCGGTCCCGGTCGCGTCCCGCGGGCTTCGAGCCAAGCTTTCAACGCGGCCTTGGTGGGATCGGGAAGCGAGAGTGTTTCCTTGCTCGATCGTCCCTTCCCAAGTATGCGGATCGTCCCGCGGGCGGCGTCGACGTCGGCGACGTCGAGCGAGACAAGCTCCCCGCGGCGTAAGGCGAGGTCGAACAGCATTCGCAAGATCGCTCGATCGCGGGTTCCCTTGGCGTCGGATCGGTTCGCGATCGCGGCGAGCATCGCTCGGAAGCCGTCGGTCCCCGGCCCGCGGCAATCGCGGAGAACGGGGGCTTCCATCCCTTTGATTTCGAGCGTCGAGTTCACCAGTCCCAAAGTCTTGGCGGTCCTCACAAGCGCCTTGAGCGTCCCGACGCGACGATTGACGGTCTTGGGCGCCAACCCTCGGCCGATCAAGTCGTCTTTGTATTTGAGCGCCAGGGCGTTCGCCGGGCCGGGTTCAAGGTCGAGCAGCGTCCACGCGGCCGATTCGACGTCGGCGGCCTTGACGAACGTTCGGAAGTCTTCGAGGTCGCACGTGTACGCTTCGATCGTCGTCGGCTTGCGTCCCCCCGACAAGAAAGCGGCGACGATACGAATCGGTCTGTTATCCGACAGCATGATACATGTCCCTTCACACTTTATGTCTGTTAAAAGAAACTTTGTGA
This sequence comes from Planctomycetota bacterium, assembly GCA_021791715.1. GTDB lineage: Bacteria > Planctomycetota > Planctomycetia > Isosphaerales > Isosphaeraceae > JAKBCQ01. The sequence continues at coordinate 23,774 of JAJYWB010000053.1, read as the reverse complement.
AAACAATTTCACTCTTCATTCCGATAGCATAACGCTATGGGAACCAAGACGGTCAAGAGAATCCCCGCCGCGGTCGATCCGGGGCGGGGTTCGCGGCGACGTCAAGGAATAACAAAGACGTCGGCGTCGATCTCGATCGGTCCGACGTGTGAGTCCAGGTCGTCGGGCATCAAGGCGTAATGCTGACTCTCGACTTTATACATGAGGGCGCGTGCGCCGGTCACGGCGACGATCTTGTCGCGAAGCTCGGCAAAGCGGTTCGTCGCGGCGTTCGCGGCGGCCTCTTGATCGGCGAGCAGGGCTTCGAGCGTCGCGTGTTTGGTCCACTCGCGGTCGACGGCGAGGCGGGCGCGGTGAAACTCGGGCAACAAGCGAGCGATTGCGTCACGGTCGAGCATGATCATGTCCCTTCATTCGGAAGCGTCGTTGAGAATCCCCCGCCACGCGGCGGGGGCGGTTGCGTCGTTGTACTTCCCCCGCGGCCCGCGGTGCGTCCACGGTCGCGGCGGGCGGTCATTCGTCTCGAAGATTGACGACGGCGTGTTCGAGGGCTCGAATCGCGTCGACAAGCTCGCGGAGCGATAACGCGATGTCGGCGAGCGAGGCTTGAGAAGTCGGCGGCGAATCGTCGGGTCGACCGTTGTTCGTCCGTTTCTTTCGAGTCTTCGTTGATTGAGCGGTCATCGGCGTGTCTCCATGAAGACGGGCCGGGTTGCGGTCCCCGGCCCGCGGCGTCGGACATCAATCAACGGTCGCGGCCTCGGTCCATCCGACATAAGCAAGCTCGTCTTTATATCCCCAAGGGTTCTCGGTCGGTGAATAAAGCTCATCGGTGATGCGTCGATACTCGAAGATCGGCTTGCGGGCGGCCTTGACGCTCGGCTTGACGTTCGCGGTCGAGCGGGCGGGCGAAACGGCGTCGGGGTTCAAGAGAACCGCGGCCTCGGCCCGATCGGCGTCGGAAACGTCCACGCGGCGGAGCGGGTTGCCGTAGGCGTCGAAGTGAATCGGCGTCGAGGGCTTGCGAGAAACGCGGCGGGCGGTCATCGTGATCATGGCTTGGTTTCCTTTGTAAACCTTGCCTCGGCCGTCGGGTGTTATCAGCATCCGGCGGCCATTTTTGTTTTCGAGGATGACGTTCATCCCCGACAATTAGATGATATCCCGTACTATCCCGATAGTCAAGAGTTATTCAGGATTATTTTTGGCTAACGTTGCCTACCACGGAATCAAGGTGTAGGATTAGGTAGTGTTACGCAATATCCCCATACGCATTTCAAGGGCGATTACATGGCGAAGCGAAAGACGAACGCGAAAGTCGAGAAACAAGCTTCACGGGCGATCCCGATCATCAACATGAAAGGTTCGCCAGAATACCACGCTTGGATATCCGATTTATCGTCTCGAACGCTTATCCCGGTGACTCGAATCATCAGGCAGGCGGTCGCGGAATGGGCGGAGAAACGCGGTCATTCGGCTCCCCCTGAAATGTGATCAGGCCGATCGCCAAGCGTTGAATCGCGGCGGATCGTCTCGAGGCTTTCGCTCGGCGGCGACTTTTTGCCGCGAAGACCGGATAAAAATAGGAATGCGAATGCGAGCGATCGGTTGGCGACTTTCCGCCGCGAGCATCGGATAGAAATAGCAATGCCGATATGTCGAGCCTAACTTAAGGTCGCGGCGTGTTTTCCGCGGCGGGATCGAAGCTCGGCGAGGGCGAGTTCGCCGGGTGTGAGGGGTCGCGTCGCGGCGGCCTTACGGCGTCGACGTTTCGCGGATTTGCGGGTTCGACGCTTCGCCGCGGGCTTGGCGTCGGGCTTCTCCTCGGTCGTTTCCAGGGGCTTCGCCGCGGGCTTGGCGTCGACCGTGCGGACGGGGGCGGGCTTCGCCGCGGTCGATACGATCGAGCGGGCGTCGTCGCGGGCTTGTCGAGCCAGTTCGATCGCGGCGGCTTCAAGCGATACGCGGCGGCCTATCCCCCCTCGGCCTCGGCGAATCGCTCCGGTCCCGGCGGGGCGTCTCGGTTCGATTGAGGGCGTTTGAGCGTCGATCCACGCGATCGCCTCGGGAACCGCGGCGTAGCGGCGTCGAAGCGAGCGGATGTCTTTCGAGGTGAGCATCGACATGGCGTCATCCATCCCCGTTCATTGTACGGCGGCGAGGCATAATCGCGACGTTCGAGGTCGATCGATTCGTCGGCTTCGCGGCGAGAGTCGATCAGGGGCGAGCGGAATCGGGTCGATCGGTCGGGTCGTCATCTCGCGTCATCTCGCGTCATTCGGTATCAAATCGCGTTTGTCCGTTTGTCCGTTTGTCCGTCACGCCTAGGACGTCAAGATTCATGGACAACGTGGACACGCCATAAGTTGATGTGAGGCGGATTCGTCCGATCCCCCTCCCCGCGGGCTTCGGTTCGACGTCGAATCATGTCAACTCGCGTCAACGGTCGTCATCGTCGCGGAGGGGCGTCTTCGACAACTGTAACCCTTTTGCGGTCGCCAAATAGTCGCCACAATTAATGCACTAATCCTGATCAAAACGATGTAATACGCGAAAAACAAGCAGTTTTTCAGTGTTTTTTGGCGAACGACGAACGGTGTTCCATAGTCTTCGGAACTGAGGGTTACAGGTTCAAGTCCTGTCGGGTGTATTCATCACTTCCCCTGACACGTCGCGACAAAATCCCCCAAAACTAGACAGAATCAAGACTTACGGCGAGCGAATCGGGCCGATTTCACGCGCCGGAATAATGCATGCACTCGACAAAAAACGACACGAAAAGACACGTCGGCCGTTCTCCGGTGGGCAAATAGTGGGCAAGGTTTTGGTTTATGCGTTGCCGTTTTGAGGGGTCTAACAAGGGCTTTACGTCGAGCCGTTTTCGGCCTCGGCCGATCCCCGGTGGGCAAGCCGAATCCACGCGGCGAAACAATGCGTGCACTTACCGAAAAACGACACGAAAAGACACGCCGGTTGATTTGCGAGTGGAAAATAAGTGGAACAGTCCCGGCTTATGCGATTCGGCGCCGACGCCGTTATTCACGTCCCGAACGCGCCACGCCGCGCTCCAAAACGCGCGTCGCCGCGGTCTTGGAAAGCTGTCGCTTGTCCAAATCGTCATGCATCAACAAAATTTCACATGTTGCAATACCAGGCTGAACGGTTTTCGCCTTGATAAACAGCGTGATCTCGCCGTCGCCGGGCGCCAGCCGAGCGATCTCGGGAAAACGGATCAAACGCTCGTCGGGCTTGATCATCGCATTCTTCTCAGTCCCCGCGGTCTCGATGTCTCTCACATCCTGGGTGAAATTCTCGGAAAGCTTGGCGTTCACCAATAGGTGCGTCGCCTCGCGCGTGCCGTTGTTCCGAATTCGGATCTCATATGTCACATAATCCCCCACGTCGACGACGCGAAGCGGATCCTTCACCTGGAAATCGACGTCGGCGATCCCTTTCACGTCGGTGTCGATCGTCGCCTTGTCATGAAGCGAACCGTCGCCTTTGGTTTCAACCGCGACCTGATAAAGCTGCACCCCCTCGAGCCGAACCTGGAACGAGAAATTGAGCGATTGACCGGGATCAAGCTGAGGAATCGACCAGAATAAACGCCGATCGTAGCGATCGTATTGAGCGCCTCCGGGCTGGATCACGCGACCGCCCGAAGGTAAATTCGCATAGACTTTGATGTTACGCGCGAGCGCCGTCCCGGGGTTCGCTACGACGATCCGATAAACCGCGGTCGTATCGGTGAATCGCGTCGCCGGCCCCGTTAAATTGAGCGCCAAACGAGGCGCGACAACCGTCACGGGTTGAACGCTGCGAGCCTCGGGAGCGATCGAGACGACGTCCGAACTCGTCGCGACGACCTCGCACGATTGTTCGCCGTCGCGCGAGGCGTTTACATATAAAGGATCAAGTTTCACTCGTTCGCCGGCTTTGACGACCGGAATCGTTTGTTTCAGCTCGGAACCTTGATCGTGCTTGAGCCCCGCCGAAAGCTTGGCGACGACCGAGACGTTCCGCGCCGGTCCCGTTCCCGGATTGGAAACGGAAACTTGAATGACGATCTGACCTCCCTTGAGGATCTTCGTCGCCGAGACGGTTTGCTCGACCTTGAGTTTCGGCTCTTGTACGAGAGTTCTCGAACGACATCCCGAAACGATCGTGACGGTTGCGGAGTGATCGAAAACGCCAACCTGAACGGGTTTCACTTTCACCAGGATCACTTTTTCGGCGCCGACCGCGAGCGTACCAAGACGCCAAACGAGAGTTCTTCCGGCCGGTCGGGCGGAGGGTTGACTGTCAAGAAATTCGAGCCCTTGCGGCAGTTCGTCGCGGACGACGACACCCATCGCGTCGCTTTCGCCTCGGTTGCGGACGACGACCTTGAGGGTCGTCGTTTGGTTCAGGTTGACGACGCTCGGCGAGACGACGTCGACGGTTACGCCGACATCCTGCTTGCCTTCGGGGAGCTTTTCTCCCGTGAGCGTCGCGGATTCGGCGACCTCTGGATCCGCAGAGGTTGAGGCCGGCGAAGCGGTCGGGCGTGAACGATCGATCAATCCCGCCGCAGGCGAAAGCGGCGGAGGGGGATTCTCAACGCGTTTCAAGTCGGGATCGATCGGCGGCGTTTGGGAACGAATCGCACTTTTCGTGTCGCTTCGCGAGCCGGTCCGCGGATCGTCTTCGGGGGGAGTTTGAGCCGACGGATCAAGGGGCTTTGCGAGCGGGGCGAGCGTGCTTCCATCGTTTCCCGTCGCGGCGTTCTCGCTTCCGGCGAGGGGAGGACTCGGGGGGCTGATTTCCGCCGGAGGAGGCGAGATTTCGTTAGGCGGGATGAGATTCGAGGGATCGACGGGCGTCGGCGGAGGCGGAGCGATCGCCGAACCGTCGGGGGGCGTCGAGCCGTCGGAGGGCGCCGCGGGGGGATTCCCCGCGGGCTTGTCGTTCCCCTCGGTTCGCGCCTTGGCCAAGCGGACAAAGCAGGCGATCGCGAGGATGATCCCGAACCAAGTGATCCATTCACGGCGCATGGGTTAAAGCTCCCCTCCTGGGAACGTCCCCGATCCTAAAACGATCGCGTCGATAAGGCGGCGTTTGTTACCAGATCGTTCGAAATTGAGAAAGATCAAATTTGGGAGCGTGGTTTTGGATTTTTCGATTCGATCGATCGGCGGAGTCTTTATTAAAAACACCTTATAAAAGAGATTCCTCACAAGGGATCGCGGTAATCGCCCTTCGCGCATCGGGTTTAAAAGATCATAGTTCGTCGACCGTTCGGCGGGGGCCGAGACGCCGATTGATCGAAGGATCGAACGGCGACGGTCATGGAGTATCGGAAAACGATGCGCTACATTCCCGAACTCGACGCGGTGCGCGGGATCGCCGCGATCATCATCGTATTGTTTCATGTAAGATTTATGGGAATGTTCCCGCTGTGGGGGACGGCGGTCGATTTGTTTTTCGTGCTTTCGGGGTATTTGATCACGACGATCATTCTGGAAAAGGGGGGAACTCCGGGTTTTTTCAAGGCGTTTTACGCGCGTCGAGCCTTGCGGATTTTGCCGATTTATTATCTGACGTTTCCGGTGTTTCTGATCGTCAATCCGCTGTTGCCGCATCCGTCTTCGTTGCGACCGTTGCCGTATTATTTGACATACACTCAGTTCGTTCAGGGATATTGGTTCGGCAAGATTCCAGAATTCAGCATGCATTTTCGGCATACCTGGACGTTGGCGATCGAGGAGCAGTTTTATCTGATTTGGCCGATCGTCGTCGTCGCGACGGGGCGGCGTTTGTTACCGATCGCGATCGCTCCGTTTTTATTCGGTCCGTTTTTCATGAGGATCGTCGGATTCTTTCCGCATTTGCTTATCACGCGATGCGACGGGTTGGCTTTGGGCGCTTTGCTCGCCTGGTTTTTCGACGTCGCGCGATCGAATGAATACTTGATCAGGCGTGCCAGGTATACCTTTGTTTGGATCGCGGTCGCGGCTTATACGGGCTCGTGGTGGCTTGATAAAGGGGTTGGACGGATCGCTTCGCTTTATTTTAGCCCCGATCGCGTCGTGCCGATCGTCTGGTCGTGGATTCAACTGCGAATCGCTATTATGTTTTTTGGAATAACAGGATTACTTGTTTGCGCGACGGGGGAAAATTGGCTCAAGCCGTTGCGGGCGAAGCCGCTTTTGCGACTGGGGCGGATCAGTTACGGAATATATTTGTATCATCCTCTCGTCGGCGTGGTGTTGGGGCTTTGTCTTCGGGCGTTTCATCGGCACGGGACCGCGTGGACCGACGCGCTTCGGATCGTATTGTGTGTCGTCGTTTCGGCGCTTTCGTGGCGATTTATCGAGGAGCCGATTCTTCGCTTCAAAAACAGGTTTCCGTATCGCGAACGGGAATCGGTACCGGTTCGGGGCGGCGTGCCGCGACCCGCGTTCGCGCGACAAGCGAGACGAATGCGGGAGTCGATCGTGCGTGAGGCGATCACGAGCGAACGCGATATGGCGGATTGAACCGTGATGCGCCGGGGGTTCTTATAAATAATACAGCAATATATATAGTGGGCGACGAGACGATCGCCGAAGGCGTGATCGATTTGCGAGCCGAGGAGAGGTCTTCTGTACAGCAATAGATGTGCCGTTGCCGACGGGGTTCGACGACTGGATATCGCGGTTAAGGTTTTTCGAAATCGATCCAGCAGCGGCGGATGATATCGAGTTTTCGGATGATGGTTCGGCGTGATACGCCGTGCCTGAGGGCGATTTCCTCGTCGTTGTAGCCTTCCATTTTTTCGATCGCGATGCGTCGGAGGTTTTCGTCGGGGAGTCGGTCGAAGAGGATCTGGAACTGTTCGGCCATGAGGAGGGCGAATTCGGGAGGGGGTTCATTGCCGACGATGTGATCGAGCGACGCCTGTTGAAACGATCCTGGTTCGACGTTGGACGGCGAAAGGTCGGCCTCCATGATCACTTTCCCGCCGCCTCGTTTAACCCTCCTTTCATGCTTGATTTGATCGACGAGTTTCCGCGCGGTGATGACGACGAGCAACCTCCAGAGGTCGTCGCGATCGCTTAAATTGGGAAAGCGACCGCGCGACGCGCCGACGCAGATGCTTTTAAACGCGCTGATGGCGGCGTCTTCCTCGTCGGCCTGGGCGCTGATTTTGGGGGCTTTGCGCAGTTTCTTGCGGGCGAGTTCGACGAGTCGTTCGAAGTAACGATCCCAGAGGGGCTGGATCGCTTCTTCGCGTCCGGCTTTTAGATCGACGATCCAGTTCGTCACCGAGCCGTCGTCCTCGGTCTTCATGGGAGTCTCTCCTCCGCGCCGTCGCGGCGTGTTCCGCGAATTTTTTTTGGTCGCCGAACTTGAGAATCAACCTGCGGTTACGTCGATTCTTTTGGTCGATTCGAGGTCGAATCCGAAATTCCGTGTCTCACTTTTCGCGCGAACGAAGATGTTGTTATTAGATCGTGTCGGATGTCGTCAATCGATTCTACAGGTTCGGTTGGCGGCACGCGACACTTTCGAGACGGATTGTTAAAGGAAATTCGAGCGCGACCGTCGCGGCGGCGCCGTACGCGCTCAATATATATGGATATATGTTTTTTTGTTTCGATGTTGATTTTAGTTTTTCCTCACGGGGGCGGTTTGATTTTGGTCGACGCCGTCGCGATTACTTCGATTGAACGCGTTTCGCTCCAAGTTTTTTGAGTGGAGCGAACGGCGAGGGGGAGTCGCGAGCGACGGCTTTGCGCACCGGTGTATTGGTTGACGAAAGTGCTTCGCGATCGCGTGGCCGAGTGAGCGCATGAGCCTCGCGCGAACCGAGCGGGGGTTGGGATATCGAACCAAGGGGGGTGGTCGCTTCGTATCAAAGACAATGTTTCCGTCCGGGTCGTTCCGATCGCCGCGCATCCGGAACAGAGAATTGCGGGATCGGCTCGACCGGACGATGAACTGCCGCGAGCGCGCGGTCGTCTTGTGCATCCCAAGACGATCGCGTTCGCTCGCGGCGAATCGTGCGCCCACTTGGCGAGCGAGCTTGGTTCGATTAACCTGTAATCGGGTCGGTTTTATCACCGTTTCTCGGCGTGAGCCGTTCACACCACGAATCGACCGCACGATCACGCGAATTAAACCAAAGCCGACGATGCTCGAACAAACGACGGATTCTCATGTTCCCGGTCGATCACGTTCCGATACGATCAAACGAGGCGACGCCCGCGCCGCGCACCGCGGTTTGCTTCGCGCCACGGGGGTTCGCGACGACGATTGGGATAAGCCGTTCATCGCGATTTGCAACAGTTATATCGATATCATTCCCGGGCATGTTCATTTGCAAGAAGTCGGCAATTATGTGAAAGAATGCGTACGAGCCGCCGGGGGGGTGCCGTTCGTCTTCAATACGATCGGCGTCGACGACGGGATCGCGATGGGGCACTCGGGGATGAAGTATTCGCTCCCCTCGCGCGAGCTGATCGCCGACTGTGTGGAGACGGTGATCGAGGCGCATCGGTTCGACGCGATGATTTGCATTCCCAATTGCGATAAGATCGTACCGGGAATGTTTATGGGCGCGATGCGTGTGAACATTCCGACGATTTTCGTTTCGGGGGGTCCGATGGAGGCCGGCCGGACCGAATCGGGGAAAACGGTCGATTTGATCGACGCTTTCGTCGCGTCGGTTCAGCGGCAAAACGGAGCGATTTCGGCCGAGGAGCTCGACGAGATCGAGCGGGCGGCGTGCCCGACATGCGGCAGTTGCTCGGGGATGTTCACCGCGAACAGCATGAATTGCCTCGCCGAGGCGATCGGCATGGCGCTTCCCGGCAACGGCACGATCCTCGCCACTTCGGCCGATCGGAAGGATCTTTACCGTCGCGCCGCGGAGCGGATCGTCGCGATGGCGCGCGATTTCACGCGATTTGGTCCCGGGCACGGCTTATTGCCGCGCGAGATCGCGTCGCTCGCGGCGTTCGACAACGCGATGATTCTCGATATGGCGATGGGAGGGAGCACGAACACCGTCCTTCATTGTCTGGCGATCGCGCACGAGGCCGAGGTTCCGTTCACGCTTGAAAGAATCAACTCTCTTTCACGCAAGACACCCAATATTTGTAAGGTGGCGCCTTCGGGGAAATATCACGTCGAGGACGTTGCGCGCGCCGGCGGGATTCATACGATTTTGGGCGAGTTGGCGCGTAATCGTCCGGGTTTGCTCGATCTTTCGTGTAAAACGGTGACGGGAGAGACGCTGGGAGATAATATCTCCAAATATGATGTAAGGAGCAAGCAAGCGAATCGGCTCGCCGAAACGTGGACTCGGATTCGCGCCGGGGGGGTTCGTTCGATCGCGGCGTGGACGGTTCCCTCGGTCGTCGGTTCCGAGGGGGGGCTCGACGGGGGCGGTTCGACCGCGACCGCGACGCTCGAAGCCGATTCGGCGAGCCGCGACCGAGCTTCTGGAGGGGAAGACGGTTTCGACCCGTTCGACGTGATTCGCACGGTGGATAACGCTTACTCTCAAGAGGGAGGCTTGTCGATTCTTTACGGCAATCTCGCACCCGCGGGATCGGTTGTGAAGACCGCCGGAGTCGACCCCAAGATGCTTGTTCATAGCGGCCCGGCGGTGATTTTTGAGAGCGAGGTCGACGCTTACAACGGGATCGTGTTCGGCAAGGTGAAGGCCGGCGACGTCGTCGTGATTCGTCACGAGGGCCCGAAAGGAGGGCCCGGGATGCAGGAGATGCTCGCTCCGACGACCGCGATCAAGGGCGTGGGATTGGGCGATAAGTGCGCCTTGGTGACGGACGGTCGATTCAGCGGTGGAACCGCGGGGGCTTCGATCGGGCATGTGAGCCCCGAGGCCGCGGTCGGCGGCCCGATCGGGTTGATTCAAGACGGCGACATCGTCGAGATCGATATTCCCGCCGGGAAACTAAACGTTCGGCTCGGCGAAGACGAGTTGGCTCGTCGTCGCGCAGCGTGGAAGCCCCCCGCGCCCCGCTTCACCAAGGGTTGTCTCGCCAAATACGCCGCGATGGTCACGTCGGCCGATAGCGGAGCGGTTCTCAAATGGGAAAACACAATCACGTGATTTTGCGAACGCGCGTAAGGATCTTGATATAAAGAGATCGTCCTCCGGGACGATTTCGGCGATACGACGTTCACTCGCTCGCGTTCATTTTTGAACGATGATTTCGACGTCGCGAACCTGCGAAGGCGAGTGGCGACCGAGCCGTCGTCTGTTTTTATGAATATTCATTAAGATGGGCTCGCACGGCGGTTCGCCCTCCCGTCTGATCGCCAGTCGAGGCTGGTTTCCGGGATCTCGAGTCGCCGAGCGGGCCGGCGTCTGTTTTAGTGAATATTTATACCAGATGGGCTCACACGGCGGTTCGCCCTCCCGTCTGATCGCCAGGCGAGGCTGGTTTCCGGGATCTCAAGTCGCCGAGCGGGCCGGCATCTGTTTTTATGAATATTAATAAAGATGGGCTCACACGGCGGTTCGCCCTCCCGTCTGATCGCCAGGCGAGACTGGTTTCCGGGATCTCGAGTCGCCGTGTTTTAGTGAATAATTATACCAGATGGGCTCACACGGCGGTTCGCCCTCCCGTCTGATCGCCAAGCGAGGCTGGTTTCCGGGATCTCGAGTCGCCGAGCGGGCCGGCATCTGTTTTAGTGAATAATTATACCAGATGGGCTCACACGGCGGTTCGCCCTCCCGTCTAATCGCCAGGCGAGGCGTGTTTCCGCGATCGCGAGGCGCCGCGTGAGGGGCTTGTTTTCAATTCAATTTTGAATAGGAATCGATCGGCATTCATTTCTTAAGAATGAACACTTTAGCTAAGCCGATCGTCGCTGAAATCGAACCCGTCGGATGAATCGAACGTGCTCTTGTTTAGATCGTTACGTCCGCTATATCTTGCAAACCACGCAAGCTTTGTATAATCTGCATTCAGCGTATCTCCCGAAATTTTCCCATATCTCCAAACTGATTGAAGGGGGGATCGACTTGCATCCGATAAAACTTTCGGAAGTCAAGCGACCCACACGTTGAAAATGGACGGAGAATGAGCCGGCGCACGGAGTTCGGTCGGATTTGATCAACGACCGGATCGGCAGCGTCGGCGCGAGTTCGTTTTGTGTCAGCTCGGGTCGCGAGACGAAGGCGAGTGGGGAGCAAGTCCGCGGTTGCGGATCGGGGCAAGGTCGCCAGGACGGCATGGCCGTGAAACACGTGGTCGGAATGATCGATTCCCGCCGGGATCGATTCGATCGACGTACGAGTGGACCCTGAATCGATGGAGATTCGGCTGTTCCAAGGCCCGCCGTGGTTTGGACCCGTTGGGTTCATCAATCCGCGTTAGACCCGACTCGATCCGAAGAGGACTTCATGGCTCGCATACGTCGACACCGCCGAGATTCCGTCCAGAGCCCCCTCGAGACTTATCTCAGGGAAATCAATCAAACCCCTCTGCTGACAGCCGAGGATGAAAAGTACCTGGCGCATAAGATCGCCGAGGGAGACAAGAACGCTCGCGAACGGATGGTGCGAGCCAACCTTCGTCTAGTGGTCAACATCGCTCGAGGCTATGTGGGGAAAGGGCTCGCGCTCCAAGATTTAATCGAAGAGGGGAACCTCGGCCTGCTTCGCGCCGTCGAGGGATTCGACCCGAGCATCGGCACTCGTTTTAGCACATATGCGAGTTATTGGATCAAGCAATCGATTAAACGAGCGTTGGTGAACACCGCCAAGCCGATTCGCATTCCCGCATATATGGTTGAGCTCTTATGTAAGTGGCGTCGAACCGCGGTCGAGCTGCAGGAATCGCTCGGTCGAACCGCGACGACCGAGGAGATCGCCAAGGCTCTCGACATTCCGAAAAAGAAGCTCGCGATCGTCAAAAAGGCGATCAAGGTTTACAACCTCACGCCGCATACCGATCAGCCCGAGAACGGCTGGAGCCTTGGTGAGATGCTCATGGACGAGCGCACCAAGGCGCCCGACGTCGAAATGGTCGAGGCCGACAATCTCAAAATCGTGATGAGTCGGCTTGATGAGATGGACAAGCGCGAGGCGACGGTTCTTCGCATGCGATTCGGTCTCAACGACGAACAGCCCAAAACGCTTAAGGAAATCGGCGAGTCGCTCGGCCTGACCCGCGAGCGCGTGCGACAGATCGAGAACGAGGCGCTCGGCAAGCTCTCGGCTCAATTGATGGATTAATCCAACCGTCGGAACCTGATAATCTTGAGGTCATGCTCCTTTGATTACTCAATCGCTTCGATCGATCTGAAAAAGAACGCCCCCCGAAAGGATCTCGAGGGGCGCCGGGGGGAAGGTTCGGTATAATCTATGATTCTTTGATTTTTGATTCCAAGAATCATAGTATGTTTTTATGGATAATCAAGGGATTTCGGGAGGGATCGGCGCCGAGCCGAAATCCGCGGGCGGGGGCTCTCCCTTGGGACCGAAATCGCGCGGCCGTTCTCCTTTGGGACCGAAATCGCGCGGTCGGCGTTCTCCTTTGGGGCCGTAATCGCGGGGCGGGGGCTCTCCTTTCGGGCCGAATCCCTTCCTCGCCTCTTTGGGAGCGGGCCGCGTGAACGCTCCCGCTTTCAAATTGTCGGCGTGCGTCATGTGTTCGGCGACATGCGTCATCGCATCGGCGGCGCGAGCGAGTTCACCCCCGCGATCGACCCGTCCCGCGGCGACGTCTTTGCGGGCCGCGTTGTAAAGATCTTTGGCGGCGTCGACATAAAAACGTACGCCTTCGCCGCGTGCGGAATATTGGATCTCACGGATGCGATCGTAGGCGCGGAATAAATCATGCGAAGTTCGCTCGCCCGAATCGGCGGGCCCGAATCCGTCGGGAGGAGGAGGGAGATCGGGATCGTCGCGTTCGAAGCGGGCCGCGTTTCGGGCGTGATCGACCGTTCGAGCCAGCTCGTGCGCCATCGCCCCGTATTCATGAGCCATATCAAAATCGCCGGCGCGATGTGAGTCGAGCCCTTGACGGTAGAACTTGACGGCGCGATCGGTCCAATCGCGGAGCCGTTCCTCGGAGCGACCTCCGCCTCCCGTCTCGGCGCGAACGCGTCGCAATGCGTCATAAGCCTTTTGAAGATCGCCGATCGGTGGGGGACCTTCCCCTTTTTTCTCTTTCGGCTCTCCCTTTTTCCCTTTGGGTTCGCCTTTCTTTTTCGGCTCTCCCTTTTTCGCCTTGGGGGGCGGTTCGTCAAAATCGCCTCGAGGCGGAGGCGGAGGTTGGAAGAAACCCAGCAGGCTCAGGCTCACCAAGCCCGAGGCGCCAAGCATTGCAAGTTTGATCATCTTTATGGATCCTTATGGATGGAGCGTGCGTTTTGGTGTGAGACCCGCGTCATACAACCCGATTGACGATAAAGCACAAACGGCGCCGCGACCAATTTCGTTGGAATTCCGCCCGATTTCGCCGGGAGTGTGAGAAATTGGGCGATAAGATCCCACTCAAACGGGGGTTCTGCGCCCAAGTGATCGCGAATGCGACGGACGTCTGACGACGAGCGCCGGCATGGGAACGAACGCGGAAGGGGCTATCGGGATCTTGGAGCGATCGGTTTTTGTTCAACGAGGTTCCACGGCGACGGGTTGAATTCCCTCGAGGCGCGAAAGATGCAATGATCAATGAAGCGTGGGCGCAGGACTTATCAAGAGATCAATGACAACGAGAATGAATCGTGAGCGGCAAAATTTCTCGCACATTTCCGCCCGAAACGCGCACGCTTCAATTGATCGCGGTGGTGCTTTTGTTCGCGTCGTCGATCGCGTCGCTTGTTTGGACGGTCGTCGTTTTCGTCGACCGCGAGGCGCGGCGGAATTCGGCGGGGCGCGTACTGAGCGAGGCTTCGAACCGGATGATTCAGGCTGGTTCGGCGGAACTTACGCGGTTGATCCCGCGTTGGCCCGCCGAGGTGGCCGATGAACATTGGCTGGAAATCAATCATCGACTTTCTGAATTAACAGATTCGATCCTGAAAGATTATCCCGGGGTCGAGGGGGGCTATTTCAGCGAATACGGCAAGAAATTCGTCGGTTTCGCCTATCCCACCGAACCCGTTCCGATCAAACGCGAGAACGTCAAGGGCGGCTTTGATCGATCGGGGCCTCCCGAACGGGAATTCGACCTGATCGAAATTCGCGTGAACGCGGCGATTCGCAAGAACAAAGTGTTGTTTGGTGTTGAAAGCGTTCCGCCGAGCACGGTCGCGGTGCGGACCGCTCCGGTGTATTATGAGGGGGCGATCGTCGGCGCCACCTGGACGATGATGCGAATTGAGGATCCGTTATTCGTGAAATCATCCACACGCGGCTATTTATTGGCGTCGGGTTTCGCGCTCGCGGGGATCGTGCTTTCACTTGTGATGACGATCGGCCTGGCGCGAACCGTTCGCAGGCAAGCGATCGAACGGAACCGGCTGCAAACCGAACTGAGGCGGAACGAACGGCTGGCCGCGCTCGGCAAATTGCTCGCGGGCGTGGCGCACGAGGTTCGCAATCCGCTCGCGGGGATTCGCTCGACGGCGCAGCTTTGGCAACGAGGCATCGGACCCGATTCCGAAAGCGCGTCGGATCTTATCGCCGAGGTCGATCGGCTCGAAGCGATCGTATCAAGACTTCTTCAATTCTCTCGCGCCGAGACTTCGGAGCTGGCGCCGGGAGATTTGAACGCGGTCGTCGCCGAGGCGGCTCGGCTCGCTCAGGGCCCCGCCGAGCTTGAAGGCGTGAACGTCGAGGTTGAACTCGAGCCCGGGCTTCCGCCGGTCGCGATGGCGCCGCAGGCGCTCATTCAGGTGTTCCGAAACCTGACGACGAACGCGATTCAGGTGTCGTCGCCGGGGTCGTCGATCCGCCTAACGACGAAGCTCGAGCCTGGAGGGGGGAGGGTGCTCGCGACGGTTCGAGACCAGGGTCCGGGGCTTTCACCCGACGTCCTTCGTCATCTGTTTGAGCCGTTCTACACGACCAAAGCCGAGGGGACGGGATTGGGTCTGGCGATCGCCCGCGAGATCGCGCTGGCGCATCGCGGCGAGCTTCGAGCCCAAAATCGAACCGACGTTCGCGGCGCTTCATTCACGCTTGTTCTCCCTGTCGCCGACGCCGACGAAGCGATCGCCGAGAAAAACGTCGACGCGGTTTTCACTTGAGCATGAGATTGATAGAATCGATCGAGCCGGCGAATCGGTCGAAGTCGAATCGATCGGGCCGAATCCGTCGCCTCGACGTGCTTGCTCGCCGACTCGTCTTTTATGATTCAGGATGCGACGAATGACTCGTATTTTGGTGGCCGACGACGATCGAACGATCCGCCGCAATTTGGCGAGGCTGTTGAACGCCGAGGGTTTCCAGGCGATCGAGGCGGTTGACGGCGACGACGCGCTCGAGAAAATACGAACCGACCCCCCCGACGCCGTCCTGCTCGACCTGAAAATGCCCGGAAAAGACGGGTTGGAGGTGCTCGCCGAGATCGGTCACAAGCTTGCCGAACTTCCCGTCATCGTCGTCACGGCGTTCGGCGGATCGGCCGCCGCGATCGAGGCGATGCGTCGCGGCGCTTACGATTATTTATCGAAACCTTTTGATCTTGACGACGTTTTACTAACTCTTAAACGAGCGTTGCGTCAGCGCGAGCTTACCGCCGAGGTGATGTCGCTTCGTTCCAAGGCGCGCGACGACGACGGCGACGATTCCGAAGCGGCGGCGCCCGACGAAGAGCCCGAAATGGTTGGAAAAGGCGCGGCGATGCGCGAGGTTTTCAAGGCGATCGGGCTTGCGGCACGCACCGAGGAGCCCGTCTTGATCGTCGGCGAGAGCGGCACGGGGAAGGAGCTTGTCGCCGCGGCGCTGCATCGTCATTCGCAACGAGCCAAAGGTCCGTTCGTTCGCGTCAATTGCGGAGCGCTCCCCGAAACGTTGATCGAAACCGAGCTTTTCGGCCACGAGAAGGGGTCGTTCACCGGAGCGGACAAACAGCGCATCGGTCGATTTGAACGCGCCCGCGGAGGGACGATCTTCCTTGACGAAGTCGGCGAGATCCCGATGCCGTCGCAGGCCAAATTGCTCAGGGTTCTTCAGCGTCATGAGTTCGAGCGCGTCGGCGGTACCGAGACGCTTCAAACCGACGCCCGAATCATTTCCGCGACCCACCGTGATTTACCGAAGGAGGTCGCCGCGGGAAGGTTTCGAGAAGATCTGTTCTACCGTCTCAACGTCGTGCGGATCGCGATTCCGCCGCTCCGCGAACGCGTCGACGATATCC
Source organism: Planctomycetota bacterium (assembly GCA_021791715.1). Lineage (GTDB taxonomy): Bacteria > Planctomycetota > Planctomycetia > Isosphaerales > Isosphaeraceae > JAKBCQ01. Next base: position 7,467 of record JAJYWB010000053.1, on the reverse strand, counting down.
CGGAACTTGCTGAACATATTTTGAGACGTTTGGAACGAAAATACGGTTGGCACGGTCTTTCGCTTTCGGACGAGGCGCTCCGCGCGATCGAGACTCACGACTGGCCGGGGAACGTCCGCGAGCTCGAAAACAGCCTCGCCCGCGCCGCGATCGCGGCCCGCGGCCAGGCGATCCTGCCTGAACATATATCGAAAGACGACGCATCCGCCGAACACCCCGTCGTTACGACGAGCTTCGTTCGTCCCGATCACGACGACGACTTGCCGCTCCGGGCGATTCTCGCCGAGGTCGAACGCTGGGCGATTCAGCGAGGTCTAGACGCTTGCGACGGCAATCGCACCCGCGCCGCGGAACGTTTGGGAATCAGTCGACGCCAACTCTTCGATAAAATCCGAGAATATAATCTCCGCGTTAAATAAATCGATGTTGGATTCATCGATGTTGAACGCGAGGATAAAAACGGATTTTACCCCGCCGCGGCGAGCGAGGCCGTCGCTAGCGGGTCGGCGTCGATGTATTGGTAAAACACGTTTCGCTGTCGGGGAATGAAGCCCGCCTCGGTGATTGCGCGGCGGATCTCTTCGAGCGATAAATGGAAAACCGTTCCCGCCGACGAGACGACGTTTTCCTCGATCATCAGGCTCCCCATATCGTTGGCGCCGAAATAAAGCGCCGTCTGTCCGATCTTGGCGCCCTGGGTGACCCACGACGATTGAATGTTCGAGATATTATCAAGATAGAGACGTGAAATTGCTTGCGTGCGTAGATACTCAAACGCTCCCGCCGCTGGAACGTGCGCCATGTCGGTGTGATCGGGTTGAAAAGTCCACGAGATGAACGCGGTCAATCCCCCGGTTTCGTCCTGCAGCCTGCGTACGCGATCGAAATGCTCGATCCGTTCGGCGAGCGTCTCGATGTGGCCGAACATCATCGTCGCGGTCGATTTGCCGCCGAGTTCGTGCCAAACTCGGTGAACGTTGATCCAATCGTCGGAGAGAACCTTGCCGCGGGTGATCTCCTTCCGCACGCGATCGGCCAAAATTTCTCCGCCCCCACCCGGCAAGCTGCCCAAACCCGCCGCCTTGAGCCGTGCGAGAACCGTCTTGAGCGGCATTCGAAACAATTTGGAGAAAAAGTGAATCTCGGGGGGTGAAAATCCGTGAATGTTTACGTTTGGGAATTTCGCCTTGATGTCTCGCAGCAGTTCCTCGTACCATTCGAAAGGAAGTTCGGGATGAAGCCCTCCTTGCATCAAGATCTGATCGCCGCCGAGCGCGACGGTCTCCTCGATCTTTTTCAAAAGCACGTCGCGTTCCAGAACGTACGCCTCGCCGTGGCCGACTTTACGATAAAACGCGCAAAAATCACACACCGCGGCGCACACGTTTGTGTAGTTGATGTTTCGATCGATGTTGTACGTCCGGTACGGTTCTGGATGAAGCCGTTTGGTCACGGCGTTCGCGGCTTTACCCAACGACAACAGATCCGCCGATTCGAGCAGCGTCACGCCGTCTTCGAATGTCAAACGCTCGCCGTCAACGGCTTTGCGCAAAATCGCGTCCACGGTGGAAGACAAGTTTCGCTCCTTCGGGCGCAAGCCCCAGGTTCGCGGCGCGACGGGCGAATTCGGTCAGCCCGGCGATTTCCCGCTCTCCCAGGTCGTAACTCAATGAAACGGTAAGGTATTGATAACATAAATCGACGTCGAGCCCGAGTCGAGGTCCGTACGTGCGCGCGATCTCGAAAGCGTCGGCGATTCCCTCGTCGCGTCGCCGCGCCAGCACTTCGGGAAGGTCTCCCAGATCGACCCCCGGACGCGCAGCCCACACCGCGAAGACGAACGGCAGCCCCGTCAGATCGATCCAGGCCTCGGCCATGTCGATCACACAATCGAAGCCGTCGTCGGGAACCTTCATCGCGCGATCTCCGATCAATAAAATCGCGTCGGCGAGGCTCTCTTGCACGGGAACCCCCATCGGATGAATTTCGATCGTCGACGGCGCGACCCCGTGCTTATCCTTAAGCCAAACGCGAGCGAGCGCCTGGCTCGTGCGCGACCCGTCGTCGAGCGCCAGCCGGTCGATCCGATCGATCGGGGTGCGGCAGAAGAGTTTAACGCTCCGCACCGCGCGCCGCGCCGCGATCGCGATATCGGGTATGATCGTATAGCCTCGAGACGCTCCTCTTAAATATTCGACCGAGGGAATCAAGGCGACGTCAAGCTCTCCCGCGGCGAGCCGATCGGCGAGCCTGCTGGGCAAGTCCATCGCCAGCTCGATCCCACGAGAAGCCTCTTTCAGCCGATAATAAAGCGGTTTCGCGTTGAGATAACTGACCGCTCCAACTCGGATCGGGGATGTCATCGATTCGACGCTCCTTCGCGGGAGATCGGCGGAACTTTCAATTCGTTTTGAAATTGTAGTCTCGAGGTTCAATTTGGGCAAGAGCGGATCGCGCGAGGTTCGCGATCGGTTTGGACGTGTGGAAAATCTTTTCCGGGGGTCGATCTTGACCGAATCGATTCGTCGCCCGATGTCAAGTTATCGACCTTCATCCGGTCGAATTCCGGTCCATGAGATGGTAACCGCGAACCTGCCCGGAGGGCTTTGATTTTCGCGGGAGTCTCGGATTGTTCGGCGAGGTGTCGTTGATCGACCTGATCCGGGCGATTTATGTGACGAGGGAATAACCGCCGGCTCGGTCGGCGCCTCGCCCTCCCCGATTCGACATTTCTGGGCGTGTCATCTGAAGGGAGGGCGAACCGATCTGGGAGGGCGAACCTCCTGGTGAGCCGTCTTTTATTTGTTGATGTTGACAATCACCGGCTCGATCGGCGCATTGCGCACCCGTCTGACAAACGCCGGCTCGGACGACGCCTCGCCCTCCCGGTTTCAACATTTCGGGGTTGGTGATCTGAAGGGAGGGCGAACTCTTCTGGGAGGGCGAACCTCCTGGTGAGCCGGCATCATCATTTGTGAGCACGTTATTTTGGGAGGGCGAACCTCCTGGTGAGCCGGCATCATAATTTGGAACGGCGATTATTTGGGAGCGCGTTATTTTGGGAGGGCGATGAATTGAGAGGGCGAACCTCCTGGTGAGCCGTCTTTTATTTGTTGATTTTGACAACCGCCGTCTCGGACATCGCCTCGCTCTCTCGAGACAAACCGCCGAAATGAATCGTATCGCGACATCCGCCGGCTCGGACGGCGCCTCTCGCTCCCGGTCTCGACGTCTCGGGCCATTTCCGCACGCCCCAAAGTCGACGGACATGATCCCAAAAAATCAATCCGCTCGCCAAGTTCAATTCATAATATACGTGATTTTTCTCGTGTTATCTCTCAAAAAACCCTGAAAACCAGGCTTTTCAACCGTCAAATAAGCCCCTCAAAAAATCGAGAAATACCGGAAACGGGCCTTGCTATCCGAACACGCGATCGTACAATATTATTTGAAGATCGATCGGCTTCCTCGCGAAACTATATAACATTTTTCGCGAGAGATAAAGTCTTGGCGATCACCCCCCCCAATCGCCACATCGTCGTCCTTAGGTTTAGTTTGGATCGAGATAATGTACCTGCGGGAGGGCGACGCGCGGACCGCGCCGGCGTTTGTGAACAGCAACACATAAAAAACGGCTCACCAGAATGTTCGCCCTCTACAATTAAGTTCGTATCGCATGAACAGAGGATGCAACGCATGAACGCACATGACGTCTCCAATTCGGTTGCGTTCGGGTTGTCGGGATTGCTTCTCGCACAAAATCATCTAACGAATGTTTTCTCTAAATTATACGATGTTTGGGCGTACACTTGGAATGATCGCAACGAGACGACGGGATTCAGCGAGAAGAGTGCCTCGGCGACGTATAAATATGATTCGCTTGATCGTCGCATCGGCGTCGACGAGACATCGGGCGGAACGACGACTCAGACTTGGATCGTTTACAACGGGAACTCGAACACGCCTTACGCCATGTTCAACGGTTCGGGAACGCTTTTGGAGCGTTATCTCGCGGGACCGTCTTACGTTCCTGGCGTGACGGGGATGATTGCGCGCACGAACGCCTCGGGCGTGACCGATTGGTACTTGACGGGCAAGCTCGGCTCGGTTCGCGATATCGTCAACACGTCGGGAACGGTCATCGATCACATCTCTTACGGAGCGTTCGGATCGATCCGCGCCGAGACCAATCCAAGCTCGGGGAGTCAATTCAAGTTCGACGGGATGCAGTACGATACGATCACGGGATTGTACAATGATTGGCATCGGGGGTATTCGTCAACGATTGGAATATTCCTCTCATTGGATCCCACGGAATATCAAGCGGGTGATTCCAACCTCTATCGATTTGTGTTCAATGATGTGATGAATTTATTAGATATAAATGGTTTTCAAGCTGGAGGAGGAGGAGGTGGAGGTGGTGGTGGTAATGCCGATCAATTTTTCATCTGGATGGCGCGAGAAGGACAGTTTCTCGCCGCGCTGGATCAAAGAGAGCTTTTAGGAGAGGCCAGAAACGATGCGAGGTTGATCTCCGAGTACGGAACCGAAGTCTGCGATTTAGCCAAGCAGATGATTATTGACATGACTCAATCGATCTTGAAGAAATATCATATCTATATTCATCTGGGAAATCGTGTCGGAGTTCTCCATCTCCGAATCGATATCACGATTCACTTCCCTGGTTTGAACGGAGGACGGCCTCCTGAATTCGGCTCAGGAAATCCTGGAGAAGAATGGGGCCAAGCGTGGGTCGGGCAACCGGTCGCGCCGAATCATACCCCACAAATTCATTTCGGTCCCGGCGGATCGATCTTCATTGTCAACCCGGCGCCGCCACCGGGTCTCGGAACTCCCGGGATTCTCTTCCCAGATTGAATCATCTATTAATCAAGGAGTTATTCATGAAAAACATCTTCATGACTATAGCTGTCTTTATCATGATTTCTTGTGTTGGAATTTCTTTTGTTTCAACATTTGCGGGTGATCATGATACCAAGATGGTGAAAAAGAGAAAGCCAAGACTTTTGAATCGAGCTGAAGCTCATGATGACATACAAACATCCATGGATTTTTTTCTAATGAAAGAAGCGCATAAGAAAAATAATTGGTATTTTAAAAACGGGGTTATATCGACGGCAGACTATCATAACATTATTGCGCACATGTATTTGTATAATGGAGATTTAGAACTCGCTTATCGAGAAATACGAGAAGCCATTGCTGATACACCATTCAGCTCCGATGCTTATGGAATGTTGGGGATTTATTTCGCGAGTGTCGGTAATTTTGAACTAGCGTTCGCCGCAAACGACAAGTCAATTGCATTGTCATCAGGAGACGGTGTACCTTATCAAAATAGATCCGTTATTTATTGTGCTATTGAAGATAAAAATCATTTCATAGATAGCTACTTGACTTATGTAAATATCCAAAAAAAGCTTGGAAGATTCGCCTCTCGCGGCCCGCTTGCGATGGTTCTCTTAATCGATGACCCCGCATCTTCATACAAACATGCAATGCTAGAAATTAAAAACATCGGCATACAAGATCCTTCCACTCAATTTGCGTTGATCCCCGCGATTTTTAGCTTGCGTTATTTAAAACGGGATAAAGAGGCGGATCGACTTTTAAAGGAAGTTAAGAATATAAAAGACCCGAATCACTTCGCATTAATGAATATTCTCAAGTATATCGAGGGTAGAATCACGGCACAAAAACTTATTGAAGAATCACAAAAAAAAGATACCTACAACCAAAAAAATTATGAGCTGATTGCAAGAACCTGGATCGGTGTAGATCTTGATCAAAAGGGGAATATTCAAGATTCTCAAGAACATTTAAAATGGGTCGTCATGAACCAAAAGAGCGCGACATCTGCATGTTTTGTCCAAGGTATCGCTAAACCATTGATTCGAAAACAAAATCTCAAGATGATGAATCAACAAAAGCAACCTAAACTCTGATAGCTTTGGAATTCCGATCAGATTACCAAAACGCTTATACGTGGAAATTGACAAACATCAAACTCATTAATTTTCGCAAAAAACCAAGTTAATAACGTTTAAGGTCAAAGAATCGTTTTCGTATCAAATTTCGGGGTGAACCGTCGAAATGCTCGACTTATCGGATTTGGCATTCCTATCATCTACCAACTTCATGCAGACGATGGTTTTAGCCACAAGAGACGCTCAGACTATTAAAAGCGATAAATGATTTGCATTCATTGATCGTCTTTACCTCGATAGACCAGACGTTACTTTCCGAGTCACACTCACGAAATTCGACCCCTCCCAGGCCCTCCCCGCAAGCGGGGATGGAGCATGTTTCGTTTTGAAAACCGAATCTGCATAATCTAGCCGAATGAAATTGCATATCATCAAAGAATTGTGTTGCCTACACATCTCGGATATCGTGGAACCCCCTCTGGTGCAGCGTTCTACTGCGATAATCACATGATCGATTCATTACACTCGGTCTAAATGCAATCATAAGGCGACCAAAATTGACAATACACGGTAAAACTCAATCTCAACAAAACATCAACCATCATGAACAACACCCAAGCCTTCCGGAGAACCGATTACCTCAATCCCAAACTCGATTTGTTACAAACCGATTCCGTGTTCGACGGGGTCGAAAAGCTCGAAGATTGGCTTGAACACCGCGAGACCGTCGTTGAAGAATTGTGTCCCGTCGGGGCCATCTAAACCTTATAAGCGCAGCTCACCGCGCTCTATTTGTGGCGGCTTAAACACGTGATCGGGTTTGAGAACGAGGCGAAGATCGCCGAAATCGACGATCGATCGGAGAAATCCCTTGAAGATTCGCAGGAATTTCGACTGTATCGCGATTCGCCCGATCGGCCGACGCTTCAAACGATCATCAAGTACGAATCGCATCTTGTTCGATGTTTGAGTAGCACGATGGCGGAATTGCGTCGGTTGCAAAAGGAACGGCGGCAAGGATTGCGCGACGCTAATCCAGTATCGCGAGGCGCCGACCGAGCCGGCGTTTGTGAGCATCAACAAATCAAAGCCGGCTCACCAGGAGGTTCGCCCTCCCATAAGAGTTCGTACTCCCAACAGATCAATGCCCCCGAAATGTCGATCCCGGAATCGCGAGGCGCCGACCGAGCCGGATTAGATCAAAATCAAGAAGAAGACGGCTCACCAGGAGGTTCGCCCTCCCATAAGAGTTCGCCCTCCCATAAGAGTTCGCCCTCCCATAAGAGTTCGCCGTCCCTTCAGATCACCAACCCCGAAATGTTCAATCCGGGAGGGCGAGGCGCCGACCGAGCCGTCGATTGTGAACATCACCAAATCAAAGACTGCTCACCGGGAGGTTCGCCCTCCCATAAGAGTTCGCCGAGCCAGTCCGGTTCGCCAAGCCAGTCCGGTTCGACAAGCCATGTGATCGCAGCCCCAGAAAAGTTGATTCCGGGAGGGCGAGGCGCCGACCGAGCCG
>JAJYWB010000052.1 GCA_021791715.1 Planctomycetota bacterium | reverse complement strand
CCCTCCCAAATTCCGCTTCGCCGTCCTGGCGAACCTCTCTTATCGTAATCGCCTTCGCCGAGGCCGATTCATCGGTCAATAATCGCAAATATCATAAATCGGCTCACCGGGAGGTTCGGCCTCCCAAATCCCGCTTCGCCGTCCTGGCGAACCTCTTATCGAAATCGCCTTCGCCGAGGCCTATTCATCGGTCAATAATCGCAAATATCATAATTCGGCTCACCGGGAGGTTCGCCCTCCCAAATTCCGCTTCGCCGTCCTGGCGAACCTCTCTTATCGTAATCGCCATCGATGAGGCCGATTCATTGGTCAATAATCGCAAATATCATAAATCGGCTCACCAGGAGGTTCGCCCTCCCAATTTCGTGATCGCCCTCCCAATTATCGAACGAGGGCCTGCGTTCCCCAATCCGCACGGGGTTGGATCGCGTCGCGAGCGAACCGACGCGGGGGTTCAACCTCGAGTCGCCGATCGAGGCCGGATCGACTAACCCCGAAAAATCGCGGCTTCAGCGAGATGCGATGATCGAGCGACTCATCACCGTTTTCAAGTCGATCACCGCAGACGTGTGCCCGAACTTCAATCACTCCGTATCGGTGCGGATATTTAAGTTCACACAATATTTCGGTTCATAACTCGGCTCAATCGGATCTCGTTATCCGACGATCGGGCCTCGGTTCAAAGCTCGGGGAACGCGCCTCGGCGAGCGGCACGGACGAAAAAAGCGATTCCGGTTCCCAAAAGCAAAAACGGCATCGCCATCATGAAAAGAATGCTCCAGAAAAAGCCCTCGCGGGTGTGCGAACCGTCTCCCGCGGCCTCCGCGGTCGTCGCGATCGTCTCGGCGCAATTGGGGCACGCGTGCGCGACCTCGGCGATCAAAAGAACCGCGAAAACAACCATCAAAATCGGTAGATATCGACGCATAACAGCACGGCTCCTTAAATTAGAGAGGCGTCGCCGACGCGCTGATCGGCATCCGATACAACATCCAGTAGACGACGACTCCGGTGATCGAAACATAAAGCCATATTGGAAATAAAACTTTGGTTATCCGTGCGTGCTCGACGAAACGCTTGCCGATCGCTCGTCGCAACGCGATGATCACGAGCGGAACGACCGCGATCGCGAGGATCGTATGCGAAAGGAGGATCGACAAATACGTCAGTCGAATCGTACCGACGCCGCGGAACGGCACCGAGCCTTTCACCTGATAATGATACGCGAGATAACATCCCAGGAATAGGGTGGAGGCCGCGACGCAAAGCGTCATGAGGGCCGCGTGGCCGCGGTAATAGCGGCCGCGGATCGCAACCCAGCCGAGCGTCAGAAGGATCCCGCACGCGGCGTTGAGCCCCGCGTTGAGCGTCGGCATCCAAGACGCGTCGCGTTGCCGGGCGCGAACGACGATCGAATCGATCGCTTCGGGATCGTCCGAATCGAACACGCCGATCACCTGATTGCCGCGATCGACGAGCGCGAGCCGAGCCGAGTGCGAGATCGCCTCGACCCCTTCGCGTTGATCGGCGGGAGGAACGGGCTGAACCGGCAGTTTAAAGCGATTTTGGATCAGATCGTAGGTTTCGCTCTTAGAACCCGTAAGGAACGACCAGCGCGACGAGTCGGCGTGGAATCGACGAGAGTAATCGGCGAGGATCTTCGGCGTGTCGAATTCGGGATCGACCGAGACGCTCACGAGCTTCACCCCCGATCCCGCGAGCCGAGGCTGAAGCTCGGCCAATTTGGAAGAGATCTTGGGACACGAGAGCGGGCAACGCGTGAAGATGAATGAAGCGATCCAGACACTTCGATTCAAATCGTCTTGCGTGACCGTTTTCCCCGACTCGTTCTGAAAACGGAACGATCCTAAAGGGAACGGATTCTCCGAAAGATCGATCGCGGCGCGCTGCCGAGGGGGCGAGGCGGGCGCCGCGAGTGCGCACAAAAGCGTGGAACCGCCGAGGGTTCCCAAAACGATCAAAATTCCCAGACGGTACGTGCCCTTCAAATTCGCACCTACTTGTTCATTCAGACGCTAGAATCATCAAACATGATGATTCGCCTAGGGCGCAACGGGTATCGTTCGTTTAACGAACGACCGTCACCGCCGCGAGTTGACCCGGTTGCGCGGGAGCGGTCGCGGCGGTTTCGTTTTCTTGCAGTCCGGGAAGGTCTTCGTCGGTGTAATGGAGCGCGACGTCGGGGGTGAGGCCGATGATCAGTACACACACGAGAAACGCGGTCGGCACGAGCATCGCCAACACCCATTTTCCCTCGAACTTGAGGTGCATGAAGTGAAGCGCGACGAGCGTGGCCTTGTACGATGCCATCGCCACGAGGCCGACGATCAAAACCGGGATGCCGAACAATTCTCCCGCGAACATCGCGTAAAAATATTCGGCGATCGTCATGACGAGAAGAATGTACCAAATTTTCATGTAATTACTGTGCGATCCCGAGTGATCGCCGTGATCGTGAGTTGCCGCGGTTTCGCTCATGTTTGGATACCTTGCGAAAGAGGGTTTCGGTGGCGCCTATCAGCGCGGGCGATCAAACCAGGTAAACGACGGTGAACAGAATGATCCACACCAGGTCGACGAAGTGCCAGTAAAGGCCGGCGAGTTCGACCGAGCTGTGGTGATCTTTGGTGTATGTGCCGCGGAGCGATTGGATCAGGATGCACGAAAGGAGAATCACTCCCCCCGTCACGTGCGCTCCGTGGAAACCCGTCATCGTGAAAAAGCACGACGCGAACAGACTTACCGAGGGTCGGAAATGCCCCGTGGCGCTGATCCCCACGGGATAATGCCTGCCGTACATCAGCTCGTGATATTCAAAAACCTGAACGCTTAAAAACACCGATCCGATGATGACCGTCGCCGCCAGCCACTTCGTCAAATTCTTTTGATCGCCGCGCTGGATCGCGGAAAGCGCCAACACCATCGTCAATGATGAACAAATCAGAATGAACGTGTTGACCGCGGTGAGATTGATCGAAAGGGGGTTCGTCGCCGAATCGTAAGGCTGGGGCCAGGTGTATTGCTTGAGCTTGGGGTCGTTCTTGATCGCCGTGGGAATCTTCTCGGCGACCGTCCCGGGCGAGTAAAGATTCGCGTACGCGAATTTCGGACTGCCGGCCCGGAGCACGATGTAAGAGCCGATCAGGCCCGTGAAGAACATAACCTCGGTGGCCAAAAACAGCCACATCGCGACCTTCCCAGGACTCGGCGGAGGAGCCTTGCGGGGCTCGGCCTGGGCGGTCGCGGCGATCAGACCCGTCGGGATCGTGGCGGCGTGCGACATCGTTTCGTTTCCTGCTTTCGTCTCTCGGCGTCCCGAAAAAGGGGTTAAAAATTCACAAACTTACGTGAACGCATGTAAAATCAGGGGGAATCGACGGCGACGACTCGGTCGATCGCGGGAATCGCCGCGATTCGAACGTCGGGGGTCGGATTCGCGAGCAAAAGAGCCAGAACCGCGGGGAGATAAAGGAACGACGACCACAACAACCGTCGCGCCGAGGCGTCGTTCGTCGTCGTCATGAAACGAGTCGCCGCGACGAGGTAAAAAATCCCGACGACAAAGGTACCCGCGAAGTAATACGGCCCCGCGAGACCGACGACCGTCGGCAAAAGGCCGACCGGAACGAGAGCGAGCGCGTACCAGAAAGCCTGGCGCGACGTGATCGATCCGTCGGGATCGACCGAGGGCAACATCTTGTGCCCGCCGCGACGGTAATCAACCCGGTAAATCCACGCGATCGCCAAAAAGTGGGGAAATTGCCAGAGGAACAGAATCAAAAACAACGCCGTCGCCTCGATCCCCAACCGTCCCGTCGCCGCCGACCAGCCGATCACCGGAGGCAACGCCCCGGGAATCGCGCCGATCGCCGTGTTCAAAGTCGTCCTCGGCTTAAGCGGTGTGTAAATGAGCACGTATAACAGGAAAGTCGACGCGGCGACGATCGCGGCGATCGGTCGCGAAGTCGCGGCGAGTAAAACGCATCCCGCGATCGCCATCAACGTGCCGAAAATCGCTCCCTCGATCGGCGTCACGATCCCCGCCGGAATCGGCCGCGACGACGTCCGACGCATCCTCGCGTCGCGCTTCCGCTCCAACACCTGATTCCAGGCCGAAGCCCCCGCCGCGACGAGCCCAGCTCCGAGCACGGTCCAGAGCACGACCGCGGGATTCGACGCGCGTCGCGCCCCGGCGACGTAGCCCGCCGCGACCGTCAGCAAAACCAAGAACGTAAGCCTCGGTTTCGTCAGCTCAACGAACGCCGCGAAGCGACTCGGAGTCGATTCGACGGTCGAAGGGAGCGGGATCGTACCCGTGAGAGTCGCCGCTTCGGCCTTCATGCCACGACCTCCAATTCTCGAACCGATACCGAGGTGGAAGATCCGAACGTATCTGATGAACGCGTGAAAACGCGAGCGAACCAGGGGCGCCACGCCCATAAAACGAGCGATACCGCGGCGCCCAAAACCAACGCCCCCGTTCCCTGATGACCCGTCCTCGCGATCGCCTGCAAGGTGGTTACGCGACGAGCGACGCCGTCGAACGGCCGCAACATCCACCACGCCCAGATCCCCAGGCACGCCTGGGTCGCGATCACGGCGAGCAATCGCGAAGCGGGGACTCGTATCAAAGACGATCCCGTCCCGGTCGAACGCGATGCCGCGAACAAAGCCCCGCCGGCGATGATCACGCAAATCGCCGTGCAAATATGTACGATTAACATCGAGCCCAGATGTCTTAAGATCGCCCCGAGGATGATTTGAGCGTATACCAATGCGAGAAATCCCAGAGAATACGCCCGCATTCGACCCGATTGATCACGTGACGCCGCGGAATCGATCCATTTGCGGCTCGTGACGACCGCGAGAGCGACCATCAGCCCGAAGACCGCTTGTCCCGAACAACCGTGAACGAGAGCGAGTTCGGTCGAATTGTTGCGCACCCGCAGACCGCCGAGCAAACCTTGTAAAACGACTCCCGCGAGCGCTCCCCAGCCGAGCAGTTTGACTCCGAGTCGACGTTCGCGAACCGTGAACCAAACCGCGAGCACGATCGAGATCACCCCCAACCCCGCCCCCAGCAGTCGGTGCCGGTGCTCGATGAAAACGCCCCAGGTCGAATCGACAAAACGATACAAAAACATGTTGATACCGAACGTCGTCGGCCAGTCGGGTACCGCCATGCCCACGCGGTAAGTCGTCACCTGGCCTCCCGAAAGCAGCAGCGGCCAGGTGAACGCCGCGGCGACGATCGCGAGCGCGTGAACGCCCCGGCGATAAGCCAAAGGTCTCGATTCGATTTCAACGACGGTCGAACGATTCATGATCATTCCAACAAGCAATTCATCATGTCGGATCGACGAGTTTAATTTAGTGCGACCAGCCGGGGACGCTCGATCGGAGCGCCCCGGCGGTCGTGAGCCGTCGCGGTTTCAACCGTGGCCGAGATGCGCCGTCGCCGCGGCGAGCTCGGGAGACAACCGCTCGGTTTGGGGCAAATAATCTTTGTCCAAACCGGGAAGGCTGTACTCGTAGGGAGCGTTGTAAACCGTGGGGATCGTCTCAAAGTTGTAATGCGGCGGCGGCGACGGCGCCGTCCATTCGAGCGTGTTCGCGTGCCAGGGATTCGTCTCGGCCTTGGGACCGGCGATCAGGCTCGAAATAAAGTTATAAATGAGCAACAATTGAGCCGCTCCCAGCATGATCGCGCTGTACGTCATGAACTGGTTCATGCCGATAATTCCGGGATTGTTCAAATAATCAAACCCGGTGTAATCGGCGTAGCGCCTCGGCTGCCCGTGCAGGCCGACGATGTGCATGACGAAGAACGTGCCGTTGAACGCGATGAACGAGAGGAAGAAGTGAATCTTGCCCAATTTGTCGTTCATCATCTTGCCGAACATCTTGGGGAACCAGTAATGGATCGCTCCGAAGATGCCGAACATGCTTCCGCCGAACAACACGTAGTGGATATGCGCCACGATAAAATAAGTATCGTGGATGTGAATATCCACCGGGGTCGCCGCCATGAAGATTCCCGACAATCCGCCGATCACGAACATCGACACGAAAGCCATCGCGTTGAGCATCGGCGTCGTGTAGTGAATTCGCCCACCCCACATCGTTCCCAGCCAGTTGAACGTTTTGATCGCCGAGGGAAGAGCGATCATCATCGTCGACAGCATAAACGTGGCGCCCAAAGCCGGATTCATACCCGTTTGGAACATGTGATGTCCCCAAACGATGAACCCGAGACCCGCGATTCCCGCGATCGCGAACACCATCGGCTTATAGCCGAAGATCGGCTTGCGCGAGAACGTCGAGATGATGTCTGAAACCATCCCCATCGCGGGAAGGATCATGATATAAACGGCCGGGTGCGAATAGAACCAGAACAGGTGCTGCCACATCAGCGGAATTCCGCCGCCGACCCCCGAAGGTCCGTTCGCGACCGACCAATCGTAGGGGGTGAAAAAGTTCGTGCCGACGACGCGATCGAGCAATTGCATGATCAGCGCCGAAGTGAGAACGGGAAGCGCGAAAGCCTGCAATGTCGCGGTGATGAACATCGCCCAAACCGTCATCGGCAGGCGGAACATCTTCATCCCGGGAGCGCGCAACATGATGATCGTCGTCATATAATTGACCGACCCCATCAGCGACGAGATCCCCACGCACAATAGCGCCAGCAACCATAACGTTTGACCGAATTGCGATCCCGGATCGGACCACGGAGTGTTCGCGAGCGTCGGGTAGCTCGTCCATCCCGCCGCCGGGGCGCCGACCAGGAACGAATACGAGATGATGATGAACCCGGGCCACATCACCCAATAGCTGAACATATTCAACTTGGGAAACGCCATGTCGCGCGCGCCGATCATCAGGGGAATCAAGAAATTCCCGAACGCGCCGTTAAGTAATGGAATGATCACGAAAAAGATCATGATCGTCCCGTGCATCGTGAAAAGCTTGGTGTAAACCTCGGGCGGAATCCGCGATCCGTAATCGGCCCAGAGCGTGCGGCTGAGGATCGGCACCGACGACCAGGGCCACGCCATTTGCCAGCGAATCGCCAGCGCCAGCAGCCCGCCGATGATGAAGAAAATCAAACCCGAGAACATGAACTGAAGACCGATGACCTTGTGATCCTCGGAGAAAACATATCGTCGGATAAAGCTCATCTCATGGCCGTGGCCGTGACCGTGATCGCCGTGACCGTGATCGCCGTGGCCGTGATCGTTCGCGGCCGAGCCGTGAGAATCGCCGTGCGCGTGTTCGGTGTTCATAAAGACTCTCCTCCCTTGTGTTCGACGGCCGCCGTCGTCGTTTTGGCGGATTTAAGCTGGTCGCGATTTTGTTCCTTGAGCGATTGTTTCACCCATTCGTCAAACTCGGCCTGCGTCTCGTGGACGACGACCTTCGATCGCATTTTGTAATGGCCCCAGCCGCACAGTTCAGCGCAAACGAGCTCGAAGGGGTGTTCCGAGGTCGAAGCCGTGTCCGAATCGAACCAGACGGGAATCGTCATTCCCGGGAGAGCGTCTTGTTTGATCCGCATTTGAGGGAGAAAGAACGAGTGGATCACATCCTGAGATTTGAGGTAAATCAACGCCGGTTTACCTTTGACGAAGTGCAGATCGTTGACGGTGTGCAGATCGTCGGGGGTGTGCAACCGACCGTCGGGGCCGGGATAAACCATCAGCCACTGGAATTGTCGCGCGCTCACCTCGGCGATCGGTTGAACGCGGGGCGCCTCCGAACGGAACTTGATCTTCGTCCACGTTCCCATTTGATAGAGAGCGATGAACACGAGAATTCCCGCCGGAATCACCGTCCAGACGATTTCAAGACGTTGGCTTCCATGCATATACTTCGCCTTGCGGCCGGGGGCGTCGGTGAATTTCCACGCCGCGATCCCGAAGGCGATCGATACGCCGACGAACGTCAGCCCCGTGATCCCCATGATCAACTCGAAGAGATGATCGACTTCGCGTCCCGTCGTCGAAACGTTCGGCGGCAGACGCCAATTGGGATCGAACGGAGCGTAAATGCAGACGATGACGGAAAGAACCGCCATCACGATGTACAGTAGGCTCCAGTTACGCACGCGATGACTCCATGTATCGTTTCGGTCGATTAAAAGTTCGAGGGCATGTCGATACCAAGTGAGATCGGGTTAAACCCGACTCGAATCGATCTCGTCGCCGCTCGACCCGCTCGATTCCAACCCGATCAAAAATAAGGACATCGATCAATCTCTGATTTCTCATTGGTTTAAAGCGTCGATCCCCTTTGACGCGGGGGATCGATCGCTCGATTCGATCAACGCTCGGCGACCGCGGCCGCGGGGGGCGGGGGCGCGTTTTCGAGCATGTTCGGATCGTAAGGAAGCTGGATCACGAAGTTGACGAGATCCCAAATTTGCTCGGGCTTGATCGCGCTCGCGTGACCGGGCATTTTGGCGCCGTTGATTCCGTTGGCGATCCGCCAGTAAAGGTCGATCGGCCGTCTTCCTCCCTTGTACCGACCGAGCGTCAGGTTCGCCGGACGGAGCGGATTTTGCCAGTCGTCGAGCGACTCGCCCCACGCCTTCTTCACCTTCGCGGCGAATTCCTTCTTGGCGATCAGCGGCGGTACGTCTTTGGGATTCTTCGCCGCTTCCACCTTGCCTTCGTGTTCAAAAATCATGTGTTCATAGATTTCGTCGATCGCCTCGTCGATCGACTTCTCCCAGAACACGACCTTATCGAACACGGTTTTATCGACGAACGACGGACCGTCGCCGTGCGCTTGCGGGCCGTGGCACGCGACGCACTCGACCTTTCCTCCCGTTTTGTTAAGGCCGAGATAAAGCTCGCGTCCTCGTTTCACGCTCGCCTCGTCGGCGATAACGCGAGGAATGGGAGGATCGACGACGAGGTTCGAAGCCTGAACCCACTTGTTCGCGACGACCTTGGCGGTATCGAGGCCGACCTCGTCGGAAAGTTCGGTCGCGGCATCCTTCTCGTCGACCGTCGAAGCGATGTCGATCAATCCGAGTTCGGTCTCACCACGCATGCTCAAGAAAACGACATATTCAACGACTTGATCGATCTCGTCGGCGGACAACATCGCGTCGAACGCGGGCATCGACGTTCCCGCGATGCCGTAGAGGAGGGTTTTTCGCAGGTCGTCGCGCGTCGGTTTATTGAGACCTGTCGAAGTGAACTTGAAAATCCCCGGGCGATAATCGCGCGGCCTAGGATAAAGGTAGGGAGCGGTCGGCCCGGCGCCGTCTCCCGATACGCCGTGGCAATGAAGGCAATGGCGGCGATAAAGCGAGTACCCTCCGTGCTGCGTTTTGATAGATTTCTTGCCGGTGATGGAATCGACGACCTCATATTTAACCTCGCGAACCTTTTTGCCTTCTTTCACGAGGTTCGCCAACGAAGTTCCGCCGTTGAACAGCCCCGAGCCTGGAAAGACGCGGATATCGCGAGGATTGGGGCCGTAAAGCTTATCGAGTTGCGCGCGAACCGCTTTTTGGAGCTTGGTTTTGCCTTTGAGCTCGCCGCCGGTCAATTTGGGGCTTTCGGAATAGCCGACCGGGGCGTCCCAGATCGTGCCGCAGCCCGATAACAGCAGCAAGACGCCGACTGCCGGCGTCAATAATAACCGCGAAGTCACGCGCCGATCCTCCCGAGGTTGGACTCGATACGAGAACTCGATCGTCACAAAAACGCGTCCCGAATCGATGCGCGAGCGAATCGAATCGGGCGAAAAACCAAAAATCGGATTGAGCCTGATTCGCCGGGGGGAATGGACGAATCCACAAGAAATCACGCTTTGATCGTCAAGCCGAGGCGCCGCTCGCGTACTCGTCGTCGGGTCCGTCGGTTCGGGCTCGATCAGCGGCGACGATTCCGCGAAAATCGCGACGCCGTCGAATCGCTTTCGAGCCTTCCCAAGCCGATCAAGCGACTTAAAGGACACAACCCTTTCCAAAGTATCCTAGCGACCAGCGACGACCCGAACAAGCAGGGCTCGTATTTCGTTCCGTTCGATTCCATCGGAACTTTCAACAAAAATGAAAGTAGCTTGCCGCGAACGAGTTACGTCAATTATTTCGGTGCTTAAGACGTTCGATGCAGGTTTGGAGTCTCAAGGCGCCACACCGGCGATCGCGAAGGAACGCGAAAGGAACGCGAGACGTGCGCGATCAGCGCGGTTGCTCGGCATTGTCGACGATTCACTCTCGGAGGCGCGGCGCGCTTTATCTTGACGCGGAAATTTTTTGGAGACGACTCGCGAAGGGGATCGCTCAGCGCGTTTTATGATCGGCGATCGCGGGATTGATCCGCGCGACGAGTTCGTCGAAAAACGGCGAGTGCGCCAGGTTCGAACGCGAATCGGCGTGTTCGCGCAGAATGAGCGGCAACGCCGATCGCGCGTCGGGGCCGATTTCACAGAGCGTCAAAAAGATCTCATATTGGTAATCGCTTAAAGATGGATCGGCGAGATCGCGCGTCGCCTGGTCGACGATCGATCCGATTCCGGTCGCGCCCAGCGATTTAAGCATGCGGATCGAGCCGATCCTTTTTTCCAGATCCTCGTCGAGCGATCGACCCACTTCGACGAGGATCGACTCGATCAGATCTCGGCGTTCCAACCGGTTCCGCGCGAAGAGCGCCTTCGAAGCCTCGAACCTTGTTTTCAACAGGGGCGATGCGAGCAGTTTGTCGAGCGCCTGAGCGATCGCGTCGAACCTTTCATGATCGATCTCGACGAGAAATCTCGCCCCTTGTTCGCGCTTGAGCGGGTCTAAACTTCCCAGCCACGCGACGATCATCGCGTCGTACGCCGCGGCGGCCGCGGGATCAATTGATTGAATATAGTGTAATAATAGAAGACGTCGATATCGATGAGACGGCAGGTAATACGGCTCTTGATCGAGCGCGGGCGAATCGGCGATCGCGAAGATTTTGGGGATGAATCGACGCGAGTCCGAACCGATCGCGGCGAGCCCCTCCGCCGCCGCGACCTTGACGTCTTGATTGCGATCCGAGAGTCCCCGGTCGAGAGTCTCGATCGCCGAATCGCGGAGCGCCTCCTGTTCGGGATCGCGCTTGTCGAGCAGTCGCGTCCAGGCGCCGATCGTCTTGAAAGCCTCCTCCTTCACGTCGTCGCGCGCCGTCGCGACGACCGGAATCAACGCCGATAAGATCGTCGCGGCGCGAAGCGAGTTCACCCGGGGGTGCGTCATCCGACCGATCGCTTGTGAAATAATGATCATGATCTCGCGATCGATCATCGGATCGGGATCGTGAAGCCCGCCGATCAAAGCGTCGAGCGTCGCGGGATCGTCGGGCCGAAGTTGATACAAAACATGAAAAGCTTCAATTCGTATCATCGGTGATTCGTCGAGCATCGCGTCTCGAACCGCGTCGATCGCCCCGGCGCTTTGCTCGCGCGTGAGGGTCGCAGCGTAATCGCGAGCCCTCGGATCGGCGTCGCGCATCAATCGAACGAGTTCAACGCGACGATAATGCGATTCCAAACGCGGCATGAAAGCGACGTACCAAGCCGCGCAAACCCCCGCGATCGCGACCGTCGCGAGCGATCGACCAATCCAATGAAGACGACTCCGATCCATTTCGTCCCCCCGCACAGGCGACGCCGGTCGAATACGGCTTGCTTGTTCTTAGCGCAACAAACGCATCTTATCCTCCAAGCGAGACCCGCCGATACCCGTAATTTTTCATTCGGAGTAATCCAATTTCATTTGAAATAATTATATAACTTTACAAAAACAATCGCATCCACAAGACCTCTCGCCGATACTTAAGCCGAAAACAATTAAATAACATTATGATGTCTAAGTCTGTCGAACAACGCTGGAAGCGACTTCTCGTAAGCTCGTCCGCGACTCGGGGATCGATCGTAAATCGGCCGGCGCACCTGATGCGCGCTCGGCGTGAGAACGGCTCGACGCGTCGTGTGAAACGACAGACAAGCGTCGTTCCAATCGACGCCGCACCACGAAACGATCCGTTTCGCCGCCGATTCCAGATCGGCGACGATCGATTCGTAATCGATCTCAAGAATCGGCGCGGGAAGCGCGGCGAGCCAGTGCTCGATCAGCCGTCGATGATCGGCGATCCGCCGAGCGATATGATCGGGATCGTTCGCCCAGTTGAGCCGTCCGAAGTTCGTTAACCAGCAAGAAATCGCGACGTCTCGCGGGTCGCGCCGGCAGTGGATGATTTTGGCGCGCGGAAACAGCGCCGCGATCAAGCCGAGATGCCTCGTGTTCTCGGGCATCTTGTCGACGATCCGCGCGGCCGATCCCCCCGTCGCCTCGAGTCGTCGCAACCAATCGTTCGCCAACCGTCGCGCCGTTTCCTTGTCGAGTTTGCTTAAACATTCGTCGAGCGAATTCGAAGGCGACGTCGCGGCGACCAACGCGTCAAAACATTCTTGTGCGAGCGGCGTTTCTCCCGCTCCGAAGACTCCAGGCAGGCTCGCCAGAATCTGCTCGGTCAACGTCGTTCCCGAACGAGGCGCCCCCACGATGAAGACAGGCAGCTCGGTTTCGACCCCGAAACCGCGAACACGTTCAAAAAACGCCGGAGTGAACGCTTGAATCCATTGATCGACAAGTCTTGTGTGTGAATCGGGATCGTATCTCATACCGCGCTTGATGAAATCGTCTCGTCGCAGCGCGTTCGCCTCGTTCGCGAGTACGGCGGCGCGGTCGTATTCCCCCTCGGCGTCGAGCGTTTGAACCAAACCGAAAAGAAGATCGCGTCTCTCATCGCATTTTAGATTCGAGTCTTTGAGCAAATCTTCAATCAAGGCTCGATCGTCGGCGGGAAGCTTTTCTCGAAGTTTGGTCGCGAGCCGCGCGAGGACCGCGGGATCGCGCGGGCGGAGCCTCAGCGCCTCGCGATATTCGAGGGTCGCTTGATCCGAATTACCGAGATCGTCGAGCACCGTCGCGAGCGCCGCGCGCGCCTCCGAAAATCCGGGATCGATCCGAATCGCTTCGCGCAAGCATGTCTCGGCTTCATCGACCCTTCCGAGCGCGTGGAGGATGTTTCCCAGTCGAACCCGAGCGACCGTGAATCGCGGCGCGAGCCGAACGGCCTCGACCGCGTGTTGAAGAGCCGGCGCGTATTCGCCGCGATCGAAAAGCACCCCCGCGAGGTTCGCGTGAACCTCGGCCGACGAGGGATTGATCGCGATCGCGATCCGCAAGTGTTGAATCGCCTCGACCCGCTCCCCTCGAAGTTGCAGCGCGTTTCCCAAATTGTTGTGCGCCGCGAAGAACGACGGAGCGAGCCCGATCGCCGCGCGAAAACACGCGATCGCGGCTTCAAGATCGTCTTGTTCGACAAGTGTCGCGCCGAGATTGCACAAAACTTCGGGCTGATCGGGCTTAAGAGCGAGCGACTTACGGTGACTTTCAACGGCGAGGTCGCGCCGTCCGAGCGCCCAGTGAACCTCGGCGAGGCTCGCGTGATACGAAGGTTCATTGGGATCAAGAGCGATCGCTCGATCGATCAGTTCAAAAGCCGCGTTCGCGCGACCGTATTGAAGCTCGACCAATCCCAACAAATGGAGCGCGCGCGATCGATCGGGATTCTCCGCGAGCGCCGCGCGATACGCTCTCGCGGCGATATCAAGTCGACCCATTCGGTGATGTTCAATCGCTTCGTTAAGGTCGATCGCCATCGCGACCCTCGCCACATGAACTTTAAGTCGATTCGTTCGTTCCGCTCGACCAGCCCCAACCCAAGCCGAGCGCGGCGACGCCGATAAACGGGAGGATTCCGACGATTAAGAACAACAAACCGAAGCTCCCCGTTTGATCGCGCACTTTTCCCGCGAACGGGTGAAAACCCGCGGCGAAGAGGTTTCCTAGGGCGCCCAGATAACCGACGACGAGTCCTGTATGGCGCCGCGACACCTCCTGGCAAAACGCGAAGTAATTCGCCATATAAGATGCCGCTCCGAGCGCCGTGATCGCCAACAACGCCAAAACAATTGTCGCGCTTTCAACTTTAACGACAAATACCGCCGAGAAAATCAATAGCGCGCTGATAAACATAACGATCCCGCGCGCCGCGGCGGGGGACGAAACGTAGCGCGACGTTTTGCGCGAAGCGGCGCCTCCGAGCAGATTGCCGAAATCGGCTGCGAGGAACGGGATCGCGCTCAACATCGCCGCGATCGTCCTCTCGGGAGAAGCCGCGTCGCCCCCGCCGGATTGAATCAGTTTCGATAAGGCGGACAAAACCGTCGCGATTCCACGTTCGATCGCCCAACCTGACCGCACGGGGGGATCGATCAAAAATCTCCAATCGCGATCCTGTTGTAAGTATGAAGGCAACCAATTAATCAAAAAATGCCAGCAAACGTTAACCGATATGCTCACGATCGCGAGCGTAAGGAACCGGCGGTTTCGCGCGAGCTCGCCCAAGCTCTCGGCCCATTCCGCCCCCGCCAAAACGCGACGCGGCAGAATCGCCGCCAAAATCAACAGATCGACCATGAACACCGCGATCGCGATCCAGATCGCGTACAATCCGAGCCCCGATCGATAACACGCGATCCCGATCAAACTCGATACGATCGTATGAATCAAGAAAATACTGTATGTTAATAAATGTTGATGTAAACGTGAGCGAGAATCGCCGACCGGAAAGTTGGAATCGGGATCGCTTTTATGTGAGAGATATCGATCGGTACGATCTTGTTCGGTATCGGCTTGATCGTCGGCGGGCGATCGACCGATCTTTCTTCCCGTTTCTCCGCGGACCGAAGCGACCCACGCGGCGAGCCACGCGAAGCCCAGGCCGCCGACGATCGCGAACGCGACCCGCCAGCCGAATCGCGCCGCGACGATCGGCACGATCAACGGCGTGAGAACCGCTCCGACCGCGGCTCCCGAGTTGAATATACCGTTTCCAAGGCTTCGGTCGGCCGGGGGGAGGAGCCGTTCGGTGGTTTTGAGCGCGCACGGCCAGTTGAACGCCTCGCCGACTCCCAGAGC
The DNA here is from genome assembly GCA_021791715.1 of Planctomycetota bacterium. GTDB lineage: Bacteria > Planctomycetota > Planctomycetia > Isosphaerales > Isosphaeraceae > JAKBCQ01. The sequence goes on along the minus strand of JAJYWB010000052.1, from coordinate 29,377 downwards.
GGCGCGCAGGAGCATCAAGATCAAGAGCGTCGGAGCGAACCCCATCGCGATCGCCGCGATCGACCAAGCCAATACCGCGATCGCGTACGTCCGCCTCACGTCGTAACGGTCCGCGAGAAATCCCGCGGGAACCTGAAACAACGCGTACGAAAGTGCGAACGCCGAGATCACCCAGCCGAACATTTCATTATTAATATGAAATTCGCTTTTGATATTCACGGCGACGAGCGCGATCGCCTGCCTGTCCATGTAGCAAAGCGTCGTCGACGCGAAGAGGAGCCAGCAAACACCCCATGCACGGCGGTCGGCCTTGAGGGGCGTTGATTGATTATTTATCGACATGAATGATCACCCTCGATCGACGCCCCGAGCAGTTTGCGATTGAGCGACCCGCCGCTGAAGAGCATCTCGTCGAGCGCGAACTCAAAGTCGTCGATCTCGACCGCGCCGTCGTCGCTTCGCTCGAGCTGGAACTGAGCGCATCGGCGCATCAATTCTTTGATGAACGACGCGCTCACCCCCGCGGTGCGAACGACGATCTCGCGTTTCACGTCGTCGGAAACCGAAAGCCCTTTGGAATAAAGATCGACGAGTCGCTCGCGTCCGAGATTGTCGGGGAGGGGGAATTCGATCGCCTGATCGACCCGACCGGGCCTCGAAGCGAGCGCCGATTCGAGCGTCTCGGGCCGATTCGTCGTAAGAATGAAGAGGATCCGGCTGTCGGGATTGAGGCCGTCCATTTCGTTGAGCAACTTATTCAAAAGAGCCTCCTCGCACGGTCCCGACATCTCTCGACGATCCTTGGCGATCAAATCGACGTCTTCGATCACGACAAGGCAGGGTTGCAAGAGACGAGCTAACGTCATATATTCAGATAATAGCGTGATTTGCTCCGCGGTGATCAAAAGCGTGGTATGTCCCTTCAAAGCGCCGGCGAGGTATCGAATCGTGTGCGTTTTTCCCGTCCCCGGCGGTCCGTAAAACAAAAGCCCCTTCTTGGTCGCCTGGCCCCGCTCGGCGAGCCTCGATCTCTGATCGACAAACCTTAGAACGTTACGCTCGATTAATTCGAGAGTCCGAGACGGCAGAATCACGCGATCCCGATCGATCGACGGCAAGCGATGAACGCGAATTCCAGTTGATTCTCCTGTATACATATCATTGTTTTCGAGTGAAAGAATCTTGCCGCGGTAGGAAACCGATTTTTTGACCGCGTCTTCGAGGAGGTCGAACAATTTGCCGGCCTCGTCGAGGCCGTGTTCGTCGTCGAGAGCGGCCACCTGCACCTTGATTCCTTCGGGTCGTTCGAATTGAAATCGTCGTTCCATCAGGACGGCGAACTTCATTCCCTCTCGTTCGAGCAACCAGAGGCCGTTTTTCAGACAGCGGATCGGTCGATCCTCGCCGACGTCGACCTCGTCGTAAACCGGCGGCGACGGATGATATTCGCGATGACCTTTCACCAATAAACCCGCGAAATCAATCCCCATCGTATTACCATAAACGTTCAAAATACCGAGAAATCCGCGAATCGCGACTCCGTCGCCGAGAAAACGTTCCAGGCCCTTTTGCAGGTCGGATCGGACGCGGTCGGGAAACTTTCGTTCGGTCAGCGCTAAACGATCGGTCGAAATCGGCTTGAAATGATTTTTGATAAGAACATCAAGCTTGATTTTTTTTGTGAACATAAAATACTTTGCAAGCCTTTTTGAGAATTCGGTTCCGATCGAGATCCGCGAGATAACGATCGCGATCGTTTCTGAACAAAGCGGCGGTCGATAACGGCTTGGGCGGTCGATAACGGCTTGGATTGAAGGTTTCGTTCCGGACTCAAGAATAAGCTAACGGATCGACGGTCGAGTTCAAAGCGTGAAACCGAGAGTCGTTTCGGACCCGAAGGGGAACGAATCGCTTCGATATCGCATCTCGTCGACACGGATTTTAAAATCCACTTTACAATCGCCTGAGAATTGGTGATAAATCGCGAAAAATGCCCTTGAAAAACGGTCGGGATCGGTTCGATCCGTCTTCGCGCTCCCGCCGATTCGTTTTATAACTCACGCCGGTCGAAACGTGGTGGAACACGAGGTTCCATCCAAGGACGTGGTCTTCTCAACCGTCGTCGACGATCTCTCGGGTTCGCCCTGAACTCGCCGGTTCACGACGACCGAAACGAATCGACCCCGCTTCCACAAAGGAGTTCGAAGCGATGACGTTCGCCTATCTCGGTCCCGATACCTTCCTTCCCATGACCTCGGTCGTCGCGATCGTCGTCGGCGGATTGCTGATGATGGGACGGAATTCCCTCCGCTTCGTCGCGACCGTCTCGCGCAAAATCATGAAAAAATAATCATGCAAATATCCGCTAGCCCGATTGTGATCGACGACGAATCGACGATCGGAGCGACCGCGATTGGTTGAAATATCAAAAGATCAAGGAGGATCGATTGATGACGCGATCGACGACGAAGGGGGCGACGGCGTTCGCGCGGCGGGAGTTCGTCGCCGCGGCCGGCTCATCGGGCGAAACCGAAAACGCGGTCGCGATTCCTCGCGAGCATCGCCTCGGCCTGATCGCGACGATTGCGACGGGGTTCTGGTTCGGCCTTGTCGCGGGGCCGCTCGAGGTCGCCGCGATCTTGATTCGCGACGCGATCGATCCGCGTATCATGCCCGAACTCTTGCGCGTCAATCGCAACTGGATCTGGATGGCGCCGCTCGCGAATTTGGCGATCTTCGCCGCCGCGACCGCGATCGCGAGCCTGATCGTCGCGATTCGTCCGCGATCGACTCTCGTTCTCCGTTGGGTTGTTTTCGGCTACTGCTTTTTGACGATCCTCCCCGTCGCGTTTGCGATTCAAGGTATGTATGTGTTAGCGTATTTGGCGATCACGGCGGGGGTCGCGGCTTTTTTGGCGCGGAGAATCCGTGAGCGATCGACCGAGTTCGGTCGGGTCGTCACGCTCAGTTTGCCAGTCTTGATCGCGTTCGACGCGATTTTCATCGGGATAACTTACCGCCGCGTTCAAACCGCCGAGGAGATCGCCGCGGCGAGCCTTCCCCCCGCGAAGCCGGCCTCTCCCAACGTCCTTTTGATCGTCCTCGACACCGTGCGAGCCGACGCGCTTGGAGCTTACGGCTACAACCGCGATACGACCCCCAATCTCGATCGTCTCGCGCGGCGAGGCGTGCGGTTCGAGCAGGCGCGTGCGACCGCCGATTGGACGCTTCCCTCGCACGCGAGCATCTTCACGGGGAAATGGGCCTTCGAAACCGGAGCGAACGTCGGCGCCGCGCTCGACCGATCGATTCCCACCCTCGCCGAATTTCTCTCGTCCGAGGGCTACGCGACGGGAGGCTTCGCGGGCAACGCCTTTTACTGCAACGCGCGGTTCGGACTCGATCGAGGGTTCGTTCGCTATTATGATTATGCGGAAAATCGTAAGATATCGACGTTTGAAATATTAAAAAGTAATGGCATACTATTTCGATTGTTCGATCTCGCGATTTGGTGGGGCGTCGCGATTCCGGGAGGAAATTGCGAGGGGAGATTCGCCGACACGGTCGATCGCGAGGCGCTCGATTGGTTGTCGTCCCCCCGCCGCGACGGGCGACCTTTCTTCGCCTTCTTGAATTACACCGACGCGCACGACCCGTTCCTCCTTCCCGAGGGAAACTCGTATCAATTCGTGAACGAGCCCGTCTCCGAATCGGATAAGGCGATGCTTAAAACCTGGTTCGATATCCCCAAATCGCAACTATCCGACCGCGAACTCGAACTGGCGCGCGACGCCTACGACGATTGCATCGCCTATATGGATAAACAATTAGGTGTATATCTTGAAGAGCTTGAACGTCGCGGCGAGCTGAAAAACACGGCGATTGTGATCGCCGGCGATCACGGCGAAATGTGGGGTGAACATCAGGTTTACGGGCACAGCAAAAGCCTTTATCGCGGCGAGACGAGGGTTCCTTTGATCATCGTAGCTCCCGAACGCGGCGTCCCCGCGGGTCGAGTCGTCGCCGATCCCGTGTCGCTTCGCGATATTCCCGCGACCGTCGTCGACCTCCTCGGTTTGGAGGATCGATCGCCGTTTCCCGGACGTTCGCTGGCGCGCTTCTGGAAACCGAAAGACCCGAACGCGCTCCCCGAAGAAGATCCCATTCTGACCGAAGTCTCGATTCGCGAACGCAACCTCGACTTCGAAAGCTGTCCCCCCGCCTGGCAAGGGCCGATGAAGTCGCTGATCGCCGACGGCAAGGTTTACATCCGTAATTCCGACGGACGCGAAGAACTTTATGATCTCGCCGCCGACCCGCGCGAGGAACGCGACCTCTCGGCTTTACCTTCGTCCCGCGCCGCGATCGTCAAATTCCGCACCCAATTGGAACAAATCACTAAACATCAATAATATAATTGTTATTTGAGATCACGATCGATGAACGTTCTCGCTAAAGCGCCGTGCGCGGGATCGGCGTTCGGCGCCGAGCGCACTTCGATCGGGAAGCTCCTCTTTCGAGAAGATGGTTCGATCGGCCGGCGGGAAGCTCCTCTTTCGAGAAGATGGTTCGATCGGCCGGCGGGAAGCTCCTCTTTCGAGAAGATGGTTCGATCGGCCGTTGCAATTCTTGATGATAAGTCTTTACGATGATTCATTGTCGGCGGCGGTCGAACGTGATTTCGTAAGCTTTCATCTTGTTTCGTTCTCCAGTGAACGGACGCGACCGGGATTGATTTTCCGGACGGCGAACGGACGCGAAGGGGTTTGATTATTCGGCCGTTGAACGGACGCGAAGGGGTTTGATTATTCGGCCGTCGAACCGCCGCGACCGGGTGTGATTTTCCGAACGGCGAACCTTCGGATTCGCGGTGTGACGACTACAATAATATGGGCGCCGCGACCCGTGGGCGATTCGATCGCCTCGTGCTCTTCCGACGACTTCTTTCGCTTATCAAGGAGCCAACCGATGGCCGTATCACTGTCCGCGACCCACCCGAGAGATCACGTCGAAAGCAAAACCAGCACGATCGGCGCTTACTTGATCGAACGCCTCCGCGAGCTCGGTGTGCGTCATATCTTTGGAATCCCGGGTGATTACGTTCTCGGCCTTTATCAGATGCTCGACGAGAGCGCGATCGAAGTGGTGGGCATGACCCGCGAAGACAACGCGGGCTACGCGGCCGACGCGTACGCGCGGGTTAATGGAGTCGGTTGCGTCTGTGTGACGTATTGCGTCGGCGGTCTTAGCCTTTGTAATAGCGTCGCCGGGGCTTACGCCGAGAAATCTCCCGTGATCGTTCTCTCGGGCTCTCCTGGAGTCTCTGAACGCGCACGCAACCCCTTGCTACATCACAAGGTGCGCGATTTTTCGACGCAATTCGAGGTGTTCCAGAAGATCACCGCGGCGTCGGCGGTGATCGACGACCCGACGACCGCGTTTCGCGAAATCGATCGCGTCCTCGCCGCGGTACATCGTTATAAACGACCGGTTTATCTGGAAATCCCCCGCGATCTGGTTTTGAATGAACAGCCGGTCACATATCGTCAAGCGCTTTCCGCGCCTCCCAGCGATCCCGAAGCGCTTCATGAAGCGCTAGAGGAAACGAAAGAGATGCTGGTCGCGGCGAAACGACCAATGATTCTCGCCGACGTCGAGATTCACCGTTTTGGACTCCAGCACGAGATGCTCGCGCTCGCCGAGGCGACGGGGATGCCGATCGCCACGACGATTCTGGGCAAAAGCGTGATTTCCGAATCTCACCCGCTTTTTGTGGGGGTTTACGAAGGCGCTATGGGACGCGAAGAGGTGACGAAACGCGTCGAGGAGGCCGATTGCCTGCTCATGCTCGGTTGCTTTCTCACCGATCTCAACCTCGGCATGTTCACCGCCAAGCTCGATCCCTCGCGATGCGTGAACGCGACGAGCGAGGATCTTCAAATTCGCCGCCATCATTATCGCGATATTCGCCTTGATGATTTTATTATGGGTTTAAAAGCGCTCGATATCAAGCTCGCGAGGTCGCCGATTCCGGAGCGTCCCAAGCTTGTCGAAAGCGTTCCGGCGCGGAGCGACGCTCCCGTCACGTCGGCCCGGCTGTTCGAGCGAGTCAACCTTTTGCTTGAAGAGCAGATGTGCGTGATCGCCGACGTCGGCGATTCGCTCTTCGGAGCGGTCGATTTGGCGATGAGCCGACAAACCGAATTCATCAGCCCGGCGTATTATACGTCGATGGGTTTCGCGGTTCCCGCCGCGGTCGGCGTTTGCAAGGCGAGCCCCGCGTGGCGCGCCCTCGTCCTCGTCGGCGACGGCGCGTTCCAGATGACGGGAATGGAGCTTTCGACGATCGTCAAAAACAAGCTCAACCCGATCGTCATCGTCTTGAACAATCACGGGTACACGACCGAACGTTTCCTCCTTGATGGAACGTTCAATAATATTCTTGATTGGAAGTATCATAAGATCCCGGATGTTTTAGGCGCGGGCAAGGGATACGAGGTTCGGTTCGAAACCGAACTCGACGCGGCGCTCGCGGCGGCGCTCGCCGATTCGTCGACCTTCAGTCTGATCAGCGTCCATCTCGACGAATACGACCGAAGCCCGGCGCTCGAACGACTTACCAAACGACTCGCCGAAAAGATCCGGTAACGAATTAACGATATGAGTCAACCAAAGATTTTTGATGGAGGAACCGAGTTCGTCGCCTTCGACGTCGAGACGACGGGGCTTTGGCCGATGACCGACCGGATCGTCGAGTTGGGGGCGATCCGGTTCGACGGCTCGGGGCGCGAGATCGCTCGGTTTCATTCGTTGATCAGGCCCGACAAGCCGATGTCTCACGGCGCGTTTGAAGTGAACGGAATCAGCGACGCGATGGTTGCGCACGCCCCCGAAGCGAGCGCGATATTGCCCGAGTTCGTCGACTTTCTGGGAGACTCTCGAAACACCCTTCTGTTGGCGCATCACGCGGTATTCGACGCGGGATTTGTCGGTTGCGAACTCGGCCGGAGGGGCGTGCCGATCCCGAGTCATCCGATCGTCGACACGCTCGAATCGACTTATCTGGGCATGAAAGACCTGAAATCTTACAGTTTGCCGAGCCTGGCGGATTATTTCGGCCTCGACGCGACCGACACGCATCGAGCGCTCGGAGATTGCGGCCGCGTGAAGGCTCTTTGGATGATGTTCGGTCGATCGTCGTGCGATCGGCTCAAAACCTTTTATTTCAAAGATCACGCGGCGATTCGCGTTCCTCCACCGGCGGGCTGGGACGACGTTCAAGCCGCGATCGATCGGAAGCGAACGATTCGCTTCGTTTATCCCTGTGGCCGAACTCTCAATCAGCCTCGCGATGCGACCCCGCTCGGTTTTCTTCAAAAAGGGGGAATATTCTATCTTAATGCGATTTGTCATATTATTACATATGAAAAAACATTTCGCCTCGACCGCGTCTTTGATTGGCGAATCTTGCCGAGCGCAAGCGATTGACGATTCAAGGCCTAAGCGAGCGATCGAACCGCTTCCAAACCCGCGGCGCACGAACCTTAACGCGTACGAATCGCGATAAAACCCGATCGATAGGGTACGCCCGGGCGAAGCTTGGACGGCGAAAACCTCTCGCGCCCGAACCCTCGCGAAAATCAGTTCATCCAGATATATTTATTTTGTTTGGATTGTCGCGCCGATCGAGGAGATTGAAGGAATCCGCGGCGAAATCCGCCTTGACGGATCGGCCGTCTTCGACGACAACGTCGCCGCTCGCCCGACCTTTACGGAGCGGGCGTGGGCAAGGACGCCCGTCGTCGAGCGACAGGAGGTCGCCGCCTTGAAATTCGGCATGGTGACGACGTTCTTTGGCGCCGAGAGTTTCGGCGGGGACGCGGCGTACGTCGACCGATTGACGCGGGCGCTCTGTCGCCGCGGCCACGAGGTCCACGTTTTCTCGTGCTCGGACGCGTTCGAAGCCGTCCGCGGCAAACACCCCCTCCGGTCGTACAACCCCCCCGACGGTTTGCACGTTCATCGCCTCAAAAGCGGTCTCGGCGTCCTTTCACCTCTCGCCACCCAGATGACGGGTCGTCCGTTCTTCAAGGCCGGGGCGCTCCGCGAGGTTCTCGACGCGGTCGATACCGATGTCGTTCACTTTCATAATATCTCGTTGATCGGCGGTCCGGGAGTGCTCGAATTGGGTCGAGGCGCGGTGAGGATGATGACCGCGCACGAGCATTGGCTGATCTGCCCGATGCATTTGCTCTGGAAATACAACAGCAAGCCGTGCGACGGCCCCGAATGCGTACGGTGCTCGCTCGTCGGCGGTCGCCCGCCTCAAATCTGGCGGTATACGGGAGCGATCGACCGCGGCTTACGCGAACTCGACGCGCTCCTTTTCCCGTCGCGGCACGCTCTCGAGGAGCATCGTGGTCGAGGGGTCGGCGCTCCGCTCGTTCACCTGCCTTATTTCCTTCCCGACGATTGGTCGGGTGGGATTGAAGACGAGGAGCCGATCTCCTGGAACGGAGGCAGGCCGTACCTCGCCGCGGCGGGGAGATTGGTTCGGATGAAAGGTTTTCAACAATTAATTCCGCTGATGAAGTTGCTTCCGGAGGTCGATCTGCGGATCGCGGGAACGGGGCCTTACGAGGCCCGCTTGCGCGAGCTGGCGCGCGGTATGACGAACGTAAGCTTCGAGGGGTTGCTCGACGGTCCCGGTTTGGCGCGGCTGTTTCACGGCGCTCGCGCCGTCGTCGTTCCGTCGCTTTTTCCCGAGACGTTCGGCTACGTCGTGCTCGAGGCGTTCGCCGTTCGGACTCCTGTCGTTGTACACTTGGGCGGAGGCGCGCTCGCCGAAACGGGCGTGCAGTCGGGGGGGGGGATCGGATATCGGACTTCCGACGAGCTTCTCGTGGCGCTCCGGCGGATCGTCCACGACGACGACCTTCGCGACGAGTTGGCGCACCGCGGCTACAAGACAAGGATCACCGACTGGTCCGAGACGGCGCATCTCGACCGCTATTTTGAACTCGTGCGGACGATCCGCGAGGGACGAACGACTCGGACTCCGCACGCTCGACACGCCGCGACGAAGACGGCGAGCCGAACGGCGGTTTAGGATCACTTATTCTTACATCACAAAGATATTTTCAAACGGGGAGGCGACGGGATGACTGCGGAGGGGACGAATCGCGGCCGAGGTCGCTTTTGGCCGATCGCGCTTTCGCTCGTCGCGGTTCTCGGCGTTTCGTTCGCTCGATTGATCGCATCGCCGAAAAATTTATTGGTCGATCCCGTTCGTCCCAGCGTCGACAGTTTAATCCGCGGCAAGCGTGAACCTGGGAACGATTTGACGCGGATTTTCCTTCCTCAACGCGCGTCGATTTTGGACGCTGTGCGCGATCTTGGTCGCGTTCCCTACTGGGACCCCGCGGGATTCGGCGGCCGGCCCCGATTGGGCAATCCCCAGGCGGGGTTGTTTTATCCGCCGGGCTGGATCGCGTGGTTCACGCGGGCGCCCGCTGCGCTCGGCTGGCTTACCGCGGCGCACCTGCTTTGGGGGGGCTTCGGCGTTTATTTTTTCCTCCGAATCGCTCGCGTCGGCCGGTTCGGCGCGGTCGTCGCAGCGGCGTGTTTTGAAACGTCTCCTTATCTTATTGCGCAAACATTTGAAGGTCATTATCCGCACGTTTGGGGAGCGTGCTGGTATCCGTGGGCGCTTTCGGCGAATTTGGTTCGGCGTAAAGGCGATTTGCGGGGCGCGATCGCTTTGCCCTGGATACTGGCGCTCTCGCTTTTGACCGGACATCCGCAAGAAGGTTACTACCTGTTAATTATTTTGGGTTGTTGGTGGTGCTGGGATTGGGCGCGGATCGCCTGGAACGGCGCCTGGAATCGAGAAACAACGCATTCGGATATCTCGGAGAAAGCGATTCAAGGATCGGCCGAACCCGTAACCGGTTCGACTCGGTCGACGGCTTCGATTCGTTTCGATCCCCCGCACGATCGGGGTCGATCGCGTGTCTTCTCGCCTCCAGGTCCGCGGGCGTCATTTTTCGTTCCGCTGGCGATCACGATCGTCGCGCTCGGACTGACCGCGATCGAGGTCGTCCCCGACGCCGCGGCGAACCGCTACGCGCTCGCCGAAAGCAAACGGTCGATCGCGCACGCGAGTTCGTATCATATTAACTTTCTCAATTTCTTTCAGTTGATCACTCCCAAGGCGCTGGGAGGTCCCGCCGATTATTTCGGCCACGACAATTACTGGGAGCCTCTTTTATCGATCGGCTGGGCGCCGTTGTTGTTGGCGGCGATCGGCGCGACGCGGTATCGCGATCGGGCGCTGAGGCTCGGCCTGTTGGCGGCGACCCTACTTTCGGTCGCGTTCGCCGCCGGACGCCGATTCGTGTTATTTGCTTTATTTTATGAATTGATCCCCGGAATGGATCGATTCCGGGTTCCGTCACGATCGTTGTTTTTGGCTTCGTTGGGAGCGTCGGCGCTCGCGGGCTTGGGCGCCGAGGCTTTCCTGGCGCTCGCCTCGGCGAACGACGAAGCGGCTTGGCGATCGCTCTGGAAACGATATCGCAGGCTTCTCGCTCCGATCGTCGCGCTTTTAATCGCGGGGTTGATCCTCGCCGCGGCGACGGGGCTGAACCGCGACGTTCATCCCAACGCTTCGCGTTCCGCGCCGACCGAGCGCGACCGCGGGAAGAACCACAAACGCGAGGCGAATCGGTGGATCCTCGCCGCCGCGACGATCGCCAAAGACAAGATTTTTTTGACGTCCGCTTTGGGAACGACCGCTCTCATGGCGCTGGGAACGCGTTATCCCAAACGTCAAAAACGCGTCGCGGTCGCGTTCGCGGCGCTCGCGGTCGCGGAACTCACGATCCACGCGCACGGAGTTTTGCGAACCGCCCCGCCGAGCGTTTTTCTCGGTCCCGATCCGATCTCAAACGCGCTCGTCGATCGTCGCGAGGAGGGGGCTTTTCGGATCCGCGCTCACGACACTTTTTATTCGGATCTACGTGCGCGAATACATGGTATTGAAAAAATCAACGTATATGATTCATTCCAGATTCAACACTCCGCCGATCTGTACCGAACGCTCTTCGACATGTTTCGGCCGCGGATCGAGCCGACCGCGACTTCGGCCGAGAAAAACGATCCCGCGACGGCGCGTACGGAGCTCGTCCGGCAAGCCGTGCTCGATCGGATGAACGTCGCTTACGTCGTCTCGGGCCCGATCGCGAGCGATCTCTCGTGGCCCGTCGACGAATCGGGAAACTGGAACGGAACCGCGTGGCGAATCGAACGGAATCCGACGGTTTTGCCCAGAGCTTACGTCGTCCCCCGATCGATCACGGTGCGCGAGGCGAAGCGGACGCTCGATCTATTCATTAAAATTAACCCGCGTGAATATGTAATCACGGATCTCGAGCCGATCCTCGACGACGGTCCCAGACAGCCGTTCGTCGCGGCGACCTACAACGCAACAGATCCTGATCATGTATTTATCGAAGCGACGACGAAGGCGCCGGGGCTGCTCGTGATCGCCGACACGTGGATGCCGGGCTGGTCGGCCGAAGTCGACGGGGTTCCGACCGCGATCATCCGGGGCGATCATGCGCATCGCGTGATCCCGCTTCGTTCCGCGGGACGGCATAAGATCGAACTGCGTTACGATCCCCCGGGGTTCACGCTCGGCTTTGCGATTACGACGACGTCGGCGATCGTCTGGATCGCGGCGACGATCGGATTCCTCCTAGCGTCGCGACGAACCGCGACCTTGATCGAACGAAGCCGTCGCGGCGGCCGATTCGCTCACGCCCCGAGGAAAGCCTCGATCCGCGAGCGCGGCGCGTATCTCGCGGCCGATTCGGCCGAACCTCTCGATTCGATCGATAATTATCCGAGTAATCCTTAATTTCACTTAATTGCGATCTACCATTTATCGATCGGGCCCGAGGGAACGGGAATGTGAATTTTCGATCCGCTTCCAAGCGGTCGAGAAGGCCCCGCGGCGCGGATCGAAACGAGGGCGCGGTCGAAAGCGGCGACGCTCGCCAAATTAATCATGCTAAGATAAATAGACTTAGGCATGTGAGTGAAATGATAATACCATTTAACGAGTTTGCGAAACTGGAGGCAGGCGATTTTCTCGCCTCGAAGTTCCACGAGGCCTCGGAAGCAACGTTCCATAACGTTCACGCGCTCGTCGAACGTCGGATCGGGTCCGGGATCGCCCGTCTCGGCCCAGTTTGATAAGCGACGGAAAAAGAAGGGGTCGGCGAGCGCTCCTCGGCCGATCGAGATCGCGGAGCACCGCGATTCGCGGAACATCCGTTCGGCGTCGGCGATCGACCGAACGTCGCCGTTGCCGATCACGGGCATCGATTCGACCGCGTCGACGACCCGGCCGATGCCGATCCGATCGACTCGGCCTTTGAATCCCTGGGCGCGCGTTCTCCCGTGAACGATCAGCGCCGCGACGCCGACTCGCTCGAGAGCACGCGCCAATTCGGGAGCGGTCGGGTTCTCGTCGTCCCAGCCAAGCCGCGTTTTCACCGTCACAGGCACGTTCACCGCGGCGACGATTCCCTCGACGAGCCGAGCCGCGCCCCCCGAATCGCACAGCAGCGCCGATCCCCCTCCCGATCGGACGACTTTCCGAACGGGACATCCCATATTGATATCCACGATCGTTGCTCCAAGATCGACGACGCGTTTGGCGGCCTCGATCATTTCGTGCGGCACGTTCCCGTAGATCTGGATCGCGACGGGGCGATCGTGTTCGTTCGTTTCGGCGATTTCGAGCGATCGAGTCCTTTTTTCGATGAGTGATCGCGCGTTGACGAGATCGGTCGTCGCCAATCCCAAACCGCCGAGTTCACGGACCGCGACACGAAACGCGAGGCTTGTGAATCCCGCCATGGGCGCGAGAAAGAACCGCGAAGGGATCGGAACCGAGCCGATCTTCATCGGGCGCGAAGCGATCGCGGGAGGCGCGGGAAGGTTCTCGTCGCCGATTTCGGGTTCGGGATCGTCAAAAACGAGCGACAAGGGGTTTTTCTCCGGCGCCGTGGGGAAACGATTTTCGCTTAAGCATGATACGATAATCACCCCTCCCGCGACGAGCCGAGAAGGTTCGGTTTGAAGGAGATCGAAACTCCCGCTTCGCCGACGCGAATGGAAAGCATTAAATATATCATTAGCAATATAATATAATTATAATTATGATATTTGTTTCGATTCGTGACTCACGGCGGTTCTCCCTTCCTTCAGATCACCGATCAGGTAAGTCCGATTCCAATAGGGCGAGTCGCCGACCGAGCCGGCGAATATTATAAAGAAATATAAGCAGGCGGCTCACCAGGAGGTTCGCCCTCCCATAAAGGTTCGTAACCGTAAAGATTCGCCATCTCATAACGGATCGCCGTCCGTTCAGGTCGCCGACCGCGGAAGACCGATTCCGATAGGGCGAGTCGCCGACCGAGCCGGCGAATATTATAAAGAAATATAAGCAGGCGTCTCACCAGGAGGTTCGCCCTCCCATAAAGGTTCGTAACCGTACAGATTCGCCATCTCATAACGGATCGCCGTCGCCGCGTAATACCGACCGCGAAAGACGGTTTCCGGACTGTCCAAGCGCCGACGCGGACGTCCTCCGAGCCGATCGTTTAAAAGCGATTATGTCGCTTATCTCACATATGTAAACAAGTGACCCAAATTCGGATCGGCGGACGGAAACGATGTCGAATAAGCGTAACCGCACACTTTAATGAACGTATATTCGCAAATAAAAACAGTTAATCGCGAATCGGTAAGCGATCGATCGCGCTTTCAAGTTGAGTGAAGCTGATCGGCTTAAGCAGATGGACCGAGAAGCCGGCTTCGCGCCCCGAGGCGATGTCGGCGTCGGAGGCGAGGCCCGTGAGCGCGATTCCTCCCGCGACCCCCGCGGCTCGAAGCCGACGCATCAATTCGAGGCCGTCGCCGTCGGCGAGTGCGAGGTCGCTGATGAGAACGTCGAACTCGCGCATCCGCGCCAGATCGAGCGCTCCCGCGAACGTCGAAGCGGTTTCGACCTCGTGGCCGCGTCTTTTGAGCAAACGAGAAAGAACGCTCAGCGTGTCGGAATCGTCGTCGACGAGCAGGATCCGCCGCGGTTTCGTCGCCTTCAATAAGCGACGCTTCGATCGCGACTGGGCGTCCAATCTTTGTGGCGATTCTTTCTCATGTGATCTTATATGGATTTCGCCGGCGAGATTCGGCCGAGCGATTTCGATCTCGACGGTGAAGGTCGAGCCTCGTCCCGGGCCCTCGCTCGCGGCGCCGATCGTTCCGCCGTGCGCCTCGACGATCGATCGGCAGATCGCCAGCCCAAGGCCTAGCCCCGGCGCCCCTCGAAACCGCCGCGAGGTTTCCTGCTCGAACGGTTGAAAGATCCGTTCGAGCGCACGCGGATCGAGGCCGACCCCCGTATCGATCACTTCCATACGCCAGAATCTTCCTTGATGATTCTCGCCGTCGGCGAATTGATCGACGACCGACGAACGGATCGTCACCACGCCGCGCTCGGGAGTGAATTTCAGCGCGTTCTTGATCAGATTCCAGATCACCTGCTGCATCCGAGCCGCGTCGACCTCGATCGTCATCCCCGCCGTTCGATCGACGAACACGACGTCGACTCCGCTTGAATCAATATCATACCTGCATATTTCAATAGCTCGATTGATTAACCGATCGATTTCGACCCTTTCGCGTTTGATCTCGAATTTTCCTTGGCCGATGCGATTAAGATCGAGGAGGTCGTCGATGAGTCTCGTTTCAAGGTCGACGTTGCGGCGGACGAGATCGAGGAGTTCGCGAAGTTCGGGGTCGAGAGTTCGCTCGTCGAGCCACTCGGTAACGGCGGTGAGGATCGGCGTGAGCGGGGTACGGAGTTCGTGGCTGAGGGTCGCGAGGAAGCGATCTTTCGCCTGCGCCGCGGATTCGGCCTCGCGCCGCGCCAGGCGTTCGCGACGATGCGTTTCGTCGCGCTCGCGCTCGATTCGCCGTCGCCGGGTCACGTCCTCCGCGGCGACCAACCGCGCGGGCCTCCCTTCAAACGTTAATTCACAAGATGTAATTTCAACTTCAAGCATGGAACCGTCGCGGCGACGATGTTTCCACACACCCGCCTGATGGACGCGCGTCGATTTGGCGCGATCGACCGCGGCGCGCATCGACGGAACTTCGGACGCGTCGCGGAGGTCCGCGATCGTCATCGCCAAGAAATCGTCGCGCGAGTAACCGTATGCGTCGATCGCGGCCTGATTAACCGCGAGGAATTTGAGCGTCTCGAGATCGTAAACCCACATGGGTCGGGGATTGCCTTCGAAGAGGAAGCGATAACCATCCTCCCCTTTGCGTCGTGCGTCGGTTTCGATTTCGGCGCGGCGGCGTGCCGCGCGGAGCGATTCGATAATCAAGCTCATGGCGATACCCTCAAGAGCCAAAAGCGACGTTCGGACCCAGGAGACGGGACGCGCGTCGTCGGGCCAAACGCAGGCGACGATCACGCCGAGCGCCGTCAGAGCGGGTCCCAATCCGCACCGAAACGCGACGAAAACGATCAGAAATAAATAGAGCAAGATCGCGTCGCCCCCCGACCAAAGGTCGGGAAACGCCGACGCGAAGCGGATCGTCGCCGCGGCGGCGACGATTGCGCACGCGTACCCGAGGGCGGATTTGCCGATGCGTTTGAACATCCGACGCTCGCACCGAATCGTGGTGAAATCGAGCGATCCCCTCGTTCACCCCCCGACACATGACGATGAAAGCGAGTGAAAGCGATCCGTTTGTGACGACGCGATCCCGCATTCATGCGATCATGGGTTCGATAGGTCGCCGGCGACGCCGCCGCTGAGGCCTCTATAATTCATACGAACCCCGTGACACCAGACCGAGAGAATCGAGAAAGAAATCTACATCCCGTCGGTTTTGGATTTCTTGAGCGAATGCTCGCGCGGTTCCGGTTTCTTTCCTCCCGAAACGTTCGTTTTCGGGACGACTCCCCCCTTTTTCAAGCCGACGCGGGGCGAATCGCCGCGTCCCTTTTTTTCAACGCGACCCGCGACGGTCGGTTTCTCGAACAATCGCGGTACGACGTCGTCGAGCGTATCGATCAACGGGAACGAGAGATCGGCCTTAACCTCGGCGGGGAGATCGGCGACGTCCTTGGCGTTGTGCCGAGGAATCAGCATCGTCTTGATCCCCGCTCGCCGCGCCGCGAGCGCCTTCTCGCGTATCCCGCCGACCGGCAGAACCCGACCGGTGAGCGTCACTTCCCCCGTCATCGCCAGCGTTTGCTCGATCGGCTCGTGACGAAACAGGCTCATCAGCGCCGCGGCGATCGCAACCCCCGCCGACGGTCCGTCCTTGGGAACCGCTCCCGCCGGAACATGAATATGAATATCGGTCCGACCGACACGCGTCGAATCGAGTCCAAGAATCTTCGCATGACTTTTTAAATAACTGAGCGCAGCTTGCGCGCTTTCACGCATCGATTCGCCCAGCAATCCCGTCAGCGTCAGGCTCCCCTTGCCGGGCATTCCCGACGCCTCGATAAAGAGGATTTCTCCCCCCGTCGGAGTCCAAGCCAAACCCGTCGCCACCCCTGGAATCAGCAATTGATCCGCGAGTTCGCGGAAATAACGAGCCGGGCCGAGCGCCTCGACGACTTTCGTCGTGTCGATATCGGTCGTCGGCTTCTTCCCCTCGGCTCGCCTCCGCGCCGCCTTCCGACACACCGCGGCGACCTCGCGCTCCAAATTGCGCAACCCGGCCTCACGCGTGTAATCGACGATGATGCGACGGATCGCTTCGTCGCTGAACCGCACCGATTGCGGGTCGAGACCGTGCGCCTCGAGCTGCTTCGGAACGATAAACTTCCGCGCGATCGTCGTCTTCTCCTCCTCGCTGTAGCCCGACAGCTCGAGCACCTCCATCCGATCGAGCAACGCCGGGGGAATCGTCTCCAGCATGTTCGCCGTCGCGATGAACATCACCCGCGATAAGTCAAAATCGACGTCGAGGTAATGATCGCGAAACGCTCCGTTCTGCTCGGGATCGAGAACCTCAAGCAAAGCCGCCGAGGGATCGCCGCGGAAATCATGACCTAACTTATCCACTTCGTCCAACATAAACACAGGATTGTTCGTGCCCGCCTTGCGAATCCCCTGGATGATTCTGCCCGGCATCGCCGCCACATAGGTGCGCCGGTGCCCGCGAATCTCGGCCTCGTCGTGCACCCCCCCCAGGCTCACCCGCGCGAACTGCCTGCCCAAAGCCTTGGCGATGCTCTTGCCGAGAGACGTCTTCCCCGTCCCGGGAGGTCCCGCGAAACAAAGAATCGGACCCTTCATGTCCTTCTTCAATTTACGAACCGCCAAATACTCAAGTATGCGTGTTTTAATCTTCTCGAGATTGTAATGATCGGCGTCGAGAATCGTCCGCGCCCGACGTAAGTCGAGCCGATCGCGACTCGACTTGTTCCAGGGTAAGCATGTAAGCCAGTCGATATATGTTCGAATGACGGAATACTCGGCCGAACTCGGATGCATCCCCCCCAGCCGCTCGAGCTCGCGGATCGCCTCCGCCGACGCCTCGGGGGGAAGCTCGGCTTGCTCGATCTTCCGTGAAAGCTCGTCGATATCGGGATTATCACGCTCCCCCTCGCCGAGTTCGTCTTGAATCGCTTTGATCTGTTGACGTAAAAAATGATCGCGCTGAGCCTTCGATAATTCGGCGCCCACCTGATCTTGAATCTTCGTCGAAAGCTCGAGAACCGCGATCTGCCGGCCGAGATATTGACCCAATTTCAGCAGCCGATTGCGTACCAGCCGTTCCTCCAGCAGTTCCTGCTTCTCCTCGACCGAAAAAGGCAAGCTCGAACCCAGCAAATCGGCGAACCGCCCCGGCTCGGGGGTGTTCATCGCCGCAACCTGAAGCTCCTCGGGAACCTGCTGGCTTTGATCGACGATCCGCTGGAACAGCCGGCTTACATGGTGGACGACCGCCTCGGTTTCGATCCCTTCCTTCACCACTTCGTCGACCGGCTCGACGACCGCCGTCATATACGGCTCGGTCCGCTTGATCTCGCGAATCACACCGCGCGATAACCCTTGGCAGACGATTCGAGTCGTCCCGTCGGGAAACTTCAGCATCTTGACGATCGAACCGATGCAAAGCCCGCGGTAAATATCGTCGGGACCGGCTTCGATCTCGTCGTTCGTCTTCTGGGCGACAAGACCCACCAAACGATGACTCGAAAGTACGTGGTCGACGAGTTCGATCCCCGACGGCCGATCGACGATCAATGGAACGACCGTGTTCGGAAAAACAACCTCGCCGCGCAACGGCAACAACGGAAGCTCGTCAGGGATCGTGATCGCCTGATCGCCGTCGGGTTTGAAACCCGTCTCGATCCGTCGCGGTTTGCCCTTGAGGACACGTTTCTCGCTCGTTTTACGCTTGGGGCGGGATCGGCTCGACTTCATGTTCTCGACCATCGTGTAAAATGTACTTGAATGTCGACGCTTGGCGATTCGGCACGAACGTCGCACATCGAATTGTCGACCACCAACCCCAAGAAGGAAAGAGGATACTCGCGAACGCTCGTTCCGACTCGCCGCGAAGCGACGATCGAAAGCGATATAGGAATCTTAACACCTCGAAGGCGCTCGTAGGCTTGCCGATCGTAATCTAGTACGCTGATCGGTGACGCGAGAACACTTCACGCATCGAAACCGATCCGAATCGATCGATAACCAGCCGACATTCTCAGCCCCCTTTCGGTACTTGAACCCGACGTTCGGCCGCGAGGGCCGCGATTCCCGCTTCAAGCGTCTTTACAATCAACGCCTCGTCGTAAACGCTTCCCCCCCAAGCTCCTCCGCCAATTTTTTGGAGCGCGGCCCACAATCGCGTGTCGGCCGGCAGATCGGGGTCTGGAGAAAGATCGGGATGCGGCGATCGGCCCGCGAGTACTCGCGAACCCTCCTCGACGCCGAATTCACGCGTATCGTCTCCTACGAGATCGATCGAACCCTCAAGGTTCACGCGATCGACGATCACTCGAATCCGATCGCCGTCGCGCACCCGGCCGATCGGGCCGCCCGCGAGCGCCTCGGGACCCACGTGACCGATACACGCCCCCGTTGATACCCCCGAAAAACGTGCGTCGGTGACGACCGCGATCTCCTTGCCGAAACTTAAATGCTTGAGAGCCGCGGTGATCTGATAAATCTCCTCCATTCCGGCGCCCGTCGGACCCCGACCGATCAGCACCAGCACGTCGCCCGCCTTGAGCGGACGATCCCCAACCCCCTTGATCGCCGCGATCGCGTCTTTCTCGCGCGTGAACACCCGCGCGGGACCCGTCTTGCGGTAAACGCCGTCGCGATCCACGACGCTCGGATCGATCGCCGTGCTCTTGATGATCGAACCCTCGGGCGCCAAATTCCCGCGCGGAAACGTCACCGTGCTCGTCAATCCCCGCTCACGAGCGCGAGATGAATTCATGATTACATTGCTTGGATCGACGCCGTCTTTTTTAAACAAACATTCACGAAGCTGTTTTCTCCGTTCGCTCGTCTCCCACCAGTCGAGCGCGGCTTCGAGCGGCTCGCCGGTCACGGTGAGAACGGTCGTATCGATCAGCCCCAGTTCGCGCAGTTCGAGCATCACCTCGGGAACTCCTCCCGCCAAAAACGCTCGAACCGTCGGATGATAATCGGGACCGTTGGGAAGCACGCTGACGAGCCTGGGAACCTTGCGGTTGATCTCGTGCCAGTCGCTCACCGTCGGGCGCTCAAGACCCGCCGAAAACGCGATCGCCGGAATATGCAGCACGAGATTCGTCGAACCGCCGAAAGCCGCGTGAACCGTCATCGCGTTCTTAATAGCCGCAGGTGTGAGAATATCTCGAATCGTTAACCCTTTGCGGGCGAGTTCAACGAGCGCGATCGCCGATCGCCGCGCGTTGTCTTTCCAAATAGGCTGTCCCGAGGGCGCGAGCGCCGCATGAGGCAAAGAGAGCCCCAGAGCCTCGGCGACGACCTGAGAGGTCGCCGCGGTTCCCAGGAATTGGCAACCCCCTCCAGGACTGGCGCACGCACGGCATCCCAGTTCGGCGGCCTCGGCGAGCGTCAGTTCGCCGTGAACGTAACGAGCCCCGATCGATTGCACTTTGCCCGCGTCTTCACCGTGTTCGGGAGGGAGCGTCACTCCTCCCGGTACGAACACCGCGGGCAGATCGCGCATCGCGGCGATCGCCATCAGCATCGCCGGAACGCCTTTATCGCACGTCGCCACGCCGAGAATCCCTTTCCGTCGCGGTAACGATCGAATCAAGCGGCGAAAAACGATCGCGGCGTCGTTGCGATACGGCAGACTGTCCATCATCCCCGCGGTCCCCTGCGTCCTGCCGTCGCAAGGGTCCGAAATCATCGCCGCGAAAGGAGCGACGCCGAGCTCGCTAAGCGTCTCGGCCGCCTCGCGCACCAGCAGGCCGACCTCCCAATGTCCCGTATGAAATCCAAGCGCGATCGGCTCGCCGTTTTCTCCGCGCAAACCCCCTTGTGTACTGAGGATCAAGAACGGATCGCGATCGACCTCGGAGGGATTCCAGCCCATTCCCGCGTTTTGGCTCAGACCGAAGAGATCCCCAGAAGGCCAATCGCGCAGCATCTCGTCCGAAATCGGCAGGCTTCCCGAAGGGCCGGGCGCTTTCGATTGAACGTCAAAAAGCGCGGGATCGCCCGCGCCGCCGACGATCGCGGCGAACGAGGAGTCGACGGCGACTTGTCCTTTAGACATAACGATTTACCTTTTTTATGGTCGGCGGGTCGATCGCGAATCGAATCGATCGATCGTAACACATCTCGCCCGCCGCCGATAAAGGCGCCGCGAGAAGACGTTAAAAAAACAGACGCCGATGTTCCTTGTTTCAATCAATCAAGATGCGATAACGAAACAGCGAAGCGTCCGTCCTGAAAATCGATCAATTATCTAATTATAAATAGATTGTAGTCGGCCGAGGGATTTCACTTCCCACCGGCGGTCGCGGCCTTGGCTTCGTCGATCGCCTTTTTCTCGGCGGCGAGCGCTTCGACCTCGGCCCTGAGCGCGGCCGCTCGCGCGATCGCCGCCTCGACCGCGGGGGATTTCTCGCCCAAGGCCTTATCGGCTTGATTCTTCGCCGCGAGAGCTTGCGCGAGCTCGGTCTTGCTCGCCGCGACCGCCGAATCCGCGGCTTGCTTCAGCGTTTGAGCCGCGGCGAGCGCCCGGTTCGCGTTCGTTTTATCGGCGTTCATCTTATCGATCGCCGCCTGCGCGGTTTTGAGCTTCGCCTCGGCGGCTTGCGCCAAAGCGTTCGCGTTCTGAAGCGCCGACCGAGCCGTGTCGTTCGCGGTGTTCGCCGCGATCGAAGCTTGCCGGGCGATTTCGGCGGCCTTGAACGCGGCCTCGACCGCGGGCGCCTTGTCGGCGGCGAGTTTGGCGTTCTCGTTCAATCTCGAGAGCGCCGCGTCGGCTTCGGCTTTCGATTTGGCGAATTTGAGTTCGAGAACGCACGCCGCGGCTCGATCGGCGGGGATCGATCGTTCCCGCTCGGCCGCCTCAAGCGCGTTTCGCGCCGAATCGAACTTCGCTTGTTCCGCTTTCGCAAGCGTCTGTTTATCGGCCGCGGCCTTCTCGGCGGCGGAGCGAGCGGCGCGGGCGGGCTCGACCGCCGCGATCGCCGATTTTAAAGCCGTTTGCGCGATAACTTCTTCACTCGATAACTTTTTAATGAATTCGGTCGCCGCGACGAGTTCCGTGCCCGCCTTGGCCGCGGCTTGTTCCGCCCCGGCGGCCGCGGTTTGCGCCCGGTTGAACTTCGCCGATCGTTCGGTCGCGGTTTGTTTCAGGCTTTCCAGCTCGTGAACGAGTCGATCGGCGGCCGATCGCGCCTCGGCCTCGCCGCGTCGCGCCTCTTCTAGCCGCACAGCCAGGGGAGCGGGGTTCGCCTTAAACGAACCGATCCGCGATCCGTCTTGAACCTTGAACGCGCGCACCTCGCCCGAAAAATCTCCCGCGAATACGGCTTGATCGTCGTAAGTGAAAACCGATCGTAACGCCAGATCGCCGAACGCCTCGAATTCGCGCTGTTTGCCGCCGTTCTGATCCCAAAGCCGGCACACATGATCGCGTCCCGTTGTGATCAATCGACCGTCTTTGGCGAATTTGACCGATTCCGTTCCTCCGCCGTGCGCGCCCCAATTCTTAATTGTTCCTCCGTTTTCCATCTCCCACAATCTGACGGTAGAATCCTCGCTCGCCGTCGCGAGTACGTTCGAATCGAGCCGAAAATCGAGATCGGTGATCGCCGCGTTGTGCCCTCTCAATTCATGGAATTCGCGCCCGGTTCCCGCTTCCCACACGAACACGCCGCCGCTGCGATCTCCCGTCGCCAGCAAAACCCCGTCGGGGCTGAAGGCGATCGCGGTGATCCAATCGGTATGTTTGCGCTCTTCAAAAACGAGCGAGCCGTCGCTCGTATTGAACACGCGAACGACCTTTCCGGGTCCGCCGAGCGCCGTCAACCCCTGATCGGGGCTGATGTCCGCCGCCAAAACCGCGTCGTATTCGCGTCCAACCTCGAAAACCCGCGCCCCCGTCCGCACATCCCACACGACGACTCGACCCGATTGTCCGCCGCGACCCCCTCCCGCCGCCAATAAGTCGCCGTTTCTACTAAATTTGAGCGTATGAATAATTCCTTCGTTAAAAGGAAGCGTTCCCAGTAAATGAAGAGTCGATGTATGATAGAGAAGCACTTGTTTATGTCCCGCGACCGCGACGACGGGCGCCCACGGGCTCGCGGCGATCGCGGTGATCGCGTTCGGTCGACGGCTGACGACCGAAGGCTCGGTCGAAAGCCCGTGCGGCGTCGCGGGGGTTCCGTTCGGCTTGCCGACCGCCGCGGGGTCGAGCTTGAACTCGAATTTCGGCTTCTTTGCGATCGCGACGGCGCTCCCCGAAGTCTCGGGCGCGCCCGCCTCGATCCATTTCTTCAAAACGTCGAGTTCGCCGTCGGGAAGCTTCGGCTGTTTAGGAGGCATAAACGGTTCTTCAAGATGCGAAACGACGCGATAAAGCGTGCTCGAATCGGGATCTCCCGGCTCGATCGCTTTCCCCGAACCCCCGCCGCGCAGCGCCGCGGCGTAATTGTCGAGCGTCAAGCCTCCCTTTTGCTTGTCGGCGTTATGACACGACGCGCACCGATTCTGGAGGATCGGCAGCACGTGCTCCTGATAATTCACCTTGGGTTTCGCGTCGGCGGCGAAAACCGCAGAGGTCCAAAAGCAAGAAACGAGCGCGGCCGCGAAAAATCCGCACCAACCGAAAACCGTTCGACGATCGAGCGAAGAATCGCTTCGACGTACGCTTTGATCGATCGTCCGCTCGCTCGAGACTCTTACGATCGTCGGTTCATCAATCGACGCGTTCTTGCTCAAATATTTGAACCGAATCGGATACATAAAATTCTCCATGATGTTTGTTCTTTGAAGATTAATGGTTGAAAAGAAACTCGCGACTGTTCAAAAGCGCCCAGAAGACGTCTTCAAGCGCTTGTTCTTTGTTCGGGTTCGTCGCGACGATCGCTTGGATTTTCTTCAATTCCTCGGCGGTCGGCTCGCGACCGAGAGAGCGCGAGTAAAGCTCGGTCGTGATCTCGTCGGTCGATTTCTTGGCTTCGAGCATTCGCGTCACGACGCGTCCCTGGCGGATCTTGCCGTTCACCGTGTCGCCGTTCAGCAAATGAAGCGCCTGCGAAAGCGTCGGCTCCATTTTCACCTCGCACGAGCAAACCGTTTCGCGGGTCGCCCGGCCGAACGTCGTGAGAAAATACGTGCTCGTTCCGCCGTCGGCGATCTGCACGGCGCGCGCGCCTAACGGAAGGCCCTGGAATTTATCCTTCGTCTCGGTCACTTGACTGATGATATCCAGCAAATTCTCCGCTTTAATGCGCCTTAAATTCGCGTGCGCGAAATTGCGTTCGTCGGTTTCGTTGCTCGCGTTTCGCGCCGTCGATCGACGATACGTTCTCGAAAGGCAAATCTCGCGACAAATTCGCTTAAGATTATATTGCGATTCGGTGAATCGTTTTCCCAATTCGTCGAGCAACTCGGGGTTCGTCGCGGGATTGCTCACCCGAAAATCGTCGACGGGTTCGACGATCCCCACGCCGAAAAAATGCGCCCAAACGCGATTCACGAACGACCGCGCGAAGAACGGATTGCGCGGCGAGGCGAGCCAATCCGCCAAGACCGCGCGCCGATCTTTCCCCGCGACGTCGGGAGTCTCGCCTCCTAAAAACTTCGGCGCCATCACCCGTCCGCCGACAGGATGCGTCGTCTCGCCGCCCCCCGAATTGAAGACGATCGTCTCGCGATAATCCTCCCCCTGCTTGCGACCGATCTGCGCGAAAAACGCCACAAAACCGTAATAATCGTCCTGTCGCCATCGATCAAACGGATGATTATGACACTGCGCACATTGAATTCGCATACCCATGAACGCTTGTGCGACGTTTTCGGCCGTCGGCAGGGCCTCGGTCGTCCCCTGATAAAAATTCGTCGCGGGCTCCTTGAACGTCCCCCCCGAGGCCGAGAGAAGTTCGCGAACCATCTGATCCATCGGCACGTCGCGCGCGATCCGATCGACGAGCCAATTGTAATAAAGGA
Source organism: Planctomycetota bacterium (assembly GCA_021791715.1). Classification (GTDB taxonomy): domain Bacteria; phylum Planctomycetota; class Planctomycetia; order Isosphaerales; family Isosphaeraceae; genus JAKBCQ01. Next base: position 4,610 of record JAJYWB010000052.1, on the reverse strand, counting down.
ACATCGACTTGTAACTAATATTGATCGACGATCGTATCTGGAGCATCTCGGCCCATTGATTCACCCAGATCTCGGTGAACTCCTTCCGCGCGAGCAGCCGATCGACGAGCGCGGCGTATTTCGCGGGATCGGTCGATTCGACGAACGCCCTGATCTCGGCGGGCGTCGGCGCCAGGCCGATTAAATCGATATAAACGCGTCGGATATAAGTCCGATCGTCGCACAATCCCGAAGGAGCGATCCGCAATTTCTTAAGCTTTGACGCTACAAGTTCGTCGATATAATTATCCGTCGGTTCGTCGGGGTATTGGAATTGAAGTCCTTTTGGAAGGACCAGAATCTGCGAACCCACGGTGTATGTTTCAAAGCGAGCCATCACGAACGCCTCGCCCCGATCTCCCGCGACGATCGTTCCGTCGGGTCCCACCGCGGCCGACGTCTCGTTGTTCGTCAGAAAAACCGCGAGCGAAGTCACGTCGCGATCGGTTCCGTCCGAATAACGCGCCAGAACCGTCGTACGCTGCCTCGAACCCTTGCCGTCGAGAACCGCTCGCCTCGGATAAAGCTCGACGCCGATCACCTTGGGAAGCTTCGCCGCGTCGTCGTTCGGCGCCCCAGCGTCGATCCACGAGTAAATCGTTTGATACAATTCACTATGAACATCAAAGCGTTTGCCCCCGGTATGCGTCACCGCTCCCGTCGCTTTTTCGAGCAGCGTGCTGTCGGCGGGAACCGCCAGATTCACCCTTCGGCCGATCATCTCGCGCGTCAGGCGAAAATGATCGCCGTCGGGATCGAAGCCGAAGAGCGAAAGCCGGAAGCCGTCTTTGCCGCGGGCGGCGCCGTGACAGCTCCCCGTGTTGCATCCCGCCTTCATGAAAACCGGCATCACGTCCAACCGAAAGCTCAGCGGCGGGGCGTCTTTCGACCGCGCGACCGAAACCGGAATCGTCGCGGTTTTTCCCGCGAAAGTCGCCGTGAGAGTCGTCGAACCGTCGGCCAAGGGATAAAAAACGTTCGCGTCGCGTTTGAGAATCGCCGGATTCGCTAGCGTGATCGTCGCCTCATCGGTCGCGTCGCGGGTGATTCCGTCGGCGTAAGTCGCCTGAATCGTCAGCGATTGCCGATCGCGCGCCGAATCAAGATGTACTTCCGCCGGGTATATATCGATCTTGACGGGGGCCGCGTCTTCCGCGAACGTCGCGGCCGCGAACGCCAAGATCAAGAATCCCGCGGCGCCGATCGGAAATATGACTCTCGGGGGGGAAACGACCGATCTCATCGCGATCACCTCAAAGAAAAACACGATACACTTATTCTTTTGATTGTTTGGGACGCTCATTTTTTCGCGCCTTCGGGGTTCGGCTTGGATTCTCCCGCGTTCGCCGCGGCCGCGGCCGCTCGTTCCTTTTGTTCGAGCCGAAGTTTCTCAAGCCGGCCGAGCGGCCTCGGCGGCGCCGCCGAGGGTTTGGGCGGAGGGGCGGGCTGCGCCGGCGCGGGCTTCGCCGCGACCGCCGCAGGCTTGGGAGGAAGCGGAACGTCGACCCGCAACTGACCCGTTCCAAGATTGTGCACGATCGGCTCGCCGTTTTGGATCACGATAATCTGACAAAATAAGTTCACATGATTTCCGGCGGGAGTCGCTTTATCGGTTTTGATTCGATACGTGAAATTCTTGGTGTCTTTTGTGATCGTCCGAGGTTCGGCGACCGCCATGTTGGGAAGACCCAGGAGAGTCGCCTTGGCCTCGCCCGGGAAATCGGCGAGCTTCGTCACCGTCACTCCCAGGTCGACCTCCTTCCCTTGCTCGACGCTCGCCGCCTGGAACGCGAACGTGACGTACCGCTCGGCGACCGAAAGCTTGGCGAGCGAACTCGATACCACGATCGGACCCGAGGCGACGTTCGACGCCCCGTTGACGACGATCTTCCACGTTCGAATCTCGGCGCCCCCGTCGGCGTTGATCGGAATCACCGCCTCGTTTTGCTTCTCGGGGATTGAAATTCCCCCCGCCGAGCTGATTCCAGGTGGATTCCAAGGCAACGATACACCGATCGGCGCCGTGAACCCCGGCTTACGCTTGGCGATCACCTTCAGCCCCATCGACCCGCCGCGCACGATCGGAACCTTGGGTTCGACGATTTCAATCTCATACGGACATTCCTCAACGATCGAAGCCGCGAGCGTTTCGACCGACCGCGTCCAAACCGGAATGTTGTTTTGCCCCAAAACGAGCTCCGCCGTCTGACGAAAATCGCACGGAATTTGAACCTTGGGATCGATATGTTTTCCAGATACATGAATAAGTGCGCTCGAAAGTTTGGCGTCGGCCGGCGCCGAGAACACGACCGGAATCGTCGCGACGCTCGCCGCCATCACGTCGGTGTCGGCCGTCGCTCCCGCCGGGAGATTATCGAACGCGAGCTTTAAATCGCCGCCGAAATCGGCCCGAGCCGCGTTGATCAAGATCGCCTGACGGTTCCCTCGCGGTATCGCCGCCGCGATCGTTCCCGTACCACGACCGAGCGCCTCGTTCGGAACCGAAAGCTCGAGCCGCGCCGCGACCGGAGCGACCTCGACCCGATAAAAATAATCGGGTCCACCTTTTTTTAAATGATCATAAATCGCAACGATATACTCGCCGTCTTCGGGGACTGTGAAGCGAACGTAACTGTCGGGGCCTTGAGAATCGTCGTTGGCGACGAGTCCGCCTCCGTTTCCTTTTTTGAAAATATAAACGACCGAATCGAGCGGCGATCCCAGCGACCGCGCGAAAACGCGCGCGTCGAACGTTTGTCCCTTCTTGGCCTTAAAAACGAAGTGATCGACGTCTCCCGGTTTATCGATCGTTCCGTCGAGCGCCCGGGGCGTCTCGAACGCGGTCGCGCGCGGGTGATCGTCGTTCGGTTCAATTTCAATCGTATCGCCGAACGGCGCCAAACGAAACACGTTCGGATACGGCGAAAATCCTTTGTCGTCGCTCACCTGCAAGCCGAAATTGACCGTCGATTCGCCCGGCAATTTCGCCTCGATCGTCTTCGTTCCCAGAACGTCGCCGAAACCGCGAACGCTCGCCTTCTCGCCCAATCGTCCCCCCGCCGGAACGATCGCTCGAACCCTCGGAAACCTCCCCACGTGCAATCGATATAAGCACGAACCGTTACCGGCATATGCGCTTTCACGAACTTGAACGATATAACGACCGTCCGCCGGAACGACGAGCGCGGCGAAAGCGTCTTGCCGAACCAGCGGCGAATCGTCGCTCGAAGCGAGCTCGAACCGCTTCTCGTCCAAAATCGCCACATAAGGATCAAAGAACGTGATCCCGAGTCGAATCCCCTCGACCTCGGCGCAGATCCGTTCGCCCTTCTTCGCCTCGACGACGAAGTAATCGACGTCCTCGTTCTCCGCGACTCCGTTCACCGTCGTATCAAGCGCGATCTTTTGTGGATTTGTGAAATCATTGTTCGGTTCGACCTCGTTCGTCTCGGCGAGCGCCCCCACGCTGAACGTCCTCAGCTCGCCGATCCCCGTCGCCGTCGCGATCCGTAAATCGTAAAGGCCGAGACGAGCGTCCGCGGCGATCTTCAAAGTCGCCTTCACGTGACCGTCGTTCACCTTTTCAAGCTTTGTTACCGTGATCCCGGGCTCGTAAAACAGAATCTCGCGGGCGTCTCCCAGTCGAGCCCCCGTCAAATTCACCTCGACCTCGGTTCCGCGCCTCCCTCCCGTCGGCCGGAGCGAGCTCAGATTCGGCGAAGCCCCCCGAGCGATCGAATCGACCACGAAAACCGCCGCGATCGACCAGATCGTCGTGATCCAGAAAAGACTCTTAATGCGTGATACTTTGTTCATCGGAGAAGTCTCATTTCCTGACGGCTGTATGACGAGGGCGCCCGCGGGAGGAACTTCGACGCGTCGCTCGCGTCGGGAGGGATTCCATTTCGGAACATCATGTCTCTTGAATCATTAAACCGTCCAGTGTGCGTTCTTTTGAGGATCGTCGATTTCGATGCTCGGCCTCGGCTCGGCGGGAGCGAGCCGAAACGACAAACCCACAACTTCGCTTTCAACCGCTTGTTCGCCGCCGGGGTGTGAAGTCGCCGCGAGTTCAAGTTCACCGTCTTTCAGCCTGTACAAATCGATCCGCCACGGGGCGCGATTGACAAGCAAAACCTCGCGAACGCCGATCGACGCGTAAAAATCGAGCTTGCGCCGCGATCGATCGTACTTGCTCACCACCTCGACGAGAAAATCGGGCCCTCCCAGAAAGTGAGTTTCCCGATTCTCCGCGGGATTTCCCGGCATAAACACAGCGACGTCGGGAACGCGATAATTACGCGTCCAGTCGTCGGCGCGGTCCGAAACGTTCACGCCCGAAAGAACCAGAACGCCTCGATCTCGAACCGATTCGACGATCGCTGAAGATAAAAGCGTTACAATTATCTGATGAGAAACGTCGGCGATCGGAGACATCACGTAAACTCCGTTCCACACCTCGTCGTGCGAATCTTGGCCGTATCGCCTCCTTCGCTCAATGATCGCCTTGAACCGATCGGGAGGCATCACCATCGTCGCCATGAAACCGGTCTCCTCTCACAACGCTTCAA
>JAJYWB010000051.1 GCA_021791715.1 Planctomycetota bacterium | reverse complement strand
GTCTAAGTTTGGTTGAGGAATCGTCGGCCCGGCGGCCCCGGTCCGCGACCCCACGACGTGCTCCCGGGGGGGAAGGCATGTACAAAGTTGCGGGTCGGGACCGCTCGGCCGACGATCGAACGCGAGATTATTCAAGATGTTCGGATAAGAAGACTTCTAGTTTGAAGGAGACTTCAGACGCGAGTTTGCTTTTGGAATCGACAGGACTGAGTTTGATTGAGGAATCGTCGGCCCGGCGGCCCCGGTCCGCGACCCCACGACGTGCTCCCGGGGGGGAAGGCATGTACAAAGTTGCGGGGCGGGACCGCTCGGCCGACGATCGAACGCGAGATTATTCAAGATGTTCGGATAAGAAGACTTCTAGTTTGAAGGAGACTTCAGACGCGAGTTTGCTTTTGGAATCGACAGGTCTAAGTTTGGTTGAGGAATCGTCGGCCCGGCGGCCCCGGTCCGCGACCCCACGACGTGCTCCCGGGGGGGAAGGCATGTACAAAGTTGCGGGTCGGGACCGCTCGGCCGACGATCGAACGCGAGAGCGATTGAGATGTTCTTATGACACGACCTGTCTATCCGGGGAGATTTCTAACGCGAGTTTGCTTTTGAAATCGACTGGGCGGAGTTTGGTTGAGGAATCGTCGGCCCTGCGGCCCCGGTCCGCGACCCCACGACGTGCTCCCGGGGGGGAAGGCATGTACAAAGTTGCGGGGCGGGACCGCTCGGCCGACGATCAAATTCTTGCTCACTTGCTTAATGTTTCGACGTCGAGGCTCCGATCCGCGGTCGCATGGCGTGCTCCCGGGGGGGAAGGTACGTACAGAGTCGCGGGTCGGAGCCTCGACGTCGAAGCTGAAATCGCAATCTTCGATAACAATCCGCATCAAGCCGGATTGTTTTATTCGTGTTTCATCCTTTCAAGTCGTTCGACTAAATCTCGGTTAGCGTCATGATAGGGCTGGATTTTCAATGCACGGCGATATGCGGCGATCGCTTGATCGATCCGCCCCAGCCGCAATTGGCATTGTCCCATGCCGGAGAGAGCGCCGAGATGATATTCGTTCCGTTCCAAAACTTGGCGACAGCTTTGAATGCTCGCCTCGAAGCGGCCGAGGCAGAATTCGGCGATCGCTTTCTGATTGTACGCTTCGGCGAAGCGTGGAGAGCGGGCGATCAAACGATCGGCGCGTTCGATCGCCGCTTCGTAGCGTTGCTCGGCGATGAGGGCGCCGATCGCATCGAGTTCGGTGTTGTTTTCGGGCGTATCGGCGTTGCGCCAGATCGTCCAAAGCGATTGTTCGGCGAGGCCGCGGACCGTGACGTCGGGATCTTTGAGGGCGCCCGCGACCGAAGAGTTCGCGTTAAAAGATCCCACCAAGCCGAGCGCGAAAACCGCGGCGCGGCGTGCTTGAACGTCCCCCATCGCGACGACACGCGATAGCGTCCCCTCAGAATAACGAGCCCAAACCCTCACGCGGAAGGCTTCGAGATCGTGATCCTGAAGGAACGTATGAAAGTAATCAACAAGTAAAGGAGCGAGTCGTGGCTCGAGCATGTCGAGCACTCCTTTCGAAGCGTTCGGCGCGGCGCGCATCGGCGCGTACCACGCGCACAGATCCACCACCAAGACGACGATCCCGGCTATCCACCAAGCCGGTTTGATCATTTCGCGACGATCGACTCGAACCGACGTCCGCGACGACACGGTCGAACTCCGTTCCCGAACCCACGGCGATCTTGCCATTGTGCGAGCTTGCGATCGCGGGCTCGTCAATTCGTGTTCACCACCACTTCAATCCAAAGTTGCCATTCATCCTCCAGTCTAACGAACGTCGGTTTCGGGGTACATTGTCAAAATCGACGAATCGTCCGCGATTGAGCCAAATTTGTTAGCCGGTTCGTCGGTGTCGCCGAATCGGCCTTGTCTAAACCAAAACGTCGACGATACTTAGCGCGAAACAAACCAGGGGAACCGACATGCGACTCGTCATCGACGGACGACGACTCACCGCCGAGCGCACCGGCGTGGGCCGCTATCTCGAACTCCTCCTCCAAGAATGGAGCCTCCAGGGCCTTCCAATGAGCAAGGGACTTCTCTTGCTTCAGGACGAACGAGTTTTGGACGAAATCCCTCAGATCTACGGACTCGAAATCCGAGCGGTCGGTTCGGGATTGCAGGGAATTGTTTGGGAACACTCCGTGCTTGGTCGATCGCTCCGACCCGGCGACATCCTCTTCGCTCCGGCAAACCTTGTCCCATTCACCTGGCAAGGACCGACCGCGCTCGTTCTTCACGATGTGATTGGAGAAATTCTGCCGCGCACATTTCCGCTCCACCGTCGAATTTGGTACGGCGCACGCTATCGCGCCGCGGTCAAACGCGCATCCAAGATCATCGTTCCTTCTCGCTCGACCGAGACCGACGCGCGACTCGTGTACAAAATCGACGACGACCGCATCGCGGTCGTTCCCTGCGCTCCCGCCGCGGGGTTTCATCCCCGACAACCGACCGACCCCGTCGTTCTGCAAGCAAAGGCCGAAATCGGCCTCGAAATCGATCGTCCCTTTTTCCTCTTCGTCGGCAAACGATCACAAAGAAGAAACATACCTTCAATAATTGAAGCATTCAGAATGTTCAATCAAGAAAAACAAGAATATCGGCTAATATTTGCGGGACCTTCGGCGGGATTTGACGATCAAGAACGAATGGAAACCGGGAACGTGAAGATCGTCGGGAGGGTTGGCGAGTCGACGCTTCAGGGTTTGATGAACGCCGCGACCGCTCTGCTTTATCCGTCCGATTACGAGGGTTTCGGGCTTCCGATCGTCGAGGCGATGGCGAGCGGGTGTCCCGTCGTCGCGTTACGCAACAGCGCGGTTGAGGAGGTTTCCGGCGAAGCCGTTTGGTATCTTCCAACTTCAAAGCCGATCGATCTACTGACGGCGATGAACGCATTAACAGAAACGCCCTTCGAGCGCGATCGACTCGTCGAACTTGGGCTGCGCCGCGCCGAGCGATTTCATCGCGCGGATTTCGCCGCGGGCGTCGGACGCGTGATCGCCGATCTCGCCGAGGAGATTCGTCGAGGCGACGACGATTGTCGGGCGAGCGGCGGGATGTTGGAAAAATCGCCCAAAATCCGTGGGAAATCCGATCAAACTCGATCGATCCGGAGCTTCCGATCTTTGATCCAACTCACGGCTTTGCACTTTTCGATCTAACTCGCGGCCTTTCACTTTTCGATCAAGCTCGAGGCTTCGCGCTTTTCGATCGAGCTCGCGGCGTTCCACCAGGGCTTGAATCGGCGTTCGGGAGTTTTGCGTTTGTGAGACGCCTTGAAAACCCAACATTGGCCGAAATCGTGAAACCCGAGCATAGTGATCAAGACGCGTTGAATCGCCACCAGAAGCGGCGATCCTCGATAACGAACGCCCACCGATCCGACCCGAACCCGCTCGAAATACCCCGAGATAATCTCGCGCCATTGCACGAGATCGGCCAGAAACCGATGTGTCGGATCAAGATGCGCGGCATTCGTTCCCAGAGCGGGGACGCGGACGATCAGGCTTCCGTCGTCGGCCAAAACGCGATGAAGCTCGGCGAGCGGAACCGACGGGTCGTCGAAATGTTCCAATAACGACCCGGCCCTCGCGGTGCGCACGCTCCCCGAAGCGAGCGGCAATCGCCTCACGTCGGCGGCGAAGTCGATCCCGTCGACGCGACGCACGTCGACGTTCCAATAACCCGGAACGACTTCATGCCCGCAACCGACGTTGATCGATGTATCTTTTGATTCGATCATTCTTCGATTGATTTCGGATCGGCCCTGTTTCGCGATCGTCCTGGGTATCACGCGGCCTCCTCGCGCGTTTCGCCGACCGAGGCTGTCGCAAGGTGAGCGTGCGTCGCGGCGATCGCGGCGGTTGCGAGCGGCGTTCCCGGATCGACGACCGGCAAACCTCGTTGAAGACGACGGTCGTTAATCAGATCGAAATATAACTTCATATGATGTTCTTCCGACCAGACGGTTCGTCGCGCCGCGGCGCCGTTTTCGCCGAGTTTTCTCGCGAGTTCGGCGTCGGCGGCGAGGGTTCGGATCGATCGTGCGAGTTCGTCGGCGGTTTCGAACACGACCCCTCCGTCGCTTTCGGCGACGAGTTCGGGAAGCGCTCCGAGGTTGCGTACGACGACGGGGGTTCGTTCGGCGAAGGCTTCTAAAACGACATATCCGAACGTTTCATAGACGAGCGACGGAACGATCACGCCGCGAGCTCCGCGATAAAGCGCCGCGACCTGCGCCGAATCGAGCCGACCGACGAACCGCACGTTTTCGAGTCCGCGCGCCTTTTCGCGCAGTTCGCTTTCGTAGCTTCCCGCTCCCGCGATCACGAGATCGGCTTCGGGAACCGAACGCATCGCTTCGATCGCGTCTTGAAACCCCTTGATCTTCTCCAGCCGGCCGACCGCGGCGAAATAAGGCCTTTCGACTTTGGGCGCGGGCGCCGAAGGCATGCCCGTATAATCGTTTGGGAGGAAATAAGGAATATGTTCGATCGGAACTTGAATACCTCTGCGCTTGTGTTCGTTCCGGGTCGAGAGACTCGGGCAAACGAGCGCGTCGAGTTCGGCGAGCGAGCGATTCATCAGGCCCGTGTTCCGCCACAATTGAGGCGGTCGTTTGGCCTTGAGACAGCAGCGGACGCAATCGCGCGATTCGCAAACCTCGCGGTCGAACTTCCAAAGCACGTGCGTGGGGCATACGAGCCAATGCTCGTGCGCCGTCATCAGCTTGATCGCCCCCGGAACGTCGACGGCGAGCAAGCCGGGTCCGCCGATCAAAGATAAATTATGAAAGTGGACGACATCGGGTTGAATTTGATCAAGCAAACGCTTGATTGCGCCAAGTTTGAACCAGGGGCGCCCCGTCGCGTGGGTGGCGAGCGGGGAAAGCGAGCCGGCGCGGCTTTTCAAAGGGTGAATCGTCACTCCCGGAGGCGCGATATAAGGCCTGGGCGTTTGATTTCCTTTCGAGATTTCGAAGGCGTCGCGGCAGTAAATCACGTGCGTTTCGTGGCCCCGTCGCGAGAGCGCCCGGGAGAGTCGATCGACGAAAGCCGCGTCGCCGCCGAAACTGTGCGCTCCAAAAAACGTGGTGAACATACAAAACTTCATGCCGGTCTCCTGATGCGGGCCGCGCCGTCGCGGCCGAGGGGGGAAAGCTCTTCAAAGACGGAAATCAAAACACGAGCCGAAGATCCGCGCGTGAATCGCAGCGAACGCTCGATCGCTCGCGCCGACGAACGCGCTCGAACCGATCGATCGCCGATCATTAACGAAAGAACGCTCGCCATCTCCTCGATATTTCGTGGATCAAAGTATAAGCCGGCGTTTCCGACGACCTCGGGAAGCGATCCCGCTCGGCTCGCCGCGATCGCCGCGCCGCAAGTCATCGCCTCGACCGGAGGCAAGCCGAATCCCTCCATCAACGAAGGTTGAACCAAAAAAAGCGACGAGTTATAAAAATGCACGAGATCCGCATCGGGAACATATCCCGTTAACACGACGCGATCGGCGATTCCGAATCGCTCGGCGGTCGAACGGAGCAGGGGGACCTCGGTGAGGAAGCGATCGGCGAGATCGCCGACGAGAACGAGAACCGCGCGTGAATGATCGACCCGCGCAAACGCTTCAATCAATCTTGGTATGTTTTTATGTGGGCTTAACCCTCCCACGTAGAGCACGAAGGGACGATCGGGATCGACTCCGTATCGAGAGAGAGCCGATCGTGAGCGGTTCGCGGGATCGATCGGACGGAAGATCGGATCGACCGACTCGGGAACGACGAAAACGCTTTCGGACGGCAAACGAAACCAATCGACGAGGTCGCGTTTGGCGGTTTCTGAAACGGTCGCGATTCGATCGGCCCAAGCCGCCGCGGCGTGCTCTTTCATACGCCAAAAAAGCCTGCCGCGCGCGTTCGAAAAGACCAATTCAGGGCTCCGCAAAGCGAGCGTGTCGTGCATCGTCACGACGACCCTGGGCGCGTTCCAGACGGGAAAAAACGTATAAGTCGCCGGGAAATAGAGGAGATCGAGCCGCGCTCGCGCCGTCGCGGCGCCCATCGCGATCATATCGCGCGGCGACCGATTGCCTTGCGCCGACGCCGCCTCCGACGGGGCGCGACGCGTCTCGACGACGATCGTTTCAAACGAATCGGGTATCGCGCTTCGAACCTCGTCGAGCGAAGGTCGATCGACGATCACGACGAAATCGTGCTTCGTTTCGGCCTCGGCGAGCGCCTTGATCGTTTCTCGCGCGAATCTGCCGAAGCCGCGCCGATTCGCCAAACATCCGCCGTCGATTCCTATTCTCATCGATGTACGCCTTTATTTTCTAGTCCAAATGTATGGATATTGTTGAGCTTTAGTATCCATATATTTGGTGAGATTTGTTGAACGATTCGTCTCGTTCGATTGATTGGTCGCCGGGTCGCTCGATCGCGAGCCGAAGTTCGATCGTTTCGAGAGATCGTCTTCGACGGTTCGGTTTTCCCGTACTTCGGCGGGTTTCTCGGCCAGAACGTACGCGCTATGACCGAACGGCAGGCCGAGCTTGAGACGAACGACCGCGGCGGCTTCGACGGCGATCCAACGTTTCATCAAGCGATTGATCGCGGGAGAAGGAACGCGAATCGTCAAGCCGCGCTCTCGGCACGCTCGTCGCGAAGCTCGAAGGCAAGCGCGCGCTTCGGCGAAGATCGCCGGTAGAAAGTTTACGTATGTTGATTGATCGATGTTGAATCCCGCTTCTTGAATCGTCGAAACCAGATCTTCGAGCCGATAATAAGGTCCGCTCGAGGAATCGACCCCGCCGAAGATCCTCCTCGCGTTCGTCCGAACGAGCAGCCGACCCCCGGGTTTTAGCACCCGGAACGATTCGGCCGCGGCGCGACGATCGAGACCGATCGGCAAATGCTGGTAAACGTCAAAACATGTTACGATATCAAATAACGCAGATCTAAACGGCAATTCAACCGCCGATCCCAAAAAGACGTTCGCGGACGAGCGTCGGTGCGCGAGATCGATCGCTTCGGAACGCGAGTCGAGCGCGACGACCGATCCGATCTCGCGTCGCTCTCCCAGCCGAGCCGCGGTCGTTCCCGCGCCGCAGCCGATGTCGAGCGCTCGCAGCCGTGATCGATTCGGCGGAGTCGAGCGATCGAGTAAACCCGATGCGATTCTCCACATTCCGCGCGACCACCAGTGCGTATCGTCGACCTCGGCGAGACGATCGAAATAGCGCGATTCTTCGATCGTCGGAGGCGTTTCGATTTGAGCGGCGTTCGCTATCGGCATGAGTTTTCGCCTCGAATCGCCGTCAGGCTCCAGAGCGGTCCGAAAGCGAGAGCGAGCGTTTTCGTCGGACCCGAGATCCTCGCCGTTCGATAAATCCGCATTAATATCTTACGTAAAAATGATCGATTCTTGGACCAATCGGCGTCGATCCGCGGAGGTTCGATCGCGATCGACCGAAAACCCGCGGTCGTCGCGAGGGTTTTCGCCTCGCGAGCGGATAAACACGCGATCGGCTCGATCGCGCCCCGCCGGAACGCGACATATCGTCTCAACAGGCGACGCGGCAGAAAACCGACGCCCCACAAACCGACGTGAGGGTCCTTGATGATCGAATACCGATTGGGCGACCAAACGATCAAACGACCTCCCGGCTTCAGCACGCGGGCGCATTCGAGGAACGCCGCGAACGGGTCGGTTAGATGCTCAACCACGCTGTCGAGAACGACCGTGTCGAACGAACCGGTGCGATAAGGCGACCGCTCGGCTTGAGCAAGAATTAATGGAACATAAATATGATGATCTTTAAGTCTTCGTCGCGCGATCACGAGTCGTCGCGCGGCGATATCGAGCCCTTCGATCGTGATTCCGCGTCTTCGCGCCGCGACGAGCATGCCTCCGGTCCCGCAGCCGACTTCGAGCACGCGACCTTCTTTGGGCAAGAGATCGGCGAGCGTTTCTCCTCGGTCGATCGCCGATTCAACGTGTGCTAAAAACATCGCTCCTCGGCCTTTGACCTCGGGTCGGCTCGAGAAGTAATGTTCGGCGAGGCCGATCGCGTCGGTCGAAGCCTCGATCGCAGCGAGTTCCTCGGCGACCGTGCGTTCGCTCTCGAGATCGAGGTAGCGATCCGATTGCAAGCGAAGATCGAGCAAACCCGCGACGAGCGGGTAAAAACGATCGCACCTCACGCACGATCGGCCGCGTTCGAGGGAGGCGAGATCCCCGCGGCACGCCGGACATACGAGATCGCTCTCGCCTCTCGCGTCGATTCGAATCGAAGTCGTCGGCCGTCGCGCCGCTTGAATCGTCATCCCGGCGGGTTCTCTCTATTATAGATAGAAGTTATTGCGAGCATGTGGAGATAATTGATTCGTCGGGTCGGTGTCGGATCGATACGGTCGATCGATTTCGGATCGATTCGATCCACGCTTTCGCGTGAGCCTTGAGGGCTCGCGGCGGGCGGCGGAGCGCGAGCGCGGGTTCGATCTCTCCCCGCGCCAAACGATCAATCATTCTGTCTGTTCTGATGTAATACGCGTCGACGCGCGGGAGATCGAATCGATCGTCCCCTTGCCGAGCGATATCGAGTCGCACGCCGAACGCCGCGGCGTAATTCTCGGAGACGGCGCGCCTCGTCAGGGCGTTCGAGGCGCCGAACGGATAAGCGAACAAATCGCACGCGCGGGCGAGACGATCCTCGATCGTCGACTTCGATTCGATCAATTCCTCTGAAATTTGATCGTATTTGCATAGTTTGAGATTCGGGTGCGATTTGGTGTGCGAGGCGAAGCGAAAACCCGCGGAGGTTAATTCGCGAGCCTCGGTCCAATCGAGGATCGGCTCGTCGCGCATCCAAGAGGGACGCGCGTTCCGATTCGACCCGCGGCTCATGAAGCCGGTGACGAGGAAAACCGTCGCGCTCAGCTTGAACCTGACGAGCGAGTCCGCGGCGAGCGCGATCGATCGATAACCGTCGTCGAACGCGATCGCGAAGGTTTTCGCGAGGCGTGGGCGACCCGCCGCGACCCATTCGGATAGGTCGACGCATCGATTGCCGTGCGCGACGAGCGCCTCGATCGTACGCGCGAAGACTCCGGGATCGGTCGTCACCGCGTCGCGTCTTGAACCGAGCGCGTGGTAAGTCAGAATCGTCGGGCCGACCTCGCGTGCGCAAAGATTTTTATCTTGGTTAATCATGTTTGTATCGTGATTTTAGCCGATCCTGTTGGAATCTCGAAGCGAACCGATCATTCGCCGATCGGAACGGCGAGGGGATCGTTCGCGCGATTTCGGGCGTTCTCGTGGGCGCGGGCGCGTCGACGAGCGACCGAAGGCGTGTGGACGAGCGGAGGCTCAAGTTCGACCTCGCATTTGATCCGCGCCGATTCGTATACCGCCTGAATCATTTCAGCCGCCCTACAGCCGTCCCAGCCGCTCGCTTCGGGCCTGGGAAAGGCTTGCGGGCCTTTGGCGAACGCTTCGAGCTCGACGACGAGCGACCGTTCGCAGCCGTACCGGACGCGAAACGCCTTTTCGATCAGACGATTCACGGCATAGCGTTTGTTGATGCGGCGACCGTCCGCGAGCGTCCCCGAAAGCCTCCAGGGATCGGCCTCGATCAGGAGTCGGCCTTGGCTGCCTCGGACATTAACGCGCAGGTAGGCGTCGTCTCGGGTCCAACTTGAATGAAGTTCGGCGATCGCGCGGTCGTGATTGCGGAAGAGCGCGAAAGCGTCCGATTCGACTCCGATCGGCAGCCCGATCGCGTCTTGAACATAACCTTGCGCGGCGACGACTTCACCGAGGAAGCGACGGATCAGGTCGCACGCGTGGGGACCGTTGTCCATCAACGTTCCGCCCCCCGAGAGCGACGGATCGACGTGCCAACCCGTCAAGAATTCCTCACCGGCGCGATGACCGATTTCCACTCGAACGCTCTCGGTTCGGCCGATCGCCCATTCGCCGATGAGTTTGAGAGCGTCTTGAACGGGGGGATAAAAGCGATGATTCAAACCAGTCGCGAGCTTGAGCCGCTTCTGATCGGCGAACATCGCGACGCTTCTCGCCTCGCCGGCTTCAAGAGCGATCGGCTTCTCACAAAGCACGTGAGCTCCCGCCGAAAGAGCGAGCCTGATCGATTCGCAATGATCGCCGGGAGGGGTTGCGATCACGACGCCGCGAGGGGAATTCGAATCGTCGTCGACGCGTTCGAGCGCCTCTTCTAGCGTGCGAAATGCGGGAACTTTGAGGTTCGCTGCGAAAGCTTTCGCGTGTGTTCGATCATGATCGACGACTCCCGCGAGTTTGGTCGATCGCGCGACGGTCGCCGCTCGCGCCCGTTGCGATCCGATGAACCCCAGCCCCACCACCACGACCCTCATCCTTCGGTCGCCGCCGTCCATGGTCGCACCTCGTCCTGAGATGGTGAAAAATCAGCGTTTTTGGCGCTCCGCGCCGGTCCATCCGCGCTCAATCTAACCGTTCGGTCGAATTCCGAAAAGGCGAAGTTTTGGGACGATTCGGTCACAGAATCAAAAGACTCGCTCAACGTGAAATCGGCCTCGCGGTCGATCGCGCGTTCTTTTCCATCTCGAGAGACAGGCGGAAACCGATCGATAAACTAATAACGTTTCCAAACGTCTCCGAAAACTAAAGACGTTTCCAAACGGCTTCGACGACCCGGCAGAAGGTTTCGATCCGCCTCCACGGCGTGCGATCCGTACATTTTCAGATATTATAATTATTAATTAAATTAATAACAATTACAATATAATTTTTAGCTAAGAATATTCGGCCGATCGGTTTCGTGTTTCGCGGCGACTATCGTGTGGTAGGTTTGGAAAGACATTGATCGCGGCGATCGAGTTTTGAGGAGATCGCGAAAGATGATGCACAAGCCTTTCGACATCACGATGAAGACGTTGATGGGATATGATCCGATCGCGTGGCTGAAGTTGTTCGGGATCGATCCCGACGGACCCGTTTCGGTCGTCAACACCGAGGTTTCGACGGTGAAGTCGGACGTCGACAAAGTGTATAAGATTGATGGACCCGATCCTCGGCTGATTCATATCGAGAATCAATCGACCCCGGGAGATAAGACGATTGAGCGAATGTTTCGCTCGAATGTGCTGATCGGTGGCGACGCCGAGTTACCCGTTTTGAGCATCTTGAACTTGCTTCGCCCATCCGCCGATTCCGAGCTTTTCTCGGGAGAATATCTCCGTACTGTGAACGGATTCGGGCCGGTTACGATTTTTTATTACCCGGTCGTTCGGCTTTGGAAGCTCGACGCCGAGGCGATTTTGAACGGACCTCCGGCGGTTTTGCCGATCGCAACTTTGGCGAACGTTCCAGACGAAACGGTCCCGAACGTTTTGCGGCGAATCGACGAGCGAATGATTCACGAGACGGATTCGTCGACGGCGAGTACAATTATGGTGGCTTCGCTTCTCCTCGCGGGGTTGCGGATCGAACGCGAACGGATCGTGGACTTGATGCGGAGGCTTGCTTCGATGAATCTTTTGCAAGAATCGTCGTTTTACCAACTTCTTCTCGAGGAAGGGGAGGAGAAGGGACTTCAAAAGGGACTTCAAAAGGGAATCAACGCTTCTCGCGAGATGTTGCTCGGTATAGGCGAGAAGCTCTTCGGCCCTCCCGACACGGAGACTCGGACCGTGATCGAATCGATCAGCGATCTTGAGCGACTCAAACGTATGGGGCTTCGTGCTCTCTCGGCGAAAGGATGGAATGATCTCCTCGCTGAGAAGTGAAATCCATGATTCATAAGAGCAATTTCACTCAATCTTTTATGAATCTCGCTTGATTTCAAAAATCATCATGCTTGTATGCTTTCAAATTCTGTGAAACGGTTCGCATTCCTCCTCGTGCATCTCCTGGCGGGGTTGCGGATCGAACGCGAACAGATCGTGGACTTGATGCGGAGGCTATCTTCGATGAATCTTTTGCAAGAATCGTCGTTTTACCAACTTCTTCTCGAGGAAGGGGAGGAGAAGGGACTTCAAAAGGGACTTCAAAAGGGAATCAACGCTTCTCGCGAGATGTTGCTCGGTATAGGCGAGAAGCTCTTCGGCCCTCCCGACACGGAGACTCGAACCGCGATCGAATCGATCGGCGATCTTGAGCGACTCAAACGTATGGGGCTTCGTGCTCTCTCGGCGAAAGGATGGAATGATCTTCTCGATTAATCTTGGATAATTCATTATATTGAAATATGCATGCTTTTTATAGTCTAGCACGATCATATCCTTACGTATTCCGTCGGGAAGTCTTCGTATAAACGAATCCGAATAAGGCGACGGATCACCCGGATCGGCTCGGAGGATCTGCGAGCCGATGATCAAATCAACTATTGTAAATGTCTGGTGAGTATTGTTTGAAAAGCGGTTTTAATTCGGGTTCGAGCTCGATTCGGTACTTTTCATCTGAAAGTATTTTTTGACGATCCAATCGGGTTGCCAAGGGTCGGGTTTGCGGTCAAATCCCTTGAAGGACACGTCTTTGGACTTGGGGGCGTCGACTTCGAGAGGTTGACGATCGCCCGTTTTCTCTCGCCAAGATTTCATCAGCGCGATCAAACGTTCGACATGCTCGGCGTTTCGCGGCTCGTCCGCGAGGTTGCGAGTCTCGCCGGGATCGTTCTTAAGATCAAACAGTTCTCGATAATTGATCGGCGGATAAACGATCAGCTTCCAGCGGTCGTCGCGAATCGACCGCATCAAATTTCCGTACGGCAAAAAGATCGAGTCGCGGATTCGCGTTTGTTCCCCGGTCAATATCGGTTTGAGACTGAATCCCGCGAGAGATTCGGGCGGCGATACCGCGGCGAAATCGCAAATCGTCGGAAACAGATCGAAGTGATACGTGAACGCTTCGGTCGATCGTCCCGCGGGAATCCCGGGGCCCGCGATAACGAGCGGAGCTTTCATGCTGTGTTCATACAAGCTTTGTTTTCCTAGCAAGCCGTGGCTCCCGATCGCCAATCCGTGATCCGCCGAATAAATCACGATCGTATTTCTCGTTCGACCCCTTTTCTCGAGCGCCGCCAAAATCCGACCGACCTGTTCGTCCAAATGTGTAATCATTCCATAATATTCACATAATTGGTCTGAAATCACTTCTTTGGTGCGCGGATAGGGAGCGAGGTTTTCGTCGCGCACGTTCACCGTCAAGCCGTTGTCGAACTTCGGTTCGGGCGCATAATTATCGGGGAGCGGGGGACGATTGTCGTAATACATGCGCTTGAACGAATCGGGAGGGTCGCGCGGGTCGTGGGGCGCCGTGAACGCGACGTAACAGAAAAAAGGATCGTCGGTTTGACGACTCTCGAGATATTCAACCGCCGCGTCGGCGAACTCCACGCTCGAAAACTTTTCGGCGACGCGACGATTGACGACCTTTCCATCGTGTACGTCGGCGATCGGAACCTTGCGATGATCCGCCATCCCGCCGAAGAAAACCGATCTCGCCTCGGGGAACGATCGAACGAACGACGCCTCGCCGTTGTGCCATTTCCCCGTCGCGAAAACCGCGTAGCCCGATTTCGAGAGCCGTTCGGGGAGGGTTTCCACCCCGCTCAAGTCGTTTTTAATTTGCAGCCAAGTTTTACCCGACATCAACATCGCGCGGCTCGGCAAACAAACCGCTCCGCTGTTCGACCCGAAACAATAATGATTACGAAAGCTGAACCCTCGGTGAACGATTGAATCGATGTTAGGAGTTCTGATATGTGTATTTCCCCACGCGGCGATCGTGTCGGCGCGTTGATCGTCGGCGAGGAGGAACAAAACGTTGGGTCGATCGGCTCGACGATCTTGTGAGCGGGCGATCGAGGGTAGAAAGACCGCGGCGAGCGTCGCCCACGCGAACGCTTTTTGAACGTGATTCTTCAACGAATCGCTCGACATCGAAACCGTCCTCTCGACCCGTTCCCGCGTCGGCGCGGGTATCTAAACTTCGACTGCGCGACCGGCAAGGGTTAAGTAAAGAGGGCGGTCGCCGGCCGGTTGGATGATTGTGAGAAGAACGAATTCGCCTCACGTGCCCGGTTTAAGGCGATTCAATTTTACCCGATCGATCGCGGTTCGCCACCCCTCGGGGAATGCTTGGTTACGACGAGCGAGGCGCGAACGATCGATCGGTGATCGGCGGGATGTTCACCGCAGGTAGGTCGAATGATCGCATGATCGGTTCGGACCTCGTTTCGTTGACTTCGATTTCCGGGCATCTACAATACGGTTTGCGATATTTTGGCGTCGACACGAGGTTGAAGTTATTAATTGGATCTCAAAACCTCCATGCGAATTTTGACCGCGATTCCGGTTTATAATGAGGAACGATACATCGAGGGGGTTCTCTCGGAGGTTCTTCGCCACACGTCGGAAGTTCTCGTCGTGGACGACGGCTCGACCGATCGAACTCCCGAGATCCTCCGCGGTTTCCCGTCGATCGAGGTCGTTCGTCACGAGCGAAATCGCGGCTACGGCGCGGGCTTGAAGTCGGCGTTTGAATTCACGCTCGACCGCGGTTTCGACGGATTGGTGACGCTCGACTGCGACGGTCAGCACGAGCCCGCTCGAATCCCCGAGATCGCCGCGCCTCTCGACCGTTACGACATCGTGTCGGGGAGTCGATATTTACAAGTTTTTGATCCGTCGCAACGTCCTCCGATCGAGCGAAGACGGATCAACATGGAGGTGACGCGGCTTATCAACGAGCGATTGGGTTTGAACCTGACCGACGCTTTCTGCGGGTTCAAGGCGTATCGCGCAAGCGCTCTTAAGAAGTTTGAAATTACGGATTTCGGCTACGCGATGCCGCTTCAGGTTTGGGTTCAGGCGGTCGAGCACGGGTTGACGATTATCGAGGTTCCCGTGCCGTTAATTTATCTTGATGAATCGCGCGCGTTCGGCGGATCGCTCGACGACGCGACGAATCGGCTCAATCATTATCGAGCGGTGTTCGAGGCGGCTCTCGAAAGGTCGGGATCGGCGGTCGAGAAGGGATGTCGCGGATGAGCGGTCTGATTCTCCGCGCCCCGAGCGGCGACGGCGAGCTTCTTCAAGTCCCGCCGCTCGCCGAAGCCGAGCGGCCGTGGCGCGAAAATCGCGCGCGCTTCGAGGGTTGGGATCACGATTTTCAGGGGCGCGGCGCGGTTCGATTGCGCGCCATGGCGCGACGCGACGCGTTCGCGGTCGCGCGGTCGTGCGCAATCGATTATGGTTTCCCAATTCCTGAACACGATCTTACAAGTTCATGTGGTATTGTGATGACGGGGCATCAGCCCGAGATCTTTCATCCCGGCGTGTGGGTGAAAAATTTCGCGGTCGCGGCGCTCGCGCGGCGGTTCGGCGCGATCGGCTTGAACATGATCGTCGACAACGATCTGCCCAAATCGGCCGAAATTCGCACCCCTCGAAAGGCTTCGGGGTCGGAGGGACTGACGGTCGAGCGGATTCCGTTCGACTCTTGGTCGCTCGACGTTCCATTCGAGGATTGGCGGGTTCAAGACGAAAGTTTATTCGCCGATTTTGGCGGAAAGATCGAAGCCGCGGTCGCGGGATTGGTGAAAGAACCGATCGTTCGTGAGTTTTGGCCGCTCGCGGTCGCCGCGGCAGAGCGATCGGATCGTTCGGGGGTTCGGTTCGCCGCGGCGCGGAGTGCGCTCGAAACCGCGTGGGGTGCGGGGAATTACGAGATTACGCTCGGTCGCATCGCCGAGACCGAGAGTTTCGCATGGTTTTTGTGTCATATCTTGGCGCATTTGCCTCGTTATCGAAACGTTCATAACGACGCGTTGGCCTCGTATCGATCGATTCATAAAATTCGAAGTAAGAATCATCCCGTCGCGGATCTGGGGATCGAGGGTGATTGGCTCGAGGCGCCGTTTTGGGCGTGGCGTGAAACCGCGCCGCGGCGTAGGCCGTTGTTGATTCGAGCGCGGTCGAAGACGATCGCGCTGAGGATCGGCGGCGAGCCCGATCCGTTCGTCGAGCTTCCGCTCGCGGCGGATCGCGACGCTTGCTGCGCGGTCGATCGGTTGCTCGACTTGCCGAAGTCGGGCGTGCGGATTCGGCCTCGGGCTCTCACGACGACGATGTTCGCCAGGTTGCTCGTCGGCGATCTGTTCGTTCACGGGATCGGCGGAGCGAAATATGATGAATTAGGAGACGAAATCATTCGAGAGTTTCTTGGCGTCGAGCCTCCCGAATTTCTGGCTTTATCACTCACTTTGTGGATCGGCGGCGGCGAGCCTTCGTCGAGTCCGTCGATGATCGAATTGGAGGAGTTGAATCGTCGGCTGCGCGATCTTCGATTCAATCCCGATCGCGTTTTGGGTGACGACGCTCCGGCCGAGGCTCGCCGATTGATTTTGGAGAAGCGGGACGCGATTCGATCTTTGTGTTCGACGCGGTTTGAGCGAAAGCGGAGAAAGGCGACGATACGGCGGTTGAACGAGGCGCTCGAAGCGTATCTCGTCGCCGAACGCGATCGGATGGTCGCCCAACGCGATCGGTTGCTTGTCGCTCTCAAGTTACGAGCCCCCGCGCGTTATCGCGAGTACTCGCTCGTCACTCACGACCGCTCAAGGTTTCTCGGGGCGCTCGCCCAGCACGGCATAAGCCCGGGTTCTGGTTAAAGTTGTGGTTTTTTTGAGAAATCCCGCGCCGAGCGACGACGCTCACCATAGAATACAAAAACCGGTTTTGAAACCGCCCGTCGATCGACGAACCTTTGGTCGACCGAGTTGATCGACGATCATTTGGTCGACCGCCCGGCGTCGCCTCTCGTACGCGAAGACCGTTGGACCCGCTGATGAAAGCTTCCGAGCCCATTCTTCGCCTGCCTTACCGTCGCGGCTCGGTCGAGTATTGCCTGGGTAGCGAGGCCGACCACGAGGCCGTTTATCAACTTTTGCTCCATATTTTTCACGCTCCCGATCGCGAATCGTTTCTGGGAGCGCTCAACGACCCGATGTATCGGCCCGATCGCCGTATTCTCGTCAAGGTCGACGGCAGAATCGTTAGCCATTTGCATATGACTGAACGTAAAATCCGTTACGGGTCGGTTCATTTGCCGATGAACGGGGTGATGTGGGTGGGGACGTTGCCCGAATATCGCGGGATGGGGTTCGCGCAAAATTTGCTCAAGCTCGCGGACATGAGAGGGAAAGCGACGGGGTGCGTGATCCAAACGCTGACGACCTCGATGCCGCAGTTTTATCGCCCTCTGGGGTGGGTCGAGTGCGGCGGGCATTCGGTGGGGGTGACTTCGAGCCGGAACCTGCCGCCGATGGGGGACGGGCTCGTCGAAGGCAAGGGCGCTGGGGCGATCTGGCACGTTCGTCCGTGGCGTCAGGTCGAACTCGGCGATCTGATGAAGATCTACGATCAACGATTCGGAAGAACGACGGGTTCGGTGGTGCGCGACGAGGAATACTGGCGGTGGGTGATCGGCCGCAGATATGCTCATGTAATATGGGTATCATGTCACGGCGATCGCGTTCGTGGCTACGCTTTTGTGAAGGATCACCGGATCTTGGAGATCGCGGCCGAAGAGGCGCATCCCAAGGCGCTCCAGGCGCTTTTGGGTCGGGTCCGATCCGAGGCGATGGAGCGAGCGTATCCCGAGGTCGTCGTTCACGCTCCTTTGAATCATCCCGTGATGGACGTGTTCGTCAAGGCGTCGGGTCGCGTCGTCGAACAAGAGGATTGGGACGGCACGACTTCGATGTATCACATCTGTGACGTCGAGGGTTTTTTGAAGGCGATTTTGCCCGAATTGGGTCGACGGGCGCGCGACGCGGGGGCGGATTTTCCGGTCGAAATGGGTTTGACCGTCGACGATCGTCGATGGTTGATTCACGTCGACGAGGACCCGTCGAAATCGCGAATCGAGCCCGATAAGTTGAGTCGGCGGCACCTAACGCTATCGGGGTCGTCGATGGTTCGATTGGCGCTCGGCCGAGTCGACTTTGATCAAGGGCTTGAACATGAATCGATCGAGGCTTCGACCGCGACCGCGATCGACGCCGCCCGGATTTTATTCCCACGCGATACGGTTTGGCGGGGCGCTCTCGACGGCGCCACGGCGTGAGGCGATACCCGATCCGTATCGCCGACATGAGCGAGATAATCCTCTCGACCGCTCGCTCGCTTAAGATAAAACACGCTTCCAGCGACGCGACGGAAGCGCCAAGGTTTGCTTGACGAAGCCGCGAAACCACACGTTCGGCTCGGTTTTCGACGTTCGAGCTGAAAAATCGAGGCGAATCGGCTTGCGTAACCCCGCCTCGCCTCGTTAACTTGGGACTTTTCCCCGATTCGATTCCATTACGTTCGCCGTGTGGGAGTGTGGTACGTGGGTGTTCCTAAGAGACGGAAGTCGCCTTCAAAGCAAGGGATGCGTCGTAGCCACGACGCGCTCGTCGCCCCCAGCCTGAATATTTGCCCGCAGTGCAAAGAGGCCGTTCCTCCGCACAAGGTGTGCGATCAGGTGGAGGAGTGCGGCAACATCCAGCGCGGTCGGGTTCGCGTCCCCGCGGCCAAGCCGCGGTCGGGTTCGAAGTGATCGTGACGTTCATCGATTCATTCCAAATCGATCATTCATGAGGAGCTATGCCGATGGGACGCCGATGCGAAGTCAGCGGCAAGAAGACGACGTTCGGAAATCATGTCACGACGCGAGGTAAAGCGAAATACCTAGGCGGAGTGGGCAAAAAGACGACCGGAGTGAGTCGGCGGAAGTTTTTGCCGAATCTTCAATCGATTCATATCTGGTTGCCGAACGGTGAAACCACGCGAGTTCGCGTCGCGACATCGGTGATCCGAACGGGATTGATCACGCTCGAGGTCGACGGCAAAATGCGAACCTTCCCGCTGATCCGCGCCTCGAAGGGAAGCCTCAAGGCGCGCCAAGAACTGAAAAATCTGTTTCCGATCTAATCGATCGAGATATCGGCGAGATCAGAATAGTTTTATGTTTCGTCGTCTTGGCGCGATCGATCGAGCGCGCCAAGATCTTCGAGCGTCGTTCGCATAGTTCCGATTTACCGATCAAAACGATCGAGATATTAGCAGTCTCAAAAATGCGTTACGCTTCGTCGTCTTGGCGCAAGCGAGCGATCGCTCCGATATCCGCGAGCTTCGTCATTTAAGCGAAGCATCGATTTACCGATATAGTGGATCGATACATGTAAAATCGGAATAATGCGACGCTTCGTCGTTTTGGCTCAAACGAGCGAGCGCGCCGAGATCTTCGAGCGTCGTCATTTCAGCGACGCCTTCGCGAACCTCTTCAACGACGCGCTTATTTCACACCGCGTCGTTTTTCCGATCTGATCGATCAAGATATCTGCGAGATCAAAATAGCGTTACGCTTCGTCGTCTTGGCGCAAACGAGCGAGCGCGCCGAGATCTTCGAGCGTCGACGTATCCCCGGTGCTTTCGCGTCCGGCGGCGACGTCGCGCAGCAAGCGACGCATGATTTTACCGCTTCGTGTTTTGGGCAACGAATCGGTAAAGCGGATTTCGTCGGGTCGGGCGAGCGCGCCGATCTCTTTAACCACGTGCGACCGAAGCTCGTGCCTCAGGGCCTCCGAAGGCGTTTGGCTCGATTCGAGCGTGACGAACGCGGTGATCGATTGTCCCTTGAGGTCGTCGGGCTTGCCGACGACCGCGGCCTCCGCGACCTTGGGATGGCTGACAAGAGCGCTTTCGATTTCCATCGTCGAAAGCCGATGTCCTGATACGTTCAACACGTCGTCGACGCGTCCCATGATCCAAAAGTTGCCGTTTTCATCGCGCCTTGCGCCGTCTCCCGTAAAGTAAACCCCTGGAATTTCGCTCCAGTATTGTTCGAGATAGCGCTTGGCGTCGCCGTGGATCGTTCGCAACATCGACGGCCAAGGTTTGCGAATGACGAGATATCCCCCCGTACCGGGAGGAACTGGATCGCCGTGATGATCGACGACCTCGGGGACGATCCCAGGGAGGGGGAGTGTCGCGGAACCGGGGACCGTCGGAGTGGCGCCGGGCAACGGGGCGATCATGATCGATCCCGTCTCGGTTTGCCACCACGTGTCGACGACCGGGCTCCGGCCGCCGCCGATCACCTCGCGATACCACATCCAAGCCTCGGGATTGATCGGCTCGCCCACCGAGCCCAACACACGTAAACTTGATAAATCATGACGACGAGGAAATTGTTCACCCCATTTCATGAACGCGCGAATCGCGGTCGGAGCGGTGTAAAGAATCGACACGCGATGATCCTCGACGATCTTCCAGAAGCGAGCCTCGTCGGGATGGTTCGGGGCGCCTTCGTACATCACGACCGAAGCCCCGAGCGCGAGCGGGCCGTAGACGACATAAGTGTGACCCGTGATCCAGCCGCAATCGGCGGTGCAAAAATAGGTGTCGTCTTCTTTGAGATCGAAAACCCAGCGGGTGGTGATCGCGGCGCCGAGAAGATAGCCCGCGGTGGTGTGCAGGATCCCTTTCGGTTTGCCGGTCGATCCCGAGGTATAAAGGATGAACAAGGGAGCTTCGGAATCGAGCGATTCGGCGGGACAATGCGCCGGTGCGTTTTCGATGAGTTCGTGCCACCAATGATCGCGTCCGGGTTTCATTTCAACTTCCCGCCCGGTGCGGCGGACGACGATCGAGTGCGCGATCGAAGGACAACGCGCCAGCGCGGCGTCGGCGTGTTCTTTCAGCGCGACGACCTTGCCTCGCCGATAACCGCCGTCGGCGGTGACGAGCACTTTGGCGCCGCAATCTTCGATCCGACCCGCGAGCGCCTCGGCGCTGAAACCGCCGAAAACGACGGTGTGCGGAGCACCGAGCCGAGCGCACGCGAGCATCGCGATCGCAAGCTCGGGAATCATCGGCATATAAATGGCTACAACATCGCCCCGCTTCGTTCCCAGTCGTTTCAAAACGCCCGCGAAACGATTCACCTCGCGTTCAAGATCGCGATATGTGAGCGTACGTCGATCGCCGGGTTCCCCCTCCCAGATGATCGCGGCTTTGTTTTTCCGAGGACCCGACGCGTGGCGATCGACGCAATTGACCGAAGCGTTGAGCGTTCCTCCGGTGAACCAATTCGCCCGGGCCGATTTCGGTTCCCATTCCAGTACGTTGTTCCAGCGTGAATCCCAGGTGAGAATCTCGGCTTGCTCGGCCCAGAAACCTTCGGGGTCGTCTTTGGCGCGGTTCCAGAGCGCTTCGTACTCGGCGAGCGAGCGGATATGAGCGGCGGTCGAAAAATCGGCCGGGGGCGGAAACACCCGGTTCTCCACCAAAACGCTTTGAATCGAGCCCGTATTCTTCCGTTCGTCCGCCATCGATCAAACTCCACGTTAGATCATGATCCCGCCGGCACGACCTGATTTTGTAAGATAACGCCGCGACCGATCTTATGGCCCCTCGCGGCGTCGAGTCAATCGGGCGAAATCGACGCGATTAAACCGGTTCATGAAGATTTGATCGGTGCGGCATTCGAAGTGAAAAAAGCGGGCGAAAAGCCCGCTTTTTTCTTGGAGGTTCGAGCGACTCCGAAAAGATTAAGTCGTTGCGGCGGCGATTTCGAGTTCCGGTACGGGGACGACTTCGATCCCCTTTTTCTTGGCGGCTTTGGCGGCTTTGGCGGCTTTAGCCGCGGCGCGAGCCTCGTCGCGCTCTTTACGAGCGAGCAGTCGCGATTCTTCGAGCTTCTGACGGCTCGGAAGTTTGATCGTATGAGCCAAGCCGAACGCCTGAAGGAAGCGAATGAACCAGTAGGTGGTATCAACTTCCCACCAACGCATTCCGTGCCGAGCCGACGTTTGGAACGCGTGGTGGTTGTTGTGCCAGCCTTCGCCGTAGGTCAGCAAAGCGACCCACCAGTTGTTGGTCGAGCGATCGCGCGTCGAGTGCGAACGGTATCCCCAAACGTGCGTCGCCGAGTTGACGAGCCACGTGCAATGAAGCACGAGAACCGTTCGGACGAAACATCCCCAAACCAACCACGGCATCCCGCCGATCATATAAAGGCCGACGCCCATCAAAATCGGGAAAATCAAGTGCCGGCGATCGATCCACAAATGCACAGGATCTTTGGAAAGATCGGGCGCCCATTTGGCGTAATATTCGGGCGTGTGGATCGAGGTGATATCTGGAGTCATCCACCAGAACATATGAGCCCAACCCAATCCACGGTTCGGGCTGTGCGCGTCGTCTTCTTCATCCGAATGCGCGTGATGCCTGCGGTGATCGGCGACCCAGCCGACCGCTCCCCCCTCGGCGGCGCAGGCGCCGAGCATCGTGAAGAAATATTCGAGCCAGCGAAACCGCGTGAGAAAGCTACGATGTGTGAGCAAGCGGTGATACGTGAGGCAAATCCCCAAACCCCCCGTCACCCAATGAAGGAACACGCAAACCAAAAGCGCGCTCCACGAAAAATACGAGGGGACGAAGGCCAGGAGAGCCCCCAAATGGATGAAGGCGATCCAGATCACCGGGCCCCAGGCGATTCCGGCCGAACCGGATCGCGGTTGTGAAGTCGAAAGCGTTGTATTCGTCATACGTAACCTTAATCTCCGAGGAGGAATCGGGCGGTGGGCCTTCGCCCGGCGACCTCGATCGCAATCACGCCAAACCCGTTGTGGGGAACGACTATCATCACGATCCCGGCGCTCGCGTCAATCAGAATCTTACAAATCATCGTCCGCTTGACGCCGCCCGATGTCTCAGAAACGTCGACCAATTCGTGATCCACGTGAAATCGCGGGAAATCGCCTCTGAAAATCCCCCGCGACGACCGTTATCATCACCACGACGATCGCGCGTACAATTTCGCCAAGTTCGCTCGTGCGTGAATCCGCATCCACGATCGTCACGCGACGAACCCATAACATGATGGGACAACAAACCCCGCCGATCTCTCTATCAGGAGCTCCCTTTGCGTGGATTTTTTCGCGACTCGATCTCAACCCGCCTCCGCGCCGATCTCCCAATCCCCAAACCCTTGCCGGGAGAGATCTTACTCAAAGTCATAGCCGCCGGTATTTGCGATACGGACATCCAACTGGCGCGCGGCTACATGAATTTTCAGGGGATTTTGGGTCACGAATTCGTCGCCCTAGACCCTTCCGGAAACCGCGTCACCGCCGAAATCAACAACGCTTGCCAAAACTGCGAGGCTTGCCGAAAAGGCCTCGCCAATCATTGCCCCAATCGTTCCGTGCTCGGAATCCTCAAGCACGACGGCGCCATGGCCGATTGGGTCGCCGTTCCCGAATGCAATCTTCATAGGATCCCCGATTCAATCGACGACCGCTCGGCGGTTTTCATCGAGCCCCTCGCCGCGGCCTTTCAAATTCTTGAACAAGTGGATATTAGCCCGACCGATTCGATCGCGGTATTAGGCGACGGCAAGCTCGGCATCCTCTGCGCACGCACGCTCCTGCCGCACGCGAACGAGGTTCGCCTGATCGGCAAACATTCCGAGAAACTCGCTCGAGCCGGAGAAGGAATCGAAACCTCCACGCTCGAAGAGCAGGCTCATTCTTGGCGTCGGTATGATGTCGTCGTCGACGCGACGGGCTCTACCACGGGCCTGGAGGCCGCTCTCGGGCTCGTCCAGCCGCGTGGAACCGTCGTCCTTAAAACGACCGTCGCGAGCCAATACGCGATCGACCTCGCTCGGATCGTCATCGACGAGATTCGCGTCGTCGGATCGCGTTGCGGGCCGTTCTCCAAGGCGATCGCGGCGCTCGCGTCCAAAACAATCGAAGTCGCGTCGTTGATCGAGGCCGAGTTTCCGTTCGACGAGGCCGATCAAGCCTTCGCCGCCGCGGGCCGAAAAGGCGTGTTGAAAATCCTTTTGAAAATGTCTTGAACCGTTTCTCGGTGGAAGACGAGCGAGAGCTTCGTCCGAGCCCCTCGTTCGAAGGCGGAATCGATCCCAAATCGCGAGCGAACCGCGAAACTCACGGCGAGCGGGACGCGTCGGGAAGGCCGTCGCTTACATTGACGAATCTTCCCGAGCGCGTCTCAACTCGCTTGATCATACATGCGAATTGTCAAAGATCATCCCGGCCCGATCTCACGGTCGCCCGGGCTTGTTGCGTTGTTGATCATGATTTCGCATTAAGCGAATGTCATGAATGTGGAATCATCGCGAAGTTGAGCGTTGATGAAAACACGTTTCGCTCGAAGATTTCGCCTCGGGTGTATTCCTCGAGGCGACGCCGCCTCGTGATCGAATCGAGGAGCGGAGGCGGTTTTGGGATCGGCGAGGCGCGTTTTGAAGCGTCGTGCCGACGCGAACTCGAAATCCTTTGATTTCGAAAACGCTTTTGGCTCGGCGAACCAGTTTTGCTCGGCGTAATCGTTTGGCTCGGTGTAATCGTTTTGCTCGGTGAACCTGTCTGGGAGGGCGAACCTCCTGGTGAGCCGTCTTTTATTTGTTGATTCTGACAAACACTTGCTCGGTCATCGCCTCGCCCTCCCGGAATCGACATTTCGGCGCCCGTGCTCGTCCGAATGGGCGAACCCTTCTGTGATGGCGAACCGTTCCGCACGGGCGAACCAGTCTGGGAGGGCGAACCTCCTGGTGAGCCGTCTTTTATTTGTTGATTCTGACAAACGCCGGCTCGGTCTGCGCCTCGCACCCCAGATACAGACATTTCGGCGCCCGTGCTCGTCCGAATGGGCGAACCCTTCTGTGGTGGCGAACCGTTCCGCACGGGCGAACCAGTCTGGGAGGGCGAACCTCCTGGTGAGCCGTCTTTTATTTGTTGATTCTGACAAACACTTGCTCGGTCATCGCCTCGCCCTCCCGAAATCGACATTTCGGCGCCCGTGCTCGTCCGAATGGGCGAACCCTTCTGTCATGGCGAACCGGCCTGGGTTGGCGAACCTGTCTGGGAGGGCGAACCTAGGCTGATGAAAAGTTGAATTCGACATACTTAGCTATTCATCCCATTTTTGTTGCGTCTAATAGGCCGAACGCCTCCTTTCTTTTTGATTGGATGGTTTGTCCAATTTTATCACTAATCCAGTTCAGGACGTTCTCTCCCTTGCATTGCTCCAACGCCTCGCGAATGTTCTCGATCGTCAACTTGGAAACAATCGCTCCCAAACTCGTCTCGCCCGGACGTTCGCTATCCCATAAAAGAACGCCTTCACGTAAGAGATCGCCACAAGGATTGAAGATATTAACAATTATAGGGTTCGCCCTCCCGCAGCAGGTCGCCCCTCCGGAAGAGTCGGCCGACACTTATCAAAAAAATATGCAATTATGACATGTTCGGTGATTATTAATTCCAATCGGCTATACGTCTTGATAACCCGTTGATTTAGCCTTATTCTTTTCGGATCGACTCTTAGCTCGAACCGGCCTCGATTTTAATTCTCGGTAGTGATTTCCTTAACTTCGTTATCCCTTCACGCGTGCATTCGGTCGCTCCCAGATCGAGCGAGCGAAGGTAGCGGAGTCGAGCGATCGCGGCGAGACCGGAATCGCCGATCGCGGTTCGATGAATCGAAAGTTCGCGAAGATTCGTGATCCTTCCCAGGTGAACGGCGCCCGCGTCGCCCAGGTTCGTCCAGCCGATTTCGAGAGAACGAAGGTTTTTCAGCCTCCCGATCGCCGCCGCGAATCGATCGCCGACGCCGGTGTTTGAAACATCAAGATGCTTTAGTGTTGTTATGTCTTGAATGAACGGCGCGGCGGAGTCGTCGATCGATGTGCTCGATATGTCGAGCGATTCGAGTTTTGAGCACGTGCGAACGCACGTCAGTTCGGCGTCGCCGAGTTTCGTGTTCGATAAATCGAGCGCGGCGAGTTCGGTCATTCCCCCGAAGTTCGGCGCGCCGCGATCGCCGATCTCGGTGTGCGATAAATCGAGCGATCGCAGGTGTATCAGCCCGTTCAGGCGATCGACGCCCGCGTTCGTCACCGGATCGTCCGCGAGCGAAAGCCGTTCGAGCGAAAAGAATCCGACGAGATGTTCAAGCGACTCGTCACTGAAACGCGTACGAGCGAGATTGAGCGATTTGAGCCGTTGATTCGCCTTGATCGCCTCGAGCCCGTCTCCTTTGAGACGAATCTCGGAGAGATCGAGCGATTCGAGATTGCGCGCCGAGCCGAGTTTGGAAACGCCTTTATCGGTGATCGGCGATCCCGCGACGTCGAGATATTTAAGAACGGCGATCGAAGCGACGAGAGAGAGCCCCTTATCGTCGATTCGCGAATGTTTTAATTCAAGATGCGCAAGTTTTTTTAGTCCGACGAGCGAAGCGATCGCGTCGTCGCCGCAACCGACGTCGTCGAGCTTGAGCGTCTCGAGATTAATCATTTTCTTAATCGAGGCGAGCGAGGCGTCGTCGATCCCCGTCGACGAAAGATCGAGTTCGCGAAGTTCGACAAGAGGATTCAACCTCGAAAGAGCCGATCCCGTGATCGAATTCCCAGCCAAATTCAATCGATTCAATTTCTGAAAGATCTGAATGCGATCAATACATGAATCGGTAAGTTTGTTTTGCGATAAATCGAGTTCACGGAGATTGATCGAAGCCTTAAGCGCCGACAATCCCGCGGCTTGAAGCCGATTTTTCGAGAGATCGAGGATTTCGAGATCGGGAAGCGAGGCGAGTCGTTCGAGCCCGGCGTCGGTGATCGAGTTATCGGAGAGATCGAGCTTGCGAACGCGACTTAGCACGCGTAAGGAGTCGAGATCGCGATCGCCGAGCCCGGCGCCGGACCAGACGACCGTGACGACGGGTTTCGCGGGCGCGTTATTATCGCGCAGTACGATTCCGCCGCGCGATTCGATCGCTTTGATCGCGGCGTTTACCTGATTTTCTCGTTTCGAGGGGGGCGCGAATCCGATCGCGATCACGATCGCTAAACAACCCGCCGCAGGAGCGACGAATCGAAAGCCGAAGGATCGGCGACGGACAAGCATCGAGCGAGCCTCACTCTTAACATGTCTGCATATGAAAGTAAACGTGAATCGTGCGAACGTTCTCCGATTTACGCGAAACATTCATATGAACAAGCCGCGGTTATTTGCCGATCGCGGCCTGAGCGTCGGCGACCCACGGGCTTTGGGGATATTCTTGTTTCAGGTGATCGATCGCCTCCTGGGCGCGGTCGTCTCGACCGAGAGCGTGCCACATTTTGGCGATCTGCGCCATCGCGCGGGGGTGTTCGACTTTGTTCTTCGAGTAAATTAAGTCGGTATACAAATACGCGACGATCGCTTCTTTGTTGTTGCCCGCGGCGTGCAGGCAATCGCCGAGGGTGTTGTAAGCCGGCGCTCGCGTCGCGGCGTCTTCGGCGGGGGCGTCTTTGATCACCTCGCGCACCGCGTTTTCGGCATCCTGGAATTTCTTTTGTCCAGCGAGCGCCTGGGCTTTGACGAGCATCGCGTCGCGCCTCAGCGGCGATCCTTTGGCGGCCTTGGCGAGGATCGGGTCGAGCGTTTTAATCGCCTCGTCGAATTCACCTTTTTTGATTTGGAGCAGCGCTTTGAGCGTCGCGGCGCGGTCGGCGCCGCCGGGAACTTTTTCGAGGTCGGCGATCGGCTTGGCCGCGGTCGAGGGATCGGGCTGCTGAAGATCGAGCCGAGCGAGTAACTCGAGAGCCGTGATGATGTGTCTACTTTTAGGATTCGCCTGTGTGAAAGTCGTGAGTTCGCGAATCGCTTGTTTAAGGATACCGGCGTCTCCCATGCCGAGTTCGGCGAGCACCCGTGCTCGTCCCATCCGCGCCGTCTGCGCGACGAACGGCTTGCTTGAAGCCTCATCCCCCGCCTTGGCGTAAAGTTCGGCGGCCTCGGTTAAATTGTTGCTCGATTCGCGATTTTCGGCGAGAGTCAAAGTCGCGGGCTGGCCGTCGTAACGGACCGAAGCGACCTGATCGAGCGGGATGTTCTGCGTCGTTCCGCCGACCTGAATCTGAATTTCGGTCGGCGATTCGCTTTGAATCGTCCCCCGTAGCCTTCCCCCCGGCGCCTTGATCGTCGATTTGGGAATCAGCACAACTTCATCAATCGCCCGCGCCGATCCCGCGAAAGCCGCGAAAAAGAGCGGTACGACGAGAACTCGAATTAATCGCGAATGAGATTCGCCGCGCGTTCGGTTCGGTCGATTCGTGTCGGGTCGCATCGTCGTCTCGATCTCCGATGATGTTCCAATGAAAACAGCTTGATTCGTGTTCGTCCGGTCGCGATCGGCCGGCGAGGCGTCGCTATTTGGCTTCGGCGGCTTGCTTGATAAAATCTTCATACTTTTGTTTCATCTCGGGAGAGCCGACTCGGGGTTCCTGCCGCATGATTCCCTTAAGCATCGCCGCCGCCTCGCGCGGCTTCCCCTGGCTCTTGAGGACCGAAGCCGCGTGATACCACGATTCAAAATATTCGGCGGGACGCGGCTTGCGCAGACCCATGCGCTGCGCCAGTTTGCTCCAGTGATTGAAGGCGATGTTGTAATCGCTTTGAGATTTCGTTTTCTTGGCGTGCGCCTCGAGATATTCGCCGAGCGCGAAGATCGCGTCGAGCATTCGGGGATTGTCTTTGATCAACTGATCGATAATTTCTTTGGCTTTATCATCTTGATCCGAGGCGATATAGGCCTGCGCGAGCTTAAGCCTCGTCCGCGTGAGCCTGAGCGTACCGTTCGCCGACGCCGCGAATTCGGCGTTTTGGCCGAACGTTTCGTAAACCTTGCCGAAGACCGCGGCGGCGTCTTGCGGATACCCGAGCGTCAACAACGATTCCCCCGCCCATTGCATCGATTCGTAAGTTTGGCCCGCCTTGCTGTCGACCACCGCTTTAAGCACTCTTTGATAGGTTTCTTGCGTCCGCTTCAGGCCGGCGCGGTCGTTCCGCTTGGCGAGATCGTCCATCTGCTTTTGCAAAAGCTTGCCGAGCTGAAAATATAATTCCGTCATCGTCGCCGCGGAGCCGCCGCTTTGCTCGATCCTACGCATATCCATCAAAGCCTGATCGGCCTGGCCGTCGGCGATATGACTGCGCATGTAATATGTTAGCAAGCGAATGACGACCGCCGAATTATCGGGGGTGATCGGCGAATTCGCGAACGCCTTGGCGTGGGGTTCGAGGATCGCGATCGCATCCTTGGTTTTACCCTGTTGCAGGTAAATATCGGCGAGTTCGGACGCGTTGGCGACGATCCCGGGCTCGGTGAGCGGAGCGCCTCCCTCCTGACGCCCCTTGTACGCCTGCTGAACCAGAGCGATCCCGGTTTTCGCTTGTTCGTCCTGATTTTTGTCTTTGCTCATCAACCAGTGCGCAACGCCCGCTTTCATCAGCGCTTCGTTCCGCCGCGACGACGCCGTCCGGACCGATTCAAACGCTTTCGCGGCGTCGGCGTAACGCGCCTTGCCCAGATTGATCTCGCCGAGATAAAACCGCGCGATATCCCCCTGTTCGGAATCGGGCCAGGTCGCCACGGTGTATTCCGCGAGATCGATCAATCGTCTGAGAACGATCTCTTTATCCCGCGCACTTTTCGTTTCGTTGTATTCGCTTAAAACCGCGGCCATCGCGATCGCGGCGCTCTGCGCCGAATGCTCGCCTTTGGGATAATTCCGCGCCAAATGCTCGGCGACGACGTCGGCCTCCTCGTATCGCCCGCCGAAATACTCGGAAAACGAAAGCTGATACCGCGCCAATTGCGACTTTTTCTCGTCTTTGATCGGATCGACCTTGCGTATCGCCGCCTTGTAATAAGCGATCGCTCGATCCCAATCGTTCGTCGATCGCGCCTCGTCGGCCTGCAACATCGCCTCGTCGAAGTTCAATTTGGCGACGGAATCAATATTTGTCTTATTTTTTGGTTTGTATTTACGTAGATATTCGATCGCCTCCATCTTAAACGGCGAGGCGTAGCGGACGACCTCGGTCAATTCGTCGACGGCCTTCTTGATTCCCGCTTGTTTATCGGCCTCGCGGGTGACGGTGGGGAGCTGGCTGATGATGTTCTTGGCGAGCTCGAACCGGACGGCGATCCCCTCCGCGGTCCGTCGCTGCTGCGGAGTCGCGGTTTGAAGCCATCGAGCCGATTCATCGGCGGCGAGCGCGAATTCTTTCCGCTTCCGCAACGCGATGATCTTGAAATAAGCGACCTTGCGCTGTAAATCGCGCAATCGGGGATCGGTGTGATCGAGCAGTTCGTTATAGATGCCCATCGCGGGGCCGAGACCGTCGTCTCCCCGCTCCTCAAAGCATTTCGCCTGCATCGCGCGGGCCGTCAGTCCCGCCATCTGGGTGCGAAATCGCTTATGAAGCTCCTCAAACGCTTTGATTCCTTGATCAAGCAGATCGTTGCGCTCTTTGGAGCCGACGGGGTACGTTTGCGCCTGCTCGTAATCGACGAGAGCGAGCTGAAGCCGCGCGTCCATCATCGACGATTCGGCCAGGCGTTTTGCCTCGCGTTTTTCCTTGTCGGTCTCGGGGATGAACGGCGGAAACGCCGCGTAGGCGTCTTGCAGCGGCTTAACCGCGTCGGCGTACGAGGTGCGCGCCTGATCGAACATCGTCCGTGATTCGGCGATCTTCGCTTGCTTGTCGGGGCCTTCGAGCTCGTCGGATTGCTGCCGCGCCAAAATGCCGCGTTGATAAAGGATTTTCGCCTTCTGGATCGAAACCTCGGGCGCCTTGGGATGCTTGGGATTCGCCTTCAAGAACGCGTCGAACGCCTTCCGCGCTTGCTCGAGCATCTCCCTTTGTTTTTCGTAATCGCCGACCGACATCGCCTCGTCGACCAAGCTTTTGCCGATTTCAAAATCAATCGTTTTTTTGAATTCGGCGTCGGTATCGGGAGCTTTACGCAGCGATTCGAGATAATCGCGTTCAAGGTCGAAATAGCCGCGTTTGCGTAAACCTTCGAGGAACGCCTGAATGACGTCGACCGAAGCCTCGGGGGCCGATTCAACCTGCGCCGGCGGTTCGTCATCGTCGTCGGCGAACGCCGCGCGTGAGGGGCGCGGCGAAACGACCGACGCAAAGACGAAAGCCGCAACGAAAGCCGCGGTTCTATTCATCCCGAGGAACCGCTGTAAAACGCGTGAACTCGGCATCTCGAACTTTCTCCACCTCGGCGCCCCGAACTCGATCTCGGAATCGACGACCCGATCGAAGTCGCGACTCCGATACGTCCCCCGCCGCATGCAATGATTGTTCTAATAACACTTTAAGACCGCGGCGCGGGACGAGTCAAGCGAGCGAGCGGAAATCGACAAACCGCGGCGAAGTCGCAAAGCAACCCGCGCCGAAACAAGACGACACGGGCCGCTCCCGCGTCCGGTCCCACTCGAGCCGCGATTCTCGATCGGCCGATCCCCCGTCGCATTCGATTAAACACTTACTTATCTATTTTATTTAATAATTGCGAGTACGTGGATCGCCGCTTTCCCGTTCGCGTCTCGGAACGTAGGCGATTGAACAAGTCGTTTAATATCATTAAAGTTCATATATTGCTGATTAACCGGCTTTCGTCGTTTAAATTTATATGCATTACCTTATTAATTACATAACAGTTCATGCATATGGAATTCTTTATCTTGGTTTCGCATTGTATCAGTCGCAAGTCGATCCCGCGAAATCGCGGATCGCGGCGGCGGCGATCGGCGCCGGGCAAGACCAAACCAGGAAGAACAGGGCTTGTCGGGCGAGGCGTTGGGCGGGGTCCGAGCGGAGGAATCCCGATCCCTTCCGCGCCGTGAGATACGCCTGCGAGGCGCGACCGACGAGCGCATTGGCTCGCTCGCGAACGCGCGACGCGGGGGGAGCGGAAGGCGACTCGGAAGCCGCGGCGATCAATTCGTTCCAATGATCGCGCCAGGAGCGGCGCAACGCGTCGAGCGGGGCTCTTAGATCTTCGCGTCGGAGCGCTTGCTCGCCGAGCGCGTCGATCGAGGCGCGAGCCTGGCCGAGCGCGAGCGCCGAGGTTTCGAGCCCTCCCGTTCCTCCCGGCTTGCTCGCCGCGGACATGACGTCGGGAATCGGGCCGATCAAAATCTCGTCCGAGGCGACGAATACCTCGCGACATCCGACCTCGGTCGTACGCGAAGCCTGGAGCGCCGCGAGGTCGAACGCGGGACGAATATCGATTCCCGATCGATCGGTCGGAACGGCAATCAGTAATTGTTCATTCGATTCCGCGATAACCGCGCCGGTGACGATCACCGAGGCGCGTTCGGCCGCGGTGACCCACGGCATCACGCCGTTGAGAACGTATCCTCCGTCGACTTGAAGAGCCGTGAGGGCCGACGTTCCTCGGCGTTGAGACGTCGTCAATTGCGAGATGCCGACGGTTGTAAAAGCGGCTCCCGCGGCGATCTTTTCGAGCCAGGATCGAGCGGTCGCGGTCGGCCCCGAGGCGATCAGTCGGCGTACCGAGGCGTCGTGTTGCGAGAGGATGAACGCCGCGGTGAGGCTCCCCTCGGCGACGCGAGCGTAACGCGTGAGGAGGGTCGAGCGATCGAGCTCGACTCCGCCGAATTCGATCGGGATCGACCAGCGGGTCGCCCTCGCTTCGACGAGCGCGCCCCAGAGGCGATCGGGCCAGGTTCCCGCGATGTCGGCGGGGCCGTCTTCGCTTGAAAGCTTGGCGACGAGCGGTTCGAGCGAATCGGCGTCGCTCCCCAAGATCGATTTCCAATGTTCGTCGTTCATGCGTTATAGTATTTCGATCGCGGCGAGCCGCGTCCAGCGACCGAACGACGACAAAATCATAAAATCGTGCGAAGGTGATCATTTCATGCCATATACTTATGATTACCCGCGGCCGGCCGTGACGGTCGACGCGGTCGTTTTCACGCTTTATGAAGGCGCGTTGTCGGCGGCGCTCGTCGAGCGCGGTCGCGATCCGTTCGCGGGGCGTCTCGCTTTGCCTGGGGGTTACATCGAGATCGACGAGGATCTCGAAGCCGGGGCTCGTCGCGAACTCGCCGAGGAGACGGGGCTCGCCGAGTTGGAGTGGTTCGATCCGTTCGGATTTTTCGGCGCGGTCGATCGCGACCCGAGAGGACGGACGATCAGTTTGGCGTTTGTCGGATTCGCGCCGATTCCCGCTCCCGCGCTCAAAGGGGGCGACGACGCCGCGTCGGCGCGGTGGACGCCTCTCGATCAGGCTGTCGATCTCGCGTTCGATCACGATCTAATACTGGAAGAGGCGGTTAAAAAACTCGTCCCCGCTCTGATGCGGTCGACGATGCGGGCCGACGGCGTTCTCGGCGGCGAACCGGGCTCTCGCCGAAGAAAAAAGAATAAGATCGACCTCGAAGCCGAAGAGAAGATCGATCAATATCAAGATGCGATGAGACAGGCGTACGAGAGATTTCTTGATAAAAAGAAATTTCGATTTAGTAATATGTTTAGGCCGAAAAACGACGACGAATCGCTTTGATCAGCCCGAGAGATCGGCTTCGCAAAGGATTTCGAAGCCTTGTTCGCGGAGGATGATCGACGCCTGTTCGAAGTCGTCGACGTGCATCGCGATCGCGGGGCGCCCCTGGGGCGCGACGAGCAGGGGATAGGCGTAATGGATGTTGAGTTCGGCCTGGAGCAGCGCCGAGCAGAGGTCGACGAGCGATTGCGATCCGATCGTCAACTGAGCGACGAGGAGTTCGTTTTCGACGAACGGAAGGTCGGCGAGTTCAAGGATCTCCCGCCCTTGTTCGGGATGGCTAAGGATGATCCTCACGATGCAGCAATCGGCGGTGTCGGCGATCGAGAGGCCGACGATTTTGACCTTCGAGCCCTGAAAGTGGCGAACGAGTTCGAGGAGCTGACCGACACGATTTTCAAGAAAGATCGAGTACTGGGTGATCGACGGCCAACCGCGAGCGCGAATCGTCTCGAAGCCGACCTCGGAACCCCCTTCGTCGCCGAACGTCATGCGTCACCTCGATCCTTGGCGATGTTTTGTTTCAACGCCTTCCACGCGACAAAACGACAATAAACTGTAATAACTTGGAACGACGCGGTCAACTTGCCGACCCGTCGCGCT
Source organism: Planctomycetota bacterium (assembly GCA_021791715.1). Lineage (GTDB taxonomy): Bacteria > Planctomycetota > Planctomycetia > Isosphaerales > Isosphaeraceae > JAKBCQ01. The sequence goes on along the minus strand of JAJYWB010000051.1, from coordinate 11,489 downwards.
TCGTTTCCTTGAAGCGCGTCGACTCCGAATCGGTCGCGTCGTCTCGGTTCAAATCACGGGTCAATTTCGGCTCGAAGACGGAAGAGCGTCGACGGGGTCTTGATCGTCGCTCGAAGCCGACGAAGGTTTCACCCCCGTGTCGACTCCCCGGTCGATCGAGCTTGGAGGAGGTCGACGCCGTGAAAATCCTCCCGAGGCTCGCGCAGCTTCGTCGTCCTCCAGCGATAAGGGAGTGCTTAATTCAATTGATGAAGATCGAGGCGTTCGTTCGGTTAATCGTTCGCCGCGGGGGATCTCGTTAAGCCGAACGATCTCGTATCCGGGCTTGCGCGGCGGGGTGAAAAGCGCCTCGCGATCTTTGGGAGCGAGCGCGACGATCTTGGGGTCGTTGATCGTCACGTCGACGACGAGCGGGGGTTGATCGGGCTGAAGCCACTCGACCTGAACGCGCCTCGGCAGCACGACCGAATCGACGCGGTCGTCGCCTTGCACCGGAATGCGTTGATAATCTTTGGCGACGGCGCGCGCCAGCAATACGTCGCCGTTTTTCCCTGGTCCATAAAACAAATGCTCACGCACGCGACCGGTTTTCGCGTCGACGATCGTCGTTTTGCGGGAGGGTTTTCCCTCGGCGTCGTAACGTCGGTGTTCGAGAACGAGCGTCGCGGGATCGCGGCCGCGTTCGAGCGTGATGTCTTTTTGTTCGTCGGGGGTGATCTCGTGGAAGCCGAGAGCCTCGATCACCCAATCGGGCTGGAACATCTCGCCGATTCCCGGCGCCGAACCCGTTTGATCATAATATCCAATATAGATTTTACGATCTTTGCGATTCTTCATCCAAACCCAGAAGAGTTCGTCGTTCGAGCCGATGTCGGCGTCGTCGGAGAGGGCCGCTCCGGCGCGCATGCGGAAATTACGCGGCTTTTCGACGGTCATCACGCCGCGAACCGAGCCGCCGCGACCGTTCGAGTTGAGCGCGACTCCCGCGTGCGCCTGAAATCCCGCGATCGATTGCACGGTTTGGTTGTTCCGCGCCACGATCTCGTCGACGGTGAGCGATTGTTGGGCGAGGGGAGGGGGGGTGGGGCCCGATCGGCCGAGGCCGAGCGCCTGGCAACCCGTCGAGGTTCCGAGAGCCGCGGCGAGGAATATCCAGGCGGTACGAGATCCCATGCGGCCCCCCCGAGCGATCTGGGAACGAATCGGTTGCGGAAAGTGACGAAAGCAACGGGTCGGCTTCATGGAAGATGAGCTCGGAATGTACCCGGGGAGATCGACCTGGACAAGCTCAATCGAGCAACCTCAAGCGAACAACCTCTCTCATCTATTATCGGCGCCGCGGCCGCGCGAACTCCTCTCGATCACGAGCTTCTTAAAAAACGGTCGAAGGCTTCGAGCCCGGAGCGGATCGTCTCCATCCCCGTGGCGAACGAAAGCCGCGCATAACCCTCGGCGCCGAACGCCGCGCCGGGCACAAGCGCCACACCCCCCCCGGCGAGCGCCGCCTTGCAAAACGAAGTCGAATCGACGACCTCGAATCCGCCGATCTTACGTCCAAAATGCGCCGATACATTCATAAAAGCATAAAACGCTCCCCGAGGAGGTACGCACGCGACGCCGGGAAGCGCTGCGATTCGATCGAGGACGAAACGGCGTCGCTCGATGAACTCGCGACGCATCGCCGAGACCGAACTTTGATCCCCCTGGATCGCCTCGACCGCGGCCCATTGGCTGATCGAGCACGCGTTCGCGGTCTCCTGGCTTTGAAGGTCCCCCATGAACGCGGCGACCTCTTTCGCTGCGATCGCCCAGCCGATTCGCCAGCCGGTCATCGCGTAAGTTTTACTAACGCCCGAGATCGTGATCGTCCGTTCGGCCAAACCGGGACGGAGCGTCGCGAAGCAAGTCGGCTCGGCGTCTTCATAAGTCAATTGTTCATAAATCTCGTCTGAGAGAACGCCCGCGTCGGTTTTAAGGACGACGTCGGCGAGCGATTCCAGCTCGCCACGCGTGTAAACGAGCCCCGTCGGGTTCGAAGGACTGTTCAGCATCACGAGCTTGGTTCGAGAGTTGATCGCCGCGGCGAGCCGATCGGGGGCGAGCTTAAAGCCTTCGGACTCTTCGGTTGGAACGACGATGGGTTCGGCGCCCGCGAGGCGCACGAGATCGGCGTAGCTCACCCAGAACGGAGCGGGAATCACGACCTCATCGCCCGGCCCGCAGACCGCCATCAAAGCGTTATGAATCGATTGTTTGGCGCCGTTCGAGACGATCACCTGAGCGGGGAGGGTGGGGGACCCCAGACGGGTGTAATGATCGGCGAGCGCCTTGCGCAGCTCGGGGATTCCGGCCGCCGCTGTATAGTGCGTCAATCCCGCGCGCATCGCCTTGATCGCGGCTTCTTGAATGTTCGCCGGCGTGTCGAAATCGGGCTCGCCGAGTGAAAAATCATGAACCGTAACGCCTTCCGATTTGAGCCGCCGCGCCTCCGCGGCCATCGCCATCGTCGCCGAGGGAGCGATCAATTTCGATCGCGACGCCAAGCCGAGAGCCATCCCCAACCCTCCTGATTCATCAATCCGAGAGAATAGATACACAACGCATCATGAACGGCACGGAGTGAGAATCGAGAACAAGTCGAGCGCTGTTCCGAACCGTTAAGTAAGTTGTGAAGCCGCGTCAAGCATTCGATGTAAGCGTATCACAAGACGCGACGAGAAGTCATCGCGTTCGCCCCAAAGTCGGAAACGATCGACGGTAAGGAATAACCTAGACCGCTGAAATCGGCGTAATGGTCAATTGCGCCCCTGATTGCCCAAATTGCCAATTTTCCTTGAAAATTGGACGCCGGGTGTTAAAGTAGATTAAATGGAGAAGACGATCCGTCCAAACGTAGGGGACGCCTGAGGGTTTTGGCGTTGAGATTCGGCCGCGGCAAGACGCCGTCGCGGCTCTTGATGGATTCGGACGGGACGCTCGCTCCAACCACTCGCACCTTGCGGCTTGACATGGGATTAAGAGTTGGGGGCTTGGGATGCATCGGGTGATGATCACTGGAATCGGTATTGTCTCACCGAACGGGATCGGCCGCGTCGAGTTCGCCGAATCGATCGTCGAGGGCCGTTCGGGGGTGAGCCGAATCGAGAGTTTCGACACCGCCGGGCAATCGATCAAAATTGCCGGCGAGGTGAAAAACTTCGACGTGATGCCGTATTTAGGTGCTCATAAGAAGAGCGCTAAATTGATCAGTCGCGCGGTGGGATTCGCGGTCGGGGCTGGGGCGATGGCGGTCGAGGACGCCGGGCTCGATACGTCGAAGCTCGATCCGAGCAGGTTCGGCGTCTGCATGGGGACGGGAATCACCCCGGTCGACGTCGCCGAACTCGCCAAGCCGATATCGAGAGGTCTCGGACCCGACGGCGTATTCGATTATGGTCGCTTTTCGATGGCGCAAGCCGAATCGATCTTTCCGCTTTGGTTGTTGCGTCATTTGCCGAACATGGCCGCGGCGCATCTCTCAATTCTACATCAGGCGATGGGTCCGAACAACACGATCGTCACCGCGTGCGCCGCGGGGACTCAGGCCGTGGGCGAGGCGTTTCGCCTGATCGCTCGGGGCGACGCCGACGTCATGCTCGCGGGAGGTTGCGATAGCCGGCTCGATCCGCTGCTGATGGTCGCCTACAACGCGATGAAGGCGATCAGCAACTCGACTCGTCCCGCCGCCGAAGTCTCGCGTCCGTTCGACGGCGAACGCGATGGATTCGTGCTGGGGGAGGGGGCCGCGGTTCTCGTGCTTGAAAGCCTGACGCGAGCGCGTCGCCGCAAAGCGACGATTTACGCCGAGGTTCTCGGCTACGGCTCGTCGTTCGACGCCTACGGAATCACCCGACCCGATCCCGACGGCAAAGGCGCTGCGCTCTCGATGCAAGCCGCGCTTCGCGAGGCGAAACGCGCACCCGAAGATATTGATTATATCAACGCGCATGGCACGAGCACGCGGCTCAACGATATTATGGAGACGGTCGCCGTGAAACGCGTTTTCGGCGACCGCGCCAAGCGGATTCCGATGAGTTCGCAAAAATCGATGGTGGGTCATTTGATCGGCGCTTCGGGCGCTCTTGAGGGCGCCGCGACGGCGCTTTCGCTGCAGCGCGGGGTCGTTCCTCCGACGATCAATCAGGAGACCCCCGATCCCGAATGCGATCTCGATTACGTGCCCAACACGGCGCGCGAAACGAGGCTGCGCACCGCGATCTCGAACAGCTTCGGCTTCGGCGGCCAAAACGCCTCGCTCGTGATGGCGACATATTCCTAAAATCAACGCCGATGTTGATTAAAATCGACCCGGACGTCGATTTCTCCGAACGCTCCTGGGTTGTATGAGCGACTTTGGGCCGATTTTCGCGGCGTCGATCCCTCCGTGTACTCAAATTGGTAGTAGGATCACGCTTTCAAGGACGGAGAGGAACAATCAGGCCCCGGCGCGAGATTCGCCGCGATCGCTTAACGGTTTGATCTGGCGACGAAGATCGCGCGGAACAATCAGGCTCCGGCGCGAGATACGCCGCGATCGCGACGCTTCGAGCTCCTCAACTGATCAATGGACGAACATGCATAAACGATCTAGATTGAATCACTTACAATCTCGCACATTCAAGTTTATGCGAGCCGTGGAGAAACGAGTCGCTCCGCGATACGAATGCGAGCATCCCTGGGCGTTACTGGGTTGGAACGGCGGCGGTTCGTTTCAAAGCCGTCCCGCGCTCATCGTCGATTTTAGTCTGACGGGGGTTAAGCTCGAGCTCGATTGGATGCCGCCGACGAAGTTTCCGCTTTATGTCGGCGTCGACTCGAAGGAATCGGCGGGATGGCTTCCGCTCAAGACGATCGCGTGCGAAGACAAAGGAAGCGGCAAGTACGAATTGCGAGCGACCTTCAACGAGCCGTGTGATTATGGTTTCTTCAAGGCCGTGGTCTACGGGATTGAGAATTAGATTGAAATCCGGGTGTTTACTGTACGAATTGCTAGCGACGTTCAAAGAGCCGCGCTATTCGAATTTCTTGAAAGCCGTGGCGTAAGGGATTGAGATTTATATTAACATATGCCGGTAGCTTTGTGGGATCCTTGATATTATTTGGCCTCCAATCGAACATAAGACCCATTATCAGACGTTGGGTCGACCCAAAAACCCATGGCATTTCTCAACATCACGTCTAAAATTCCACCGAACGGATCAAGGCCGATTCGAACACGGAGAATCACGATCATGAACGCCTTCCTCACGATCCTTTACGCTCTCGCGGCGTTCGGCCAAACCCCGCTTCTAGCCAAAGCCGACGACGATCCGATCTCCCTCCAGAACTCGAATCAAGCCCCAAAATCCGCCGACCGAACGCCGAACAATCCGCCGATCGCCGCGTCGACTAACCCCGATCAAACCGAAACCGCGGCTCGCGCGATCACAATCCCGATGAACAAAAACTTTGAGGTTGAGATCGACGATCTCGTCTCTCGAATCGGCAAATCGCTCGCGATTCCTGTCGATTCCAATCCCGTCGTACCCGTTCGACTCCCGGTCGTCGGAATCGACGGCAAATTGACCAAAAAACTGCTCCGAGAGACGCTCGGCGAAGCCGTCGATTTTCGAGTCGATAATCGCTCGGGCTCGATCGTGATCGATCTCGGCGCCGACGCTCTCGGTCGCGATCGAAAAACCAAAATCGCCGCCGGAATCCGTTCCCTCGCCGAACGAGCACGCCGCGAACGCAAGGCGATCGAGGAGCGATTCGGCATGCGCGCTCGCCCCTCGTTCCATCCCAACGATCCCGATCGACCCACGATCTGCCTGATTCACGGCCTGAATTCCACTTCAAACGTTTTTGTTCACATGATTAAACCTCTTGAAGCCGCGGGTTTCGGTATTGTGCTGTATGATTATCCCTATAATCATGATCTCGACGAAACCGTTCAATCGTTCCGCCGCGATTGGCTCGCGTTTCGCCAAAAAAAAGGCGAACGGTCGGCGTGGTCGGTCGTCGCGCATTCGATGGGGGGATTGCTGATTCGCTCGTATATTGAAGATCCCGATCAAAAGCGCCCGCGCGACGTCGACGACGTCGTTCTGATCGCTCCGCCGAATCGGGGCTCGGCGATCGCCAAGGCGCAAACGATCCTCCATTATCTCGATAAAGTGAAGGCCGTAAACGGGTTGCGACGCGACGTCTTATTTCAGTTGTCCGAAACATTGGGCGCCGCGGCGGTCGATCTCACCCCCGGAAGTCGCTTTTTAACCCGGCTCAACTCAGGCCGGCGCGCAGCCGACGTCGATTATCATATTCTCGCGGGAGATTCGGGCTTCGTTTCGATCGAATCGCGTCGCAAAATCGAAAGCCGGATCGAAACCTTGGCGCAATCCCCAGGGATTTTACGAATCCTCACCCTGGTCGCCACAAACGAGGTGCGCGCCTGGCTCGACGTCGTCACCGAAACTTACGGCGACGGTTGCGTTTCGCTCGAAAGCGCAAAGCTCGAGGGAGTCGACGATTTCGTCGTACTCCACGCCAATCACGTCGAACTGATCCGAGCCCCCCTGTTCTTCCCCGAACCGGGCCCCGTCGTCAGTTTACCTTATATTCTTAAAAGACTCGACAAAACATCCAAGCACGCGTTAAACTAATTTCGATTGTGGATTGTTACAAGCCTTTAAGTGATTACTGAACGATACGAGCCGCAGACGAGACGCGATTGATCAATCGCGCTCGCCTTCCGAATGATCGTATCGATCGCGAAACTGCAAGAACCACCGATCCGCCTGGGTGGAACTCTCGATCTCGATCTCATGCACGTGGCCGTTATCGTCCACCATGTCCTCCGGCCATACCCCCTCCTCCGATGGCGCCCCCGTGCATCATCCCCACGCCGCCGATCGCCATCGGATGCATCATCCCCATCCCGCCGAAAGCAGCGGGATGCATCATCCCCATCCCGCCGAAAGCCGCGGGATGCATCCCCATCCCGCCGAAAGCCGCGGGATGCATCATTCCCATCCCGCCGCTCATCGCGGCCATCGGGTGCAACCCCATCCCGGCGAGCGAGGCGGGGTGCATCATTCCCATCCCCCCTCCCCCGGCGAGTTCATGAACCGGGAATCCGCCGGCCAACGGATGACCGACGCCGCCGAATCCACCGCTTGAGCCGAAACCACCTCCTGAGCCGAACCCGCCGTGCGAGAGAGCCCCGCCGCCGAATTCAGACCGATTTCCGCCCCCGTTCGCAGCCAAACCCGCGTGATTCGGCGTATTGATCATCCCGGTACGCGTCATGCCGGCATTGGAGACCCCGCCGCCGTGTAAGCCTTGAGAAAAGCCGTTCCGCGGATAAAGCTCGTGAGAATTCGCCAAGCCCCCCCCCGCCCCGTTCGCATGCGACGACGGTGGAACATATCCCGAATGATTTGCCCCTCCCGAACGATTTGCTACGGCGTTGATCTGAGAATGCGCACTCGACGCTCCCGCGTTCGCCGACGTGGCGCCATGATTCATCGCCACATTCGAAACCTGCGCCGAACCGTTCGGGCGCGCCGGAGCGCGCGGATTGATCAGCGGGTTCAGCGTGTAATTCGAGGGAAATTGACGGACGAGCGTTTGGTTGGTTAATCCACCGCCAAACGAGCCGGCCGAGTTCACTCGCTGAACCGCGCCGAAGAATTGTCCCAGCGCGTTCTGCCCATTGGGATTCGCTTGTGTTTGAACGTTATAACCGTAACCGTTGCCGTAACCGTAACCGTAACCGTAATTGTATCCGATCGGAGCGCCGTAGCCGAGCCCGCCGATAAATCCGCCGGGAAGCGTGGCGAGAACGGGAGAAAATCCGAATCCGCCGAGCCCCAGGCCCGCGTAACCGAGCCCGCCGATTCCCAAACCTCCGCCGAAGCCCATACCGCCGAAACCAAGGGCGCCGAACCCCAATCCTCCCAGGCCGAATCCAGGCATGAACATGCCCCCCATGCCCATTCCGGGAAACCCGAAGCCCCCCATACCCAGCCCGAGGCCCCCCATACCCAACCCTAGGCCTCCCATACCCATCCCAAGGCCGCCCATGCCCATCCCAAGGCCGCCCATGCCCCCCATACCCATCCCCATCGGATTCATTCCCATGCCCGGCCAGCCCACGCCGCCGTTCATCATCGGCATGCCGAGCCCCTGATTAAACCCGTTCATGCCAAATTGATTCATCATGCCTTGATTGTTCATTCCCGCCTGCTGCTGACCGGCGATCGGAAAATCTTGATTGAGCGGATCGTTGATTTTATGCCGACGGATCGGCGGCCGCGCCATATGTCGCTTCGCTACCGCGTTCGGCTTATCCTGCTTGGCCGCGGCTTCGGCGGGCGCCTTCTGGTTCACCGCCTGAGCGATCGCGGCGTTCACCGACGAACCGTCTTCGGCTTTGTAAAGTTTGACGAACGGCCGACCTTCCTTGTCGACGCCGAGATCGTGATCGTACTCAAGCTGAACTTTCTGTCCCTCGATCATCCGGCGCAGCGCCGCGGCGCCCCCTTGTTTGATGTCGCCGTCGATCCCGCTTAGCCGAACCGATTTGGTATGCCCGTCGACACGCAAGATCGCGGTGTCGCCGTCGACGACGTGCACGACCGAATACGCGGGCGAGGCGCCGTCGGGGCCGGCTTTTTTCGCGGGCTCGCCGCGGTGCGCGGCTCGAACCCCGGACGCTCCAACAACCAACCACATTCCCAAAACAAGGGTTAATGTCACACGCGAGATAAACTTTGATGTGAATCGCACGACGCCCCCCCCTTCCCCGCTTTGGCCGATCGACCAAACACGCATCGCCTCATCTTATATTCTATTCGGATTTTCACCCCATTGTCAATCGCTCGATCAAGAGAACTCTTCGACGACTCTCAACCTGATTCGATCGATTCTCGTAAGCCTCCCCACGCACAATCGTTGCGAGATCCGACCCCCTCGCGTCAACCCGGTCTGGAACGATCCGCAAGGCTTTCCTATGATCGCCCTTAAACCGCTCGACGACGTTTTCGCAAGTTGGAATTCAGACATGATGAACATTTTGGATCAAATCGTCGCCTCAAAACGGAGCGAAATCGCCGAATCGCGACGAAGGATGCCGCTCGAGGAACTCGAGGCCCAAGCCGCGGAGGCGCCGCCGACTCGCGACTTCCGCGCCGCGCTCGCCGGACCGGGACCGATCCGCCTGATCGCCGAGGTCAAAAAAGCGAGCCCTTCCGCGGGAGTCATTCGCGACGATTTCGACCCCGTCGCGATCGCCCGGATTTATCAGTCGCACGGAGCGTCGTGCGTCAGCGTCCTCACCGACGCCCCCTATTTTCAGGGACATCTCTCGTATCTGGCGCGGGTTCGAGCCGCGATCGTCGTCCCCGTTTTGCGTAAAGATTTCTTGATTGACGAATATCAAGTCGTCGAGGCTCGAATGGCGGGCGCCGACGCGGTCCTCTTGATCGCCGAAATCCTCGACGATCGTACGCTTGTAACCCTACTCGAACGAACGCGGTCGCTGGGAATGAGCGCGCTCGTCGAGATTCACGACGAACACAACCTGCCCCGTGTTCTCGCCGCGGGCGCGGATCTCATCGGTATCAACAACCGAGACCTCACCCGCTTCGCCGTCGACCACAACCTTACGCTCAAATTACGCGATAAAATCCCCGATCACGTCGTCGTAGTCGCCGAAAGCGGCATAAAAACGCGAACCGACGTCGTCAAACTCGAACGGGCGCGCGTCGACGCGATCTTGGTCGGCGAAAGCCTGATGCGCTCAGCCGATATCGGCCGCGCGACGCTCGAATTGCTGGGAATCAACGAACCGACCGAATCGAGACATGCATGACTGTAAAGATATCCTTTAGTTTATATCAACGTTTTAGATAAAGATTATCGGTTTGTACGTTTCCCCTTGCCCAACAGCGCGAGATTGCGTGCGTAAACGAAGAATCCGAGCGATTGACCCGCGACGATCACGGGATCGTTCCGCGAGACCGCGTACGCGAGAATGAGCGCCGAACCCGCGAGGCTCAGCCGCCAGAAGATCGGCGGCACGACCGATTCGCCGCGCCGTTCCGAGACGATCCATTGCGCCGCGAATCGCGCCATGAACAATCCCTGACCGATGAATCCGACCGTCAACCAAAAGCTCAGTCGATCCATCGTTCCGTCCCTCGCCTTCTCGCGGTCGTCGTCGCGAAACCATCGCCTCGAAACGATTCCGCCTCGCTCTCCAACCGATCGATCACGCGCGGAAGCGCGCGCCGACAAAGCCACCAAACGCCGAACAAATCCACAATCACTTGAATCGAACGATTCCAGATGCTGTAGTGTGTTTTTCCGTTGATTCTGGGACGATGACCGACGGGAACTTGAACGAAGCGGCGACCGTCGCGGATGAGCAAAGATCCGATGAACCGGTGCATTCCGCGGAACGACGGAAGCCCGATCATCGCCGAGCGTTTGACGATCCGAAGCGAGCAGCCCGTATCGCGAACCCCCTGCCCCAGCACGATATTCCGCACACGATTGGCGATCCGACCGATCCATCTTTTCGAAGCCGGATCGCGGCGATTAACCCGAAAGCCGAGCGCGGCGTCGTAACCGGCGACCGACTTCCAAAGCTTGGCGAGATCGGCGGGATCGTTTTGGAGATCGGCGTCGAGCATCGCGATCCACTTGCCTCGAGCCTTTCCGATACCGACGACAAGCGCCCCCGATTGCCCGATGTTGCGTTCTAACACAATCGGCCGAAGCTCGGGATATTCAACCTGGAGCTCGCGGAGAACGTCGCGAGTGGCGTCGGTCGAGCCGTCGTCGACGATCACGATCTCAAAGCCGTTCTTTAGGGGCCGACTCGCTTGCTTGGCGAGAACTCGCCCGCTTGGTTCATCGAGCTTGATTTGTATTCTTTGACCTTCATAATCCCCGCTCGATCCGACGCAAAGAGGCATGAGCGCCGCGACGATCTCGTCGACGAGTCGCGGTAGGCTCTGAGCCTCGTTGTGCGCGGGGACGACGACCGAGAGGGTCGGTCTCGTCCGATGCAAATCCTCTTCGATTCGGCCCGCCATGGCCCGACTCCCGTCCCATCCTGGGCGGAACGATCGATCGATCGCCGCGAAATAGAGATGCGCCCGGCGGGTATTCTCTCCAAAATCGGTTCCGCGCCTAGCCTAAGTTCCGCGGTTAACCGGCGATCCCGCCGATCGTGCCGTCAAAACCAGAGTTTCTCTCTTGGCGTGCTTGTATACTTGTCAATTGTGTTCCGGTATCGTTGATATTAGAGGCTATCTGGAAAGAATGGCGAATATTCTGCGGTTTTTGAGATCGAATATTCAACCGGGAGGGCGAACCTCCTGGTGAGCCGTCTTGATATAATTTAAATTCGATGCTAGAAAATCCGCCTTCGGGAGGGCGAACCTCCTGGTGAGCCGTCTTGA
>JAJYWB010000050.1 GCA_021791715.1 Planctomycetota bacterium | reverse complement strand
TCCCAGACCGATGCGCCGTCCCAGAAGCGATCTCCGATGCAATCGAGTTTGCCGATCCAAGCGGATTCTTCCGCGAATAATCAAAATGTTCGCGAAGCCGGCTCACCAGGAGGTTCGCCCTCCCAGACGGGGGCGCCGTCCCAGAAGCGATCTCCGATGCAATCGAGTTTGCCGATCCAAGCGGATTCTCCCGCGAATAATCAAAATGTTCGCGAAGCCGGCTCACCAGGAGGTTCGCCCTCCCAGATTGGTTCGCCGATGCACTCGGGTTCGCCCTGCCAGAAGAGCGCAATGCCCGAAATGCTAAATCCGGGAGGACGAGGCGTCGACCGAGCCGGCGTTTGTCTGAATCAACAAATAAAGGGCGGCTCACCAGGAGGTTCGCCCTCCCAGATTGGTTCGCCGATGCACTCGGTTTCGCCCTGCCAGAAGAGCGCAATGCCCGAAATGCTAAATCCGGGAGGGCGAGGCGCCGACCGAGCCGGCGTTTGTCAGAATCAACAAATAAAGGGCGGCTCACCAGGAGGTTCGCCCTCCCAGACCGATGCGCCGTCCCAGAAGCGATCTCCGATGCAATCGAGTTTGCCGATCCAAGCGGATTCTTCCGCGAATAATCAAAATGTTCGCGAAGCCGGCTCACCAGGAGGTTCGCCCTCCCAGATTGGTTCGCCGATGCACTCGGTTTCGCCCTGCCAGAAGAGCGCAATCCCCGAAATGCTAAATCCGGGAGGGCGAGGCGCCGACCGAGCCGGCGTTTGTCAGAATCAACAAATAAAGGGCGGCTCACCAGGAGGTTCGCCCTCCCGGAAGAGTTCCACCTCCCAGATGAGTTCGACTTCCAGGAAGAAATCGATCCCGCGAAGCGTTTCGCCCTCGAAAAAGGCTTCGCCGATTCCAAAACCGCCGCCGTTACTCACATCAATAACGAATCGACGCCGGCTCGAAGAATATACGCGCGGCGAAATCTTTGAGCGAAACCTCGCCTCCGCGACGCTCGGCTTCGCGATGATCCCGTGCTCATGACATTCGCTTAAAGCGATACCGTTTTCAAACCCGCAACGAGCCCGGATGATCGTAAGATCGCGCCGGGACGCTCTTTGACAATTCGGATTCGGGAACGGGGGCGTCGACGAGACGCGACTCCAGCGCCCGCGGCCGCGCGCTCGTCGACCCCCTCGTTCATCAATTATATCGAATGTTATTGATCAATCAGTCGTACAAAAGACGTCCTCAAAAAATTAACGTTCGCTTCTCGACTCAAAGTTTCGATAAGCGAGGCCGTTCGGGTCGATCGCTCGGGAGCGATTGATCAAAATCGATCGCTCGTCGCGAGATTCGCTTCGATCGGGTTGCGATCCGAGAGTCGTCGCCGAGAAATCGACTCCAAGTCGAGGCGCGACCGTTGACCTAGACCAAGCTCCACGGGTATCAAATAAGCCTATCGTTCACCCCTCCCGGCCGAGGATCAACCGATGAATATTGCTAAATTCATTTCGCCCGGCGATCAATCCGTCAGAATCGGAGTCGTCGAGAAGGAAACGGTCGCGCCTTTGCGATCGACGTTCGAGGGGCGTGAGACGACGATCTCGGACGTGTTGCACGCCGCCGATCCCGCGGGTTTCGCGACCGATTCGCTCGATCGAACCGCTGCGAAGCTTCCTCTCGCCGAGGTTCGTTTGCTCGCTCCGATTGATCAGCAAGAGGTTTGGGGCGCGGGGGTTACTTACGAGCGAAGCAAGACGGCGAGGCGGGAGGAATCGGAGCAGGGGGGATCGTTTTACGACCTTGTTTATACGGCGGATCGCCCCGAACTCTTTTTCAAGGCGACTCCAAGCCGTGTCGTCGGCCCCGGGGGCGCGGTGCGGGTTCGTCGCGATACGAAATGGTCGGTCCCGGAGCCCGAATTAACGCTCGTCGTCTCCCCCACGCTCGAACTCGTCGGCTTCACCATTGGTAACGATATGAGCGCGCGAGATATCGAGGGACGAAACCCGCTTTATCTTCCCCAGGCCAAGGTTTACGCCGAGTGCTGCGGGATCGGCCCCTGGATTACGCTCGCCAAGGGCGCGCGACCGATGGAATCGACGACGATCGACCTTACGATCGAACGTGGCGGAGTCGAGATCGTGAGCGATTCGACGTCGCTCACCAAAATGCGAAGAAGTTTTCAGGAATTGATCGAATGGTTGGGTCGAGACAACGTGTTTCCGAACGGCGTGCTGCTGATGACGGGGACGGGGATCGTACCCGCCGACGAATTTTCGCTTGAAGCGGGAGATACGATCGCGATCGCGATCGACGGAATCGGCGTGTTGCGGCAAACGGTGGTGCGGGGCGGTTGAGAACGTGCGATCGCCCGGGTAGGAAACGCGAAGGAACGCGTCGACTGATTGACGATGTTGAATAAGCCGATCCGACCGTGACGATCGGATCGGCTTGGAATCAAAGTTGCTCGAATCAAAGATTGAGCGTCACTTGGGGTCGGCTTTGGGGGCCTCGGCTTCGGGCTTGGCGTCGGCGGGCTTGGGGGCTTCGGCTTCGGGCTTGGCGTCGGCGGGCTTGGGGGCCTCGGCTTCGGGTTTGGCCTCCGAGGCCTTGGGGGCTTCGGGTTTGGCGTCGTTAGCCTTGGGGGCTTCGGCTTCGGGCTTGGACTTCTCGTCGCCGGCTTTGGGCTTCTCGTCCTTCGCGCCTTCGCTCGTCACGGGCGGATTGCCGGCGTCGGTCGACTCTTCGGCGGGGGTGCAGCCGACCGTCGAGAAAGCGAACGCCAACACGGGAACGCTCAGCCACTTCAAAAGATGAAACTTCACCGTCTTCTCCTTGGAATTCAAGCGGGCAAGTTCGAGGGATGAATCACGAAACGCGTGCGATCGACGACATCCGATCGTCGTTAAGCGAACTTCGCTCATACCTCGCGAATATTGGACGAATGATAGCCTCGACGCGCGACTTTCGCAATGAGATCGCGGCGAAACCGACTCGAACCTCAAACACGCGTTACGTGATTAGAAGCGTCTCGCGGCGCTCCGAATCTTATTTCGATCGGATCGAAGGAACCGAGCGGCGCGCGTTGTGAAAAAAGAGACATCGACCCGACGTTCCAAATTTTGCCGATTTTGTCGTTTTTACCAAATGTAACGCGCCCGCGAACGCCGACATCATTTCAACGCGATCGTCTCAAGTCGTTATTTCGTAGGATTTTGAAGCAAATCCGGCCGGTTCGGTGGAAGGCTCCGCCGTCGTTCGATCCCTTCGGCGCCGCGTTTGCTAGTTCCGAAATCATCCTTCCGTTTCCAGATTGAATCCGTTCTCGATAGGCTGAGGATCGTCGAACAGGAGGTTCGTGATGCATCGTGGGAACGCCTGGTTTTCGAGTCTTTTGATCCTCGCGCTCGTTTCGATCGAGGCGCGTGGGTCGTCGATGAGCGGGATCACGTGGACGTGGTCGACTTGGATCCCGAATCAAGGCGTTTCCGGCGGCGCATCGACTTCGCAAAGCGGTTATCAACCGCTCGCTTCGGCGCCGGCGCCCCAGTCGACGTCGTTCGCTCCACCCGCTCTCTCGGGGGGTTCATCGAGTTACGCATCAAGTTCCGCGAACGTGTCGTACAATCCTCCTTCGTGGAGTCCCGCTTCGGTCGCTCCCGCGAGCGGAGGCTCGAGCGCGTCTTCCGTTTCTTATGTGGCGCCGTCTTCGCCTTCGCCCGCACCGTCGGTCTCGTACACACCGCCGACGATTTATCCCGCGTCTTCCTACGCCTCGGTCGCATCGAATTCCACGTATACTCCGCCGGTTACTTCTTCGATGTCGAGTTCCGCGGCGCCTTCGGTTTCATACACACCGCCGACGATTTATCCGTCGATGTCTTCGGCTTCGGCTTCGGCTTCTTCCGCGGCTTCGCCCGCCGCGTCGGTTTCGTACACACCGCCGACGATTTATCCGTCGATGTCTTCGGTTTCAGCATCTTCCGCGGCTTCGCCCGCCGCGTCGGTATCTTACGCGTCTCCGGCGGCGCCCGTTTCGGCGGCTTCACAAATCGTCGGCCAGGCTTCGGTTCCGCTCGCTTCGAGCATTCCGACGGTTTATCCGTCGGCGTCGTATCAAAGTTTAAGCGCTTCGATCACCGGGTTTATCAACATGGGATCGGGGCCTTATCCCGAGGCGAGCGCGCTCACGTCGGGAACGGCGCAGCCGTGGTATGATAGCCCGACGGTCGCCAAATACTTCGGTGGAGTTCCGACCGCGGCGCAACAGGCTTCGTTTGTACAAACGATCGTTCAAGACGTTTATCACACGTACCAATTGGCGGGCATTCCGATCACGCTGACGACGAACCCCGATACGCCGGCTCAGCATACGATCAGCGTCGTGTCGAACACCTCGTATCCGAGCATTCCCAACGCGGTCGGCATCACCGACGTCGGCCAGAACGGGTTCAGTTTTATTGATAAGTTCGGCGCGGCGACGAACCTGACGCAATTCGAGTGGGCCGTGGCGCATAATGTCGCGCACGAACTGATGCACGCGATCGGCGGGGGGCATCATGACCTCACGGGTCTATATCTGGATAGCGCGGTCACTCCCTGGTCGACGATGATCAACCCGAACACGACGTTCAGTCCCGCGGCGGTCCAGGATATTGAAAGCCATCTCAACACATATGTGCCCGGCACGAATAATTTTGACGCACAGATCATCAGCGGTCAAAACGTTCCCGAGCCTTCGACTTTGGCGACGGGGATCGCGGGGGTGCTGGCGCTTGCGATCCGGTCGCGTCGATCGAGGCGGTCTGAAAGGGATTGATTCGAGGGTCGACCGTTCGTACGATTCGCGGCGGTCGGCTTCGTTTCGTCCTCGCCTTGAAACAATAAAGGCTTGTATGTTATCTTGGATTTTGATTACGACCGCGACTTCGGTTTTATTATTGCCGCGGGTGTTATCTCCTCGCGAGCGGGCGAGAGCGACGGAATTTCGCGGCGTTCTCCGCTTGCTTCGATCGTTGAACGCGACGTATTGCCGGTTTTGGCACGCGCTCGAGGCCGACCGAGCCGCGCCTCTTCCCGTCGAGGGGCCGGCGATTCTCGTCTCCAATCATACGTGTAATATCGATCACATGCTTTTGCAGGCGTGTTCGGATCGGTTATTGGGGTTTATGATCGCGCGGGAATTTTACGAGGCGCCGTGGGCGAACGCTTTTTGCAAATTGGCGGGTTGTATACCGGTGCGTCGCGACGGCAAGGATCTCGCGGCGACCCGCGCCGCGTTGCGAGCGCTTGAGAGCGGACGCGTTTTACCGATATTTCCCGAGGGAAAAATCACCCCGGAATCGGGTTCGACGATCGGTCCCGCGAAGCCGGGGGCCGCGTTCATCGCGGCGCGGGCTCGGGTTCCGATCATTCCCGCGTATATCGTCGGCACGCCTCGCACGAACAACCTCGTCCGCGCCGTGCTCACGCCGTCGCGCGCTCGCGTTTATTTCGGCGATCCGATCGAGTTCGAGTTCGACGATTCCTCGGCGGCCGAACCTCGTTCCGACAAGGAGGGGCTCGCCGAATTGTCGAATCTCTTGATGGACGCGATCCACAAGCTTAAAATCGAACATGAACGATCGTTTGATTAACGATCGGTTCGAAGGCGACTCGGTCGTTTCGACGCGGATCGGTCGTGATAAGCGACGACCGCCTCGGCCTCGATCGAACCGATCGCTCAAACGAAGGCGCGAATCGACGAACTTCCGATTTATCGGAATGCGTTTGATTCTTGATCTTGATGCGGCGTCGCTCGAACGCTTCGGGATCGAAGAATCGATTGAGTATGATTCATAATAAATAATTATTTTTTGTAGTTGTTAGCGGCATGATATGAACAAGCAATTTGCTTCAATCGTCGCTCGGTATCCCGAATCGAACCGGCCGAGGGGAGGGGTCGACTCGCTCGGTTCGGCGGGAGGGTTGAGCGGCGCGGAGCTGTTCGTTTTCGATTCGGCGGCGGGGAGGCTCGTGCTTCGCGCCCTTCCCGTCGGGGGGCCCGGGATCGAGCATTACCGATACGCGCACGATCGCTTAAGCGAGCTTCGCGGTCTTCGGTTTATCGCTCAGCCGCTCGCGGCGATCGACGGTCGCACGCTTCAGGTCGACGACGACGGTCGAATTTGGGAGCTCGCACCGTGGCTCGAGGGATCTCCCGAACGAGCGAATCCTCCCGCCGAGGCGCGGGTTCGATCGGCCTTCGCGGCGACGGCGCTCGTTCACGATCGTTGGCGAGGTCGATCCAAATCGGCGCCGAGCCCCGGGCTCGAGGCTCGAATCCGAACGCTCGATGACTGGACGTCGCGCGGCTTCGTCGAGCTCGAACAAGCTTTACAACACATAAACATAAAAACGGAATCGAGGAGTTTTCAAGACGAAACGCTCGCACGCCAAGAAATGGATCTCGCGAACACATGGAGACGGCTTGCGCGACGGTCGATCGAGTCGGTCGCGGATCGCGTTCGGCCCGCCTCGATCGGCGCGACGCGGCTTCAGCCTTGTTTGAGGGATCTCCGTCCCGAACATTTTTTATTCACGGGGAATGAAACGACGGGGCTCGTCGATTACGGAGCGATCGGGGTCGATTCGATAGCGGCGGATCTGGCTCGGCTTTTGGGCGAATGGATCGCACCCGGCGATTCGCTGCGAGCCTCGGCGCTCGACGCGTATCGATCGGTCGCCACTTTGGAAACGCATGATCTCACATTGATTGAAGCGTTTGAGATCGCAGGCGATTTTCTTCAAGCCGGCGATTGGGCGAAGATGCGGTTTCTTGAAGCGAGGACGTTCGGCGACCGGGGCGCCGTCAAGCAGGGTCTTATTCGCGGCATCGCCAGGCTTTCGAGAAGGCTCGAAGCGAATCCCGATTGGCTACGAGTGAGGGATTGATCGTCAAGAGGAAAGAGAAATTGAGAGGGTATCCGGATTCTCCCCGTCGGTCGATCTTGGTGGAATTACGCCGGTTTGAATTCCCAATTGCGAGCCGATTCGACATATTCGATAAGTGATGAAGATGTAATAAGCTAATTTGGGAGGGCGAACCTCCCGGTGAGCTTCTGTTCATAAACCCCGACGAGGAGGCCGATTTTGCCGTCAAGAAAAAGATATACGAATGCTGTTCACCCGGAGGTACGCCTCGCGTATTTGGTTCGGCCTCCTGATTTCGGTTTTCGCCCTCGAAGCACGCGGAATTTGTGGTTTCCTTACCGGATCGCCACCGAGAATCGCCGAGATCGATTCCGATTCGGCCTCTTGGAATGGGCGTCGATATGGTGGAAATCGCTCCGATGTGATCACGCACGATCGACTATTTCGGCGATTCCGCTTATTCTCGATAAACAGGAGACGATGAATTCTGGATAAGCTTGGTACGGCGTCGTGGTTCGGCCCACTTGAACTTTGCCGCTGTCGGGAGCAAACTTCATAGAGGCTTTGGCGTGAGCGAAGCGAAAGAACTTCGGGGTGACCGGGATGATCGTCGAGGTTCGACTTTTCGCCGAAGCCAAGCGGAAGCTCGGCGCGGCGGTCGTTTCGGTGCGTCTGAACGAGCCCGCGACGGTCGCCGAATTGAAACGGTCGCTCGCGAGCCGCGACCAAGAACTGGGAAGAATGCTTGAATCGTGTCTGATCGCGGTTAACGAGGAATACGCCGACGATCGCGTTTTGATCAAACCCGGCTCCGAGATCGCGCTCATCCCTCCCGTCAGCGGCGGATCGATCGAGGCTCGCGTGCATTCCAGGCGATTTAGAATTGAGCGATTTCTTATCTAATAAGAAAACAGATATGATTGATATTGTGGAATCGACGATCGATCATTTTACGTTGGTGGAGCGGGTTCGCTCGCGAGCGGCGGGGGCGGTGTGTACGTTTTTGGGTACGGCGCGCGAGTTTACGGGGGAAAGGCGGACGAAGTCGCTCGAATACGAGGCGTATCGCGCGATGGCGCTGAAGAAGATGGCCGAGATCGACGCCGAGGCGAGGCGGCGGTGGCCGATCGTCGAATCGGCGATCGTGCATCGTGTCGGGGTGGTCGAACTCGGCGAGATCAGCGTTTTGATCGCGGTGAGCTGTCCGCATCGCGCCCAGGCGTTCGAGGCGTGTCGGTATTTGATCGACGCACTCAAAGAATGCGTGCCGATCTGGAAAAAAGAGACGTGGGCCGAGGGGGGCGAAGAGTGGATTCATCCCGGGCTCGACGATCCTCGGGGTGAAACCGAGTCGGTTCGATCGGCGAAGCTCACGACGGTCGGATCGAACTCTTTGAGCGCGTTGCGGAGAGAAACCCTCGCGGCGAAGCCCGAAACGATCGGCGGTGAAGATTCATGAACGCGTCTTTACCGATCCTTAACGATTTCGACCTCGGCGACCGCTCGACCGCGGCGGACGATCGGCTGATCGATTCGTTTGGACGCGTGCATAATAACTTACGCATTAGCGTGACGGATCGTTGCAACGTGCGGTGCGTGTATTGCATGCCCGAGTCGGTGACGTTCATGCAGCGGAGCGATCTTTTATCGTTCGAGGAGATCGTCCGGTTCGCTCGGGTCGCCGCGGGTCTTGGGATCGATAAGATCAGGCTGACTGGGGGCGAGCCGCTCGTCCGCCGCGATTTACCGAAGCTTGTCGCGATGCTCGCCGAGATTCCAGGGATCAAGGATATCGGTTTGACGACGAACGGCGTTTTGCTCGCCGATCTCGCCGCCGACCTTTGGAACGCGGGGTTGCGGCGGATCAACGTGAGTCTCGACACGATGAATCCCGTCAAGTTCGCCGAGATCACGCGTCGACCCGGGTTCGAGCGGGTGATCGAGGGGATTCTCAAGGCTCGCGAAGTCGGTTTCGATCCCGTTAAGATCAACGCGCTCGCGATCAAGAATTTCACCGAGGAGGAGGTCGTCCCGCTCGCCGAATTCGCTCGCGCAAACGGCCTCGAGATACGATTTATTGAATATATGCCTCTTGATGAAGTCGGTCGATGGCGTAGAAGTATGGTTTTGTTCGCCGCGGATATCCTGGAGCTTTTGTCGAAAGGGATCGGTCCGCTCGCTCCCGCGACCGACGACGACCCGCGCGCTCCGGCGCTCGAATACGATTATTTGGACGGTCGAGGGCGGGTGGGGATGATCGCGTCGGTGAGCAGGCCGTTCTGTATGAGCTGTAATCGGATCCGCCTGACCGCCGACGGCAAATTGCGCAATTGCCTGTTCGCGGTCGAAGAGACCGACGTCAAGGCTTTGTTGCGCGGCGGCGAAACCGACGAAACGATCGCCCGCGCCGTACGAGAGAGCGTCGCGGGAAAACACGAGGGTCACGAGATCAACTCGGCCCGGTTCGTCAAACCCGAACGGCTGATGCATTCGATCGGCGGATGAACGACGCCGACGGCTGATTCCTTCGATCGGCGGATGAACGATCTGAGATCACGAACCGAGTTCGATTCGGCCGATCGTCGCGGCGCCGCGGCGATAAGATATTAGAATGAACATCAAGGTTTGTGTTTATCTCGCAGATTCGAGACGGCGTCGATTTTCGCCCGAGGGGTTCGGCGAGGAGATGCGTTGGAACGAAACCTCGGGAGCGTTCGAGCGGCCGAGTGGCGGATGAAACCGACATCGCACGAGGATCAAAATATGGAATTGGGATCAAGCGTCTTTAGGAAAAGATCTTGTTGATGTCGGCATGACTTATTGTGTTTGTTCTCTCTAACGTGCTTTGGATAAGTGGATCGTGTCGTCTTTGATCGTCGCTTCGACGCCGTGGCCGACCGAGAATCGCCGGGGATTTCCCGATCGGGCGCGGCGGGCGAGCCTGTTCCAGCGGTCGGCGTTCATGTGTTTTTCTCCCCATCCGGCGCGACGCCACGCGGTGCGGAGAAGCTCGGCGCGGCGTGCGAGCGGCTCGGCGGCGATCTTCGTTCGATTCAAGACGATCTCGGTTTCGCCGAGCGAAAGTACGGCGTCGTCAAGGATCGGAGCGAGCGTGCGGTCGAGGTCGCGGCGGTTGGCTCGGGCCGAATCGGCGAGCCGCGCGAGCGCCGCGGCGATGCGAGGATTGAACGATTCCTTGAGAGTCGGCAAAAGTTGGTGTCGAATTCGCGCCCTCGTTCTCGATACGTCGGCGTTCGTCGGGTCGTCGCGGTGGGATTGGCCGATCGCGGCGAGGTAGCCGCGGAGTTCATCGCGAGTTAACGCTAATAAAGGACGGATGAGAACGACTGAACTCGTGAGCCGACGAATCGGAGGAATCCCGCCGAGCCCCGTCAAGCCCGATCCCCTGAGGATCCGATGCAAGACCGTTTCGGCCTGATCGTCGAGCGTGTGCCCGAGCGCCGCGTAACCCGCGGATCGAGCCTGAGCGATCTCCCCCAGCCAGGAAAGCCGATCGCGGCGAGCGACTTCCTCGGATGGATTCGTTCGCGTCGCGACGCGACGGCCGAAATCGACCTCAAGCCCGAGCGAATTCGCCAAGTCGGCGACGAATGATGCGTCGGCGCGATCGTCGTCGTCGTCGCCATGACTGAAATGCCCGATCGACAATCGTAACCGAAGCGGTTCGGCGAGTTCGGCGAGGAGCCTCGCGAGCGCGACGCTATCGCCTCCGGCCGAAACGGCGATCACGATCGATCGATTCCGCCGTCGTCGCACGATCCGTTCGATCCGCTCAAGAACGATTGATCGACATCGCTTCGTCTCATCTAAGACTTTGGTATCCATAAACAATCATCGCACCCGATATCCAAAACCATTGATTCTATTCACTTTAGCTCGATGATCACACGTTGAATGATGCAAGCAAGCTTGAAGCCAAAAGGTTGAAGGAGCGCAAAAAAACAGGGGCTCCACAAAACCCTTGCGAGCCAGTGGAGCCCCCGTCTCGGTGGAGGATGCCGGAATCGTACGAACCGTTCGCCCCGAGAACGACGATCGGCGAAAACAAAATGAACTTGGGATGAATAATTCGATCGAAGTCTTTCGCACGACCTTTCTCGAATCCACTTCAATCCTATACTTCAAAATTAAGGCGGTCAAGTGGCCAAAAAATAAATCGGTGAATTTTCCGGTCGCACCGAAAAAAACGCCTCGCCGAACCAAGGATCGAAAGCTTGAACCCGATGAGTCGCGTTTGGAACGATTCCAAAAGAAGCGGGTTCAAGGCGGCTTCGAAAACGGCGACCGAAGGCATAAGATCTTAGGCGTCATTGCGGTTGACGTGGGCCTTGTGATTCCTCACATCGCCGTTTTTCAGCCCGAACCGGAATTTAAGAGTACGTGATGACCGGAGCGACGAGACCGACCGATTTTCTGCGATGTCCCATTTGCCAAAGTGTCATGGTAGAAAATCTCGACAACGCGGCGTGGCGATGTTCGAAGTGCGAACGCGTATTCCCGATCGTCGACGGAACGCCGCGTTTCGCCGCGGCGGCTTATCTCAAGAGCTTTGGACGCCAGTGGAATCGCTACGATGTCGCTCGCTGGGACGAGGACGAAGCGGTCTTCCGCGTCAAAACGGGAATCGACCCCGAGGCTCTCGCGGGGCTCGACGTCCTTGACGCGGGTTGCGGAGGGGGGCGATATTCGCTCCTCGCGGCGCGGTCTGGAGCGAACGTCGTCGGGGTCGATCTCAGCGACGCCGTCGAGAAAGCTCGGTCGCTTTGTTCCGATTACCCAAACGCTCTCATCGTCCAAGCCGACCTGCTTTCGCTCCCTCTCGCCGAATGCGCGTTCGACGTCGTCTTTTCGATCGGCGTGCTGCATCATTGCCCCGATCCACGAGGGGCTTTCGCGAGCGTGGCGAGACGCGTCAAGCCCGGAGGAACGCTCGCGGTTTGGCTTTACCGGCAAAATACGCCCCCTCAGGAACTGCTTAATAAAGCATTAAGACGCGTGACGACGCGACTTCCGGCGCGTGTTTTGGAGCCTTTGTGCGTCGGCCTGGGAGTGCTGGGAGGCGTTCCGATGTTAAACAAAGGATTGAACAAGCTGTTTAACTTCTCGAATCATCCGGATTGGACATTGCGAGTTTGCGACAATTTCGACTGGTACGCTCCGCGGTATCAATCGCATCATACGATCGCCGAGTTGACCGATTGGTTTCACGCCGAGGGTTTCGAGGCGATCGAACCGCTTCCGCCCGCCCGCGGCGGTCGATTTTATCAATTTGCATACGAACACAATATGATCATCGGAAGCGGAGTGAACGTTCGGGGGGTTCGGAAGAAGTAATAAATAATAATATGGTATAAGGTATTGTGGATTTCGAGATCTGATTTTCAATGAACGTCGTCGTCGAGAAGCCCGCCGATCGGAGGGGCGTTCCGATCAAAACCCGCGCGGCGCGATCGAGGAGATTTTCCAAACGAGACGATTCGTGCTTGACAAATAGATAATAGTATATGAAATTATGTATGGCTTAAGATCGCAGGCGGATCGTTTCGTTGATCGCTCCCGCGAGTTCCTCGGGGTTTTGGCTGCCGATGAGGTATTTCGAGCCGTCGGAAAGGAAGAGCCGCACGCCGCGCGACCCGCGCGCGTTGAAAACGCGTTCGCCGTCGCGGCCGAAGCGAATCCCCCAACCGCCGTAATCGACGATCGGTCGATAATCGACGACCTCGACCCGCTGGATCGCTCCGATCGCGATATATTTACGGTATGTCGGGATCAGGCCGAACCAGATACGGACGTCGGTCGGAGTGACGAGCGTCGTCATGCGTAAAACGCCGACGAGGAGGATCGTCGCGACTCCCGCTCCGCCGAGTTCGATCATCTCGAGCGCGCCGTGAGCCCTCACAAGTTCGACCGCCTGCGGTCGGCGATTCGATCCCCAGATATGAAGAAATCCGACAATGACAAACGTGCTTGAAAGGAGCGCGTAGATCCACCACGCGAAGTATTGTTCCTCGCGGTAGATCGCGGGCGCCGGTTGCAGCGAAGCCACCGACACGTTCAAAACCCTCCCCGCGGGCCGCGGGCGCCGGTCGCTTTCGGTCGCGAGTCCGGGAGAATTCGCCGGATCGCCTGAAACCCGACGTCGGCGACACGCTCGGCGGCGATTCCCCATAACATCGGATTCGGAGCCTCGAGCGAAATCGGGCCCGCGTAGCCGATCCGCTCCAAATAATCGACGATCGCTTCGATTTCGATCGATCCCTCGCCGGGGAGGATCCTGTCCGAGTCGGTCGCGAGCTCGCGAGGCACGCCGATCAGGTCGCTCGCCTGCACCCAGGCCAAATTCTCAAGCGAGAGATAACCGAGATCGTCGCGCTTGCTCGGCCCGCAGTAATATTGGAACATATCCAAACAAATGCTGACATTGTCCGATCCGGATTGCGCCGCGACCGCGACGGCGGTGTCGAGGCTCGCGAGAAACCGCGCCGATTTTTGGAATTCGAGCGCCACGCGAACGCCGTGTTTGCGCGCCAGTTCGCCTGCTTCGCCGAGCGCCGTGACGATCGTCGCGAGGTCGCTCTCGCGCGGCGTCTGATGAAAGTCGCCGGTGACGATCACGACGCCGACTCCGAGTCGTTCGAGCGTTTCGAGGCGGCTTTGGAACTGTTCAAGATGCAGTTTCCGCTCGGCGGAGTGGAGCGAGAGCAAACCCCCTTGAGAAGCCGCGGCGACGGCCTTGAGCTGAAATTCGCCGAGAAGCTTGCGAACGTCGTCGATCGTATGCGTTTCGAGATACGTTTCGAGCTTGGTGAGCCAAAGTTCGACGAGTTGGAATCCTCCACGAGCGTACGCCTCGAGATCGGTCTCGAAGGGGGTGCTCATCGTCGTCGCCTGACTGATACAAGGGATCATGGAATCGATTTCTCGCGGTTCTATCGGGCTTTCGAGCCCCCACTATACCGCGGCCGCCGCCGACGCGTTAGGCGCCCGTGGATCGCCGATCAAAAATGGAATCGGAGCGAATCGCGATTGGGAAGCAAGCCCGAACCGTGATTGAATGGACGGTGCGAACCTTGTTTAATGAGATCTTGTCCACTTCGAAAGAAAGATGTGGGGCGATCTCGGGAAAATCGATCGTTTTGGTTGCGGTGTTCGCGGCGAAACATGGATTTTAGAGCGGTTGGAACGCACTCGGGCGGCTTTGGTGAATGGGAAAGCGCGATTCGCCGGTTCGGCTGAATCGCCGTCTCTTTCATGCGTTCCGATTGACAGGATCGGTTCGACCGTTAAGAATGAGAGCTCAGAAAGACGGGGCGTAGCTCAGCTTGGCTAGAGCGCACGGTTCGGGTCCGTGAGGTCGCAAGTTCAAATCTTGTCGCCCCGATTTTTTGGCCGAAACAGCCAAAAAATAGAGAGGAGAATCGAGAAAGGAGTGAGGCGACGAACTCCTTTCCGATTCGAGTCGGTCTCCTTTCCACTTTCTCCTTTCTTTTCCGTAGTTGACCAGATATTTTGATTCGAGCGATGCGTCCCGCGATCCTTTCTTATCCATGTTTCACCAGATAGTTTGATTTGAGCGATGCATCCCGTGATCGTTTCTTCATCAGCTACGACCATTTTTTGGCCGTATCGGCCAAATAATAGAGAGGAGAATCGAGAAAGGAGTGAGGCGACGAACTCCTTTCCGATTCGAGTCGGTCTCCTTTCTACTTTCTCCTTTCTTATCCATGTTTCACCAGATAGTTTGATTTGAGCGATGCATCCCGTGATCGATTCTTTTCTCCGTTTCGCTGTGTTTTTGGCCGAAGCGGCTATTTTTTGGCCGTATCGGCCAAAAAATAGAGAGGAGAATCGAGAAAGGAGTGAGGCGACGAACTCCTTTCCGATTCGAGTCGGTCTCCTTTCCACTTTCTCCTTTCTTTTCCGTAGTTGACCAGATATTTTGATTCGAGCGATGCGTCCCGCGATCGTTTCTTTTCTCCGTTTCGCTGTGTTTTTTGGCCGAAGCGGCTATTGTTTGGCCGAAACGGCCAAAAAATAGAGAGGAGAATCGAGAAAGGAGTGAGGCGACGAACTCCTTTCCGATTCGAGTCGGTCTCCTTTCCGCTTTCTCCTTTCTTTCCCGTGCTTAGCCAGATATTTTGATTTGAGCGATGCGTCCCGCGATCGTTTCTTTTCTCCGTTTCGCTGTGTTTTTTGGCCGAAGCGGCTATTTTTTGGCCGAAACGGCCAAAAAATAGAGAGGAGAATCGAGAAAGGAGTGAGGAGACGAACTCAATTGGAGTAGCTCGGGCGAGAACAAAGTTTCGCCGGTATCGTTCGACACTTGATGTACATCCCGACGCGGATCGTTAGCAAGCCGACCTGATCAATTAAATAAACTTACATTTAAATGCGATATATTCAAGGAAGGTCGAATCAGGCTATCTCGCGGAGAAATGGAACCTATGTTATTATCGTCGCGAACCTTGGAGCCTGAAATCTCGTCTTTGCTCGAGCGACGGGTCGACCACTATTAAGTGGAACAATATATGAATCGAATCGACTTTCATCCGCGACTTGTGAAGACCTCGCCCGACGAAACGAACGCACGAGACTATTTTGCGCTCGATATACTTGTGGATGATCGGGATTTCCTCGAGATTTTGCGCGAGATAGAAAGACCGTTCGCAAGCGCCGAAGGCCATCCAGACCTCGCCGGCGCCTACAAAGCCCTCCCCGTCGGCATTGTCCTGGCGGATCTCGCGGGCCAGAAGGCCGAGAAGGTATCGCTCTACGATTGCGAATGCGGTTGTTTCGGATGTTGGCCTTTGCTTGTCCAGATATCGGTATGCGAGAAGACAATCTCCTGGTCGAACTTCGAACACCCGCATCGAGGACCGAATAGCCGCGCCTCGTGGTGGAACTACGGTGAGCTCGGTCCATTCGAGTTTGATCGAGAACAGTATTTCGCAACGCTGAATAAAGTAGCGAGTGATCCTCCGGCCTCACAGAGATCAATGCGTCGCAGTTGATCGGGCCGCCGGAGGTTTCTATCAACATCTCTTACCTGTTGGTTCCGAACCGACGATCGAATGTATTCGTTACGGTCGGGATCCGGCGGATTGTTCGGCAAGGAACCCCGACACGCTCGATTTCCAGCCCGGTTTTCCCGCGACAAAAACGATCGCCGTCCTGGAGGCCAAGACCGATGGGTCGCCGTGTCATGACGACCATATTGACACATCGGGATTGCAGAGAAAGCCCCAAATCGATGCGGAATACCGAAGGACTTAAAACATCGTTTGAAGTTGAAATAATACAGTTCGCCTCATCGGGGCTCACCGCTGAGAAATGTATTGAAGTTGCATTTATGAATCATATCAATACAAAAATAATTTATTCTTGATGCTCGTTGAAAGACCGACCGCGTCGGTTATAGACGCGCGATCCACGGCCGGTTATTTTTAACGCAATCTGGTTCAAGAATCACAAATTCGGCCGCGGAGGCGACCGATGCGTGAAGTTGCGATCCGATGTGATGGAGGTGGTTTCCGATCCATCGTGCGGCTCGGCCGGTCGCACCCGGGAGCAATCGACTACTGAGACGGCAACCGGGAGAGATTCGCGGTTAAAGCGGCTGCCGGCGTATTTTGCGAGTCAGTCTCGGGTGATCTCCGCGCCGAAGATTTGGCCTGATTTCACGACCAACTCGGAAGCGTTCATCAGTGGTTGCGGGACGTCGATGAGTACGAGATAATGAATGGGCGGATATCTATCCAAATAACGGGTGGCTGGAATGCCATATATTAATCAGACTTTCACTGCGCGGACCGTAACGGATTTGGCAGCGGAGGTCGAGGCCTTTCCGGTTATTGCAACGCCATAGCCGCGGAACAAAACGCCGCACTCGATGGCGGCCGCATCGCGGTTTTTCAGGGTTCAACGTCTCGTAACCAGCCGCCGCCGGTTCGGCTTGTCCGTTATGTGCTTCAAGGGCGCCTCCATGTCCGACAACTGGATTGTGCTTATTCCAGAGGATCCGCAGTTTGTTCCCAACGCCGAAGCGCAACGCCGTGCTCGTGATCTATTTGCGGAAGTCGCCCCGGAGGCCGATGATATCGAAATCAAGGTCTCGGATACCGTACAATTCTTTGACTGTGGGGCTAACCTTGAGCGCATTTGTTGTCCGTCATGCGGTTCGGAGATTCCGGCCGATTGTTGGCAAGACCACATGGATGAAGATTCCGACGGCGAGAAAGGGTTCAAGCTAGCTTCCTACCCGGCGCCTTGTTGCGACAAGGAGCACACGCTGCACGACCTTGCGTATGACTGGCCGCAAGGGTTCGGACGTTTCGCTCTGAATGCAAAGAACCCCAAAATTGGCCGTCTGGAAGACAAACACAAGCAAGAGTTTGAGTTCATTCTAGGTACGAAGTTGCGGGTCATTTATCAGCACATATGAAGATAAATCTTAACCAACGTATAGGGCGGCACGGCGGAACACGATATTCTCGTCGCGTCCCCATTGGTCGGGCAGGCGATTCGCACTGGGGAGAAAGTGCTGGATGCCGATCTCAAAGCGGCTATAGCGCGCTTACTTGGCTTGCCGGACCCGCCGGCCATGGCTTGTGTCGTTGCACGGCGCGTTCTTGTGGTACACCATCCAGGCTCGGACATCGAACGGGTTCTGTCGTGTGTCGTCGGCTCAAGCTGTAGCAACCAAAACCCGGACAGCCAAACTTTGTGTCGCCCAGGCAAATCAAATATTAATTACTTCTCAATTCGTAGCGTAATTAGACGACGGAAATCAAGTGAAATGAGGCGTGCGAGAGGGGATCGGCGCGGGAATTCGACATTTTGAGACGGTTCGGCGCATAGAGATACATTCGCCTTGATGATCAAGGCGTTTTAGACAAGATTATTTGATCATTCGATCGGATCGATCGGATCGATTGCTCGGATGAAGGCGTCTTTGGAACTCGACGCCCCCTGGAACCACAATCGACCCGATCGTTTCGCCGCGTCCCGTCGCCCCGACTTTGCAGATAACCGACACCGGAAGCAGTTTCCCAGGGCGATACAAAGTCTCGGTTGCCGTGCTCGAGTTCGCGCCTGAGGGTCGGCGCCGACCGTCACTTCAGGTTCTTCGCTTTCACGGTCCACTCTTTGTCGGAGGCCAGTCCCGGAGGATCGCCGAGGAACATCTTGGCGGTCTCTTTGTCCTCCTTGAGTTGCCACTTCAACCAGGCCACCCCCACCTGCCCGTACACGCCTCCGTTCGGTTGCCCAAACGTTCCGCCGTGTCCCACGTCGCGGCCGGCAAAAAACACCGGCAGGCTCTTAATCGCTTGGAAGTCGGCCTCCGCGTTCGGAGTCGCGATGTCCTTTGGACCTCCATTGAAGTACGCGAGCGCCCCGTGCAGATTGTTCAAGTCAGACCTTGATACTTTGGGACCGAGCGACCTGCGCCCCTCGAGCACGCCACTGTTCCAGCAGACGGTGGTCGTGATGCGGGGATCGCTCGATACTTCCAGCGCCTGCAACCCGCCGAGGGAATGGCCCATCGCGGCGACCCTTTTCGTGTCGAGTTTCCCCTTGTACTCCCCGTCTTGATAGTTCTGTTCGATGGCCCATTTCAGCCCGTCAAGCAGTTGGGAGGACTTTGTCCCGCCGCCCCTGCCGCCGCCCGGGGCGGCTTTCACCGGACCAATGGCCACCACGAGGAACCCATGCGAGGCGATCTCGGTTAGGAATCGTGCATAGAAGCGCGAACTGTTAGCACCCCCGCCGTTGCCCCATAGGACGATCGGCAGCTTCATGTCTTTGCCGAACGGAGAGAGATCTTTTGGGCGGTAGATGGCGTGCGTCGCCAGGGTCTCCTCACCGACGACGATCGCCTTGTACGGGCCCGAACCGCCGACCGGTTGAGTGCTGTCTGGCGCCGGCCCGCTCTTGTCCTGCGCCCAAGCCGAGCCGAGGCTTGTCAGCGCTGCGAAAATCACCACGAGCAAGGATTGCGAGAAACAATTCATGAGTCTATCTCCACATATTAACGATTCACTACTCACGGGTCGCCGGGCGACGACCACCACTACGGATTAAGCCTGTGTCTTTGGCGGTCTGTGTGGACCGAAGGGAAAGTCGGAACGCCCACTTCCGCCGTGACGCGAGAGACACACATTTGCCAGATGAGCATTACTTCTTTTTCGCCGGCGCCGCTGTAACGCCGCTGTAGCGGAAACCGATCACCGTGCTCCAAGCGATCTCCTGCAAGGCGCGGTTGAACTGGT
The DNA here is from genome assembly GCA_021791715.1 of Planctomycetota bacterium. GTDB lineage: Bacteria > Planctomycetota > Planctomycetia > Isosphaerales > Isosphaeraceae > JAKBCQ01. The sequence goes on along the minus strand of JAJYWB010000050.1, from coordinate 26,473 downwards.
CATCCCAGGCGTCCGTTTTGGCGTTCTTCAAGAGGGCGGGCATAGGCAGGCCGATCGGGCTTTGACCGTAGATGACGGCGTAGTGCAGGTAGGCGTTAAGGGCTTCGAGCGGCGGCGCGGGATGACTCATCGGGTCGCGGAACAATTGATCCTGGCTTGTTAGCCCGGGCATTTCCTTGTTGTAGATGCGTGTCCGCAGGGCCACTAGCGCCTGGGCGCTGGGCACGAGGAACACGACTTTTTTGCCGACCTGCTTGTTGATCGCGTCGGCCTGGTCCTCGGCGGCCTTGATGTTGCGCAAGTAGAGCTTCTTCAACTGCTCCGGCGTTTTGTTCCAATCGACCTGCTTCGTCGCTCCTTTGGGGAAGTCCTGGTTATCGATGTCCCAGCCGCCCCACGATATTTGCACCACGAAGCGCATGTTCGCGTTGGCCCCGAGGCCGAGTTTGACGAAGTTGTCGACGCCCTCATCGGGGAACTGGATCGGCGAGAGGACGAGGACATCCACGTCCCCTTTCTTCAATGCGTCTTTCGCCTTGTTTTTCGCCTCGGGCAGATTCCAGTGTTGCGCGGTCTTGGACGCTCCCAGGCGCTGAAGGCCGACCAGTTTGTGGCCCTTGATCCCGGCGGCGTCGGCCAGTTCCTCCAGTGGCGGAGGAACGTACCACATCAGGCTGTGCGAGGCATAGAAGACGCGCCGGCCCTTGACCGCGGCGCCTTCCGGCTGTTTCGCCGGGACCCCGTCATCACCGACCAGTCCGGCCGGTAGCAGGGCGACGGCCAGGAGGAACAGGGTCAACCAGCAGGCACGTTGCGCCAAAGGTCTCATCACAAACCTCCGTTAAAGCTCGTCCGGAAAAGAATCGCTCATCCAACAACCGCATCAACGCGCCGCCTCATCACGCATCTTCACCGCCGGCTACGGGCCCGTCTTCTGGAATTACCCCGTCGGCGATTTGGCTAAGATGGCGGAGGAACGGTTCCAACTCAGCGGGCGGGACAAGGTCCGCGAGCGCCGCGCAGAAAGGGGCCAATCCTGCCATCGCTCGTCGCTGCACCGCCAACCCGGCCTCCGTCAGCGACATAAACGGCGCCCGTCCGTCGTCCGGGTGCCGCTCACGCTTGATGAGCCTCCGCCGCTCGAGTCGGCCGAGCATCTCGCTGATGGTGTTCGAGTCGAAGTGCGTGAGCCGGGCGGGTTCCTTTTGCGTTCTCCCGTCACACTCGGCCAACCGGTTCAAGAGGACAAACTGATCCGCGGTCAAACCATACCGGGTGAACAACTAATTAGCCCGACGATGCATCGCCAGGTAATCCGCCCGCGGCCCAAGAGCCAGAGCGTGGCCGGCCCGAACGCGATCTACCGAAGTAGCCAAATCGGTCGGGCTCGCGCCGCGCTTGCCTGGTCGGCTCATGGGCGCCTCTTGGCTTGGCGGAAAGAATCGCGTCAGGCGCTCGACGTGCGCATCCGGATTCCATTGATACGACCCAGTACTATTTGGTTAATACCATGATGCACACCGCCGTTCAAGAAAAAAATGCTCCAGGTGTTGCCGGTCGCTCGATTGCTGATCTAATCTCTCATACCAGGACGCGTGCGACAAAAAGTTCGATAGCCGTCCTGTCGCCGCGACCCTTCAGAAATTCAAAGCGGAAAATTCAAAGCAGACGCCCAAACTTCGCGTCGGCCAGACAAATCAAGGATAAATCACTTCTCGATTCGGGTCAGGATTAGACGACGGAAATCAAGTGAAATGAGGCGTGCGAGAGGGGATCGGCGCGGGAATTCGACATTTTGAGACGGTTCGGCGCATAGATATACATTCGCCTTGATGATTGAGGCGTTTTAGACAAGATTATTTGATCCTTCGATTGGATCGATCGCTCGGATGAAGGCGACTTTGGAACTCGACGACCCTGGAACCACAATCGACCCGATCGCTTCGCCGCATCCTCAATCGAAATCGGTTTCCCAGACGCTCGCTTGAACATTCGTCCAAATTTTTTAATCGTGTGACAACCTCGTGTGAAAATCTAGACACCTAATTATTGCGCGGAACCGAAATCTTCAGCGACGCTTTCCAAATCAACGATGCAACCTCGTTGACGCGATCCGGCACGAGGCAAGGGCGTGATCGATCGCGTAGGGATATCGCGGCGGCCTGATGTGTGGAATAACGGCGGTCATCGAGCCGCTCCCTTTCCCCCGGCGCCGCGACCGACAGGGAACCGCGAAGCGACGAAACGCCGCGGGCGAACGACGGGGTCCGCAATCAAATGAAAGTATTATCACTATTTAAGCATACAGATAATACGACATGGGCGTCCATGAACCGTTCCGGAGAACGGATGCCGTCAAAAAATGATCAATAGCCGTCCTCTCGACCCGAGATCCATTTTGTCTATATTATCTTTCTATTTATAGAAATAATTAAATAAAGTACTTGTACTTTATTAGCGCATTGATATTTCGATCACGATCGAAATCGCGCCGATCGGCCGAACCGACGTGCGCCGACGCGCTTGCTTTCGACCTCAGGCCGGCTCAAGATTGACCGCGTTCTTTGGCCGCGCCGACGTCGCGTTACGCTCGTCTCCGCGCGAACGCAAAACGACGATGTCGGCCGCCGTCGCGCGGCGGGCGACCGCGGACTTGTTTCGAGAGGTTTCACGATGAAAGTCGCAATCATGGTCGGCGATTACATCATCAACCGGCTTGCTCGTGAAGGAATCACCGAGTGCTTTGGCGTGCCGGGTGATTATGTGTTTCGGCTTTGCGACGCCGTCGTTCGAAGCGGCGCGGTCAAGTGGATTGGTTGCTCGAACGAGTTGAACGCCGCATACGCCGCCGACGGTTATGCACGCGTTCGCGGGTGTGCGATGCTGATGACCACCTACGCGGTAGGCGAGTTGTCGGCTTTGAACGGCGTCATGGGCGCCAAAGCGGAGCGTTCGTGCATATTCCACCTGGTCGGCATGCAAACGATGCGACATCAGCGGGTTCACAAGATCACGCACCACACGCTTGGTGACGGTGTTTTCCAAAACTTCGCGAATATTTCCGAACAGGCGGCATGCGTTTCGGCGGTGATCACGCCCGACAATTGTATCCCCGAGATGGAGCGTTTGATCGCAACCGCACGCGCCGAGAGCCGACCGGCCTACATCTTGGTCGCATCCGATTATGCCGATACCCCGGTGACTCCTTGCGAAGCGCACCCCTACCCGAAGCCCGCGAGCGGCCCCGATCTCGCCGGCGCGATCACCGCGATCACCAGGCGGATCGAAGCGGCGAAATCCGTCGCCATATTGCCCGCCTACACGGTCTCTCGGTTCAGGCTGCAAACGAGCCTTCTGGCGTTGATCGAAAAGCTCGGATGTCCCTTCGCCACGATGGCTATGGACAAAGGTGTACTGCCCGAATCGCACCCCCAGTTCGCCGGAATGTATTCCGGCGTCTTGTCTTCCCCAGAGGTGCTGAAAGCGGTCGAGGAAGCCGACCTGGTGATCGATGCCGGCGGAGTTTCGTTTCACGATAACAATACCATTGCATATTCGAGTCGGATCTCACCCGATCGGTTCTTGAGCATCGGCGTCGATTACGTCCGTATCGGAGAGCGGGTTTTCAACCCGGTCCGAATGCGCGATGTCTTCGACGGCGTGAGCAACGCGCTCCGCAAGAACTTCGGATATTCGGCCCCGCCGAAGACCGTCCATTCAAAACCGATCGGCGGCGCGGGTGATCCGATCACCGTCGAAGCGATGTATGAGCGATATCGAGACTTTCTCAAACCAAACGATCAAATCGTCATCGAAACCGGCAGCTCCGCCGCCGGGATCGTACCGCTCGCATTGCCCGACGGAGCGTGCGTACACGGCCAGAGCCTTTGGGGTTCGATCGGCTGGGCCACGGGCGCGACCCTGGGCGTCGCGTTGGCTGACCGCTCACGGCGAACCGTGCTCTTCACAGGCGAGGGCTCGCATCAGATGTCCGCCGGCGAACTTGGCGCGATGGGCCGCTATGGACTCAGACCGGTGATTATTGTCCTCAACAACAGTGGATATATGATCGAGCGAGCGCTCGAAAAAAACCCGGATTGGGAATACAACGATCTGGCGCCCTGGGTATACCACACCCTTCCGGCGGCTCTTGGTTGCAAGGGATGGTTCACCGCGAAAGTCACCACGCTCGGAGAACTTGACGCCGCACTCGCCGAAGCCGCCACCGGTCGATCGGCTTGTTACATCGAAGTTGTCGGAGGTCGAACCGATTACCCAAAGGGTCTCGCGCTCGCGAACCGACATCTTGACGAGTTGTACGGTAACGGCTGATTTGAGCGTTCGCCGCATCCTCGATCCCATTGCGATTATTTTTGTCAAAGTCGGTCGCTCGCCGACGATCGCGGCGACAGCTTCCAAGATTCATCATGTATTTGTAAGTTTAATCCGATCGACTCGACGGGAATCAAAAAAATGTTCAATCGCCGTCTCGTCGCCCCGAATCTCAAAACTCGGCGGCCGGAGGATCGACGGAACGCCGAACGCGGATTCAATGCGAGCGGCCGCCGGTCCGTCGGCGGCTTGTCGAGCTTCACGCGGCGAAGCCGCGATCTTTGCCGGCCAGAAGCGCGAGCGAGTGCGTACTTCTTATACGATGAAGAGAATAATTGAATGATCAAAACTTGAAATCATTTGTACTTCGGGCGGGCGTTTCCGCTCAACGCCGCTTTCAGAAATGCGTGGACGGAGCGGAGAAGTTTAAGAGGAAGAATCGACTTGTCGCTCGATTCGGCTCTCGACTCCTTCCCTCGCCGCTCGTCTTTCTTCTCCCTCTTCCCGTTTCTAAAGCGGCGGAGCCGCAATCATACCAGCCCGACGCGCGAGCGAGGGGCTTCTGATAATATCGTGAAAACATTCGATTGATCATTCGATCGGACCCTCGCTTGCGCGTCGGGTCGGTATAATCTCTACTTCCGTTCACTCAAAAGATGCGCGCTCGGCGCGCGGAAGAAACGGACGAAGAGTCTATCATATTCCCGCTTTTCGCCTTCGAAGTCGGCCGCGCCTTTCCCCTTGAGCGTGTCTCCGTCAATCTTCAGCGAGTACTCGACGGTGAACTCGTTATCCATAAATTTCCGCACGGCGGAAAACGTGAGAATTTCGTCCTTCAACTTCAGGTCCTTGACGCCTGTCTCCTTCCGGCGCCGCCGGTTCATCGTCGCCTCGAGTTTGTCGCCGTCCTTCTTGATCGTCAGCGTGAACATCCGCATCCGTCCGTCGATCTCATATTCGCACTTCCATGTCCCGACGAGATCAACCTTGTCCGCCGCGACCACGAGGCAGCCGATTTCGAGTATCAACGCAATGGAAAAGATCGCCTTCATCATCGCCTCCAAGATATGGTGAAAGGAAAGCGGTCTATCGCAGACCGCGATCAGCCGCCGCCGGCCTTCGCAGGGGCGCCGCGTCCGATATGCGGGCCACATTCATCGCGTCGCGCTCCGCGATCAAGAAACCACCGTGGACGAACCACGAGTTCATTTGAACTCGCTCGGTTCCAGCGAGTCGAGAAGTGTTTGGATTACACCTTTCGATCGTTCTTGGATTGTCGTTCCACGGCGGTCCGCAAAATCCGTTCGAACTTCGCCGCCGTGACCGCGGCGATGATTGTGGGAAAGGTGAAGAAGACGCGCATAAAAAGCCCCGCGGGCCGGTCTTCGGGGTCGCCAAAGATCATGAACATTAAGCTTATCAGAACAAGTCCAATGACGATCATCGCGCAATCTTTTATTGTCCGCAAAGCCTTTACGGCCGCTTGCGACACGATCTTATCGCGTCGGACGTATCCCGCGACCTTGAACGCCTGATAGAGCGAGGCGAAAAATGGTATCGAGCTTAAATACACATATACAATAAAAAAATTGAAGTAAATCTCAACCAGGCCGGCGTGTTTGTTCACGCCCTCGACGCGGGGTTCCCAAATCAGAAACGCAAGAGCGCCGATCCCGACAAGAATTATGCCTATTTGAATAAATATTGTTATTATTCGTTTCATGCTCGCCTTATCGCGGCGGGAGTTATCGCCGCGGAGAACGCATTTTCCATTGAGTTTGCCGAAGAAGCCTTCGGTCCGAGCGTTTTTAGCAAAGATTCCTATTCCCGCTCGGGTAGACGATCGCCGAGATCGGAGTGGAGCATGATCGTTGTTTGATCGCCTCGCTCCGATTCATGGAATGGACGGTCGTCAAAGAACCGAACCGGCTATCCATTCGATTTCAAGATAGCTATTGAGCATAGGAAATCCGCGCTTGAAGTACAGTTTGAAGAACAATGAAGGCGACGATACCGGCGGCGAAACCGACCGCCGCGCCCAGAACGAACGCGAGCGTAATCCACCTCCAAAAACGAACACCGCCGACCTTTTGTTTGGCGATCATACCCGGCGATCTCCTTAATTTCGACGCTCGCGATCAATCCGAGGCTCGGAATTCCTCGGTTTGCGCCCGGTTCTCAAGTTTAGCGGATTAGCTTTGTGTTGCAAAGCTCAGTTCGAGCCGATTTCCATGGAAATGCAAACTGATAAGTTGTTCATAATCATAAAAAATAATATCCAGAATTCGCCGAGGTAAAAAGTCGCGAGCTTATCTGAAATCTTGGAGCGGCTTGCCGAACCCTCGTCACGCGTGCGAAAGTTCCAAGGGAGTCGGGTCGCCCCCGATGCCCCAATATCTGTCGGGAATTTTGATCGGCGCCGGCGCTGGTGCGACGGCGTGTGTGCGGCGAGGAGATTTCCAGTGAAGAATGTCGTTGCGTCGAAACCGACGCGCCGGAGTCTCCGGGCCTCGGGAGGCGCCAGGCGTCCGCGATCACGATGCGGAAAGCCTTGGTGGGATTCCGAGTCCCTTGCGCGACGCAAGCCGTTCTTTCGAAGTTAACCGCGCCGTGCCGCCTCGATCGCGGCGACATCGATCTTCTTCATCGTCATCATCGCCGCGAAAACACGTTTCGCCGCATCGCCGCCCGCCGAGATCGCGTCGGTTAGAGCGCGGGGTGTAATCTGCCAGGAGACGCCCCAGCGGTCCTTGCACCAACCGCACGCACTTTCCTCGCCGCCGGCGCCGACGATCGCATTCCAAAAGCGGTCCGTCTCTTCCTGATCGTCGGTCGCGATCTGAAAGGAAAACGCCTCGTTATGCTTGAACGCCGGGCCGCCGTTGAGGCCGAGACACCGAACGCCCAGCACGGTGAACTCGACCATGAGCACCTCCCCCTTCTTGCCGCCAGGATAATCGTCGGGCGCCTTGTGAATCGCAATCACTTCACTATCCGGGAACGTCGACGCGTAGAAGCTCGCCGCGGCTTGCGCATTGTTATCGAACCAGATGCAGATCGTGTTCTTCGGCTTCATATTCGTATGCTCCATTTTCTCATTGATGACGAACGTCGCGGTCGGGCGTCCCACGCATAGGATTATCGTCCGGATTTTCCGAGTTAAAAAGCCGTCGTCGCTCCTCGCTCCAAAACAGAACCCGTGCGCGCCATCCATAACCGGCGGACGCATCCCGCGACCGAGGGCTAACATTGATAAGATTTTAATCAATATATATTTAAATCTGTAAGCTCATGCGTAATAATAAATTAATAATCCTTTCCCTTACTTCGGCCCTTGAAGCGGGGCTTATATTGAGATTCGCAAACCGCGAGGCGGATCGAGCTAGACTCCGCCTCGCTTAATTGTCCAAGATCCGCATGAATGTTTATGCGTTGATCGATCGGGCGGCCGTCGCGAAGCCGAACCGAACTTCGGGATCGAGATCGAAGCGAGTTTCACGCCCGCTCCCGCGTCGATCGTGATCGTAACGGGGGGCGACTCGGACGAGTTCCGCGGCTACTCCGCGTCGCTCACCTCGGGGACGGCTTCGTACGGGTCGGCCGGCTTCGCCGACGCTCGTACCCCCTTCGTACCGGGGAGGATCTCGAATTTGTCGTCGAACTCCACCATGGTCGCCGCGAGCTTCGCCAGAATCGAGACGTCCCCCTCGGCCTTCGCTGTACCGTCTTTGAGATGCGCCTCGATCGACTTCTTGCCCGTCATCGCTTGCTCGAGATCCGATCGGTTGATCGTCAGCGTTAGGTCGGGCTTTTCGGCGAGGTATCCGGGGATGTTCGTGAGCGTGGCGTTCTCGAGCTCGATCGCGAACTTCTCGCCGTTGTCCGGGGTGATCAAGTTGATGGTGAATCGCAGGCCCTCGGCCTTGCGACTGTCCATGCGAATACCCAGGAAGTTGAGGAACAGTTCGGTCGTCATCGCGCGGATGACGTCCGGGCCGCTCGACTTCACCGAGCCTCCTTGTGGGATGCCCGACCTCAGCTCATAAGCCCCCGCGAGGAAGCTGTTCCGCAGCCCCGGGTTTTCCTGCTGGTAGCCGATTTGCTCGAAGACGTCCGCCAGCAAATCCTTGGCCTGTCGGTTCGAGGGTTCGGCGTACACCAGCTTGTTCAGGATCTCCGAGGCGAGCAGGTATTTCCCTTCCTCGTGCAGCGTTCGGGCGCGGCTGAGGATCTTCTCGGCGCCCCCCATCATCTCGACATAAAGCGGCGCCGATTCGTCGGGCGAGAGCGGGATCAGAGTCGCCGGATTGCAGTCCCAGTAGCCAAGGTAACGGTTGATCACGGCGCGGGCGTTGTGCTGAACCGAGCCGTGATAGCCGCGGCAGTACCACTTCCGCCGGAGGCTTTTCGGCGGTTCATAAACATTGTGGATCTCGTTGATGGTTACACCCTGGTTCGCCAGGTGGAGGATCTGGTTGTTGAAGTTGGCGTAGAGGTCGCGCTGATCTCTCAGGATCTCCCGGATGCGGTCGTTACCCCAGCGAGGCCAGTGGTGCGCCGCGAAGAGAACCTCGGCCTCCCCGCCGAACCGGTAGAGCGCCTCGTTGATGTGCTTCGACCAGTTGAGGGCGTCGCGCACCAGCGCCCCGCGGAGCGTGTAGATGTTGTGCAGGCTCGCGACCACGTTCTCGGCGATCCAAATCGCTTTCATCTCGGGTATATATGTGTTCATTTCAGAGGGCGCCTCGGTGAACGGCGTGTTCTGGAAGATCATCCGGACGCCGTCGACCTCGATTTCCTCGAAGTCTTTCTCGACGATTCGCGTCGGGGCGATCAGGCCCGGGTTTCCCTTGGAGACTCCCTGGCCGAGCCCCTGGCCGACGTATCCATAAGGACCCGCGGGGAGGAGCGCGCCGTACTGGTAGTACATCCGTCGGTTCATCGCGGCGCCGGCGTAGACGTTCTCGGAGACGACGTGTTCCATGAAGTCGCGAGGCGCCACGATCGCGACCTTGCCGGCCCTCACGTCGGTCTCGTCGACGACGCCGCGAACGCCGCCCCAGTGGTCGCCGTGCGAATGTGAGTAAATGACCGTCGTGATCGGCAGCCCCTTGCCGACATGCTCCTGGAACAGCTTCCAGGCCGCTCGCATCGTCTCTGGGCTGACGAGCGGGTCGAAGACGATCCATCCGGTCTTGCCTCGTACGAAGGTCGCCTGCGTCAGGTCGAACCCCCGCGCCTGGTAGATACCCGGGATTACCTCATAAAGACCATAATTGTTGTTTAATCGGCCGATTCGATGCAGCGACGGATGTATGGTATCGAACTCTTCTTTCCGGTCGAGAAACTGGAATTTCTCCATGTCCCAGGCGATCTGTCCGTCTTCGGCCTTGATTTGAAGATCCTTCATTGGAGCGATCAGTCCCCTGCGCTGTTCTTCGAAGTCGCGCTCGTCGGCGAAGGGGAGTTCGGCGCGAGCCTTCTTGAGGACTTCCTTGGTGAACTTCGAGGCGCCCTTTCCCTTGGGGTGGAAATGCCCCTGGGGCGGGTCGAGCGCCCGGGCCTGCGCCGGGCTCGATTCGAGTAAGATCCGGCTCGCCGCGGCGAGCGCGGGGAGCGACTGCACGAACCGACGTCGGGTGGGCATTGCGTTCTCCTGATCGGAAATCCGTTGGAGGCTTTGCGGAAAAGCTTTCGAGACCCTCGCGGCTCGATGATACCGGTATCGGCGACGATTCACCAATAATACGGCCGCATGTTAAACAATGAGACGTTCGGTTCTGTCCGGTCGCGCCGGCGAATCCGATTGTTTTCTGTAAATTCTCATATTATTTAATTAGTATCCTTTTGGTGCGACGGTCGCACGCTTGACGACGACGTCCCCTCGCCATTACGAGCGTTTTAAGATGAGGCGGATCGGAGTCGAGATCGAGAATTGTGACGCCCCAAACCGTAACGAAGTTTCTCAAACCGTGTTATCGTTTCCCAACTCGGGAGGAACTTCCATACGTCAATCACACCGTGATTTCTCCATCAATAAGAAGGGCGAGATCCTTCGACCTCGCCCGAAAGAAATCGAGAGCGTTTCTCAAATCTGCAAGAGACTCGATCGCCGGCAAACTATTATGTATGTATAATTCATTCTTCGGGAACCGCGCCGCCGCGTTCGAGCGGACGCCGAGCGGCGCGGTCGTCGGGTCGGCGGGTTTACTTGTCGCGCGATTCGCCCCGCGCCAGCAGATACGCGACAAGATCGAGAATCTCATCCTCGGTTAAACTGTTCAGCAATCCCGCGGGCATCGGCGAAACCTTCGAAGGCTGAATCTCCTCGATATCCTCGCGCCTTACATTTGTGGATCGACCGGGATCGAACATATCTTCAATCACGTTCAACGAGTTTCCCGAAAGATTCCCCACGCGACCCGTGACGACCCTGCCGTCTTTCTTGGCGATCGAAACCGCCCCGTATTGATCGCTGATCACCTTGCTCGGTTCGACAATCGCCTCGAGCAGGTCGCGGACGTTGAACCGACCCGCGACGGCCGTAAGATCGGGGCCGACCCCGCCCCCCTCGTTCCCGAACCGGTGGCACACGGCGCACGCGGCGATCCCATAAAGCCGCCTTCCCCGATCGAGGTCGCGACGCTCGCGCAAACCGCGCTCCACGACGGGGATCAGATCAATAAGCGTCCATTCCCGGATCGACTTCCGCGCCGCGAGCAGCTCGCGCGGCGATTTGCCGGAGGGTTGAGCGTCGAGGATCGGCTTGAGCGCGGCCTTTTCGGCTTCGCTCAACGATTCGATCGCTTGCGATTTGATCGTCCTTAACGAGCTTGCGAACGTATTGCCGCCGCGGTAGGTCGAAGCCGTTTCGGCGAACCAGCGGAAATACTCGTCGCGAAGCTCAGGCGTCCAGCCCGCCTTCAGGCCTCGCAGCACGAGCGCATACTGGATCTGCGCCTCCTGCGTGGTCGATTCTCGAAGCGCCTTCATCACCTTCGTCGCCGCGGTCGGCGCTTGAAGATATGAGAGGATCTCGGCGAGCAAGTAATCGACCTCGGCGGCGCGCGACGGGAACAACGCATCGAACTTCGCGGCCGATCTCCGGCATTCGTCGTCGCCCGGTCGCCCAAGTCTTATAAACGTAAGTGAATAGGCGCGGAGCAGGTCGATTCGATCGGCGCGTTCGAGCCTCGACCAATCGATCGCATCAAGCGCCGCCAAGATCCGACCGCGGGTCGCGGGATCGGGAGCGGGATCGGTCGGCTTGCGATGGGGCTCGTCTTTTCCGCTCACTCGAGCGAGCGCGACAAGCGCCGCGATCGCCTTGCGCGGGTCGGTTTCGCGCAGCGCCTTCTCGCTCCACTCGGCTGGGTCTTGCCATTCGAGAGCGACCCTCGCCGCGTAGCGAATCGCTCGTTCTTGATCGCCCAGATACGGCCAAACCGCTTCCACCGCGGCCTTGTCTTTCCGTCCCTGGAAAGCCTCGAGCGAACGCCGCAAGGCCCGCCGCGCCGTAGCCGAAGAGGCGACCGACGCCGATGCGACCGGCGAAACCGAAGACGCGCTCTCGTTTCCGACATATGTTACTCGGTAGAGAGCCGATTGAGCCCCTCGGCCGCCGACCGTCAGGTACATCGCGCCGTCGTGTGGATGAATAATCACATCGGTAATCGGCAACGGCTGGCCGCTGAGAAAATCCTCGACCTCCGCGGTATAAGACGCTCCTTCGGGTTTTAGATGAACGGCTCGAAGCTTGCCGAAGCTCCAGTCGCTGATGAACAGAGCGTTGCGATACTTCTCGGGGAATTTCGCGCCGTAGCCGAACGTGATACCCGTCGGAGATCCCGGGCCGATATCGACGACCGACCCGAAACTATCGATAAAATACGAGGGCCACTTCCCCGAGCCGTTGCGGAAGCCGAACTCGGCGCCGGCGATCACGTGATTGACGCGTGTCGGACGATACCACGGCTCGCCGATGTCCCATTCCATGTCGGCGTCATATGTAAATAGCTCGCCGTCGTGATTGAAGGCGATATCGAACGGATTGCGCATTCCCGCGGCGATCAGCTCCCATTCCTTGCCGTCGCGATCGGTCCGGGCGATCCAGCCCTGCGGTGCGAGCGAGTTATCCATAAACCCCGTCGGGATCCGGCACGCGAGGTTGTCTTCGCCCCAATTGAGCGGAACGCGCGAAGAATCGACTTTTGTCAACTCGGTCGAATTGCCGCACACCACGTAAAGCGACTTTCCGTCCGGCGAAAGAACGATCGAGTGCATTCCGTGCTCGCCCCCGCCTCGAATTTCTCGCAGCAGTTTCACCTCGTCGTATCGATCGTCGCCGTCGGTATCACGTACGCGATAAAGCCCGTGCGTACCCCGCTCGTTCACCATCACGTAAAGGCTATCGAACGCGTAAAGCAGCCCGTGCGCTCCGGCGAGGTCGACTCCGATCGCCTCGGGTTCGATCGATCCGCTTTCGCCAGGTGCGGGAAGTGTCGACCTGTAAAGCTTGCCGTTCTGATCCGCGGTGATCAACCGTCCCTTGGGATCGGAGCAAAGCGCCACCCACGAGCCCTGAGTCTCCCTCGGCGCCGAATACATCAAATCCAACCGAAATCCTTTGGCGATCCGAACGTCGGCGATCGCCGACTCGGCCGCCGACCGCAACGACTTGATCCGAATATCCTTGAACCGAACCGTCATCGGCCGCCCCGCGTGAAGCTGAAGCGCCAGGATCCCCGAATCGAGCCGCTTCGCCGAGTCGTCAAACACATCAACGGTCATAACGCCGTTGATAAAGTGTTGAATGTGATTTCCGCGTGCGATCACGATATATTCATTCCAGTCGTCCTTTTTGATCTTCGCCTGAATTTCCTCGGAGGAACCGAGCCGGCCGTTCACCCGTTTCTTACCGTCGGACGTCCAGGTAACCTTTTCGCCGCGCTGCGCCATCACGCCGCGCCCGCCTGCGCCGCCCGCCTCGTCATAAAGTACGCCCGAGAATCTCGATCCCGCCTCCATATCGGCCTGATAACCCGCGGCCACAAAGTCTCCCTTGTCTTTGCTCCGATATTGAATCCCCGAATTGGCGAAGCCCGTGTCGTTATCCGCGGTGATGCGATAAGAAAGCCGCAACTCGAAGTCGTTCACAATTATGTTTTTGCCATTGGATTTCGCAAATAAAAATGTGTTGCGCTTAAGCGGGTTGTCTTTGGTGGTTCGACCGACGATCGCGCGATCTTCGACCGACCAGAATCCGGGTCGACCCTCCCAGCCCGAGAGCGTTCGACCGTCGAAAAGCTTGCGGAAACCCGGCTCGGGAGTGAACACGTTCGACTCGACCCCCGCGATCATCGCCTCGACGATCTCGCGCGCGTCGTCGGCGGTTTCAACTTTTGTCGAGCCGATCGCGGCGATTTTGGTCGTCTTCGATCGGTCGAGCTTCACGTCGTCGTCAAAGATCTTTCGCGAGCCGCTCAGGTTGAGGGTGAACTCGTCCAGTGTTCCCCCCTCGATTTGGAAGACGACCGTTCCCTTCGGATCCTTGATCGGGACTTCGGTTTGGCCGCCTCCGCCTCGGCGTCTTGGCGCCGGGAATTCGGCTTCGAGCAATTTGCCGGCGACCTCGGGGCTCAGCGTAACCGTGACCGTATTTCCCTCGCGACGGCACGACGCCCCCATGCCGATCAGTTCGAGGGCGCGTGCGGCGGGAAGTTTGAACTCGGAGATCGTGCGGAAATCGGCCGCGCCGGGATTCGCCGACACGCGTCCGACCTGGGCGGCGGGGGGTTCGAGCTTCCGCCAGTTCCCGTCGACAAATACCGCGGTTTTCCCGGCTTTCGTTACGAACTCACGCGTTCCAGTCGCCGAAGATATCGCAACAAGTGTGAATCCCGTCTTTTCGGTCGAGCCCGAATCGCCTCCGGCCCTGGCGAACGGCGCCGAATCCCGCGCCGCGATCGTCGTCGTCCAGCGATACCCCGAAGCGTCGGCGAGCTTCCCGACCGCTCGAGCGATAACGTCCTTCGCCGCGGCGTCATCGGGCGATCCCCCTCCGGCGGCGCGATCGTCCCGCGCAACGGCGACGATCGAAAGCAAAAGGCTTACCGCCGAAACCGCGGCGACAATCGCCTTCCTCTTGAAAACAATAAAATGAACTTTCATAATTTCATCCGAGTATTCTAGGATTCGCACGATCGATTCGGCGATCGTTCACGCCGAAAACGCGGGGATCTCGTCCCCCCGTCCCGCGGCGTTTTATCGGCGGGGCGATCGTCTCCGGGCAGGTTCCAGGGCGGGAGGGTCTAACCGAGCGATTCTCATTTTCCGAAGTTGGAACGCGATGGTAAAGCCCGGCGCGAGTCGAGGCGGAAGTTTTCTTCGGGGAGCGCGATCTCGACGCAAACGATTCGGCGTCGTCTAAATAATATGCGATTATTCGAGAATACGAATTGGATGACTGGGTCGAAACAAGAATTGAATATCACGGTCTATTTTCAATTGATATGGAAAAGCATGTTCGAGGAGGCGTTTTTCATCGAACTTGGTCGAGCGATCGAAGTCGGCGGTTTGTCCGTGAGGTTTGGAGCGGCGACGCGAGCGATTCCTCGGCTATAATAGTTTTCGGCTCGACGCGACGGTTCGACCTCGGCTTGGCGCTCGACGCGTCGAGCCGCGTCGTTTCGGCGTAACCCGAGCGGGAGGTTTGATTTGACCGCGATTCTAAGAGATCCACGCCTGCGCCCGTATTTCGTCGGGATCGGTATCGGCGTGTTGAGCTGGGCGACGTTCTATTTTATGGATAAGGCGATCGGAACGAGCACGCCGTTCGTGGGGGCGGCCGAATCGGTCGTCGCGCTCGCTGCGCCCGATCACGTTTCCAAAAACGCTTATTTACACAAGCTTTATGGAGATAAAACAGGAGGGATCAAGCCGATCTTCAATTGGGAGGCGGCTCTCGATCTGGCGTTGATCGCGGGATCGTTCCTCGCGGCGCGGATCGGCGGCGGGTTCGGACGCGAGCGAGTTCCATCGGTTTGGGCCGAGCGTTTCGGACCGTCGGTCGGCAAGCGTTATCTCGCGGCGTTTATCGGCGGGTTTTTGCTCTTATTCGGCGCTCGGATGGCGGGAGGGTGCACGAGCGGGCACGGCATCTCGGGGGGCCTGCAGCTCGCGGTTTCGAGTTGGACGTTCTTCGTCTCGATGTTCGTCTCGGGTGTCGCGACCGCGGCGATCCTGTTCGGAATTCGACGGCGCGGCGAGGGGGCTCAATAATGTTCACACACTATTTTGAAGACGTTCGCTCGCTCGCGCTCGGCGCCTCGGTCGGGCTTGTTTTCGGGTTTCTGCTCCAGGTCGGGGGCGTTACGCGATATAATGTGATCATTAATCAATTTCGATTTCGCGATTTCACCGTGCTCAAAACGATGCTCACGGCGATCGTCGTCGGCGCGATCGGCGTGTGGGCGATGCTGGGAACGGGCGCGATTCACTCGCTCCACGTTAAGGACGCTGCGCTCGCCATGAACGCGATCGGCGGAGCGATCTTCGGCGTCGGAATGGCGCTCTTGGGATACTGCCCTGGAACCGCGCTCGGCGCGATCGGCCAGGGATCGCGCGACGCGATCGTCGGGGTTTTGGGCGCGCTCGTCGGCTCGGCGGTTTACGCCGAGGTTTATCCCCCGATCTTCCGCGCTCTCGGTTCGATCGGCGATCTTGGAAAAGTGACGTTCGCCGATATCACCAAGCTTTCACCCTGGTGGTTCGTCGCCGCGCTCGCCGCGGGAACGATCGCGATTTGTCTCGCGCTCGAACTCCGCGACCGCCGCATTCGCCCGGGTCGATCCGCCGTTTAATCAAGCGAGAAACGATTGGTATTATTACAGTTTATTTATTCGTTTCGCTCGAATCAATAACTGTGGTCGCCGAGTTTCACTTTGCCGCGGAAGGTCCAATAAACGACCGCGGTGTAGGAAAGGACGAACGGCATGCCGATCAAGGCGATCCACGCCATGATCTTGAGCGTTTTGGGCGAACTTGCGGCGTTGTAGATCGTCAGGCTGAATTCGGGATGCGGGTTGCTCGTGATCAGGTTGGGATAAAGCCCGAAGCAGAGCAACGACGTGAGCGCCAGGATCGCGCAGCAACCGCTCGCGAAGGCGTGCGCGGGTCGATCAAAATAAATGGATCGAGGAATATTCGCGACCGCCGATACGTTCATCAAGACGACGATCCACGCCCAGGGAAGTTCGCCGAAATTGCGCGAAGCGCGCGGAACGGTGATCAGCGTTACGATCGTCGTCGTCAGGTAAAACGTCAGAAAAATTCCGAACGTCTCCCACATCCGATTATGCATTAATTTTTGTAAACTCCCCTCTGTTTTTAGATAAAGATATGTTGATCCATGCATGGCGAAGAGCGATACCGCGAGAGCGCCCGTAAGCAAAGGATACGGTTTGACAAGACCCGCGAGCGTGCCGACGAACTCCCCCGATTCGGCGAGGGGCAAGCCGATCATGCTGTTACCCACCGCGACGCCGAAGAGAAACGTGGCGACGATCGATGAAATCGAAAAGGCGATATCCCAAGAGGTTCGCCATATCTTTGATTGAAGTTTCGATCGAAATTCGATCGAGACCGCGCGGAAAATCAACGCGAACAAAAGCAGTATGAACGGCAGATAAAACGCCGAGAACACCGTCGCGTAAGCCTCGGGGAACGCGGCCATCAAAGCTCCGCCGAACGTCACGAGCCAAACCTCGTTGCCGTCCCAAATCGGCCCGATCGCGTTGAGCGCGATCCTCCGTTCAACGTCTCCCTTGATCGTTAAAAAGACGATCCCGACGCCGAGATCAAATCCGTCGAGGATCGCGTAACCGGTGAGTAAAATCGTTAAAAGCAGAAACCAGATCAAATTGAGATCCACCGCGGCGCCTCCTCGCTACGAAATCATCAACCTTGGATCGTCGTGTCGCGTTCAATTGACCGGCTTGTATCGGCGATTTCATCGCGTCGCCGAATCGATAACGCTTTGTCTAATACATATGTTCACGCTAAGCGTCGTTTGGCGGATCGGTCGGTTTCTCGGTCGTCGATTCACCGGCGCCCCGAATTTTTCCGTCCATCACGTAGAGCCAAACGACGAACAAAATCAAGTAAATCAAGATAAAAAGAATGATTGACGCAAGAACTTGCTCGGAGCGAACCGCCTTGGAAACGGCCTCGCTCGTTCTCATCCCGTCGACCGGGCGATCGAATCGTCCGCCGTCGTAACGAGGATAAACGATCCACGGCTGACGTCCGACCTCGGCGGTCACCCAACCCAACTCGTTCGACGCGAACGCCGCCAATACCGTGGGAACGAGAAGCCATAACAACTTACGGGATCGATCGAGCTTACCCCGCCACAGCGAGATCACACTCATCGTAAAAATACCGATGAGAAACATCCCCAATCCGACCATGATATGAAATGCTAAAAACGTGATAAAAACAGGAGGACGATCGGCCTTGGGAAATCGGTCGAGCGCGATCACGGGAGTGCGCGGAGGAATTTCATCGTAAACGAGCGTACTGAGCAGTCCTGGAATCTTCACCGCGTAATCGACACGCTCGGCTGAGGGGTTGGGAACGCCGAAAACGTGAATCCCGGTCGGTCGGTTATGCGACGTGAAATGACCTTCCATCGCCGCCAATTTGGCGGGCTGGCGGCGGCCGACCATTCGGCCGTCGAGATGCCCCGTCGCCAAAGTTCCCACCGATCCGATCAATCCCGCGACGACCGCGACATTCAAGCTCCTTTTAGAGATTTCGAGGCGACGATTCCGAAGGATCGACCACGCCGAAATGCTCGCCACGAACGACGCGCCAAGAACCAAACAACCGACCCATACGTGCAGCAATCGCGGTACGGTCGCCGGATTGAAAACGACGCTCCAAAAATCGACGACCTCCGCGCGCATCATGCGAACCCCGTCGACGACCCACGGCTCGCCGTTTCGGATGATCGGCACGATGTGATGACCGGCGGGCGTTTGCATCCAGCTATTCGCAACCGTAATCCAGATCGAACTGAACACCGATCCGATCGAGACGAGAATCGTCGCCATAAAATAAAACTTCGGGCCGACCTTGCCACGACCGAAAACCATCACCGCCAAAAAACCCGATTCCAAAAAAAACGCGAATATCCCCTCCGCGGCCAGAGAAGATCCGAACACGTCGCCGACGAACCTTGAATAACTCGCCCAATTCGTGCCGAATTCAAACTCCATCACGATCCCCGTCGATACCCCCATCGCAAAATTGACGGCGAACAACCGAATCCAAAAATCCGAAGTCTTCCGAAGGATCTCGTCCCTCGTTTTCAAATACGACCCCTCAAAATAAACGATCAACGCCCCCAAACCGATCGTCAGCGGAGGAAAAAGATAATGAAACATGATCGTAATCGCGAACTGTATCCTCGATAACAACACGAGATCGGTCATGTTTCCATCTCCGATTTCCACGAAAGTGAAACGGATCGAAAGATACGCTAATAGCAATAAATACGTCTTTTTTCTTTAAAGAGATCATGAAACGGTTTAGGAATATCTTGATGTAGCCAAGAATTCTTGAACCGCGTTCATCTTTCGTCAAGCGACCGGAACGTCTTCGGCCGCGGGTTCCGAGACGTTCTCAGCGTCCTCGCCGATCGGTTCGTCGGTTCGATTCTTGACCCTCGACCGCTCTCCCGCGACGAGGCACGCGGGAAGCAAAACGAGATTGCCCAGCGAGCTTCCCGCGGTCGCGATACACACCATCAGACCGAAATTCGCGAACGGGGTGAATTCGCTGAACCAGAGCGCCGCGAAGCCGATCGCGACCGCCGAACTCGAAAGTAACACGCCGGGCCCCGTCGAGCGATAACTCGATCGCAAGCTATCATAAAAGGATTCGGTTTGTTTCATGCGATGAAATTGCAACAGGCAGTGAAACGTGTCGTCGACCGAGAGCCCGAGCGCCACGCTCGCGACGAGAGCCGTCGCGATATCGAGCTTGATCCCCGTCCAGCCCATCAGCCCGAGAACGAGGACGATCGCGAGCAACGAGGGAAGCAAAGCGAGCGCCGCGAGCCGCGCGCGGCGGAGAGCCAGGGTCAGCATCAAAAGGATCCCGCCGATCGAAGCGATCATCGTCGACCATTGAGTCGCGACGACCCCGCGCGCCGTCCGAGTCATCAAAAAAGAAAGACCCGTTAAAAATGAATCGGCGCCGAATCGTTCGCGCGCGCTCTTCACCGCGATCCCGAACGTCCGTTCCTTGTCTCCCGCGGGCTGTTGTTCGGGTACGCGAATCATGATGCGAGCGAGCTTCTCGCGCGGGTTCCAAAAACCGAGCGACAATTCGGCCTGCGGCGAAGCCTCGATGAGCGCGACCTTATCGCGATACACCGCCTCCCGCACCGCCAAGGGCTCGCGCGCGATCGTCCCCTCGGGATCGAGCAACGTCGCGCTCGATATCGACCGCTCGATTCGCCTCGATCCCGATTGATTCAAAGATAAAAGCGATTTCGCATAATCATTCAAACGCGAAACGCTCGCGTCGTTCAGCCCGTCGGGCAGCGGCGCCACGACCACGCACACGCCGATACCGCCGAGCCTCGATTCGACATACCGATAATCGCGCACCACACGCGAGCTTTGTTTAAATACGTTAATATAATTGGACTCGTATTCGAGACGATACACGCCGAGCGAGACGGGAACGACGATCGCGATCACGCCGATGACGATTCGATTCGCGTCGCGATCGATCCAATCGATCAGGCGATTCATCCGGTTCGGCTTCGAATCGATCGAGTCGGTGACGATCGGCAAGGTTCCTTTGCGAGCGAACGGGGGAAGCATTGCGAACGGAGCGATCGCCATCGTCAGGAGCGCCGCGATCAGCGTGCATCCCCCTAAAATCGCGCCGAATTGGCGAATCGGAGTGAGATTCGAGGTCAGCAGCACGCCGTAGCCGATCGCTCCCGTGACGGCGCACCACATAATCGGGATCAATACAGCGGCAAGCGTCGATCGCGCCGCGGCTTCGCGGGACCCGCCCGAGCGGAGGTCGTCGCGAAAGTGAATCGCGAGGTGGCTCGCCGCGGGCATCGTCAAAACGATGATTTGCGCCACGAGCGGACCCCCCGAGAGCGAAAGCTTGAGCCCCAAAACCGCGAGGATCGTTTCGGTCGCGAGCCAGACGACCCAACCCGCCAGTAGCGGAACCACGGCCCACCACACGCTCCGAACCGCGGTGTAAGTGACCACGCCGATCAGAATCATCCCCAACATGGCCAGCCGACGGCCGTCGCGTTCGATGTTCGCGAAGCCGTCGGCGAGGAGCACGGGGGGGCCGACGATCGCCGGACGCGACAAGCCGGCCTCACGAGCGAACGAATCCGCGACGTCGCGGATCGTCGCGACCGTCCGCTTCATGTCGAACTCCTCGGTGCTCTTGAGCCGCGCGACGATCGCCGCCGTCGTTCCCTTCGCGTCGATCAACGTTCCTTCTAATAACGGATGTTTTACAATACGTTTTTTCAACTCTTCAAGCGTTTTGGCGTCGGCGGAACGGATCGCCGATCCGATCGAAAGCGAATCGGCCGTTCCCGTTTTTCCCACCTGTTTTTTCAGCGTGTCGAAGGCGCGATCGCGGAGGAATTTGGGAAGCTTCTCGAGCGCCAGGAGTCCGTCGTCGAGTCGCCAAAACGTCGGCGTCGCGTCGATCGACTGCACGTCGCGAATCCCCGCGATCGATTTCGGTCCCGTTCGCCGCGCCAGCTCGCGCACGCGATCCATCCCCGCGGGCGTCAATAAGTCCTTGTCTTCATAGCATATAAATATAAAGTTGTCGTTACCGAACAGGTCCGACGCGCGGCGATAGCGGACGATGTCGGGATCGGCGTCTGAGAAGAACGATTGGATCGATTGCTCGTACGCGACCTTCTTCCCCGCGTACAAGAGCCCCGCCAACAGAACGAGCGTGAGCGCGACCGCGACACGACGGCTTTTGATCAATATATCAATCACTGGTCGCATGAACCTCCCTGGCGATCGTCCTTGTTGCGTCTCCGGCGATCACGCCGCCGCGACGCGGTATTATAGTCGAATCGATTCGGATCGGGTATCTCGGCCGCGCTTCGCCGCGATCGTGCGTGATGTTTTGATCGCAAGCATGCTTTCAGGGTTCGTCGCGAGCCCCGCGAGCGCGCGTTAAAAATCGTTTCGCGGCGGATTCACCGCGAGCGCGTTAAGAATCCTTACGCGAGACGACGACGCGAACCGAATCGATTCCGCCGCCGCGGCGGATATGCATATGAATGTAAAATGATATGGTTATATCTTCGTTCGGTTACGACAAAAGCGACGGGGAACGCTCGCTTAAATAAGTGAGCATTCCCCGCTTTTTTTACTTCAGCGACGACGCGCGGCCGAGAGTCGGTCAGCTCGCCGATACGGCGACGGCCTCGCGTTCCACCAGGTATTCGGCGATGTATACGCCGTACGCCTGACGAACCTTGCGGGGCATGTCTTTGTAGCCCGTGATCCGTTTGCGGCAGCCGGGGGTTCCGCAGAGACAATCGCCGGGCATGAATTGAATATCATATTCAAATGTGGCGTAATCGATCGTCAATTCCTCTCCCTCGGCGATCGGCCTACGCGCGTGGATCTCCATCGATTCCTCGTCGCGACGGATCAGCACGCCGCAGTTCGGCTCGCACGAATGGTTGATGAGCTGGATCGGCGGGCCGACGATGATGTGCCGATCGTGATCGACCTGGATCGAATGCCTTGTGCGGTATTCGATGCTTCGGCCCCAGCCTTGCAAAATGCATTCGCCGGGCTCGATATCGCGCGCAGCGACGATGCATTTGCCGAGCGGTCCGTGCGAAACGTGAATCGGCGGATGATCGGCGTCGGCGTGATGATCCGCCAACTCCTTACGCACCAAATCGACGATCTCGCGCACCTTGCCCACCTGAACGAGCAGCAGATCCCCCGGTCGGAGATCGGCGAGCGATCGTTCGACAGCGGCTCGCTCTCCTTCGATCTCGATCATCTCGGAAACCCGCGACGCGCGTTCGAGACCCCGACGCATCAGCGCGAAGATCTCTCCCGAAGCACGCCCCCGGTTGTAATCGCCTTCGTACGTGTAAACGACGTCGAAATGTTCGCCCAAAAGCCGCGCTTGTTCAATGATATCTTCATCGCGACGATCCCCCGCGACGGTGTAAACGACCGAGCGTCGCTCGTGCGGGAAAGCGTCGAGCGTTTCGATCAACGCCTCGAGCGCCGAGATATTATGAACATAATCAAGAAGAACCGTCGCGTCTTCGGTTTGCACGACGTTGAATCGGCCGGGAACCTGTTCGGGATCGCCCCTGAAGTCTTCGAGCGCGGCCCGCACGAGATCGAGATTCACGCCGATCGCCCACGCGGCCCCCGTCGCCGCGAGCACGTTCTCGACCTGGAAGCCGATTCGTCCCCCCCGCGTCGTGGGAATATCTGCGAGATTGATCAGGCTTTCACGCTTTTCGCCGTGCGCCACGACGATCGCGCCTTCCTTAACGAAAACGGCTTTTCCGCCGCGTGCGAGGTGTTCGACGACGACGGGTTCGTCCGAGCGGATCGCGAAGAAAATCGTCTCTCCCGGACAGTGCTTGGACATTTGCGCGACGAGCGGGTCGGCGGCGTTCAAAACCGCGGCGCCCGTTTTGGCGACGGCCTCGACGAGCGTTCGTTTGAGATACGCCATCCGCTCGGCGGTGTCGATTCCGGCGATGCCGAGGTGATCGGCCTCGCCGATGTTCGTCACCACCGCGACGTCGCAACGGTCGAAACCGAGCCCAGCGCGAAGGATCCCCCCCCGCGCCGTCTCGAACACGGCGCGTTCCACGCGAGGATGACCGAGCACCCAGCCGGCGCTCTCGGGACCGCTGCAATCGCCGCCGCTGATCTGTCGATCGCCGATCACGATTCCGTCCGAACACGTCATCCCCACGGTCGAGCCGTCGCGTCCCAAAATCGAAGCGATCAGCCGGGTCGTCGTCGTTTTACCGTTCGTACCCGTCACGCCGACAATCGGAATCCGACCGTCGCCGTGGGGAATGAGACTCGCGACGATCGCCTCGCCGACGGGTCGCGGCGTCCCCGTCGAAGGTTCGATGTGCATCCGTAAACCGGGCGCCGCGTTCACCTCGACGACCACGCCGCGTTGCGGCTCGAGCGGCCGGCTGATATCTTCCACGACGATGTCGATGCCGGCGACGTCGAGCCCCACGACCCGCGCCGCGTCGATCGCGATTGCGGCGACCTCGGGATGAACCAGATCGGTGACGTCGGTCGCGGTTCCCCCCGTGCTCAAATTGCCGTTGCGCCGCAACAGCACCCGCTTGCGAGCGGGAGGAACCGATTCCAACGTGAAACCTTGTTCTAATAAAACCGCGATCGCGATCTCGTCGAGGGGGATTTTGCTGAGGGCGCCGGCGTGATCGTCGGCGCGGCGCGGGTCGACGTTGATCGCGGCGACGAGTTCGGCGATCGTCGAGCGTCCGTCGCCGAAGACGTGCGGCGGTTCGCGGAGCGCCGCGGCGACCAATTTGCCGTCGACGACGAGCAGGCGGTGATCGAAACCCGGGGCGTATTGCTCGACGACGATGTAACTACTTTCTTGTTTGGCGGCGGCGAACGCTTCTTCCACTTGCTTGCGCGTGGAAAGGTTTACCGCGACTCCGCGTCCCTGATTGCCGTAGCGCGGTTTGACGACGACGGGAGCTTGAAGATATTCGAAGATCTCCCACGCCTCGTCGGCGGTTTCGGCGGGCCAACCTTGCGGAACGGGGACCCCCGCCTCGCGGAGCAGCGTTCGCGTTAACTGTTTATCCTGGGCGATTTGCTCGCCGATCGCCGAGGTCGAACTCGTTTCCGAGGCCTGGATGCGCTTTTGCTTCACCCCCTGACCGAGCCGATACAGGCTGTAATCGTTGAGCCGATGGATCGGAATCCCGCGCTTCCGCGCCGCGTTCAAAATCGCCGCGGTGCTCGGTCCCGGACAAACGTGATTTTTCAATTCGACAAGTTTCTGAATCTCGCCCGCGACGTCGAACTCGCTTCCGTCGACCGCGGCCATACACAAGGCGCGGGCGGTTTCGAGGCAGGCGAGGCCGAGCTTTTCCTCCTCGTATTCGATCGCGACGCGATACACGCCGTCTTCGTCGGTCTCGCGCGTGCGGCCGAAGCCGACGGGGGTTCCCGCGAGCGTTTGCAGTTCCAATGTCACATGCTCAAGAATGTGCGCGAGATACGTACCGCGACGCAACCGTTCGAAAAACCCGCCGCGCTCGCCGACGCTGCAGCGATGCTCGATCATCGTCGGCAGCCACGAAGTGAGCCGCTCGTTGAACCCCGGCGCCTCGCTCGACGCCGTGTCTTTGAGCGCGCCGAGATCGACCTCGGCCTCGAGCACGGGATATTTCGTCGCCCACAAGTTTGGTCCCCGCAACACCTTGACGCTTCGGATCCGCATCACCATTCCCCCGCATAGATATCAAATGGTCCGACAATAGAACGAACCCCGACGCCGAATCGACCGAGCGTCTCGTTCGTTCGTACACGCACGACGCTATGACCCACCGAAGCCGAACTCACGACGATCATCGACGCGCGTGATTCCAGGTTGATCACCCGTTCCGCCGTCGCTTTCCGATTGTTTCAAGCTCACCGTCGCGTCTTCACAAAATGTCTCAGGCCTCCCCGAACGGATCGACGCCTCAACCAAAACCCGCTCCGAAAGATTGCACTTCGTCGGCCGAATCGCCGTCGAACGTTCGCCGAGTTACGTCGTCGCTACAAGTGTTCAAACCACCCGACAATGGATCGAACGATCGCGTCCATGAATTCGTCTTAAGACGAGCGTTACCGCCGACGACCCATCGGCTACCCCCATGTACGATTTCATCCCCCGGTTCCGTTGGATCAATTCGGCGTCGCCGCCATTTTTTTCAGAAACATCCCGCGACCCGCGAGAATCGCACGACGATCAAGCCTCGAATCGTTCGACGCCGCGACGCGCTCGCACAAACCGAACGCCCCGACTCGGCGACCAAACGCCCGATTCCTTCGCAATTCACCCGTCGTAATACGGTTGAAATGTTTAACAAGACTTCAAATCTTTCGCCGAAACTCTTTGAGCTTCTTATTATTCCCCACGGGTGTGACGAATGCAACGGGGAGTTTAAGAAGATTTTATCAAACGCCTCGGACGCGGAATCGACGCCGCCCCGACGATCGTTCGAACCTCTCGAACCGCTCAACCCGACGCCGCGGTTACGATGTTTATCAAAGCGTGTTATCGTTCGATCGAATGCGCGTCGCCTCAAGTAATCCAAGCACGCAGGCGCACGTTCGCCCCGGAAAATCGTTCCGATCGCATACCTTACCGCGTCGAAAAGCCGATCCGCCGTCGAGGAGCTCGCTCGAAGTGCGGGCGCCGCTCGTCGGCGATCGAATCGTTCTCGAAGGATTAATAATAATAATTTGTATAAATTTTTAGTATAAAATCTTATTGGATTGCGAACTCTTCTGGAATTGCGAACTCTTATTGGATTGCGAACTCTTATTGGATTGCGAACTCTTATGGGATTGCGAACTCTTATGGGATTGCGAATTCTTATTGTATTGCGAACTCTTATGGGATTGCGAATTCTTATTGTATTGCGAACTCTTATTGGATTGCGAACTCTTATGGGAGGGCGAACCTCCTGGTGAGCCGTCTTCGATTGATTCGTTGATCCAAACGAGGTTCGGTCAGCGCCTCGCCCTCCCGGAATCAATCTCCGATGTAATTTCAATACTTCCGAAACGCCGGCTCGGCCGACGCCTCGCCCTCCCGGAATTAACATTTCGGGGTTGGTGATCTGAAGGGACGGCGAACTCTTCTGGGAGGGCGAACCTCCTGGTGAGCCGTCTTTTATTTGTTGATGTTGACATACGCCGGCTCGGCCGACGCCTCGCCCTCCCGGAATCGACTTTACTGGGGCTGGAATCACGTGGATTGGCGAACCGGACTGGCTCGGCGAACACTTCTGGGAGGGCGAATCTCCTGG
>JAJYWB010000131.1 GCA_021791715.1 Planctomycetota bacterium | reverse complement strand
AAGGCGTCGGCGCGCGAATTTTCGAAAAGAGGCTCACCAGGAGGTTCGCCCTCCCAAAAGATAATCCGACACCTAAATTCTGAATATGTAATTATTTTAATGATATGAAGAAGCTTGCGAGCGAACGAATCATCATGAGCGCGAATGCGAAATCGGGAGGGCGAACCTCCCGGTGAGCCGCATTTTGATGTTCACGATCATTGATCGAAAAAAGGCGTCGGCGCGCGAATCGGCGATCCGGAACGAAATCCGAGGATGAGGCGATGCTCGTGATCGAACGCATCATCATGAGCGCGAATGCGAAATCGGGAGGGCGAACCTCCCGGTGAGCCGCATTCTGATATCCACGATCATTGATCGAAAAAAGGCGTCGGCGCGCGAATTTTCGAAAAGAGGCTCGCCAGGAGGTTCGCCCTCCCAAAAGATAAATCGATACTTGAATTCTAAATATGTATGTATTTCAATGATGCGAAGAAGCTTGCGAGCGAACGCATCATCATGAGCGCGAACCGCCGTGCGGCCGCCTTCCGCTTCATCAATTTAAAAAAAACGGCTCGGTCCGCGCCTTCTTCCTTTTGAATCAATCATATCTAACATAAACAGATTTACAGATACCTTAATATCGATATAGCATCATCATACATCAAATAGATTTATCATGATGTGATTTTGGTAGCGATTAGATTGATCGACTCTCGATCGGCCGATCGTACGATCGCGGGCACAAGATCAATGGATCGAAGATACGATCTTGGGCGTTCGCTTTCGACGCGAACCGTCGACTTGCGAAAATCGACCGCTTCATCCTCAAACCGCGACGATCGGCTTCCCGTTCCACGCCGGCCGGAGCGACTTTCAACCTTAAACCGCGCCGCGTGCTTCAGCGACCCGCGCGGCTTTCGACTCGCGTGATTTTGTCGCAACATCCGTTCCTCTAGTACATTGCGATCGGGTTCGTGAACGAGCCCCCCCCCTTCAAGAACATCGGCATCGTCCAAATCGTCGGCGCGATCGAACCTTTTTCGAATTCATTTCGTACCAACGTCCGAGATTCCGTCGGCTCGACCGTAATAATCGCCGGTTTCGCGCGAATGACGGTACGGGTGGGATTAACAAGAAGCGGGAAGGTTGGGAATCAAGATGCTTCAAGCCGTCTCCGAGCCTTGGGAAGGAACGCTCTCCGAACGCGTGCGAAAACTGGCTCTCGACGTTCATCGTGGACTCCGAGCGAGCGAGCCTCGCCCCGAGGAATCCGCCGATTGGGAAGAGCGGATTCATCGATTGCGCGAAGAAACCCGCGGGGCGATGCGAAACCCGCTCCACGACTGGATCGACGGCCTCGAAAACAGGATCCGCGGGGAACTCTCCGCGGATCGAACGCACGACGCCGACTCCTCGCTCCAATCAAGTCGTTAAAATAGACTAATTCAATAAGATCGTTGATTGCTTGACGCCGCGTCGCCGATTCCGGCGACCCCGCGCCGTCTCGCTCGCGTCATCGCGCCGGCGCCGAACGACTTCGAACTCTCATATCCTGATGCACGAGATTCAAAGTTATATCGATAAGATAAAGAGAGCCCGCCGGTTCGTCCCGCGGGCTCTCTTTTGATCGGTATTGGAGAATCGAATTCGCGGTCGACTCGGTTCTGGAGAATCAAATTCGCCGTCGATTCGATCGACGTTATTCGCTTTCGCCGACGAAAACGCTCGTTTACGAATACCGCATCGGATCGATCACGATCGGTCGTTATTCGACGGATTTCCGGGAGCGAACGGCGAAGGCGAGCTCGGCGGGGCGGGCGCCGCGGGCGGTGTCGACGAAGCGTTTCCCGAGGGGAACGCGGGTTCGGGAGGGGGCGGGACGTTTTCGGGCTCGCCTTGATCAAACGGGTTCGATCGTCGCGCCGAGGTCGAAGAACCCGAACCGTTCGCCGGAGATTGTCCCCGCATGACGCGTGTCACGGGACGCGAACCGCCGCGCGACGCCGTTCGGGTCGGCTGAGAACCCGCGTTCTTATCGGCGACGAGCGATTCGGAGGGAATCCGTTTGTAAGCGACCGCCGCGGCCTCTCGAACCTCTTGTTTTTTATCGAACATCGAGGCGCGTTCGAGCGCGACTCCCGCGCGTTTATCGCCGATCTCGGCCAATCCCCACGCAGCCGCCATCCGCACATCTTTCGAATGATCGTTCTTCAATCGGTCGATCAAAGCGTCGACGGCTCGTGGATCGCGGTATCGGCCGAGCGCGATCGCGGCGTCGCGACGATGATTTGAGATTAAACTGTGTTCTAATGTATGCATCTCGGAGATGACGGGATCGACTCCGACGACGGCGGGCGCGGGGCTCGCTCCTCCGGCGACGGCGCCTCCAGCGACGGCGCCTCCCGCGACCGCGCCTCCGACGACGACGGGGGGCGCCGCGACGACGACGGGGGGCGCGACGACCGGGGGCGCGAACATCGGCCCGAAGAACATCCCGCCGAACGGCGCGATGATCGGAGCGGATGGAACGATCACGTTCCGCTCGACGAATACGTTACCGCCGCCGAAACCGAGCGGTCCGAAGCCGCGACCGCCGCCGAAACCGATCGGCGGACGTTGGATCGTCGTCTCGCGCGAAAACGTTCCCGCGGGACGATTGATCGTGACGTCTCGTTGGATGAAACCGGGACCGCGTTCGCTCGTCACCGATCGACTGAGCGTCCGTCCTCTCGGGCCCGTCACCGTCGTATTCCGCTCGAACGTTTGTCCGAAAGCGGCGACGCTCATTGATAAAAGCATCAGCCCGGAGGCCGATCCAATCCATGATCCGCGAAATCGATCCATCGCTCAAACCTCCTTGGGGGGGACGCGTACGATTCGTCCGTTTGAGGACGAATCTTTCCTCATTTCTCGACGACTGAAAAGGCCAACCCGCGCGATCTATGAAATCCATCGGCTTCGCCCGATTCCCGATCCGCACCGTTCTTGTCGATTCGTCCGAGATCGCTCAACCCGACCGATTCCTTTCCGCCGCCTTCGCGCGATCACTCGATAATGAACGGATCACAAGCGAAAACGAGACGTCTTTCCATCCAATCCAAAATTCGCTCGATTCCGCATATCCTCGTTCAATTCGAGAACGCATGCGTCTCTTTTCGTAAAAGACTTGTACCGTTCCGCGCCGCGGGGTCGAAGCTCGGCGTTTTGGACCGGTCGATCGTCTCGTATTTCCGTGTTCGAGACGCCTCCTCGACCGACGCAATCCGAAACTTGAGCGAAACTTGCGTCAAACCTCGGGTTGTAAAAAAATCTCCTTTGTAAGCGCGGAACGATGTAAAATTCGCTCCGATCGTCAAAAAGGTTCGCGCCGATTCGGCGCGGAGATTCCGGCGTATTAGACGCGAGTCGCTCCAAGTCAAGAAATATCCGCCTGTTCGACGCCGAACGGCGCTAGAACGCCGAAAAAAAATCGGGAAAGGAAAGAATCGGCACGCGAGATGCAATACGTCTCGTCGCCCATGACGGGCGGGGTGGTTTTGTCAAGCCGAAATGATTCAAGTTTTCTCGCCTCGCGACCGAACGGCGATCCGACGGGACGGACGGTCGACGCCATCGGAACGGAATTTGGAACGAACAGGGAGGTCGGTGATGTTTAAGCGACGGACGCGGCGAACGCTTGGCCTGGAAACGCTCGAATCGCGCCTTGTGCTTTCAGGAGGAGGCCCCTCCGCCGAAGCGCAATACATGCTCGAACAAATCAACCTCGCCCGCACCGATCCCGCCGCCGCCGCCCAACAGGTGACTTCAAATCTCTCATTCAATGATCAATTGACGCTTAAATATTATAATGTAAATATCCAGCAAGTTCAGAACATTATCGCCTCGTCGACTCCGCAGCCCCCGTTGGCCTGGAGCCCGCAACTCGCGGCTTCGGCTCAGCGTGAAAGCCAGGATATGATCAACACGGGGATCGAATCGCATTTCGGCCCCAACGGCTCGACCCCGCAAAGCCGAATGACCGACGCGGGTTACACCAACCAATCCTCCTCGGGCGAAAACGCCTACGCTTACGCGACGTCGGTCGATCAAGCGATGAAAGCGTTCTTGATCGACTGGGGCGTAGCCGACGCCGGACACCGCCGCAATATCCTCCAGCCCGGAACCGCCGCGGATCAAGCGTATCGCGACGTCGGAATTTCAATCCTCAATTCGACCAACCCGAAAGTCGGCCCGCTCGTCGTCACCCAGGATTTCGGCGCCCAGAACGGCGAACAGGCTCAGTTGGTCGGCGTCGCCTTCAACGACCCCAACAACACCCAAACCTTCACCGAGGGATCGGGACAGGGGGGAGTGACGATCACCGCGGTGAACACGCAAACGGGTCAATCAAGCTCGACCCAAACCTGGGCCGCGGGGGGATATCAAATGCCCCTTTCGCCCGGAACTTACCAGGTCACCGCGGTCTTGAACGGTCAGGTCGTCGGTTCCAATCAGGTGACCGTCGGTAATGTGAATGTTCAATTGAATTTTGACTTGAATAATCCTCCCCCTGTTAACGTCTCGATTCCCCAGGCTCAGACGATCGCCCCCGCGACGGTGACGCAATCGTGGACGCCTGCTCAGGTCGCTCCCGTCGTTAACGCCGCTCCCCAGATCTCGATTTCGACTCCGACTCCGACGCAAACCTCGACTCCCGTCGCTTCGACCCCCGTCGTGAACGTTCAGATTCCGACGAACACGACT
Organism: Planctomycetota bacterium; assembly: GCA_021791715.1. Taxonomy (GTDB): domain Bacteria; phylum Planctomycetota; class Planctomycetia; order Isosphaerales; family Isosphaeraceae; genus JAKBCQ01. The sequence continues at coordinate 6,303 of JAJYWB010000131.1, read as the reverse complement.
CAGACGCCGACGACACAGGCTTCGACCCCCGCCGTTCCTTCGTTCTCCATGCCTAAATTCAACGCCGCTCCGACCCCCTCGATCATCCCGACCAACACGGCCGTTCAATGGCAATGGAATTCGTGGTCGGCGAACGTCGCCTCGGGAGTGAATTGATCGACAAAGCGATTGATTAATATCTCAAACAGTAAATTAAAGATCGATCCAGCCGCCCCCTTGAACGCCCTCCGCGGAACCCGCCGCGGGGGGCTTTTTTTTGAGTCGGTAGTTGCGTTCAACATCCGCCAAAAAACGGCGGTTGAGCCGAGAATCGACGATCGTTTACCAGGTCCGCGCCGAATCCAGAAAAATCGGCGCGGCGAGTTCGGCGGCGTTACGAGCTCGAGCACGAAGCCTGTCGTTCACGATACTCGACGGGTAAAAGCGCGTACGATTCTTCGACGATTCGCGCCAGCGGCTCGCCGAACGGAGAGTTGAGCAGCGTGAGGAACATCGCGGCGATCTCGCTCTTTCTCAGCGAGCGATGCGCCGGATGGAACGGCGAGGTCGAATCGCGCTCAAACGTGATGTCTTCAGACGCGCGTTCAAGTTCCAGTTCGACGCCCTCTCGGGTTAAATCGTCGGTAAAGATCGGCATAATTTGAGCGTCGTCGTCGCCGAGCGCGACGACTCGAGGCCTGGGCTGAGGATCGGTCAGGTCGACGTCGTCGAGCAACACCTCCATCGAAACGCCGAGCGCCTCGGCGATCCTCCGCAACGTTCCCGCGCGAGGGATCTCGGTTTTGCCGCTCTCAATTTGATAAAGCGCGGTCCGAGAGATCTCGGCGCGGCCGGCCAATTCATCGGGCCCCCAACCTTTGGTATACCGACACTCACGAATGCGCCGGGCGAGCGTCACCACCCACCTCCTCACTCGATATGGCTTAATTGTGCGGAATGGAAACCGAATTTTGAATTTACCGCGCGTCGCGACCCGCGTCAACCCGCCAGATCAAGCGAACTTTTCACCCTCCCGGCGAAAAATCGTCCGCCCCTCACTCTTAATTAATCTTGCCCGCCGCAACCTCGGTCAATTCCGGGTTTTCGCTCGTCGACGATCTTCGGAAATCGGCCTGAATCGGCGAGTCGAGAGAATTGACCGTGCCCGGCGGGCGCGGTCGAATGAATTTCATCGCGCTTCCGCCGCGCCGCCGGATTCGCGGCGAACGCGATCGATTTCGAACCAAACAGCGGAGATATTAAGTATGCTCAAGCAAAATGCTCGAGAATATATCAGGACGATCGTTCGCTCGTGGTCGCCCGCGATTTTTGTCGCCGCGGCGCTCGCGGCGACCGCCGAGGCGAAAGTCGTCTCCAAAACGGTCGAATTCAAGGGGGGCGTGGGGAACGTCAAGGCGTTCCTGGCGACGCCCGAGGGAAAAGGCCCGTTCCCCGCGATCGTCGTTATCCACGAATGGTGGGGGCTTTCGGATTGGGTTAAGCAGAACGCCGAGCGGTTCGCCTCGCAAGGTTACGTCGCGCTCGCGATCGACCTTTACAAAGGCAAACTCGCGACCGAACCGTCCGAGGCGCACGAGCTGATGCGCGCTCTCGACCAAACCGAGGTCGTCGGCGATTTGAAAGGCGCGGTCGCCTTCCTCAAATCGCTCCCCGAGGTCTCGCACGATAAAAAAGTGGGAGCGATCGGCTGGTGCATGGGAGGGGGATATTCACGCGAACTTGCGCAAGCATGCTCGGATATCGGGCCGACGGTGATCTGTTACGGCAGCGTGACGGTCGACGATTCGGCGGTCGCCAAGCTCGCCGATAAACCGATTTTGGGAATCTTCGGCGCCGACGATCGCGGGATCAAGCCCGAGACGGTTAAAATGTTCGAATCGAAGCTGAAAGAGGCGTCGAAAACGAGTTCCAAGATCATCATCTACGAGGCCGCGGGACACGGATTCATGAGGCCCGGAGGCCCGTCTTACAACGAAAAAGCGACGACCCGGGCCTGGGCCGAAATCGATAAATTCCTGGCGAAAGAATTGAAATAACGCCGAATTCGCGATCGATCCTTGTTCCCCGACGATTCTCGTTCCGCGACGCTCGAAAGCTATAAGTTCGGCGTCGCGGAGCGAAACGCCTTTTATATAACAAGATCTTCGCCGGTTAGAAATCATTACACTTTGGGACGCGTTTTGGGCGCCATCGGAATCGTCACTGTGAAAGTCGATCCGCGATCGACCGCGCTATCGAGCTCGATCGTCCCGTGATGAGCGTCGACGATCCACCGAGCGATCGCGAGCCCCAACCCCGATCCCCCCGATTCGCGCGATCGCGCCGTCCCCGATCGATAAAAACGCTCAAAAATGTGCGGCTGATCCTCCTCCGCGATCCCCACCCCCGTGTCGCTCACGCGCAACACCGCCGAATCCCCCTCGCGCCGAACCTCGATCGTCGCGGTTCCTCCATCGCGATTGTACATAATAGCGTTTGTTACAAGATTGGTGATCAGCTCGCGCAATCGTTCTTTATCTCCATAAGGAGCGACCGACCGAACGAGCAATGAAAGATGAACGTTTCTTGATTGAGCGAGCGGCCGCAGCAACGTCGCGGTTTCGCGCACCGTCTCGGCGAGATCGACGGGTTCGTCGCGAATCGCCGATTCCCCGGCGTCGGCGCGAGCCAGCGTAAGAAGATCCTCGACGACGTTCTCCATCCTCCGCGCCGCGTTCAAGCACGTTTCGATCACTGCGCGATAATCCGAAGCCGATCGCTCCTTCCTCAAAGCCAATTCGGCGTGCGAAACGACGATCGCCAGCGGCGTGCGAAGCTCGTGCGAAGCGTCCGCGGTGAACCGCATTTGCCGTAAAAACGCGGCTTCAAGCCGATCGAACGTCGTGTTCAAAATGCTCGCGAGCCGACCCAATTCGCTTTCGGTCTTATCGACATCAATCCGACGCGATAAATTCGAAGCCGAAATGTCGGAAGCCGCCTCGCTGATCCGATCGACCGGAGCAAGCGCCCGTCCCGCGATGAACCAACCGCCGACGATCGCCAATCCCAGCGCCCCCAAACCAGCGGCCAACATCATCCCCACGATCTCGCGAATCCGCCGATCCTCGTCGTCGCCGCTTCGACCCACCAAGATGATCATTCCTCGAGGGCCACGAATGATCATCTCTCGCCACGATCCTCGATCCCGCATCAGCGGGCGTTCGGGAGAGCCGAGGCGGCGATCGCCGGCCGCCGCGAAGGGCTCGACGGCGACTTTCTCCGGGGCGCGATCGACCGCGCCGCGATCGTTGGAGCGTTCTCCCGCGCCTCGCTCCACGGCTCGATCGCCCGCGCCTTTCGCAAGGGCTCGATCGCCCGCGCCTTTCTCAAAGGCTCGATCTCCGGCGCCTCGCTCGAGGGCTCGATCGACCCCGCCCGCGTCCCGATTTTCGAAAATGAACTCGGAGGGGAACGGAGTGCGAATCTCGGGATTCGAACGCGCCGCGATCGACCCGTCGGGATTCCAGATCACGTAATACGGCGTATCGGGACGCCCCTCGCCGAATCGATGCGCAAGTTGATCCTGCGCCCGCGGGTCGGGACGGCCGTGCCGTCGCGGCATCATCGACCCGAACACGAAACGAGCCGATTCCCTCAGCTTGACGTCGATCCGATCCCGCTTGGCGCGCACCAAATTGTGATACATCGTCGCGCCGAAGCCCGCGATCACCGCCGACATGATCAAGCCTTGCCAAAACAACAGGCTGAACCGAATCGATCTAAACATCGATCATGTATCCCTGACCCCGACGGGTCGAGATGAAATCCTTGCCGAGCTTCCTTCTTAAATTCGACACGTAAACATCCACCACATTGGAAAACGTCTCGTCGTTATCATCATAAATATGATTGTAGATAACCCCGCGCGAGATCAGTTTGCCGCGGTTCCGCGCCAGCAGATCGATCAGCGCGTATTCCTTGGGAGCGAGTTCGATCGCGCGTCCCTGTTTTCGCACGATCGCGGCGACGGTGTCGATCTCGACGTCGCCGATCTGGATGAGCGGAGAAGCTTGCCCCGACGAGCGTCGAATCAGAGCCCGCACGCGCGCCAACAATTCTTCAATCTGAAACGGCTTGGCCAGATAATCGTCGGCGCCCGTATCGAGCCCCGCCACTTTGTCTCGCAACGTATCCTTCGCGGTCAAAATCAATACGGGAATCGTCCGACCGATTCGCCTTAGCTCGCGCAACACCCCCAGGCCGTCGCGTTTGGGAAGCATCAAATCGAGCACGGCCGCGGCGTAATCGCACCCCGTCGCCGCGAATAACCCCGCCTCGCCGTCCCGCGCCACGTCGACCGCGTAGCCGTCCTCCTCAAGAGCCTGGCACAGGGCGCGCGCGATGTCGATCTCATCCTCGACGACCAATACTCGCATGTTCAATCCCCGTCCGCGATCGCCGTTCGTCGCTCGCTCGCGAGGAATCCCGGAAATGAACCCGCGAAAACATTCCCGCCTCGCGGCGCGGCTCGCACGATCGACCCCCTTAAGATTACTCGATCGCGCCCCTCTCGACGAGTCAATGCCGCGACGACTGCGAAATCGAAGCGATAAATCCTTGATTGATTAAGTGTTCATTCGTTCGGAGCGACAAAAACCGTTTTTTTGCAACGAGACGCGCCCGATCGCTCGACGATCGATTCGCTCGGAAAGCGCGATTGCGCCCTCCGAGCGAACCTGAGATAACGATCATCGATCGGATCGGTCAAAAATCGTTCAATCGCGACTCTTGCCGTCTCGATTCCGTCCCTCGCCGCCGCGACGCCCGTGCGCCATGCGATCGCCATGACCGCGACCGCCTCGGTTATGATCGCCGCCGCGCGCATGACCTTTTCCGCTCGATCCCTTCCCGTCGGAATGCGATCGATACGAAACATATCCCGATCGTCCCGAACCGGGTCGAGGTCCTTTATGCATCGAACCCGAACGATGGTGCGCCGAGCTCGATCCGCCGCCATGACGTCGGTGATGATGCGCCGAGCCCGAATGGCTTCCCTTGTGATGATGCGATCGGTAGCTCGCATGCCGCGAGTGACCGCGATGATGTCGGCGTCCGTGATGCCGGCCGTGATGCCGACCGTGACGACGACCATGATGCTTCATCCCGCTCGATTGATGCGAAGTTTTCTTCATATGTCCGGGTCCGCCGGAACGATGCGAAGCCTTCCTCATATGTCCGGGACCGCCGGGACGATGCGAAGCCTTCTTCATATGTCCGGGTCCGCCGGAACGATGCGAAGCCTTTTTCACATGGCTTCCGCCGCTCATATGATGTGAAGCTCTCTTCACGTGGCTGTCGCCGCCCGGGCCTCGTGAGGCGTGTTCGCCGCCGGGGCCGCCCGGGCCGCCGTGTCCGCGCCAAGCGTGTCCGCCGGGTCCGCCCGGGCCGCCGTGACCGCCGGGGCCTCGTGAAGCGTGTTCGCCGCCGCCGGGGCCCCCAGGGCCGCCGTGACCGCGCCAAGCGTGTCCGCCGGGACCGCCCGGGCCGCCGTGTCCGCCGGGACCGCGTGAAGCGTGTTCCCTATTTCCGCGTTCTCCCTTGCTCGAATCCTTCTTGTCTCCGTCTTTCGCCTTGTCGCCTTTCTCGGAAGGCCCGCGTCGATGCGACCCCGGCCCCATCTTTCCGCGCTCGCCCGAATGCCGCCTCGCGCTCGGAGGCCCCCCCTTTTTGTCGCCGTCCTTCTTCTTACCCTCGTCGTCGGCGCGCGACACTCCGATCAACGCGCACGAAACCAACAGTGCGAGAACATACTTCACCATCGGAACCTCCAGTTGGATTGTTCGGTTCGCCTCGGAATCAGAATTCACGACCCGCACGCATCTTACAAAACCAAACCTTAAGCCAAGATGAAGATCTTCGGGGACGATGCGATCAACCACGAAGCGCCGCCGCGGCCCGAACGCATGTGCGCGTGGAGGCGATCGATCACGGAGTCGCTAACTTCGCGGTTCTCCGGGTTTCGGCCGCTTGTTGTCCTATAAATCGATAATTTTACGAAAGAACAATTGCATTTAAGTGCATTTGGGAGGGCGAACCTCCCGGTGAGCCTCTTGTAAAAACCCCTTTTCAATAAGGGTGTTTTGATCGGATTGTGAAAACAAATCCAATCAAGACGGCTCACCAGGAGGTTCGCCCTCCCAATTTTGCGTTCGCCCTCCCAATTTAGCGTTCGCCCTCCCAATTTAGCGTGCGCCCCGCTGATTTCGCATTCGCCCCGCCGATTTTGGGTTCGCCGGCATCGTCGCGGTTTTCCGGGTTTCGGTC
>JAJYWB010000049.1 GCA_021791715.1 Planctomycetota bacterium | reverse complement strand
GCTCCACGAGTCGGCCTCCTTGCCTTTTGGGTTGTTTCGGACAAAAACAATATGCCAAAATTCAGGCGAGGATGCCGACATCATTTTCTTACTTTTTGGTCCCCAAAAGTGCGAAACTCGAACTTAGGCACGGCGTACTCAAAGGCGAATCGCTGTTGAAGGCCGGCGGGGAAGATCCCGCCGCGCCTCGGGGCGCGCCGTCGTCGCGCGGCGGCGCCTGGAAAATTCGGATCATCGTACCAGCGGAGGGGGGGAGGAACAAGCCGAACGATCGATTTGATGAATTATATTACAATATAGTTTGTATTATATTTGACAGAATATAACAAGTTCGTGCGCGGGTCGGCGATTTGAAAGAGGATGCGAGAATTTGGTCGTATCGGCCGATCGGATCGGAGGGTGAGGCGTCTTCCCCGGTAACTTCGCCGCCGCGAGCGCTTATGTTTGGAGGCGATTCGGAACGGTAACCGCATATTCGGCGGGATCCGAGCGCGAAGGTGAACCCCTCCCCGACCCTCCCCGCACGCGGGGATGGAGCTAATTTCATATGATTGTATTTCCGCGATCGACCCTTCCCCCCGCTTGCGTGGTGATCGAGGGGGGTCGTGATTTTTATTATGATATTCATGAACGATTAACCCCTCCCTTACCCTCCCCGCACGCGGGGAGGGAGTGATATCGAAATCAATGCTTATCAGGATATATTGCCGTCCCCCCGCTTGCGTGGTGATCGAGGGGGGTCGATCGGAAAATCGTTCTTGATAAGATCGGTGTGCAATTAATCATAATATATAATTATATTTAATATTAATAATAATAAAACAATAATCGCGGCTCGTCGGTAGGTTCCTCCGCCGGCGATCGTTCTGTTGCGCGCAATCGTTATCTCCCTCTTCGTAGTCGAGGCGGCGCGATCGGCGGAAGATCGGCGGCTTTTTGACACCGAGCGGCTTGACGGCGGTTCGGGGCGTTCTACTATTCTTTCATGCGGTCATGAACGCGAGCGCGAAATCGAGGCGGGATCGCCCGCCGATTAGGCTTCGATTTCACGAAGCGTAACGACCGAGCATTCCCCTAGGCGGCCTCGACGGCGTTGTTCCCACCCCCCGGTCACGCGTCGAGATCATTGGTAAGGCTTTTTCATCATTAAGGTTGCGCGATTTTCATGGCCTAGTTCGGGAGTGATCGACCGAGTTTTCGCCGAACGACGTGGCGCGACTCGGATGGTTTGGTCCTCAATTTGCTGTTTCGTTTCCAGGCATGGAATGCTCGATCGCGGGAATCGACGATGTTCGCCGAGGCTTTGAGAGCGATCGAGACTGCTTGTGGACGACGACAACGACCGGTTCATTCCATGATTACGATCCTCTCCAAAACCCACCCCGAGCCGGCTTTCGGGCGTTCCGAAGGCCCGCCTAACCCATAAACGACGTTCGATTTCGCGTTCGAACCGTCGCGATCGATCTTTATCGGAATATCACGCGCCGATCGCACGCGCTTGATGATTCTCGGCTAAGTTTCCGATCGTAACCGGTTTTTTTGGAACCAAACCCGCGAAATCGCCGCCTAATTGATTAAGATCTTGGCTTGCGGGATGCACACAAGGTGATCGATATGAAAGTGTCTTTGGGATCCTTGATTCGTACGACGCTGCTGCTGGTGTTCGCGGCGAACGTACTGGCGATCGGCGTGGCGCGTTGTCTTCCCTCGGCGCCCGAATCTCGCACCCTGTGCGAGGCTCGGATGGCGGGGTTCGAGACGTTCATGTTTCCCGGCGAATATTCGGGACCTCTCCTGCTCGACCGGCGCACCGGCGTCACCGAACGTCTGCCGCTTTCCAACAACGAGGTTTTTGAGCACATCAGTTGTTCTCCATGGGTCGACGCGAACGGCGAATCTCAGCTCGTCGGTTGTTTGGTCGAGCGTCAGGGGGCGGGAACGCGATCGACGCTCAACGAGATCGGCCTGGGACGGATCACGTATCCAGGGGGCCGAGTCGTCGATCAAGTGTCGAGTCCGGTCGTTCCCAGCGGCCCGCCGTGTTGGATGCCCGGAACCGACGCCAAGATTCTTTTCGCGGGGGGGGACGGTCTGATTTATCGTTTCGACTTTGAAGACGCTCACTCCACGGATCCCTTGAAGAAAAAGCCCGTACCGGTCGTCTGGCGCGTCAAGGATAAAACCGGCAAGCTGCTTCCGGCGGGGATGTTCAGCGATCTCTCCTGGCCCGCCGAGCGTCGCCTCCGCGGTCGGCTTCTGGTCGCGCTCAGAAGGCATGAAAATCGCGTGAAAAATGCACGTGTTTATCCCGCCGAGATCTGGTGGCTGATGCTCGACGACGAGGGGAAATCGATCATCGCGGCGAGTCGGCTGACGAAGCCCGCGGTCGAACCCGGCGGCTTAATCCCGGTCGATTCCGAGGGGCGCGCCGAGACGGTCGAGGAGGCTTGTCCCGTGATTGGAACGTCGGCCTCGGGAGATCCCGTTCTCGCGTATCTGACCAAACGTCCCAAAGAATACGGCTGGAGGCTTCAAATCGTCGCCCTCGAGGTCGATCGTAAAACGCTCGCTCCGAGGGTCGTCGAGGGGACCGAACGCGTTCTCGCCGACGGCTGTTTTCACACCCCTCCCGTCTTTTCCACCGACGGTCGTTGGATCGCGTGCGTTCGAGGTCGCGAGGCGATGATTCCCAGAATCGATCGGCTCCAACTCGAAGACCGTCCGTTCCAGGTCGTCAAAGAATCCAAACGTCAGTTGCATCAACTGTTGCTTAGAAAATTCGTTCGTGAATCTTTGACCAAAACTCTTCGTCCCGCGACGACGAGTCTTCCCGCGGCGTAAAGTTCGATCGCTTTCGGCAGGGCCCGGCGTTCGGCGTCGACGACGCGCGACGCCAGGCTCTCCGGAACGTCGTCGTCGTAAACCGGGACCGTCTCCTGAAGGATGATCGGTCCCGTATCATAGGTTGAATCGGCGAAGTGAACGGTGCATCCGGAAACCTTCACGCCTCGATCGATCGCAGCCGAATGCACCGCGAGGCCGTGAAACCCGTGGCCGCAAAACGCGGGGATCAACGACGGATGGACGTTGATCACTTTTCCTTGATAATCGTCGGGGATCTCGATCAGCGACAAAAAGCCCGCCAGCACGACGAGATCGGCTCGGCCGGCGCGGACGTGCTCGAAGATCGAATCGCTGAACGTATGTACGTCTCCTTTCGGTCCGCGTCGAGCGATCGCGACCTCGATCCCCGCGGCGCGGGCTCGGTCGATCGCTCCGATCCCCCCCCTGCTCGCGATCAAGCGAACGATCGAGGCGCGTAAATCACCCTGCGCAATGCGATCAATTAAATTCTGAAGCGTCGATCCGTTTCCCGACGCGAGCACGGCGAGCCGGATCGGCGGATCGAGGATCGGAGGTTCGCGGGGGATCTTGGGCATATTCAAATTCTTAAGAAATTACGAGTGCGCAAGAACATGTACGCATCGTTCGCAGAGGGTCGGTTGATCGCGATCGGCGCCGACCGAGGCGCGATGATTCCAGCAGCGTTCGCAGCGCGGGTGGGGGGAGGGTTGGGCGGCGACCCAAAGCCCGGTGATTTCGAGCCCGTGAGCCGCGTTCTCGGGCTTTTGGTCCGAAACCTTTAGTTCGGACACGATGCAGATCGTTTCGAGCAGTTCGCGTTCGGCGGCGAGGAGAGCTGCGAGTTCGGGGTCGGTCGAGCCGACGACGACGGTCGCCTCTTGGCCGCCGCCGATTCGCTTGGCCGCGCGAAGTTTTTCGAGCTCGCGGAGCACCTCGTCGCGAATCGCGAGCAATCGGTCCCAAAGGCGATCGCGTTCGGGGTCGTCCCAGGTCGGATCGGGCTCGGGAAAGAGCGCCAGATGCACGCTCGCGGGTTTATCGGGGCTCTCCGGTAAAAAGCCCCACAATTCCTCGGCGGTGTGCGGAATGATCGGCGCCAGCAAGCGCGTGAGCGCGTCGAACAGTCGATGCATCACGAACCGCGCGGCGCGGCGCTCGGCGCCGTCGCGCCGCTCGGCGTATAAACGATCTTTCAAAACATCAAGATAAAAGCTTGATAAATCAACCGAGCAATATTGATAAATACGCTGGTAGATACGATAGAATTCGAAATTCTCATAAGCCGATCGAACGTCGGCGATCACGCGATTGAGCCCCGCGAGCGCGCGGCGGTCGATTTCGCCGATCGATCCGGAGGGGACGGTCGAGGGGTCGAAGTTCGAGTAATCCTCGAGATTGCCCAGCAGGTAGCGGAAGGTGTTGCGGATTTTGCGGTAAGCCTCGGACATCTCCTTCACGCCCCGTTCGGCGATCCGAACGTCGTCCGAGTAATCCATGCTCGCCACGTAAAGCCGCAACACGTCGGCGCCGTACTTTTCGACCGACTTCACCGCCGAGATCGAATTCCCCTCCGATTTCGACATCTTCTCGCCTTTATCGTCGACGATAAACCCGTGCGTAAGGACGTTTTCAAACGGCGCCGAGCCGACCGTCGCCACGGCGGCGACGAGCGACGATTGAAACCAACCTCGATGTTGATCCGAACCCTCAAGGTAAAGATACGCGGGAAAGCCGAGCTCGAAATTCTCGCTAAGAACTCCCCGCCAGCTCGATCCCGATTCGAACCAAACGTCGAGGATGTCGTTCTCTTTGCGGAATCGGTCGCTACCGCACGCGGGGCATTTCGTTCCCGCCGCCAGCAGCTCGGCCGCGGGGTCGCGATACCACGCGTCTGCGCCCCGGTCGCGAAAAACGTCGCGAACCCGGCGGATCGTCTCCGCCGTCATCAAAATATGGTTGCAAGATTCACATGAAAACGCCGGAATCGGCACGCCCCAATGGCGTTGCCGGCTGACGCACCAATCGGGACGCTGCGCCACCATCGATTCGATTCGCGTTCGTCCCCAAGCGGGAAGCCAGTTCACCTCGGCGATCCGACCCAGCACGCGACCCCGCAGGTCGTCGCGATCGATTCCCACGAACCATTGCTCGGTGGCGCGAAAAATCACCGGCTTTTTGCATCGCCAGCAATGCGGATAACTATGTGAGAATGATTTGAAGTAAAAGAGATTATTGAGTTCGCGGAGCCGGTCGACGATTTTCGGGTCGGCTTTGAACACGAATTCGCCGCGGAGCCATTCGGGCGCCTCGGACGTGAATCGTCCCCCGCCGTCGACGGGAGAAAGCGTCGCGAGACCGTAGGCGTTTCCCGTCTTGAAGTCGTCGGTTCCGTGCCCCGGAGCGGTGTGCACGAGCCCCGTCCCGTCTTCGGCCGAAACGTATTCGGCGAGGACGATCGGACCGATTCGATCAATAAATGGATGCCTATATTCAGCGTGTTCGAGATCTTTACCCAAAACACGTCCGAGTTCTTGATATTCGTCGATTCCGCGGAGCGCGAGAACTTTGGAGACGAGTTCGGTCGCGACGATCGTGCGAACCTCGGCGCCCGTATCGGGATCGACATAACGAATTCCCGAATAGCTCAGCCGCGGATGCGCCGCGATCGCGACGTTGGCGGGGAGGGTCCAGGGGGTGGTCGTCCAGATCATCGCGTGCCACGCGCCTTCGCCCCAGCTCGCGGGAACTCCCGCGACCATCGCGAAATTCACGTAAATGCTCGGCGAGGTCGCGTCGCGGTATTCGAGCTCGGCCTCGGCGAGCGCCGTGCGGTCGTTTAGGCACCAGTGGATCGGTTTGAGTTTGCGGAACAAAAGCTCGCGATCGACGAGATCGGCGAGAATCTCGAGAACGCTCGCCTCATATCTGGGATCAAGCGTTAAATACGGGTTGTTCCAATCCCCCGACGCTCCCAGCCGCTGGAACTGTTCGCGCTGAACGTCGACCCACTTGAGCGCCTCGGTACGACAACGATCGCGGATCTCGGCGGGTTCCATCGTCGCGGCCTTCGAGCCGAGGTCTTTGACGACCTTGTGTTCGATCGGCAGGCCGTGGCAGTCCCAACCGGGAACGTACGGGCTGTCGTAACCGCGCATCGTGAGCGACCGCACCACGACGTCTTTGAGCACCTTGTTGAGCAGGTGTCCCATGTGGATTTCGCCGTTGGCGTACGGCGGGCCGTCGTGCAGCACCTTGCGTTCACGGCCGGCTCGCGCGGCTCGAATTCGCCCGTAAAGATCGATCTCGCGCCATCGTTCTTGAATCAAAGGCTCTTTGGTCGCGAGATTCGCTTTCATGTCGAATCGCGTAACCGGGAGATTGAGCGTATCTTTATACGGCTTAACCTTGCTTTCGCTTGTATCGGACACGACTTCCAACTCTCAAACAAAATAAAGATGGATCACGTAATTTCTATTCGAGGCGTCGACGGTCGCCGCGGTCGTCTTGTTCTTGTGATTAGATCGTCTCGGGTTCGAGGCTTTTAACGACTTCGCGGACGATCGTACGCAATTTTCCCTCGGCGACCCGAGCTACCGCGAGGATTTGCTCAAATCGGACGGGTTCGAGCGCGTCGGGGAGGCAAAGGTCGGTGACGATCGAAAAACCGAGAACGCGCATTCCCGCGTGGACCGCGACGAGAACCTCGGGGACGGTCGACATCCCCACGAGATCGGCGCCGATCCCTCGGAGGTAGCGATATTCGGCCCTCGTTTCAAGGTTCGGCCCCGTCACCGCGGCGTACACTCCGCGCCTCGCTGTAATCTTATGTTCAAGCGCCGCTTCGAGCGCGAGCGATTGGAGCGTTTTATCGTACGGCTCGATCAGATCGGGGAATCGCGGGCCGAGACGATCGTCGTTGGGACCGATCAGAGGATTCACACCCATCAGGTTGATATGATCCTCGATGACGACGATATCTCCCTTGGAATAAAGCGGGTTCAACCCTCCCGCGGCGTTCGAGACGATCAAGATCGAACAGCCGAGCTCTTTGAGCACGCGCACGGGGAAAGTGACCTGCGCTGCGGAGTAGCCTTCATAAACATGAAAGCGTCCCTCCATCGCGACGACCTCGAGCCCATCGAGCTTGCCGCAGAGGAGTCGTCCCTTGTGGCTTTCGACCGTCGAACGGGGAAAGTGGGGGATCTCGGGATAAGGGATCGCCGCCTCGGCTTCGATCTCCTCGGCCATCGCCCCCAAACCCGAACCGAGGACGATCCCCACGCGCGGCTTGCCCGGCCATTTCGCCCGCACCGCGGTCGTCGCCTCTTCGACCTGATCCCATTGATGCGCGTTCATTCGTATTCCAATAAGCGGACGGCTGATGTTGATGTTAACGCGTTCGGATGTTTCGAGGCTCGTTCCCGCTCGCACGTTTTCGCGCGGCGGGATCGATCGCGAGCGAACCGCGGCGATCGCGAGGGCTTTTCACGTTCTCCTCGCGTTCGTCGTTCGATCTTCGGCGTTTCGCCTCGCCCGCGCGGTTCGTCTTGCGAAACGAACGACGGCGGCGTTCGAAGATCGGGTACTGCGAGGGTCGGCTTAATCGAAGCGCCGAGTCGCCGCGACCGATTCGATGCGCCTTGAGAGCCTGGCGAAACGCGGGTCGTCGCGGAGCGGGCGGAGGTCGGGGTCGTTTCGGAGCAATCGAGGGCGATTGAAGCCGAGGTCGATCGCGCGTTCGAGCGCCATGAACGCCGCGTCGATCATGCCGAGCGCCGCGTAGCCGCAGGCAAGGTTGTACCAAGGGATTGGTCGATGGGGCAAGAGGCGGACCTGGAGTCGATCGAGCTGAAGCGCCCTGCCGTGTTCTCCGATCGCGGCGAGGTTGCACGCGTGGACGCGGAGAGCGTCGGTATAAAACGGATGGCGTGCGAGGATTCCGGCCATGAAATCGAGTTCGAACTCGCGTCGGCTTTGCGATTCGACGCGGAACTCGCTCGTTCCCGAGCAAGGGGGTTTGGGCGTCGAATCGTTGGGATGATCGGGAGTGGAGGCCATGCGTCAGGTCGCTCCCAGGAGGAATCCCGTCCTTGGTTCGAGGCGCCCGTCCGCTCGCGTGACGAACATCCGCGGTTCGCGCGGCGCGATCGGTCCAGACCGGTCGAAAATCTCAGTTTAGCTCGTGGTGTGAAGAAACGCCAGAAGGTCGCCAGGGAATTCTTCAAAAACAATCGTTCGAACGGACGTTCGCGATCAGATTCTCACGCCGTGCGATGCCGAGCGAACGTTCCACCTTGTCGAACCTTGTGTCTATCCGGAAATGTTCGAGAAACCCCGACACGGCGAAGCAGCAATCCTACCGACCCGACGCGAAAACTATAGGCTTATGATAATATCATGAAAACTCGATCAGTCACTCGATCTTATGATCCAGTATGCGTCATATCAGCATATTATTTTTCTATGTTTGTTCATTAGAGGTGCGCAAGACGCGTCGAATTGATAGACGAAGACTCGAGAACCGCGAAGTTTTCGCTTGGTAAAGATAGAATCGATTGATCTCGTCCTTTTTCGCGTCTTCTTCGCGTTCATCATCGATCGTCTCGCCGATACTTGCGTTCGTAGAAGAAATCGGTTCCGATATCGACGATCTCCGCGATCGGAACCGGTTCCAGGCGTGAACGGGCGTCGTCATGAAAATCCTCTTCGCGTCGACACATTGTTTGATCGATCCCTCGAGCGGAGCGGCGATCGCGACCAAAGACCTCCTCGCTTCGCTGGCTCGACAAGGCGATGAATGCTCGGCGGTCTGTTGCGGAATCCTCGATTTTCACCGAGAAACGCCCGTCGAATCGATTCTCGAACGGCTCGAAATCCCCGTCGAAATCCTCATCGCTCGAACCGACGACGACCGATCGTTCCCGCTGCTCGACCTTCAAGTCGATGGTATCCATACGCGAATCATCACCACGCATTCGAGCCGAGCCGAGAACGCCCCCGATCGCGCCGAAGCGCTCGCGTTCCTCAATATCTCAACATCCATCCTCGATCATTGGAAACCCGACATCCTCCTCGTCTACGGAGGTCATCGCGTGATGGAACCGCTGATGAAACACGCCCGAAAACGGAACATTCCCGTCGTCTTCCACCTCCATAACCTCTCGTATCAAAGTCGAACGGCCTTCGCATTCGCGTCGCACATCCTCACCCCCACCGATTATTGTCGCCGCTTTTACATCGATACCCTCGGGCTCGACTCGACCCACATCGATCTCGTGATCGATCGAGATCGTGTCGTCGTCGCCGAGTCCGATCGCACGCCAAGGTTTCTCACGTTCGTCAATCCCGATCCCGCCAAGGGGCTCGTCGTATGGCTTCAAATCGCTCACGAACTTATGCTCAAGCGTCCCGATATTCCGTTGCTTCTCGTCGAAAGCCGAGGTCGAGTCGCCGATCTCGCGCACTTTGACCTCGACATCTCGGCGCACCCGAATCTCCACAAAATGGCGAACACGTTCGATCCGCGCGAATTCCATCGCGTCACCCGCGTGCTTCTCTTTCCTTCTCTCGTCGCCGAAAACGCTGCTCTCACGGCGCGCGAGGCGATGATGAACGGAATACCCGTCGTCGCGTCCGACCGCGGCGGCCTTCCCGAAACGCTCGGATCGGCTGGTTTCGCTTTGCCGATTCATCACCAATACACCCCGATCGGACGCTCGATCCCGTCTCCCGACGACGTGAAACCTTGGCTCGATACGATCATCCGCCTCTGGGACGATCCCCATTTCGCCGAAGATCACGCCGAAAAAGCGCGTCGCCGGGCGCTTCGATGGAATCCAGAATCGCTCGCCTCACGATATCGTGAATTCTTCTCATCTCTCAAAAAACAAAGCGTTTCCACCTGATCGATTCCATCCCAAATCGATCCAAAACGAACGTTCGCATTCGATTCATCACGCGACCACCGATCCGATCGAAGCGCCTCATCGATCGACCCAAAACCGACGCGTTCAGACCGACGCTCAAACCCGACCGATCGAAATCCCGCCTCTCGTCCCATAATAATATAGAATACAAAATATTTGAAGTAACGCTAAATAACTGATTTAACGACGATTATGGAGATTCACTCGATGCCGGCGATGGCTCAAAAAATTTTTCGAAACGGCTATTGACGAACCGCCTAGCGTCGATCTAACCTATCTTTCGGTTCGATTGAATCGGTCATCTTGATCCCGCTCGATCGAACTTTCTTGGCGAGTTCTCTCCACTCCGCCTACCCGATCATTCTTAGGATCATCGATCCGTTCGTTCCGTTTCGCTCCATCGCCCGATCGCGGTCGCACCATGCAAAGCGAGATGAACACATGAACGCGCAAGCCAAGCCAAGCCAAGCCAAGCCAAGCCAAGCCAAGCCAAGCCAAGCCAAGCCAAGCCAAGCCAAGCCAAGCCAAGCCAAGCCAAGCCAAGTTCCATTGCGCGCCGGTCGCGCCGTGGGTTTCAACCAAGGCTTGAAGCGTTGGAATCGCTCAATTCGGCGGGCAATGTAACCGGGTTTATCGGCGCAGGAGCCGGGGCGACGATTCTCGCTTTCAACGAATTCAACGCGCGTAAAAGTATTCTAATGAACGATCGACGATTTGATCACGATTTCCTCGCGACCAAGGCTTCTTTTGTCGCGATCGAATCGGGATTCTCCGCGGATTCATCGTTCCGGCTCGCTTCATCAAAAATCTCGTCCGAATCGGGATGGACGAAAACCGACGACGGTTTAAACGTGAAAAGCTTGGGACATCTTCACGCCGACTCCGCGGTTAACGCCGAGTTTTTCCGCCAATGGCGACAAAATCGCATCGTCGATCGGTTGGAACGCGAAGCGTCGGAACGAAACTTATTCGCACATATTCTTCCCTCTCCATCGCACACGAAAGGATCAGGCGCTGCGATAGCGCCCGAGGGAGGAGGAGGATCGTCGCCGAGCGTTTCCACTTCGACTCCGATCGTGCCGATTCAGGCGCCCCAACCGATCTCGTCTTTAATCGGTAATTCAGCGATCATCGCGTCGCTCACCGCGAATCGGGTTCTGGGCGACCCGCGCGGCGCTGCGAGCGTCGTCGCCGTTTCAGCCAACGGTGTGGTCGTAACGAATTCATCGCCGGCGTCGACATCCGATCCGAGTTCGGCGGGCTCCGCTGTTTCCGGCTCGGGATCGGCGGGCGCGGGCGCCTCGTCGATGAACGCGAACTCATTTACAACGCTTCAAACCAACGCGATTTCGAGCACGAGTTCGGGAGGAACCGCGACACCCGGTTTCTCCAATCCGACCCCGTCTCAATTAACAGGCGGCTCCAACTCGGCGCCGCTCGTACAATTCCCGTATTTTCAATTGTACACTTTAGACAATAACACCGGGAATGTGATCTTCCCCGGATACGATCAGCTCGCGACGCTCGGCGGATCGGTCGACCTCCGCGCCCAGGTCGCGGGTCAGCCCGTCTCGTCTTACAGTTGGAACACGTCGGGGCTCACCGATGCGACTTCGATCTCGGGAACGAATACGTATGATCTCAAATTCACATGGACGACTTCGAATTCCGCGATCACGACCAACTCGGCGACCCTCACGGTTACCGATACCAACGGCAATCAAGAATCACAAACATATACGTTCGTCGTTCCCTCGGGGAGCGTTTTCAGCGGTCCCGGCGGCGGAACGGGTTCGGTCTCATGGCCCGGCGAACTCGCCCCCAGCCTCCAATCGCCGAATTCGCCCGATTTTTCCGATCAATTCGCGTCGGTGAACGCGAACTCGGGAGCTCTCGACACGTCGATCAATTTGCCGTTATATAACCCGAACATCCCCGGTTTGAGCCTATCTTACAATTCGCTCGCCGCCGACCCGCAACCGATCGTCGTCGTTCATCATACGTTGAACGCTTCGTTAACGACCCCCTCGCAGGTGAGCGCTCAATTAACGTTCAATGGAACCGCGGGATCGGCGTATTACTGGAATACGAGCACGCTCAATCCCGGCGACGTCCAACAGCTCGCGCTACAGGCGAACGCGTCTTCGCTCGCGACGGGTCGATATAATTATAGCGTTTCGGTGACGAGTCACCGATCGACGAACAACACGACGACGTACAACGATACGACGACGATCGTCAACGATTCGACGAGCGCGATCGGAGCGGGCTGGACGCTCTCGGGGCTCGAATCGATCGTTCCCGCGAGCGGCGGCGTGATCGTCGACCTCGGCGGCGGACAATCGCTCTGGTTCGCGAACAACGGTACGGGAGGGTATACGACGCCCGTCAACGACCCCCAATTCTCGACGCTCGTCGCGAACACGGGAGGGGGTTGGACGCGAACGCTGAGGGACGGCCTCAAGCTCAACTTCAACGCGAGCGGTCAACAAACGTCGACTGTCGACCTCAACGGCAATACGACGACCTATGCATATAACTCTTCAGGTCAATTGACTTCGATCACCGATCCGTTCGGCCAGGCGACGACGTTCGCTTATTCGGGGGGATTGCTGAGCTCGATCACCGATCCAGCGGGAAGGGTCACCTCGTTCACGCATTCGGGATCGGATTTGACCGAGGCCAAGCTCCCCGACGGTTCGACATGGAATTATGCGTACACATCGGCGGGATTGCTGACGACGATCACGAACCCGCTGGCGCAATCGGATACGATCGCTTACGACGCCGCGGCGCGGGTGAGCACGATTGCGCGTCCCGATTCGTCGGTCGATACGTTCACAAACGATGAAGAACAGGGCTGGACGAATTCGGGAACTTCGACCAATCCCGCTCCCGCGATCCTCCTCGCCGCGGCTTACGGCAGCTTCACGAATGCGCTCGCCGCGACGACCGACGTGCGACCCGATTGGTCGGGTCTCGGAATGATCGGCCAAACGACCGACGCTCTCGGCGACGTGACGACTTACAATCTGAGCGTCAACGGTCTTGCTCTCGTCACGATCGACCCGATCAACACGATCACGCAAAGCCAATACGATACCGCGGGAAATCTCACCCAGTTCACCTACGGCGATCTATCGAGCGTCGAGAAATACACCTACAACTCGTATTCCGAACCCCTCTCTTATACAAATCCTCTCGATTATACATGGAATTATAACTATAATTCCGCGGGAGATTTGACCTCCGAGGTCGACCCGCTCGGATACACGACGTCTTACACGTACACGCCTTCGGGGATGGTCGCTTCGTCGACCGACGCGAACGGGAACACGACCGACTACGCTTACAACTCATATGACGAGTTGACGACCCAAACGAATCCCGACGGTTCGACCGTCACGTTCACGTACACGACCGCGGGACAAATCGCGTCTTCGACCAACGAGCTTGGCGGAACGACGACGAACACGTATGACGCGATGAATCGCGTTCTCACGACGACGAATCCCCTCGGAGACAAGACGAGCTTCGATTACGATTCCGGCGGCGAGCTGATTTCCGAGACCGACCCGCTCGGTAACACGTGGACGTTCACGTACAATTCGATGGACGAACTCGCTTCGAAGGCCGATCCGCTTGGCGACACATACAAATATGGCTACGACTCCGCGGGCAATCAAACGACCGTCACCGACCCGCTCGGGAACACGACGACGACGGCTTACAACGCGCTCGATCAGGCGATCTCGGTCACCGATCCGCTCGGCTATCAATCGACGACGACATACAACGCCGACGGCGAGGTTTTGACGTCGACCGATCCCCTCGGCGACACGACGACTTATACGTACACGCAACGCGGCGAAATCGCGAGCGAAACCGATCCGATGGGGAACACGTATTATTATCAATACACGGCGCTCCCGAATCAGGTCGCGGTCGAGGGATTTTCGCCGAGCGGCGGGACCGACATCAACTCGGCTCACATCTTCTATAATGGAGACGGATGGGTGACGTCGCGGGCGAACGGACTCGGTGAAACGACGAGTTACACCTATGACAAAAATGGCAATGTTCTCGCTGTCACCGATCCAAACGGCAACAAGACGACATATACGTACAACAGCAGAAATTGGCTCACAAGAACGACGAACGCGCTCGGAGACGTGACGAGCTACGGCTACGATTCAGCTGGCGATCAGACATCCGTCACCGATCCGAACGGAAACACGACGACATACGCGTTCAACAACGCACAACAACTCACGAGCCAGACCGATGCGCTCGGCGGCGTCGTTTCGTATTCCTACACCGCCGACGGCCAAATGGCGAGCCTCACCGATCCCGTGGGGAACGTCACGTCGTGGGCGTATGACGCCGCGGGGAGGGAGATTTCTCAAACAAACCCGCTCGGCACGAGTTACGATGTGTACAACGCCGATAGTCAATTGATCAAATATACCGATAACAATGGACAGGTGAAGACGTACGCCTACAACGCCGACGGCTGGAAAACGACCGAGAATTGGCTCAATGCGTCGGGTACTTCGTTCTGGACCGAGACGACGACTTACAACGCCGACGGGATGATCACCGAGGTGACGAATCCGTCGAGCACGTTGAGTTACACGTACAACGCCGATATGCTTATGGCTTCGGTCAGCACCGCGGGAACGCCGGGACAGCCGAGCGTCACGCTCACATACGCGTACAATCCGATGAATCTGGTGACAAGCGTGAGCGACGACATTCAATCGGGCGATACGACGACTTACGGCTACGACGCCGCTTTCCATGTCACATCGATCGCGCAATCGATCGGCGGATCCGCGGGACCGCAGATTTCGATCGGCTACGACAGTGGTGGACGTTTGACGAGCCAAACGCGGACGATCGGCGGCTCGGGAACGCAAATCGATACGACGATCGGCTACAACTCCGCGAACGAGATCACGTCGATCGATCATTATTATCCGTCGGGATCGAGCGGTGGAATCTCTTCTGGTGGCGGAAACGTACAAATCGATCAGTATAGCTATGGTTATGATAGCGGGGGCCTGTTGACGACACAGACGAACAACGACGGCACGTTCGATTATTCGTACGACAAAACGAACCAATTGACGGGCGTGACTGGTCCGTGGAACGAGTCGTTCTCGTACGACCTCAACGGCAACCGGACGATGGCCGGGTACACGACGGGCAAAGACAACGAGATGCTCACCGATGCGGCCGGGAACAAATATACGTATGACGCCAACGGAAACACGACATCGATGACGACCTCTTCGGGAGACGTTTGGACGTACACGTGGAATTATCGGAATGAGATGACGGGATTCAATGAGAAGAATTCGTCGGGGACGGTGATCGCATCGGGAACCTATACGTATGATTCTCTCGATCGTCGCATCGGCGTCGACGAGACTTCGGGGGGTGTGACGACGCAGACTTGGATCGTTTACAACGGGAATTCAAACACGCCTTACGCCGAATTCAACGGTTCGGGAACGCTTTTGGAGCGTTATCTCGCGGGTCCGTCTTACGTTCCGGGCGTGACGGGGATGGTTGCGCGCACGAACGCGTCGGGCGTGACCGATTGGTACTTGACGGGCAAGCTCGGCTCGGTGCGCGACATCGTTAACACTTCGGGGACTGTGATCGATCACATTTCGTACGGCGCGTTCGGTACTGTACGCGCAGAGACCAATCCGAGCTCGGGGAGCCAATTCAAGTTCGACGGAATGCAGTACGATACGATCACGGGATTGTACAACGATTGGCATAGAGAGATTTCCGACCAATCTGGAAGATTCTTGACTCTAGATCCGTCTCAATATCATAAGTATAGCTTTAATTTCTATGTCTTTAGTAACAATAGTCCATTGACACTTATTGATACTACAGGATTAAAAGAAAAGAATGGGAAATCATCTGATGATTCGAATGAGCATAGAAAGAAAAGACCAAGTACAGAAGAAAAACATCAATATGGACAATCGAGAAAGAAAAAAGATAAAGGAGGCGAAAAGAAAGATAATCATCCCGATTGGAAGCGTCATAAGAAAGAAATCTATGATTACGCATGGAACGATTGGATTTTAGTTAGGGGATCGGCTCAATTGACTTCTACTATTGGAGGTACTATAGTACATATAGGTTCTTGGATCCAGACGCATCCAGTAGAGACAGGGATTATTGTAGTCATCATTGTAGGAGTGATCGCCTATCCAGAATTCGCTCCAGCTTTGGCCGGTATGGCCGTTAAAATGACTAATGCGTAGTTGAACCTTTCCTCAATCCCAAGGAGTATCCTTATGATTGCATCATCCCTTTTAGAGCAGTTTAAATCGGACGTCGAAATCGTTGATGTAAGAAGAGATCGAATCGGAGGAGATAATATCCGAGGAACCGTTAGAGATTTTAATAACGAGTTTATCTTATTAAATTCTCTTAATGATGTTTATCAGCCGAATGGAATAACGGTCTTACGAATCGATGATATCACCCAGATTAAATGGGGCATGATCCGAGACGTCTTTCATGCCGATACGATCAGAGATATTATCACTGGTAACATGCATTATTCGGGCATTATAATATCATCTTTCCGAGATATTATGATGTCGGTGTTCAACAAAACCAGGGTGTGTACCGTCTATTGTGAATCATTAGATAATAACATTTGCTATCCGGTTTCAGGTACCGGATTCATGCACGATGGAGTTGTAATACTTAGTTATATTAATACAGATGGTTACAGAGACGGCAACATCGCCATTTCTATTGAGGATATCACACGAATAGATGCGTTTGATCAATATTCCAACTATATTGGAAGTCTATATAGCCCAATCGAGTAGTGATGTCCTGGATCATCTACGCCGTCAATGAATGCTACATCGGATGAAACAAACGGATTTATGTGCATTTCATATTAGAAATGAGAAATGCTCTATATCGGTGAGCTGGTTTTGGAGTTGTGCCGGATGTAATCGTCGCGGAAAGCGCACATCTAAAATTGGATCGAATTCAATTGTTATATTTGACGTACATGCCTCAATCTGACAAGAATGGCACTCGGAAATGACGTTACGTCTTTTGAAGCAACCATTTACGTGCTTCGGCTCGTGGTTCGTTCAGGTATCTTTGAGGCTTCGGCCTTCGTTTGTTCGCCCTGGGTTCGACCCGACCAAATCGATTGCCGACTCGGTGTCGCGATATCTCCTTAAGCATATCCGATATCAACCTATCTCTGGCATGAGGAGTCGCATGCCTTAACTTATCCTGAAACGCGGTCATCGTTTGCAAAGCGCACCAGAAAGCAGACACACAGAATTTGAACGCCTCCGAAACACCGCCATCATATCATGTAACCCAGAGAATGATAGAGGCTTAGATCTCAAATCTCACATCGGGCCGGAGATATTCTGCTGTCCTTATCTCCACACACTTTCCAAACACCCAATATGACAGCCCACCATCCAGTCACCCAGAATTTGACCGTCCTTAACTCCTCGATCAAATCACCTAACCCGATGTTGAATAGGGGTTTAGCCAAAGATTGGGTATCTTGATCGAATGGTTTCGAGCGGCGGTCTGTTTCGAATGGCGATCGATGATCCAATCGGTGGATCCGACTGGAATCCCAAAGATCGTCTCGGTAACGATCTTGAAATCCCCAATTCCGACCGTTATCATATTCACGCGATCGATGGATTCGGCTCGATCGAATGTTTGTCAATCGATCCTCGGCGGCGAAATTCACCTCTCCGCCGCGGTGATCGTCGCAATCGATCGATCGTGTGTCGCGTATTCGATCTCGCATCATCACCGGCGCTTTCCGATGAACTTCGAGACGTGTGATATCGACGACTTTCCGACGATCGGAGCGACCGAACTCGACGGCTCTTCTGGCGGATCGTCATCCGTCGACGAGAATTCGAGGGCATCGACTACACTGTCCTGGTTCGTTTACAACGGCGATTCGAACACGCCTTACGCCGAGTTCAACGGTTCGGGAACGCTTTTGGAGCGTTATCTCGCGGGACCAAGTTACGTTCCGGGCGTGACGGGGATGATTGCGCGCACGAACGCATCGGGCGTGACCGACTGGTACTTGACGGGCAAACTCGGCTCGGTGCGAGACATTATCAACACGTCTGGGAGTGTTATCGATCACATTTCGTACGGCGCGTTCGGTTCGATCCGCGCCGAGACCAATCCGAGCTCGGGAAGCCGGTTCAAGTTCGACGGCATGCAATACGATACGATCACAGGGTTGTACAACGATTGGCATAGGGGATATTCGTCATGGACTGGGCGGTTCATCTCGCAGGATCCGATGGGATTTGCCGCCGGAGATTCGAACATTTATCGATACATTATGAATATACCACAGATAAAAGAAGATCCTTCAGGGTATGGTGAACAAATGCATAAGAGTCATGGAATTCCAGTTTATTCCTATCCTGGTTATGTAATCATTGATCCGAGCGGATCTATGCCTACACCGAAACAAATTCTTCTGATTCCTGAGACTGGTGGAGGACCATCATCACCACTTAGTCTTCCACAATCCGGAGTGAAATATCCTGCCGATGGATTATTTCTTCCAGATGGAGTTTTAAAAATCCCAGACAGTGTAGTTGTCACAATTACTTTTGACAGTGGTGGGGGCTACTCATACACATACGAGAGATACGATTGGCCATTCATCAAGCTTGGAAATGGTGGAAATAGTTGGTGGCCTTATGCAGGTTCTTACGAATTGTCTGTCCCTGGATGGGCTATTGGTCAATGGCCCTCATTTTCCCCAAACGGAACACCTAATCCATTTAACACTAAGAATCCTCTAGCACCAATTTCTCCTCCTTCTACTCCTACATCTAAAAAATAATATGTTAATTAAAACAAAAAACAATATGATTATGTTTCTATCAATATCGCTATATCTATCAGCTTGTGCGTTGACTAGTATACAATTATATATTTTCAGATTACCTCATCTATTTCCATTATACGAAACTGTAATTGCCGCCCCAATTTTAGTATTTAATCCCTATGTTATAAAGAATATAAAACGACCACCAATTCTTTTTTTGGTTATTATGTTATCACTTATGTGGATGATTCTAAGATTGATTTGGATGATTTTTTTCTTTATACAAGCTTGTTATTTAGTAAATGTTCAGTTATTTATACTATTTATATATATGTGTGTATCATTTATAAAATTTAATTTGACTTGTAGAAATATGCTAGCACTTATATTATATTTATGTTTTTTTATAGGCTTGATTCTGAGGCCTTTTGATCATCCTTATGATCGAGTATCGACATTCAGATACCGGTGTTGGAACCTTCCCTTATATTGCAGATCAATTGAACACATGACACTATACATTAATGACGACAATATGATTGCTGAAATATCAAACCAAACATTCACAAGAGCCACATTACTGATGGTTAAAACTGACAAATCTTATCCATTCGAAAGAATTGAATTACAAAAGGTAAATAAATTTATTATAATTAGATATTTTTATCCTGATGTGATCTAATATATATTTTACAAATTTTAATAATTTTATTGATTACATGGGAAACAGGACTCCCAACAAACGAGATCCACAAATCCGGACGCAAAAAATGAAGATGAGCATGATTGATTGCAAAAGATCGAATGGAATCCGGAGATATAAGCGAAAAGAACGGAGATTACTCAATATTTCGTCGATATGGTTCGAATCGGCGCGCGGCGACGCACGCCCCAGCGACCCACTTTCCAGACATCCAGAATTTGACCGCCCCCGAACTCCTCGATCAAATCAGCTAAACCGATGTTTGATAGGGATTTAGATCTCAGGACCCCCTTCGGGCCGGCGATATTCTTATGTCGGCCCACTTTGCAGACACCCAGCGGCCCACTTTCCAGACACCCGGAATTTGACCGCCCCCGAGATCCTCGATCAAATCACCAAACCCGATGTTTGATAGGGATTTAGCCAAAGATTGGGCGTCTGGTTCGACTGGTTTCGAGTGGCGGTCTGTTTCGAATGGCAATAGATGATCCAATCGGTGGATCCGACTGGAATCCCAAAGATCGTCTCGGTAACGGTATTGAAATCCCCGATTCCGAGCGTTATCATGATATATCGATCGATTGTTTCGGTTCGCTAAGATGTTTTTCAATCAATCCTACTCGGAGATCTCTCTCCTCTCCGCCGCGGCTATCGTCGGAATCGGAATCGATCAGAAGTGTGTCGCGCATTCGATCTCGTAACGACACCGGCGCTTTCCAATGAACCTCGTGACGTTTCATACCGAAGATTTATCGGCAATCGGCTCGTCCGCGCTCGACGGATCGTGCGTCCGAACCTCTTCCATCGACAAGACTTCGGGCGGAACGAAGACTCAGACTTGGATCGTTTACAACGGGAACTCGAACACGCCTTACGCCGAGTTCAACGGCTCTGGAACGCTTTTGGAGCGTTATCTCGCGGGACCGTCTTACGTTTCGGGCGTGACGGGGTCGGCTACGCGCACGAACGCTTCTGGCGTGACCGATTGGTACTTGACGGGCAAGCTCGGCTCGGTTCGCGACATCGTCGACGCGTCGGGAACGGTGATCGATCACATCTCTTACGGAGCGTTCGGCTCGGTACGCGCCGAGACCAATCCGAGCTCGGGGAGTCAATTCAAGTTCGACGGCATGCGGTATGATTCTATCACTGAGATATACATAGATTTTCATAGGTATTTCTCATCCGAAACAGGTCGTTTCATAATAATGGATCAGATTGGATTCAATGACGGCCTTTCAAATATGTATGTATTCATAATAAATCAACCAACGAACCTTATCGATCCTTCAGGATACAAGGATGAAAGGCCGACGGCTAACCCTTATGATCCTAAAATTGAAGATGGTACGGGTCATATGGGATATAACCCAGGAAAAATCATTGTTCCAAAAAACTTTCACCGAGATGAGATTCTGATACTACCTGAACATGATAGTGGAAAGAAAGGACTTCTAAAAGTCCCTCCAAACAAAAATGGAGATACTATTTTCAGTGGGGACGCCGTATATCTGAGACCAGGGCCGGGAAATAACCCAGGTATCATTAAGGTTCCCGATGGTCATACTATTGCCGTTATTCAAAATGAAAATGGAAGTTGGTCCTGGAGTCATGTTGCTAAACAGCGAGGATTTGCCGCGGGTTTAATTAAACCTCGCGTGATTACTTCACAAGAAACGGGATTTCCACAAAATCCACTTCCAGCGAATGAAATCGATCCTCCCAATAAACAACCATAGTTGATTATGGTAATCAACTATAAAACATATGGTTTTATGAGACACTATTATGATAAATTATAAACCCAATCGATTCAAGTTGTATGTTAAAATAGAACGTATTTCATCGTTATTTTTATTTCCGCTGTCATTATATTCTTGTATCAGGCGATCGACGCCACATGCAGAGGACCTTATACGATTTGGTATAATAAAAGATGCGAATACCTTTCAATTAAAGCGGGGTTAATCGGCAAGAAGGAATCCGAGATCGTTAAAGTTTTAGGACCGCCGTCGTTTTTTTACGAGACAGACAATTTCGACGAAAGAACTTATAATTATGCGCCGGTATGGTATGCGCCGTCGGGTAAGTTTCAGGTGCATTGCAGCAAAGGAATCGTATCGTCGATCGAACTTTTTGACGACTAAAGCCAACTATCCAGACTCTCAGAATTTGACCGCCCCCGAACTCCTCGATCAAATCACCTAACCCGATGTTTGATAAAGCACTTTCCAGACACCCAGAATTTGACCGCCCCCGAACTCCTCGATCAAATCACCTAACCCAATGTTTGATAAGCATTTAGATCTCAGGCCCCTCTTCGGGCCGGTGATATTCTTACGTCGCTGTGCTCGGTTAACCCGACAAAATTGGAAACGACCCCGACGACATCATAAGCTCCAGAACGCAGGCACCCAAAAATTGACCGACTTCCGATTTCCTAACCATCGCATAATCCCCGAATTCACAACGGTTTAGGTCAAGGAATCGAGATCGAGAAGAATCGTTGACGGTTCATCGAGATGGTTGGATCGGAGGGATTGCACTTTATCGATCATTTCGATCCAAAGCTCGCTCGAGCCCGATGAACTCGATGCTCGATTTCGAGTCTGATCGAGTTCCGATCTGAGAAACCGAGCGAATCTTTTGCATGATGCGTTATCGGTATTGAATTCCCCCATTCCGATCGTTAATGTAGTGAATCGATCGATGGATTCGGATCGCGCAGATGTTTTTCAATCGATCAGCCTCTACGCGATCTCTCCACTCGTCCTCGGCGATCATGAGTATAGATCCATTGTGTGTCGCGTATTCGAGCTCGCAGGAACACCGGCGCCTTCCGATGAACCTCGTGACGTTTGATATCGACGAATTACCGGCGATCGGCTCGACCGATCACGACGGCTCGTTCGACCGACAATCATTCCTCGACGAGACTTCGGGTGGATCGACGACGCAGACTTGGATCGTTTACAACGGGAATTCAAACACGCCTTACGCCGAATTCAACGGTTCGGGAACGCTTTTGGAGCGTTATCTCGCGGGTCCGTCTTACGTTCCGGGCGAGACGGGGATGGTTGCGCGCACGAACGCCTCGGGCGTGACCGATTGGTACTTGACGGGCAAGCTCGGCTCGGTGCGCGACATAGTTAACACTTCGGGGACTGTGATCGATCACATTTCGTACGGCGCGTTCGGTACTGTACGCGCAGAGACCAATCAGAGCTCGGGAAGTCGATTCAAATATGATGGAATGTTATACGATGAAACTCTCGATTCATATTATGATAATGCTAGATATTATGATCCCAACCTGGGTTTATTTACATCGCATGATCCAATTGAATTCGAGAGTAATGATTTCAACATTACAAGATTTGTATTCAATGATCCAACTAATTTCAATGATATTAGTGGATTGGCTGACGATAAAGTTGATATTCATATTACAATTAAGCCGAACAATCCAACACCACCTGGTCAAATTACTGAGAATAATGATCCGAGTGGTAAAAATCAGGTTGAAGAAAGATGGGCTAAGATTCAAAAAGACTTACTGGCGCAAGAAAACGCAACTAGAAAAGAGCACGATAGAATGCATGCTTTCGGCAAAATCACTCCAGTACCGATTAAAGGCACTAATAATCTCTATGTCATTTATGATACGAGCGCAAATCCAAATGGACAAGGAGGATATCTTAGGGCAGTACCTGGTGGTCCAGCCTTAATTTACAAACAAACAAAACCAGGAAGATATGAGCCGATTCGTGTTCCAGGACAACAAAATGGAGGATATATCGTTATAATACCGACAGAAAAGCAAAGTGCAAGGCAAATTACTCCAACTGGGCCAATCGAGCGTCGACCTAATCGGGTTATACGAGGAGGAAACTGGCCAAATTATCCGGCGACTATTCGTCGATGAGCGATGGATGATGTATAATGACGATCAAGTCGATGAATATCTCGATTCTCAATCTCTACTCAGGAGAACGAATTATGTGTAGAAGTTTCATCTTTATCGCATCTGTTATGTTCCTTTCATTAATTTTATCGCCGATTCAAACTCGGTGTCAATCGGATAATAAGAGAATCCTGCATGATGATATCGTGTATATAAATACATTAAAGTTTCTCGTGGAGCCGCCATTTGATTATCGTCCCGACAAAATTAATAGCCCGGAAGATTTTGTAAATCTCGCCACAATAAATTTATCAATGACGGATATCTCGGATCTAGGAATGCTTCATCTGCGAAATCTAATTAATCTTAAGTCAATTGATCTGTCATCTACTGAAATTGATGGATCTGGACTTTCACATATTAAAGAACTTAATAATCTTAGATCTATCAATTTATCAGGTACGCATTTGAGTGCAAGAGGCTTGTCTTGTTTGGCAAAATTATCAAACTTACGGGAACTGGATCTTTCTGATGTTATTACTGATGTTGATCCGACAGAATATATCATGCGATTGAAAAATTTACAAGTATTACGAATAAGTAAGACTGACATAAATGTATTTTCGATCAGAAACTTATCTCATCTTGTCCGACTTCAACAATTAGATATTTCAAATACAATGATTGATGATGATGGAGTTAATTCATTGAAATCGCTTGTCGGATTAAACCGAATCGATTTAAGTAATACTGATATTACAGATAACGGTCTAATTCATTTAAAAGATTTCCAGCATTTAAAATCACTATCATTAAAAGGAAATCGGATCTTAGGGGGCGGATTGAAGGGATTGTTTTCTATACAACTAAAAGATCTTGATCTCTCAGGGTGTTCATTACTGGAAAATAAATACATTAGGTATATCCGCTCACAAGTCGGGCTGGAAAAACTCAATCTAGAGCATACACCCATTAATGATAATGGACTTAATGACATTTCTATATTAACTAATATCAAGGATATCAATTTAGGTGATACAAAAATCACTGATTCTGCAATGAAAACGCTGAATAAATATGTCTCTCTTAATTCACTATCGATGTATAACTGCAATGTATCGGATACAGGTTTATCATTCATGACGGATATAAATCAATTGCGGACAATAAATCTTAGTTGTACAAAGATCACAAATATAGGTGTAGAAATGCTTGTCCAACAAAACAAACTGCTTGATCAAATCTTTATCGGTAGCACATTAATAAATGACGATTCCATGAAATCAATCACTCGTCTCTCTCGACTTAAATTACTTGATGTTGGAAATACGTTCATATCTGATAAAGGAATTAGATATATCAGAGACAATAAAACTCTAGAAACTTTGATAGTGAACGATACTTTAATTACTGATGAGTCGATGATTATATTAAGTCGTATGAAATCACTCAAGAATGTAAATAGTTGTAATACGCATACTAATTTAAACTGGGTGTTCAGATGAGTAGATCCTGAAAACAAAACTCCTTGAGAGACTACCACTATACGATGAAGTATCCAGACTCGCTGATCAATTATCCAGACTACATGAATTTGACCACCCCCGAACTCCTCGATCAAATGTCCTAACCCGATGTTTGATAGGGAGTTAGACCTGAGCCCCCCCTTCGTGCCTGAGGTATTCTCACTTCGTTAAATTCATTTATCGAGACATAATTAGAACCGACCCAGACTACATCATTGACAGCCAGCATCAATTAGACACTCTTGTTCATCCGATGTAGACTGTCCAAAATGGTAGATCGATCAACACTCAATCTTCATCCTCGAATTCGATCGATAAACACGCAATAGAGGAGATCAACATTCCTTGAAGCAGTTGCAAAGAGAATCACTTTCTAGAAACCAGGAATTTGACCGCCCATCAAAACCTCGATCAAAACACATAACCCGTTGTTTGATAGAGATTTTGCCAAAGATTGGGTGTCTGGTGCGAATGGTTTCGAATGGCGGTCTGTTTCTCACCAGAATACAGGCGCACCAGAAAGCAGACACACAGAATTTGAACGCCTCCTAAACACCTCCATTATATCATGTAACCCAAAGACTGATAGAGGCTTAGATCTCAAATCTCACTTCGGCCCGGAGATATTCTGCTGTCCTTATCTCCACACACTTTCCAAACACCCAATTTGACAGCCCACCATCCAGTCACCCGGAATTTGACCGCCCCTGAACTCCTCGATCAAATCACCTAACCCGATATTTGATAGGGATTTAGCCAAAGATTGGGCGTCTGTCGACTGGTTTCGAGTGGCGGTCTGTTTCGAATGGCAATAGATGATCCAATCGGTGGATCCGACTGGAATCCCAAAGATCGTCTCGGTAACGGTATTGAAATCCCCGATTCCGAGCGTTACTTATGATCTATCGATTGTTTCGGCTCGCTCGGATGTTTATCAATCGAGCCTCTTCGACGATCTCTCTCCTCTCCACCGCGGCTATCGTCGGAATCGGGATCGATCAGACGTGTATCGCGAATTCGAACTCGTAACGACACCGGCGCGTTCCAATGAACCTCGTGACGTTTCATACCGAAGATTTATCGGCAATCGGCTCGTCCGCGCTCGACGGATCGTGCGTCCGAACCTCTTCCATCGACAAGACTTCGGGCGGAACGACGACTCAGACTTGGATCGTTTACAACGGGAACTCGAACACGCCTTACGCCGAGTTCAACGGCTCTGGAACGCTTTTGGAGCGTTATCTCGCGGGTCCGTCTTACGTTCCGGGCGTGACGGGGATGGTTGCGCGCACGAACGCCTCGGGCGTGACCGATTGGTACTTGACGGGCAAGCTCGGCTCGGTTCGCGACATCGTCGACGCGTCGGGGACGGTGATCGATCATATTACGTACGACGCCTTTGGAGGGATTCATTCCGAGAGCAATCCGAGCTCGGGGAGCCAATTCAAGTTCGACGGCATGCAGTATGATACGATCTCCGGATTGTACAATGATTGGCATCGGGTATATTCATCTAAAAATGGATTATTTATGCGCATTGATCCGATTGGTTTATCATCTTTGGATACTAATACATATAGATACGTTAATAACAATCCAACAAATTATACAGATCCAAAAGGATTGTTTTTAGAGGATGGAACTGAGAAGAATACTCCACAGATACCATTTCAAGGAAATATAGGGTTTGGAAATCCTGATATACCACCAGCTCCTCCGCTGGTAAATACAACTGCAATCAACACCACTATATTACCTCCTACAGCAGCTGAACTTGGCAAAAACAAATTAGTAATCAATAAAATTAAGGTTTTGATGAAGAAATCCTATCGCAATGGGACTTTTCAAGAATGGGGTTGTGGAATCCTCCAAGATAAAGAAGGATACATTAGTTTTACCAATATTCTCTCAGGTCCCATCGGATTTCCGGGGATTAATCTTACTCAGACATTGCATGTTCCGAAGAATCAAACTCTTGTTGGTATAATTCACACACATCCAAGACCAATTGTTTCTGATCCATCAACAAGCCCACTCGATCCTAGAAATTCAGCTTTACCAATCTTCATTCCAGGTCAGAATATTCCGACGCCTGCTGTTCCGTGGCTTGTAGGTGGTAATGATGGAAATATCTATAGTATTGGTCCACCCTCACGTGGTGCAAAGATTCCTCCAGGTAACCCATCTAAAATTGTTGGGTCATTTTAAGAAAGGTATCCATTAGGTGATTATCATGATTAAAGCAAAACTGAAATATACTATTATGTTATTGTTAATATTATTCATGATTGTTACGATACATTTTTGTGCTCGATTATTCAGATACTACAGCTCAGTAACATTTCTTGAAAATCATGGATTCAGATTCTTTTACAGATATTCTGTCTTAGGAAAGCTCAACCCGAAATTCCAATCCGTTTATCTAGTAGGTGTCGGATTTGATAAGAATAATACTCAAAAAAAATATCTATATAAGTTGCGAGACATTAATTACCATCGCATATTCGTACATGATGCATATTTAAACTCACAGGACATTATGTATATACTCTCTTCGAGCGAACTGACCGGTTTAGAAATTATAGTCTCTGATATCAATATAATATCAAGCGAAAATATTATTATCCCTCGACATCTAAAGGAACTGAACATTAGTTATTGTAATATCGATTCATCATTTTTAGAAAGAATGATTTTCCCAGATCGATGTGAACTTAAATTTATTAACCTCTCAGGAAATCCAATTACATCAAGAGGTATTGAGTATATCATAAACCATACATACAATACTATTGAATCTATATCCGTTAGGGATACAATGGTTAATTGCGATGTTTTAAACATATTGAAGAAGTGCAAACATCTGACTTATTTAGACCTTACTCGATGCGATTTGCATATGTGTCAGATTAATAAGTTATGCCAATCATTATCATTGAAGGAATTGGTGCTCGGCGGAACTAACATATCGGATCTAGAACTGATTAAAATATGCGATATTCTCGATAATAAAGGTATGAAATCAGTCGTATATATCGACTGCTATGATGAGTCAAGAGAGAACCTTATATTGTATATAAACGATCATTACCAATACGTGAGCGTTAATCAATAAATTATATATAAAAATCTCTATAAACCCAACGCTCGGACACCCAAACTTTGGATCGACCAGATTAGTCCTCAACTAAGCGAATGACGCACGTAAATTCTTTGATCCATTGCTAATACTATGTTTCCGTACCGATTCGTTCCGGGCCGCTCGCCCGTTCGATTGGTTTAGTGTTATTATTTGCATATCGTTTGGTTCTTTCCGGGTCTAGAAAGCCGTCGTTCATCGGAGCGTCCGGACTCCGACTTCAATTCTCTCATCCGTCAACACAACCGTGAGAATTGAACCCGATCCGCGATCTCGAAGAAGCTATCCAACCACGGACTCCAACACGTAAGAACTCGATAGATCAAGCGACGACCGCTCCGTACGATTTGACCGGTATATCGATGATCGCCGCTCGAAACGTCGTGTACTCCATCCGCAAAAGCTTTCGCTTTTCCGATCGTCGTCGCTCTTTTTCCTGTTCGTCGCGTCCATCCTCGGTCATCAACAACGCCGCCCAGGCCTTCAAACTCCAAGCCAACGACGCCATCGACATGTAAGCCTAGTTGCTCTCGAGATTGTCGACCGGAGACGACGGCGCTTTCATCGCTCCCTTGAGCTGCGTCGGCAGATTCTCTTGATCGCATCGATCGTTCGCGAGAAAGACGACCTCTCCGGTGGACAAGTCGTATCGATTTGTAATGTAGAAATAGTATCTGTATTCATCAAGAAGCCTCATTTGACCCTTCTCTATTGCCGGCTTCTTTCGAAGTGCCACGACGCGATACGATCGACGACACGCGGTCGGCTTGTACGAGAATTCGGCGACTTGTTCTTCCTCAAGCGTGATATTCTCGAATTCCCGTTCCTGAACGATCCGTTTCTTGACGTCATGACGCTTGGAACGCGGCTTCGTCCGAGCCTTATGTCTCGAAGGCCGTCGAAGCAGGCTATAGGCGTCCGCGGGCGGATTCTCGGCGATCTCGATCAAGTTCGCTCGAGCATCCATACCGAAAACAAACGAAACGTTCGGTAAATCGGCCCATCGATCAAGGTGCTTGGTTTGGGTGAAGTCGGTATCTCCGCGAACGCACACTTTGCGAAAACCCGCTCCAAGACACAATTCGATCGACTCGTCGATAAACTCATGAGCGCGCTCATGAGACGGCCGATTGCCGCTACGATTGACGATGAAGAGAGGCTCCTGAGTGTTCGCGAGCGAGATGACCAGCGGATGGTAACCCCAAACGCCGTTATACGCGATGTCGACGCCTTCTTTCTTGCAGGCGTCGGTTTCGACGAGAGTTCCGTCGGCGTCGATGAAGGCCTCGTCGAAAAAAGATCTTGGCTGGGTTTTCAAGACCCGTACTCGCGTCTTATTGAAAATATCCATCAACTTAAGAATATCCGATTCTTTAAATCGACGGCAAAAATCCCCCGAGGTCGTGGGATCGGGAATACGGATCGCGCCGATGGCGTTGAGATACGCCTCGTCGGAGCGTCGCCGTTCGATATGTTCGAGGCGAGTTCCACCCGCTAGGACATTGAATGCAATATTAAGAACATGATCGGATTCGGAATAAGGTTGGTGAACACGAAGGAGATTCAGGCCATCATTAATGGATTGAACGAGATCAAGCTTTTGTGCGACCGCGAATATCAATCCCACGCCCCCGCATGAGACGGCCTGGGAGCGATCGGAGAGTTCGAAGTGGATGTTTGACGCGGCGAACATTGGTTCGTCGCGATAGCAGCCGGGTCGATGCTCGATCCGCGATTGGACTTGACTCTTGCGATCCTGAAGCTTTTGAGCGATATTGGGGCGCACTCGAAATTCTCCTTTAATTCGCTGAGTGGGAAGTTTTCATGCCTTCATTCTAGCGGAAAACAAGGGGTTTTTCGAGCGTTTTTTTGATTTTTAATCGAAAAAAAGGCTTCAGTCGCTTGATCGAGGCCTAGTCGAGCTTACTGAATCGGCAAACTCATTCCGTCGGCGTCTTTGATCGAATAAAACGTTTGGTTCTTGGCGTCGACTCCGAAGTGGAAGCGGGTTTGGTTTCCGTCGCCCAATCGAAGCGACGTGGGCGTCGAACCGGATTCGATCGAAAAGAATGAATCGCCCCGGGGATTATCGATTTCCATTCGCGTTATATCATTATGATCGACTCCCATGAATATTCTGTTGTTAAAATGCGAATCTTGAGACGAGATCCCCCACATTCCGAAGTCGTTTCCCACGACGACCTTCGGAGTTTTTCCCTTGAAGAACGTCAGAGTGGAATCGGCGTCGCTCGCGGATAATCGCGTCGACACTTCGCCCGCCGAATCGTTGAAGAATAAGTAAGGATAAGATTTTGATATCGTTAAATCGATTCGTGAACGACCTTTCTGATCGAAAAGTTTCACCCCCGAATATTCGGGAGAACCTAATAATTGTAATAACAATTTATTGTTGATTTGATTGAAAAGGGCGATCGACGACGATCCGTCTTCGGATACGGTTTGAGCGAGTCCCGTCTT
The DNA here is from genome assembly GCA_021791715.1 of Planctomycetota bacterium. Lineage (GTDB taxonomy): Bacteria > Planctomycetota > Planctomycetia > Isosphaerales > Isosphaeraceae > JAKBCQ01. Next base: position 15,700 of record JAJYWB010000049.1, on the reverse strand, counting down.
CCCGGAAGAATTCGCCATGGAATATCGAGCGTTGTTTTTTTCGTCGATCGCGAGCGAGATCCGCGGAGCGTCCGTTTTCTTATCCGACTGATATAGGGATATCGAGGGGGTATCATGATCCTCGCACGCGAGGCGAAGCCTCGATCCCGGATTCCGGCCCGAGATCTCCAGGCTTCTCGGACCGTCGGGGGGTACGATCGCCCGAATCGATTCATTTCCATAGCGATCATATAGATTAAGTTCTGATAAATCGTTGTGATGCGTCGTTAATTCGATCGTCTTTCGATTGTCGTCGCGAAAAATCAACGATTTCGAATCATTATAATCGTTACGGATCGATATTAAACCCGAACCCGATCGGTCGATCATCCTGATTTCGGAGGAGCCGTCGCTGTTTAAGATCAGTCCCGTTTTCGACGAATTATCGGTATTTCTAAAAATTAATGTTTCGGCGATCTCGCCTGGACCCGATCGATTCAACGTCAGTTCGAGCCTCGGCGTGCTTTCGCCGAGGTACATTCGGATCGAAGCCGAATTCTCGCTCGATTCGAGCGTGATCGACGGCGAATCGACGCCCCCTCGTATCACCAAACTTTTAGCTTCCAAACCTTCAAGAATGGTAAGATTCGGTTGATCCCTGGGAAAATGATCTTTGGCGACGAGATACACGACGACGAACGAGAGCACGACCAGGGCGATGCGTTCGAACGCGTTTTTGGCGAGGAATTTCGCGGCGGTCATCGGACGACTCCTGAATTCTCGAATCGGTTATCGCGCTCATACAGATTATAAATTTCCGAGTCGTAAGTCGATACTTCGGAGTCGTGCGGTTCCGATATTCCTCGCGACAATCGGCCTTCGTCGCTTGCCGATCGCGGTCGAATCGAGTTCTAAGTTATCATATTCATAATAAAAATAAATATATAATATAGTAATAAAATATATGTATTTTGATCATCCTCCGAAACTCACGGCGTTTTCTCTTGCAAGTTACGCCCGACGACGGTTAATCTTCTCGAAGCGAAGGATCCGTCGTATTCGACTTCTCAGGGAGGTTCGTCCGATGCGTCGATTTTATCTCGTCTCCGCGTGGGTTTCGCTCCTCGGATTGATCGTGTGCTCGTCGCGAATCGGCGCCGCGGCCGAAGCCGAGCCGATCGAGAAATCGCTTCCGGCGTCAACTTATGCATTTATCAAAATCAAAAATTACTCGGAGTTGAAAGCGAGCTTCGGCGAAACGACCCTTGCCGAATTGTGTTCGGACGCGGCGATGAAGCCGTTGCTCGACGAGCTTTCGCGTCGATTTCAGCGCGTATTGGTCGATGAGCAAGGTTTCGAGGGGGTTTCGATCCGCGAGTTGTCCGACCTACCGCGCGGCGAGGTTTCGCTCGCGGTCGTCGGGATCAAGGATCCAAAGATTCCCGCGGCGATCTTGCTTTCGGTCGACGCGGGGACGAATTCCACGGCGGTTGAGAAGTTCTGCCGATCGTACGCCGAAAGGCTCAAAAAATCGGGCGGGACGGTCCGAATCGAGACGTTTCAAACGTTCGTTCTGACGATCATCGAACCCGCGAAACAACCCGAATCGGCGGCTGTAAATCCTCCCGTGAACGGCGGCGCCGCGGCGCCCGGGCAAGATCTCAACGCCGTTCCACCAGGAGTCGCGCCGAATCCTCCTCCGGGATTTGTCGCGGCTGCTCCGGTTCAACGAGCGGGAGAGCGTCCCGATGTTCAAGCTCCAATCGTTTGGACACGTAAGGGAGACGTCTTTTATTTCGCGACCGACTCGCGAGCGATCAAATCTTTTTTGAGCGCCGGGACGGATCGCGGACCTTCGCTTTTTTCCACGCTTTCGTACTCCAAGATGCTCGCCAAGGTCGATTCCGACGCTCGTCTGATTTGGTACGTCAATGTCGCCGCGGCGACCAAAAAAATCGCCAAAGCGACCGCGGGATTCACGGGGAGTTTGGAGTTCGGGCTCATCTCCGATTTTCTCGGTCTCAACAGCTTTCGCGGGGTCGGCGGCGCCTTGGCGTTCAATACAAATAAATATGATTTTTATAATCAAACATTCGTGATTACAAACGGCGAACCTCGGGGCGCTTTCAAGTTGGTTCGGGCGCCCTCGGTCGATCTTTCGCCCGAGGCGTGGGTTCCCGAATCGATCGGATTTTATCAATCGTGGAGTTGGGACGCTCGGGCGACATACGCTGCGTTTAAGGAGATCGCGGGCTGTCTTGACGAGAAATCGGCCGAACAGTTCCGTCAATCGGTCGCCTTGGTCTTCGGTTCCGAGATTAATGAAGAAATACTTAAATCGTTTCAGAATCGGATCACGTTGATCGGAGATTTCGCCGACGCGGAATCGATTGAAAGCATGGAATCAGTTTTATCGATTGCGAACAAGGAGGGGGGATCGTTCCGATCGCTGACGAAGCTGCTCGGCGATTGGCTCGACGTCGTACCCCGAAGGCGTGAATTCCAGGGGACGACGATTTATGAGTTCGATTGGAAAGACGATCAGATCGAAGCCGATCCGAAGTTTCAATCGAGGCGCGCCTCGGGCGTTTTGAGCGTGGCGGAGGCGAAGGGATCGATTTTCATCGCGACGGGTAAAGGTTTGCTCGAGCGAGTTCTCGACGTAAACGCCGCGCGGTCGCGCGATTCGATCGTCGATCAATTCGTCCGCTCGGCGCCGGATAAGTTGGGGTCGGTGATGATGATCAATCCGAACAAGACGTTTCCACTGATTTATCGGTTCCTCAAATCCGATGCGTTCGTCAAAATGTCGGGATCGGTTTTCGATCTCGCCGCCGTTCTGGGTGTCGGGTCCGTCAAACTTTTGCCGCGGTTTCAGCCGGTTCAAGTTCCGGCGCCCGGCGAGCCCGCGGTCGTCGATCCGGCGCTTCGGCAGGCGGAGGGTGACGCGCCAAAAGATCAAGATAGTATACAATCCTTGATTGATAAGCTTCCCGAGGCGTCGGTAATCGCGCGAAGGCTCGTTCCCTTCGGAGGGTATATGATTCAAGATAAGGATGGGGTGACATATACATCTTTTGCTTTGAAGCGATCGAAGCGTTGAGGTCGGCTTCGGCTTCGATCGTCGATTATCAAAACGATGAAAAGCGACCGGTTCACGCGGCGGCTCGTCCTCGCTTATGACGCCTAACGCGGCGCGTTTTTCACGGGGGCGAATCGCCGACCGAGCCGGTTTATTATATCATTTATGTATGTAAAATAATTTAATAGTTTAGCGTGCAAGATAAATTAATTAATCTGGATATCTGTATGCAATTCGTTCGGGGAGATCTATTTTATGAAGTTCTTGCGCAAGCATTATTAGATCAAAATGACGAAGAAGCTCGATCGTAATCGGTCGTTTTGAATCCCAAAAGACGAACGCCGAGAAGAATTCGGTCGCGGCTTCGCTGTTGAGAGAATCCGCGATCAACCGCGCTTCTCGTTCGTTCTCGAACGACAAGAAGCACGCCGTGTCGTCGAGCACGACGGGGGATTCCATGAAGAGAGCGATCACGGAGAATCGCAAGCGTTTGTAAAATCCGGAGATCGCGACTTTCCACGGCGAAAAGGAGTAATCGCCGATCCCGAAGATCGAAAATCGGGGACGATCCCGATAAAACGAACTCGCTCGTCGATCGAGCAAAGTCGCATCGCTTTGCAGATAATTTCATGTTTTGGGGGCGACCGAGCGAATCGCCGAAAGGTCGTCGCGGATCGTTTTTTGAGTGACGAGCATGAGTCGCTCGGGGTTGTCGCCGCGACCCGTGGCGATTTCCGAGCGTTTGAGCATCGGATAAAGATAATCGTCTCCAGAATCGATGATTTCGCCGAACCCGTTGCGATATCGCGCTCCCGCCCGCGTCGGCGCCATCACCCGCGAGAAATCGTGCTTGACGCCCGATCGCCATTTGTAGATCTTTTGCCTGATCAGTGTTTCCAGCGATCGTAAGCGTTGGCGTCGGCGACGAGGGGGTCGTCGCGATACCCGATCGTCGCGATGTGCCGACGATCGTCGAGGTTTTGATAAACGAGGCGATCGCGAGCGGCGCCGGTCGACGTAATCGTACAAAGTAATAAGCATGCGTCGGCAGCGGCGTCGAACGATTCGGCGGCGTCGATTTTATGGATCTCGGCCTCCGCCAAGGCGATCCGGTTTTTCCACGCGTGCGCGAGCGCCTTGCGAGCGACCGCGGTTTTACACAAAAGCCCGATCGTCGCACGACTTTTCGCGAGCGTATCGAGCGGCTCGACGATCATCCATTCGGATATATCGAAATTGCTTTTTCCGCGGAGTTTGTCTCTAAACGTGCGAATATATGTGCGATTTATTTATGCGCCGATCGTTCGCTCGACTCCGGCGAATCGATCGAGCGCCGCGATCAAAAAAGTCCCCGTTCCGCACGTCGGTTCGATCACCGTCGCGGGTTCGGGAAGGCATCGCGACGCCAGGGAACAAACGCGCTCGGCGAGATCGACGGGTGTCTGAAAATCGCCGTATTCATCGCCCGCCGACGATCTTGAAGGTAATTTTATGAACATCTCTATCGCGAAACTTAGCTCTAATTAAAATCATGATACAATTTATTTCTAATAACGCTTATAAAACACAACAATAAAGAATAAAAACGATCATTTGTTGAGCCGTCGATCGATTGTGTTCGTTTGATTCGGGAGTTTCGCGCGTGATGAATCGATCGAGGAGGGCTCGGCGGCCGCTCCCCGATCGATTCGCGCGTGTTTTTGGGCGTAAAGACGACGTTTTGGTCGCGAGGCGACCTTTTAGACGACGTCGTCCTCGTCGTCGTCGTCGTCGAGATCGTCGTCGAGATCGTCGTCGAGGTCGTCGTCGTCGAGGTCGTCGTCGTCGAGGTCCATTTCGTCGATTTCGGAGAGATCCTCGTCGTCGTCGTCGTCGAGATCGTCGTCGTCCTCGTCGTCGAGGTCGTCGAACTCGTCGTCGTCGTCGAGGTCGTCGTCGATTTCGTCTTCCTCGATATCTTCCTCGTCACCGGGGTAACGAGCGAAGGGGGACGAATCGCGATCGTCCTCCACGTGATAGGGGAGGTCGAGCACGGGGAAAGCAAGCCGCGATGGGTCCAACATTGGGTCGGTCCTCAAGGCAAGGAAGAGGCGGGCGGACGGCCCGCCAACCCGGTTTAAACGGTCGATCGATCGTTCTGTCCGCATGGCCGACCGACGGCCTAATTGTAATGGGGATGGATACTCGTAGTCGTACCGAGCTTGTGTGTCAAGCGCCGCTTCGCAGGATTCTCGACCGATTCCCATGCACACCTCAACGCTTGTGAAAAAGGAACATCCTGGTTTTCGTTCGTCGCACTCCCGAGGGGGTGGTCGCGAGCGTAGCCGGGACGGGTTGGTTCCGTTCTGATCTTAACTCACTTGAACAACCTGGCTCGTGGCGACGGATTGATGTATCGCCTCGAGCAATCGAACCGTGTCGACGGCTTCGTCGGCCGGGCAACATAGCGGATGATCGGCCGATATCGCCGCGATGAAATTGGAATCGATCGTTTCGGTCGCTTCCGGCAACGCCGCGGGAAGATCGCGACCTTCGTCCTCGGTGTGGATCGACAGCGAATGATCGGTCGCGATGATTCGTCCCCGATCGCCGAAGTAAACCAGTTCAAAAAGCGACTCGGGCGACACCCCCGATACCGATAAAATCGCCAACGTACCTTGATCGAGTTGAATCGTCGCCGCGGTGACGACGTCGAGCTTCGCCTCGGGTCGATCCTGGAGCGCGGCGACCCGAGACGCGGTTTGACCCGTCGTCCACAAGAGCGCGTCGATCAGATGATCCCCCGCGTCGGCGAGTATACCACCTCCCGAGATCTTGGGGTCGAATCGCCAAGAGTTTTCGGCGCCCGCGTGGGTGGCCAACCAGGGTTGAGCCAGCGTCGCCTCGACGAGACGAATCCGCCCGATCGCGCCTTCGGCGATCAGCGACCGAGCTCGTTCGAGGCTCGGGCGGAGCCGATACTGATGCCCGACGCCGACCTTGCGGTTCCGAGCCCGCGCCAATCGCACGATATCGACCGCCTCTTGCGTGTTCGTCGAAAGCGGTTTTTCTATGAACACATGACAGCCCGTTTGGAGGGCGTCCATCGCGGGGCGGTAGTGCATCAAATGCGGGGTGAAGATCGCGATCGCGAGCGGGTTCGTTTGCCGCAGCATCTCGACGTGATCCGAGTATGCGATCGCGGGGCCGCGAGCCGCCGGAACCGACGCCGCGAAAGACTCGGCGGCTTGTCGATCGGGATCGACGCAAGCGACGATCCGTACACTGGGCAAGCCGAGCAGCCGACCCAGGTGGATTCGGGCCGCCGATCCGCAGCCGACGATCGCGATCCCAGTTTCCTCGATGCCCATGACGAATTCGATCCCAAGCCTCGATCGCTCTGAACCCAAAACCCGCCTCGCGCCCCTTGTCTTTTCGATTTACGACGCGGATTCCACGACCCATCCTGACTCACGAAGTTCCTAGCGTCAAAAGATTATCCGCGATCGTCAAGAGTCGTTTTCGGAAAAATCGAACCTTCGCTCAAGAACGTTTTTCCTCGACTCCGCCGAGCCGCGCCGTCTCAGCCGATCACAACCGCACGATCGACCCTCGTTCCGCCGCGGGATCGGCTTTAAACCGCGGTTTCGAATGCGTTACATCCAGGCATAAAATTATTCTCTTTTGTTAGTTTTTTGAGGTTGTTCGGGGGTCGATCGTGGTCTTCGAGGGTTGAAAAGAGCTGGGATTAGGGGTCGGCGGGATCGTCGTCGCGGGACGAGCGGCGGAGCGCCGGGTCGATCGCTCGGGGGGCGGGAGCGACGCGCCGCGGCGCGATCGGCTCGTTGAGCCTTAAGTAGCGGTAATAGACCTCGAGGGTTAAGGTCGCCATCGCGGTCCAATAGACGCGGCCGCCGAGCGCTCCCCACGTTTTATCGTCGTCGCGATTCCAGCTTCCGGCGGAGTGTCCTCGCTTCACCTGACGCTCGATGAGCCGATCGCGCACCGCGCGGTTCCATCGCGTCCAATCGACCCCGCCGCGCTGGAACATCGCCAGGGTGCCGTAATACAAGTAATAATAATTAAGACCGTCGCGATCGCCGCCGCGCCGCGAAAGATACGTCGCGGCCTCGTCGCTCGCGGCGTCGCTCCGGTCGACGCCGAGGAAGAGGCGACAGACCCACGCCTCGGCGGTCATCGTCGGCGTGACGGCGTGTCCCGGCATGTAAACCGCCAGTCCGCCGTCGGTTCCACGTTTCACCTGATCAAGCCAATCGAGCGCCGCGGAGCGCGCCTCGTCGGCGATCGGGATGCGAACCTCGCGTGCCGATTTTAAAACCATCACCACCCACCCTAAAACGCTCGTGTCGGCGTCGCGACCGTTGGGGATGTACCTCCAGCCCGCTCCTCCCGACGATCGCGCGTGGACGAGAAATCGAACGCCGCGTTCGACGGGGTCGCGGAGCTTTTCGTCGCCTGTGAGCGCGTAAGCCTCGCATAACGCCAAAGTAGCCATCGCGTGGCAATACATCCCGACCGATCGTGCGTCGCCCCGCAGGTCGCCGTCTCGCTTTTGTTCACCCAACAAAAATTGCAAACCTTTATATACAGTATCGGTATATTTACCGTCTATATGAGTATATCCCGCTCCCAGATAGGCGAGGAGCGAGAGCCCCGTCGTCGCGGTGTCGGCCTGGGCGTAGAAGCACGCTCCGGCGCACGTTTCGCCCGGCGGGCAGTGGACGGTGAAGTCGAATTGCTCGGGGGTGGAAACTCCCTCGGCGTTTTTGACGGTTCCGGCGTTCCAGCGGCCGTCGGCGTCTTGATGCCGCGCCAGCCAATCGAGCGCGCGTTCGACCGCCTGTTCGCTCGCTTCGCTCGCTCCCGCTTTCCTGGCGAGCGCCGAGCGGTCGGGGTCGAGGCGTGAACGGTAAACCTCGGGGACGTCGTCGAGCGGCCTGCCGCCGATCGCTCCTTTGACGTCGGGAAGCCTTCCCGCACCGCGCGGAGTCGCCCGTGTGATTTCTGTTTTCGACATATTTTGATATGCCGGTCGATCGTTCAAGGCGAGCGCTGGGATCTCCGCGGTCGGCGAGCGTCGCGAGCGGCCTCGGACGTCGACCTCGGCGACCGCCGGTTTGGGGTCGACACCCTTCAGCGGTTTGGCGCGGGGAGGATCGGGCAAAAAGCCGTTCGATTCGGGCTCGACGCGGGTTGCGACGGAAGTCGAACCCCCCTCCCCCGCGGCGGGTTTCGAAGAACCGGACTCCTCCGCGGCCGCGGCGATCGAACGATCACGCTCGCCGTTTTCTCGAGGCTGAGGATCGGCGAGCTTGACCCCGTTTTTGATCGCCGAAAGGACGGGATCGACCGCTGCCGCGGCTGGGGCGATCGCTCGCGACGCGGCGACGCTCGTTCGGTCGGGGTTCGCCGGCCGCGATTCGATCGTTCGCGGCGACCGCAATCGGACGTCGGGAGTCGGAGCGATAACCTGTTCTTTTATGCTCGAGTTCTTAATTGGTTGTGCGACGATCTCGTCGTCGCGTCCCGGAGCGACGTCGGCGGGCGGGGGCGAAACGGTTTCGGCGGGACGATCGGCGATCGCGATCGAGTTTGGAATCGACGCGAGTTCGGGCGCCGCGGCCGAGGGAGCGATCGAAGCGATCGCGACGGGGGATCGTTTCGGCTCGGGAGTCGGCTCGTTGAGGCTTGTTTTAGCGGCGCGCGTCGATCGATCGAGCGGCGCGGGAGGCGCTCCGGGTTGATCCCAGTCGGCCACTCGGCCTCGGCTTCGGCCTTTGGGCGATTCGATTCCGGGAGAACCCGAGCGGTCGGTTTCGACGACGAGGTCGATCCGTTTGATCCGTTCGGAGCGATCGGGTTCATCGGATCGGTCGAGCCCCAGATTGCCGGCGTGGCGGAAGAGCGGAATCGTGCCGCCGTAGAGGACGAGTCCGATATGCGCGACGATCGAGAGCACCAAACACTTGCGCAAAGCCTTGTGCGAGCCCCAACTCGTCCATGTCATCACCGCGAGGATCAAAATGATGACGGCGAAGCTCAGCCAGGCGCCGAGATCGGCCCTGAGCAATCCGAGGAACGCTTCGAGGTTCAGTCCGGTCATCTTGCACGTTCCGAAGCCTGGAATGGGGTCGTGACGCCGGTCTCGTCGGCCGCCGACGCCGCTTTTCCCGCGGCCGATTCGGCGTCCGTCGACACATTAGACAGGGATCTTCGCCGAGCGACAACGCGGATTCGCCGCGATCCTTGGGGACTGCGAGCGACAAGCCGCGGCGGCGGCGCCCGGGGAGGCGAGCGGCGCCGACGGATCTTTTACCTGGCACGCGCCGCGAGCGATTCGATCGCGGCGGTCGCGCTCAACGACGCTTCGTCGCGGGCTCGGCCTCGTCGGCGAGATAAAGCACCCGGCCGCACGTGTTGCAAAACACCATCGCATCTACATTGATCAATTCATTCATCATTTGACCCGTCACCGAGACGAAGCAACCCGAGCAAGCTCCTCCCTCGACCGCTGCGAGAGCGTCGGCGCCGCGATGCTTGACGACGCGGCGATACCGATCGCGCTCCTGCGCGGGGATGATGTTCTCGGCCTCGACGATCGCGGTTTCGAGCTCGGCGAGTTTCGAAGTCAGCTCGCTTGCTTGTGCGTCGATTCGTTTTTGGATCTCGCCGAGTTCGAGATCGAACGTTTTAACCTCCCCCTCGAGAGCGGCGAGTTCGGCGGCGTGTTTTTCAATTTGAGCATATGTTTCAAGAAGTTCATCTTCAAGTTTGGCGATCGCCGCTTTATCGTGGGCGATCTGGTTTTGGATCGCCTTGTACTCCTCGTTTTTTTTCACCTGGTTGAGTTTGGCTTTGAAATCCTCGACGCGGGCTTGTTGCGATTGGACGAGCGATTCGCGATTTTTGGCGCGGGCTCGTTCCTCCTGAAGCGTCTTGCGCGCCGTCTCGACCGCGGCGCGACGAGCGTCGAGGATCGTCTTGCGGGACGAGAGCGTTTTGGGGTCGGAGGTCAGTTTGTCGCGGAGCGCGCGGGCGCGGCGGTGCAGCTCGTGGAGGTCGCGGAGGTTGTCGGCGGTCACGGACATCGGTCAAACGGCTCCCATGGGTTCGCGGCGGTTAGGCCGGTCGTCGTGTGTTAAGTTCGTTTGTTCAGGTTCGGTCGGGTCGTTCACGGGGCTCGGTTTTCCGCGGTTGCGGCGATTCATCGACCGATCTCGGCGATCGGTCGAGCCGCCAATGAAAAACGCCGGTCGCTCTTGTGAGCGGCCGGCGTGAGGTTCGGTCAGACGGTCGTTTCCAGGAAGCCTTCGAGTTGTCGGCTTCTCACCGGATGCTGCAGCTTCCGGACGGCCTTGGCCTCGATCTGGCGGACGCGTTCGCGCGTCACCTTGAAGATTCGGCCCACCTCCTCGAGCGTGTAGGTGTAGCCGTCCCCCAGGCCGTATCTCAATTTGATGATCTCGCGCTCGCGATAAGTGAGCGTTTTAAGGACTTGCTCAATCTTATCTTTGAGCATCTCTTGCGTCGCGGCGTTGATCGGGCTCTCGGCCGCCTCGTCTTCGATGAAATCGCCGAAGTAGCTGTCTTCGCTTTCCCCCACGGGACGGTCGAGCGAGATCGGATGCCGCGAGATCTTCATCACCCGCCGCGTCTCCTCGATCGAGATGTTCGCCGCCTTCGCGGTCTCCTCGATCGTCGGTTCGCGTCCCTTCTCTTGCAGCAACTTCTTCGAAACGTTTCGCAATTTGGACATCGTTTCGATCATATGAACGGGGATCCGAATCGTCCGCGCCTGATCGGCGATCGCGCGGGTGATCGCCTGGCGGATCCACCACGTCGCGTACGTGCTGAACTTGAAGCCGCGACGATATTCGTATTTGTCGACGGCTCGCATCAGCCCGGTGTTCCCCTCCTGGATCAGATCGAGGAAAGAAAGCCCGCGGTTGCGGTATTTCTTGGCGATCGAGACGACCAATCGAAGGTTGCCCCCCGATAAATCGCGTTTCGCTTGTTCATATTCGCGGTATCGCGCGTTCATCTCGTCGGCGCGGCGGGCGAGGCTCTCGGGGGTTTCCTGCGACATCAACATCAAATCGCGCAGTTCTTTCTCGAGATTCGATTTGTCCTCCTTGCCGATCCGACCGGCGCGGCACTCGTCGAGCTGATCGACGATCTCGCGCATCCGAGCCGCGACCTGCTCGAGCCGCTTCATCAGCGGCTGAACCTTCTGCGTCCGGATCGAAAGCTCCTCGACGAGCGTGACGGCCTTGGCGCGGCGCTTTTTCAGGTCGCGCCGCAACCGCCGCCGCAGCTCTTGATCCCCCTTGCCTTTTAAATACGAGCGAAAGTCGCGCTGATTACATTCAAGTAAATGCTCGAGCGTCGATAAATTCGCCGGCATGCGGCTGAGGATCTGCTCTTTTTCAAGATTCTCGGTGACCGACACCTTGATCGTTCGATCGAACGGGAGTTCGCCGTTGTTCACCTTTTTGAGAACCTCGACGACGAGCCGGAGCGCGTAATCGCATTCGAGAACCTTGCGGCGGAACCGCTTGCGGGTGATCTCGATCTTTTTCGCGAGGTTGATCTCTTGTTCGCGCGTCAGCAGCGGGATCTCTCCCATCTGCGTCAGGTACATCCGGACGGGATCGTCGATGCGGCGGGAGATTTCCTCGATATCCTCGGCGGTGATCTCGAGCTCCTCCTCGGCCTCGTCGATCAGGCTTTCGGGCTCGTCGTCGAGATCCCCCGTCGAGAGCAGCCGCGCCTCGGCCTGGTCTTCGTTGATCAGCTCGATCCCCAATTCGTCGAGGGATTCGAGCAGTCCATGAATCCGTTCAGGACTGCCGGCGTCGTCGGGTAGGACGTCGTTGACCTGATCGAAGGTTAAGAAGCCGCGCTTCTTGCCCAGATCGATCAGCGTTTTTAGTCCTTCGTCCATTTTTTCCATCGAACCAAAACCTCCCTCGCGACAATCGTCAAAATGAAGACGCGTTCGCTTAGCGTAAATCGAGCTTGTGATGTAAAAGACCCAGATATTCTTCAGTGAGCGCACGATACAATTCGGGCTCGGCCTCCTTGTCGATTTCGGCCCGCGCCGCGAGGACCTCGTGGATCCGTTCCTGCCGCAACCGTTCGGAATAACGCGCCAGAACCCCCGCGAGCCGGTCCTCCGGAGCGGCGGGACGGACGCGATCGGGCATCGGTACGGGATCGATCGGCGACACCAGATCCGCGGCGAGCGACCGCACCTCGGGTTGTTCAAGCCGAACGATCACCGCCTCGAACGCGGGCTCAACCCCCTCCGCGTAGAGGTCGTAACACGCTTGAAGGATCGCACGCGTCGCGGGATCGCGGAGCGATTCGACCGTCACGCGAGAAATCAACCCCGCGACCGACTCGGGATAATCGAGCGCCATCTGGACGATCTCGCGATCGATCGGATCGAGCTGAGCCGGGCGTATTTTCGGTCGCGCCGCGGCCGCCTCGGAAACGACTCCCGAGCCGTCCCCGACCGAACTCCCGATCGCCTGAGCCGCCCCGTTCGCGTTCGGAACCGATTGTGATCCCTCGACCGCGGTCGAGGGAGCGAGAGCCCCCCGCCGCGCCGCGTCTCCCCGAGCGCGCGACGCCGCGACCCGCGCCGCCTCACGCCTCAGCTCGGCGAGCCTGCGATGTAACGATTCCACCGGAACACGAAGCCGAAACGCGAGCGAATCGAGCGCCTTCGCCAGCTTGATATCCAGCCCCGCGCGACTCGTGCGGGGAAGCTTGGCGAGCGTGGCCAACACCGTTTCGGCGGCGACCCGCGATTGCTCGATCGAACTCAGATCGTAACGATACGAAACGCGATCGACGACGAACGTAAGCGGATCCGCGGCGTTCCGCGCCATGTCTTGGAAGGCTTCGACTCCGGCTTCGACGAGGAAATCGCACGGGTCGAAACCCGCGGGGAGGGTGAGGACGCGAACGTCGACCTCGTGGCCGAGAAAGATTTCGAGCGAACGGTCGGCCGCGGCTTGTCCCGCGGCGTCGCCGTCGAAGACGAGGACGACACGATCGGCGAGCCGCCGCAGCGCGATCACGTGATCGTCGCCGAGAGCCGTTCCCATCGTGCCGACGACGTTCGTCGCGCCGAGCTGATGCGCCATGATGACGTCGGTATACCCTTCGACGACCGCGACGAAACCCTCGCGCCGCGCCCCTTCGCGCGCCAGATCGGCGCCGTATAGGAGGCGCCTCTTCTGGAACAGCGGCGTTTCGGGCGAATTCACATACTTGGCGATTCCCGCACCCGTCGCCGCGAGCCGCTCCTCAACCGAGGGCAACACGCGACCGCCGAAACCGAGAACCCTGCCGCGCGGGTCGTGGATCGGAAAAATCAGCCTGCCGTGGAAGCGTTCCCGCGGCGGCGCGTCGGGACGGTCGCTCGGTAACAAAAGCCCGGCGCGTTCGAGCAGGATCGTCGATCGTCCTTTACGTTTGGCGCGATCGATCAACCAACCGCGCGAATCGGGGGCGTAGCCGAGCTTGAACCGAGCGACGCTTTCACCGTTTATGTTTCGTTTCGATAAATAATCACGCGCTTCGGCGGCCTCGGGACGTTCGGCGAGCGCCTCGGCGTAGGCTCGTTCGGCCCACGCGAGCGTATCGAGAAGTTCGGCCTTCGACGCGCCGGCGGACGCCGAGCCCTCGGTCGCCGTCTTCTCAAGCGTGATCCCCGCCCGTTCCGCAAGCATCCGCACCGCCTCGGGAAAATCGACCCGTTCGTACTCTTGGACGAAATCGAAAACGTCCCCCCCCGCGCCGCAACTCCAGCACTTATACGATTGTCGATCAGGGTTCAATTCGAGGGAGGGCTTGTGATCGTCGTGAAACGGGCACAACGCCTTGACCTTCGATCCGTGACGATGTAACGGCAAATAATCGCCGACCAACGCGACGATATCGACGGCCCGTTTAATCGCGGCGAGAATCGTATCGGATTGCCGAGGCACCGGGAGCTCCTGAACGCAAGCACTGTCTCAGGCCCGGGAACCAAAATGACGCACGAGCGGAGATCCGGGACGCGAGGAAAACCTCGTGAATTCCGCCATGAATCCTAACTTCTCCGCGGCTTGGTACGTCAAAATTATAGCTCCCGCATGAACGGGGTCAAATCGCGATCGACCTCGGTTTCAGCCCCATCCCCGTTCCTAAACCTTAGCAAAATCAACCCTTACGCATCGAATCGACCCCTCGCGCCGAACTCCCCAACGATTCCGCCGATTCACCCGGCAGGGGCTTGACAACGCCGTTTCTTCTGTTCCATCTTTCCTAATCGCTCTATTTCCCGCCCGAAACGCCCCGCGACGATTCCAAGTCGGTTTCGTGAATGTCCTACAAACCAGGTGTCCAAGTCAAGCCCCGATCTTTTGTAAAAATTCCACTCAAGTTCGCCGAACACGCCATATTGATCCAGAATCGGCGTTTTTTCTTCGATTTCGCGGTGCGATCCGGGTGGAAATCGAGCCGTCGACCGAAACCGAAGAATGCACGACGTTTCCAGGAGCGTCGCGGGAGGTTCCTCTCGCTCGATCCGCGCCGACCCGAGCGTTTTCCGACCCAAAGTTCATCGGCACGATCGCCCGTCGAGCGTATTCGTTCGAGGATTCCGTGCTATCTCCGAAAAGCATCGCGCAGGTCGGCTCACCGCGACCGTCTCGACGGCGAAGCCTGAACCGAATCGGACGGCGCGATTCGACAATCGATTACTCTCGTTGATGAATGTATGTTTCGAGAGAGTTGAAATCGATTTGAACGAAGACATCGGGTTCGGTCAAATAAGGAGTGTTCACAATTCGTTCGAGCGGCCGGCGAGGCGTCGTCCGAGCCGGCGTTTCCGAGATCGCGTTTTCCTCGGGAGGGCGAGGCGTCGTCCGAGCCGGCGTTTCCGAGATCGCGTTTTCCTCGGGAGGGCGAGGCGTCGTCCGAGCCGGCGTTTCCGTGATCGTGTTTTCATCGGGAGGGCGAGGCGTCGTCCGAGTCGGCGTTTCCGAGATCGCGTTTTCATCGGGAGGGCGAGGCGTCGTCCGAGCCGGCGTTTCCGTGATCGTGTTTTCATCGGGAGGGCGAGGCGTCGTCCGAGCCGATGATTGAGAATTCTTTTTTGTAAAAACGGGCTCACACGGCGGTTCGCCTTCCCGCAAGATCGCCCGACCCGAAATGCTTTCTTCCGGATCGCGAGGTGTCGATCGAGCCGTCGGCTGGGGATTGATATTCTTAAAAACGGGCTCACACGGCGGTTCGCCCTCCCGCAAGATCGTTCGATCGGACGGGCTTTCTCCGAATTCATCAACCGGGCGCAATCCTTGCCTTCGTTCTTTTTGCAGCCGACGCAACTCGGTCATCGTCCGCGCCAGGCATCGATCGAGATGCGACTCATATTTGATGATCGTCTGAACCGTCGACTGATCGGGCAACAACCGACGCTCCTTCACGCGTTTCGCCGCGTCACGAACCCTGTCGAGCCCTTCCTTGAGCTCGGGTAACTTCGCCGCCTTCGCTCCTATTTGCTGATATTCATCAAGATAATCGCGGAGCGGCTTGCGAACTTTTTCAACCGTCGCAGCCTCGGAGCGGTCGCGTGGGATGTCT
>JAJYWB010000048.1 GCA_021791715.1 Planctomycetota bacterium | reverse complement strand
TTATCGAATCCGCAAAGGAAGGCTCGGCGGACGCAACGGGATGTGCAGTGGTAGACGCCGATTTGGGACGGGTCGACGAGTTCTTTGCGAGGGCGCGAAGGCATGTTGATCTCCTCGATTGGGTGTTACTCGATCGAATCCGAGGTTGAAGAACGAGGGTTCGACGATCTCGGGTGTGTAACGGACCGCTTCTGATGAACAACAGTATCAATTTGATGCGGGGAGTCAATGATGTCGTGCGGGTCGATTCCAATTTTGTCGGGTTAACCGAGCGTAGCGACGTATGAATATCGCCGGCCCGAAGGGCGGTCTAAGGGCTAAACCATTATCAGTCAAGGGGTTACATAATTTAATGGCGGATTTTCGGAGGCGGTCAAACTTTGGGTGTCTGGAAAATGCGTTCAAATGGCGGAGTTTCGGAGGCGGTCAAACTTTGGGTGTCTGGAAAATGCGTTCATAATTTAATGGCGGAGTTTCGGAGGCGGTCAAACTTTGGGTGTCTGGAAAATGCGTTTAATGGCGGAGTTTCGGAGGCGGTCAAACTTTGGGTGTCTGGAAAATGCGTTTAATGGCGGAGTTTCGGAGGCGGTCAAACTTTGGGTGTCTGGAAAATACGTTTTCGGAGGCGGTCAAACATTGGGTGTCTGGAAAATGCGTTGGAAAATGTGTTTTTGGGTGTCTGGAAAATGCGTTTTTGGGTGTCTGGAAAATGCGTTTCTGGAAAATGCGTTGTCTGGAAAATGCGTTTGGAAAATGCGTTATTAAGCGTCGCCCGAAGACGACGTTCGAGGGATTTCGAAGACGCCACGACAAACGGCTAAACTCGACAATCCACATCAGTAATTATTAATCAATTACATAACGAATCGGAAATTCGAATATTTTCGAATCCGATGATGAAAAACTTCGCGTCGTCCCGAATCGCTCAATCGCACTTGCCTTGCGACCGTCGCTCTTCGTATCGTTCAAACTTTGCGGTTCGATCGGCGCGGCGACTCGCCGGCGATCCGATCGAGTTGAAAGCCGCCCGTCGGCTCAGTTGATTCAGGGAGATTCGATGCGGGGAACGTTCGGCGAATCGATTTATCCGTTCTCGGCGCTCGTCGGCCAGGCCTCGATGAAGCGGGCGTTGATTTTGGCCGCGATTCACAACGGGCTCGGCGGCGTGCTGATCCGAGGGTCGAAAGGCGCCGCCAAAAGCACCGCGGTCCGCGCGCTCGCGGCGATTCTCCCCGAAATCGAGGTCCACGAAAACGACCCGTTCCGCCGCGCTCCCGGAGAAGAGATCCCCGGGGCGCCGCTCGCTGATTCGTCTCGGCTCGTCCGATCACCGATCCGAATCGTCAATCTCCCCGTCGGCGCCACCGACGATCGAGTCGTAGGCAGCCTGAACATCGAACGCG
This sequence comes from Planctomycetota bacterium, assembly GCA_021791715.1. Lineage (GTDB taxonomy): Bacteria > Planctomycetota > Planctomycetia > Isosphaerales > Isosphaeraceae > JAKBCQ01. Next base: position 44,819 of record JAJYWB010000048.1, on the reverse strand, counting down.
CGATCAAACACGGCGATCGGCTGTTCGAGCCCGGATTGCTCGCGTCGGCTCATCGCGGCATCCTTTATATCGATGAAGTTAACTTACTTGACGATCATCTTGTCGATCTGCTGCTCGACGCCGCGGCGATGGGAGTCAATCATGTCGAACGCGAGGGATTGACGTTCCGCCATCCCGCACGCTTTTTACTTGTGGGAACGATGAATCCCGAGGAAGGCGAGCTGCGGCCTCAGTTGCTCGATCGATTCGGGCTCTTAGTCGATGTCGATCCGCTTCACGATCCCCTGGTTCGCTCCGAGGTGGTGCGGCGTAGGCTCGCGTTCGAAGCCGATCCCGCCGCGTTTCGATCACATTGGGCCGAGGCCGATCGGCTCGAGGGTGAACGGATCGCCAAGGCGCGCGAGCTACTCCCATCGGTCGTCGTTCCCGAAGATGTCCTCGGCTCGATCTGCAACCTTTGCGCTCGCGAAGGCGCCGACGGTATGCGCGCCGACCTGACGATTTACAAGGCCGCCGCGGCGCTCGCGGCTTACGAAGGAAGGACCGTCGCGACGCTCGCCGACGTCGATCTCGTTTCGGAACTCGCGCTCGCGCATCGCCGCACGCGGAACGATCGGCCCAACCCCGACCCCGACCCCGATCGTCACGACCGCTCCCAAGACGATCGATCGCGAGCCGATCGCGAGCCCGAAACGCATCCCCCCTCGAAACGACCGGGATCGAATCGACCGAAAACTTCGACCGCGATGAGCGCAAAAGATTCTTCACATCCTGATAATTTCACGAATGAATTCGATAATCGTCCCGGAGATTCTTCGGCCGAGCCGACCGAGGGGGATTTTGACTTGGCGAGCGAGGCCGAATCGTTCGCCGCGGGGGAGATTCACGGGATCAGGATCGATCGATATCAAGATCCGGAACGGCGTAGGCGGCGAGCGAGTTCGGGTCGATCGCCGCGGAAAGGGGAGGGGGGAGCGGCCTCGAGGCGCGGGCGTTACTGCCGTGCGGAGCCTTACACAGGGGGTTCGTTCGAGCTCGCGACGACCGCGACGATTCGAGCCGCCGCGCCGAATCAGATTGCTCGTGGACGATTGAACATAAATGACAAAATCGAACCTTTACGTGTCGAAACGGTCGACTTAATGGCGAAACGGCGATCGTGTTCCCCCAGGCGGTTGATCCTTTTCGTCGTCGACGCGAGTCGATCGATGGGGGCTCAAAAGCGGATGACGCAAACGAAGGGGACGATCCTTTCACTTTTGGTCGACGCGTATCAGGCGCGCGATCAGGTGGGGTTGATCACGTTCGGCGGTTCGGAGGCGAAGGTGGCTCTCGCGCCGACGCGAAGCGTGCGGGTGGCGGCTCGGAGGCTAGCGGAACTGCCGATCGGAGGAGCGACACCGCTGGCTCGGGGGCTCGCGGCGGCGACCGATCTGATCGCTCGAACGCGGCGGAAATCGCGCGGGATCGATCCGCTCGTCGTCGTCCTCACCGACGGCCGAGGGAACGTTCCGCTCGAAGCGGGGGGCGATCCGTTCGCCGACGCTCTCGATCGTGCTCGGATTTTGGGACAATCGGGGATCGCGGGATTGATCGTCGACACCGAGACGGGAGTCGTCCGGCTCGGTCGATCGCGCCGGCTCGCCGAAGCGTGGGGGCCGCACGCGCGGTATCGTTCGCTCGACGGCCTCGAAGGAGCGAAACTCTCACAAGCCGTCCGCGCCGCGCTGCTCGATCGCGCGAGCTGATTCGTTCGCCTAAACGCATCATAATCCAAAACATATTCTCAATCGGCACGCCAACCGGGAGTTCATCAAAGCATGAATGATAATGAGACTAATCCAATCGAAAACGCCGAATCGGAGGATTCCGCGGCGCCTCCCGAGCCCAAGAAGCGGCGCGGGCTCGTGATCGTTTACACCGGCGACGGCAAGGGCAAAACGACCGCGGCGCTCGGCCTCGCGTTCCGCGCGCTCGGGAGCGGACTGAAGATTTTCATGGTTCAGTTCATCAAGGGAAAATGGAAGACGGGCGAGAAGAAATTCGCCGATCGGCTCTTTCCCGAGATCGAGATCAGGCCGATGGGAGACGGTTTCACCTGGGACACCAAGAACCCCGCGCAGGATATCGCGACGACGCTGAAAATCTGGGAGACGGGAAAAGAAGCGATTCTCTCGGGCAAATATGATATGGTGATTTTGGACGAGATCAACGTGGTGATGAAGCTGGGTTATCTCGATCCGGCGCCGGTCGTCGAGCTGCTGAAGGCGCGCGACCCTCGGCTTCACGTCGTTCTCACCGGGCGGGGCGCTCCGGCGGCGATCGTCGAAACCGCCGATCTCGTCTCCGAGGTCGTCCCAATTAAACATCCTTACAAACTTGGAATCAAGGCACAAAGAGGTATTGAATTTTAATGGCTCTCGAAAACAATCAGCCGACGGCCGGCGGAGGGTGCGCCGAAGCGACGGCAACGGCGACGCGGATTAAATCGATCGCGCAGGTGATGTTTTGTAATGGATGTTGTTGCGGCCGGACCGATCGGGGATATCCCGCGGTTCCGGTCGATCGGATCAAGGCGATTTGGAAGGCGGAGAAGCTCAATCGGGGCGTTCAACTGACGATCTCGGGATGTTTGGGTCCGTGCGATCTCGCCAACGTCGCGGTGATCGTCACGGCGGAAACGACGACGTGGCTCGGGCTGATCGACGGAGACGGCGATTACGATGCGTTGATCGATTGGGCGCGGAGCATTCGCCGCGGCGAGGGATCGACCGAGATCCCCGAACGGCTCGCTATGCGCCGGTTCGATCGCTTCGCGTCCGCTACCGCGATCGAACCCGCCGATGCCGTTTTTAAGTAATCAATTATCCGAGAGACGATCCGGAAAATCTCTCTCGGCGATATCGGATGCGATTCATCAAAAAATCACTATTCGCAAAGATCAAATATGTTCCGGTATCTCTATTTGGGAGGGCGAACCTCCCGGCGAGCCTCTTTTGATAATCCCTTTTGAAATGTCGCGTATACCAGGAAACATTTATAAATGATTATTTTTATTGGGAGGGCGAACCTCCCGGTGAGCCTCTTTTGATAATCCCTTTTGAAATGTCGCGTATACCAGGAAACATTTATAAATGATTATTTTTATTGGGAGGGCGAACCTCCCGGTGAGCCGTTTGTTAAGGCGCCAATTTCATCAAAAGACCCTATTACGTTAATTAAATCATATAATGCCGGCTCACCAGGAGGTTCGCCCTCCCAAATTCGGTCGCCCTCCCAAATTCGGTCGCCCTCCCAAATTCGGTCGCCCTCCCGATTTTGTGACGCGCTCCCGATTTTATGGTCCCGCTCACATTATCAGGTTAGAGATCAAATTCCGCCCGTCATGCGGATTTCCTTCCGGATAACCTGATAGATTATTGTTCAAACGATCTTTCAACACATACAAAGCTTGATCAACCGCCGCTGAAGAGCGATCTAAGCAAGCCCGGGGCGCGTTTGCCGGGGACGATGATTCGATCTCCGGGCATAATTTGATAATTCGTGAGCGCGTCGCCCCGTTCTTTGATGCCGATCCAGTCGATCTGAAGAATCTCCTCGGGCTCTCCCGGAGGGTGAGGTCGGACGAGATACGCCTTCTCGGGGAAGCTGTTGGAACGAAGCCCCGCGGCGAGGATCGCATCGAGCACGGTTTCGTTCCCTGTGATCGGGAATTTACCTTGTGTCGTCACGGTTCCAAGCACGTAATACGAGTTGCTCGAGCTGCCGTTCACCAATCGCACCGAGACTTGAATCGGCTGGTCGAGCTTAATATTGCGCTCTTGAACGTGCCTGTTGAGCGCGATCTCAACCTTGCGCTCGATTTGGGCGAGCGTGAGCCCCGCCACATAAACCTCGCCGAAGAAGCCGAGATCGATCACTCCATCCTGTTGGACGGTGGGGGTCGTGATCGGTAATTCCAGGCTCGCCGGCTTGGCGCTGATCTCCAATTCGTCGGGAGGTTCGACGGTATAAGGCGGAAGCGAAACCATTTCGAGTTCGCGCGGCTGATTGGGGTCGACGATTCCGAATTGGGGGATGCGGTTCGCCTCGCGGGCCTCGCGCATATTCGCGCAACCCGAGATCAAAATAAGACATCCCGCAGTTATTCCCACCGCGAACGACGATCGAAATCCCCGCGCCGCGGCCGATATCGTCGTGAAAATTCGATCCGTCATGAATCACGATCTCCTCGGCCGGGGAACCCACCCGCTCCCCTGTAACCGGTGTTATCGTCGCATCCCTTACCACCGCTTGAGCCCAAAAGTCGGGATTGACCGATATCGGCGGTACGGTACTCTTTCGGCCCGACGACGACCTTCGCTCGCTCCGCGACACGACCCAGGCAAACCGGCGTGGTTCGCCGTCGCCTCGAATAACACGTTGCCGTTTTTCCCACAAGGCGTATGCGATGCCCGAGCCCCTTACCAGGGTTTTATTTCTCGGCCTCGACGGCGGAACGACCGCGGTGCTCAAGCCGGGCTTCGAGCGCGGCTGGCTCCCCAATCTCGCCGAACTCTGGAGACGATCCGCCTCCGGATCGCTCAGGTCGAGCGCCCCGATGGTCACTCCCGTCGCCTGGACCTCGTTCGCGACCGGGTCCGAACCCCCCGAACACGGAATTCATGAATTTTATTATGTTGATTCTTTAACAAAATCGATTCGACCGAACGACGCGACCCGGGTCCGCACTCCGACGATCTGGGAGACGCTCGACGCCGCCGATCGCGCGGTTGTGAGCCTGAACCTGCCGATGACATACCCTCCTTCGAAGATCAAGGGGATCGTCGTCGCGGGGTCGGACGCTCCCGGGCTCGATTGGGCGTTCGCGCAATGCCCCGATTTCGCCGCCGATGTTCGTAGGCTCATCCCTGAATATACGAACGCGATCGTATGGAAACGACGGCCGAGATCGCTCGACGAGCTTCGAGGCCAGGCGGCGCTCAACCGTGCGATCTTCCGCGCCCAGGCCGAGGCGGCGCTTCTCGCCGATCGCGAAGTCGATTGGTCGGCGATGCTTGTTCATTTTCACAATCTTGATAGCTTGCAACATCGTTTATGGCCTTATCTGAACGTCGACGATACGGGTCTTGATCAACCCGCGTGGACCGACGAGACGGTAAGCTGCCTGAAGGCTCTCGACGACAGCGTGGGGATTCTGCTGGAACTCGCTTCGCGACGTCGCGCCGCGGTGATCGCGCTTTCGGATCACGGATTCGGCCCGTGCCGCGCGCTCGTCAACGTCAACGGTTTGCTCCGCCGCCACGGGCTTCAAAAGGGGCTCGCTTACGGAACGAGGTTCCGCTATCGGGCGCATCGGATCGCCGATCGATTACGCCGTTGGATCGATCATCATCAGGCGCCTGGAACCGCGTCGGCGCGGCGAAGGCCTAGGTCGATCCTCGGCCAGGTCGGTTGTGATTGGCGTAGAACCGTCGCTTATTCCCCGTTCGGGCAACTGAGCGGCTGCGTCTTCCTCGCCGACGACGTCCGTCGAAACGAAAACGCATCTCAACGTCTTCGACGTGAAATTATCGATATCTTCCGAGAAGTCCGCGATCCCGAGACCGACCTGAAGCTTTTTCGCGACGTTTTCGACGTCGCCGATCGCTACGATCTCGACCCCGTCGCCGAAGGAGTCGCCGATATCCTGGCGCTCTCGGCCGACGGCTACCAGGCTCAGGCGAAATGGGGCGTCGGCGTCCGCGATAATCTGCTCGAGGTCGATCCCGATCTCCCCGCCACACATTATTTGTCGGGGGTCGTCGCGATCGACGCTCCCGGAGTTCGCCCTGGAAATCGGATCGACGCCGATCTCCGCGACGTCGCGCCGACTTCGCTCGCCTTGCTCGATCTCGCGATCCCGTCGACGATGTCCGGACGCGTGATTCAAGAGGCGTTCGTCGAACCGCTCGCGGTCGAACGCGACCTAGGCGCCGCGCGAATCGCCGCCGAACGAGTTCTCGTCCCATCGGGGCGATCAGATTTCGTAGAAACCAATTGATCTGGAAACGTGAATCCTTTATCGACCGGGAGGCCGCGATGACCGAAGGCGTTCGCCTTGTGATTCATGAATACGTGCTTAATGAATTTCTCCCCGGGGAGGATCCGGGCGAACTGACCGATCAAACTCCGTTGATCACCGGAGGGATTCTCGATTCGATCGGCACGCTCAAATTGGTGACGTTTCTCGAGGAGCGTTTCGGCGTTTTGGTCGAGGCGCACGAGGCGGGGATCGATCACCTCGATTCGATCGGCAAGATCGTCGAGCTGATCGAATCGAAAAAATCCGCGGCGTGATTCGGATATCGATCGATCGGCCGAAAGCCCTCGCAACGCTCGCGAATCGTCGCGGTCGAGCGCTCGCATCGCGCCTTGCGCTCGACCGGGTCTTGCGAGAGGCTTTCCAGAAAATTATTCTCATGTTTACTGATAATTGATCGAGATTCCGTAATCGTCGGGGTGAACCCATAATGGGCGACGCGATCCCGAAATCGGCGGGGCGAACCCATAATCGGCGACGCGATCCCGAAATCGGCGGGGCGAACCCATAATGGGCGACGCGATCCCGAAATCGGCGGGGCGAACCCATAAATGGGCGACGCGATCCCGAAATCGGCGGGGCGAACCCATAATTGGCGGCGCGGTCCCGAAATCAGAGGGGCGAACCCATAATTGGGAGGGCGAACCTCCTGGTGAGCCATGTTTTCATGTTTTATATTATTGAAGGAAAACCGGCCTCCCAAAAGGTGTTTATAAAAAAGAGGCCCACCGGGAGGTTCGCCCTCCCAAAAGGTGTTTATAAAAAAGAGGCTCACCGGGAGGTTCGACCTCCCAGGAGGTTCGCCATCCCAAAAGGTGTTTATAAAAAAGAGGCTCACCGGGAGGTTCGCCCTCCCAGGAGGTTCGACCTCCCAGGAGGTTCGCCATCCCAAAAGGTGTTTATAAAAAAGAGGCTCACCGGGAGGTTCGCCATCCCAGGAGGTTCGACCTCCCAAGAGGTTCGCCATCCCAGGAGGTTCGACCTCCCAAGAAGTTCGCCCTCCTAATTTCGGGTTCGCCCTCAAATCTCACCGAATAAGCGGATTTCTTACAGGATACCCGCCTAGCGAACCGCGCCGACGACCGAACGGCGGAAGCTCGGATCGATTCGGCTTTCACCCCCGATCGGCTCGAGAAATCGCACGTGTCTCGGCGTTTCTCGGCCGACGCCGAAGCGAGCTTAACTCCTCAAAGAATCACCCCCTGGATCGAGTTTTCAAGTTCGCGTTCGTTCGCCGCGCTTGACATCCGCTCCGCGTCCGACATAAATTGAATTCGGTGAAGTTCGATCGACTTGGTGCGCGATTTCCTCACTTATGAACGATCGCGGCGATTTCTGGATTCGGCCGTTTACCCTCACCTTATTAGGGCTTTTGTGGGTCGGCTCGATTCCGCGCTCGGCAAACGCGATCGGCTGTCACGCCCCCGATCGCCCGACGCTCGGCTTGCCGATCCTCGGCGAAGCGATCGAACATCTTCGACAACCTCGCGTCGAAAACAATCATCGAGCCGCGTCGATCCTCATCGTTCGAGGATTTTGCACGGGGGATGTTCCCGCTCCCGATAACTCGCGCCTTGTACCCGGCGGCTCGCACGCGGCGATTCGCGCGAATGAAGACGTTCGAGCCGACAATTTTCAGGTCGCCCGGTTCGATTTCGAGCCCGTCTCTCCAATCCGTTCGATTGACGTTTCCAGCCGCGTCGATCGCCCGCCTCGCTTCCCGGTCCTGGTGATCGATTGATCGCGTTCGCGGGATAAAAACACGACCCAACGCCGATCAAGGCTCGGATGCGAATCAATCGCACAAGAATCGTGATCCAACGGCGACTGCGAACGATCGCTCGCGACGAATCGTCGTTTGCGCAATCGATCGCTCGCTTCAGGATCGCAAGCCGAAATCGAACGGCGATCAAACGCGATCGAATTTCGATCGATCGGCGCTCAAACTCCGCGAAGCTTCGCGCCCCGGCGGGACGCGAAACTCGACAATTAATCGAACATTATATAATACAATTTTATAATTAGATTATTATGCGGATTGTCCGCTGGAGGTAACCGGATATGTCGCGAGCGGTCGAGGGAGCGAAGAATCGGCGGGCGTACACCCCCGCGGTGGGGCCCAAACTGCGGCCGTTTTTATGGATCACGCTCGGCGGATTCGCGTTGTTGGCGGCCAACGGCGTGTATCTGGGGGTGATTCGCGCGATTTCGTGGCGGCTCGACACCGCCAAGCAAACGCCATTTTATTATTACATGTTTTTACTTCATCTCGCGTTGGGGTTCGCGCTCGTCGGTCCGTTTTTGATTTTCGGGTTGGGGCATTTGGCCACTTCCTGGCGCCGGCCGAACAAGGGAGCGGTGCGATACGGGCTGGCGCTGTTGGGAACGGCGTTCGTCGTGTTGATCACGGGTTTGATATTGGTTCGGATCGTCGGCGTGTTCGAAATCCGCGATCCGAAAGTGCGCGACGCGAGTTATTGGCTGCACATCGGAGCGCCCGTTTTGGCGATCGTGCTTTACGTTCGTCATCGGCTCGCGGGTCCGCGGATTCACTGGGAATATCTTCGCGTGTGGGGAAGTTTGGTCGGCGTGTTCGTCGTCTTGATGGGGATCCTCAACGCGCAGGATCCCCGTACTTTCGCGATGAAAGGCCCGCGCGAAGGCGACAAATACTTTTATCCGTCGCACGCCAAAACCGCGACGGGAAAGTTCATCCCCGCGAAGGCGATCATGCTTGATAAATACTGCATGGAATGTCATAAAGATACGTACGACGGTTGGTTTCACTCGGCGCATCATTTCGCGTCGTTCAACAATCCGATGTATCTTTTCAGCGTGCGCGAGACGCGCAAGGTTTCGATCGCGCGCGAGGGTTCGCCCCGCGCCGCGCGGTGGTGCGCGGGATGCCACGACCCCGCTCCGTTTTTCTCGGGAGAGTTCGACGATCCGAATTACGACGACGTCCACGCGCCGACTTCGCAGGCCGGGATCACGTGCGTAACTTGTCATTCGATCGTTCACGTGAACAGTACCAGGGGTAACGCCGATTACACGATCGAGGAGCCGCAGGTTTACCCGTTCACCTACAGCGAGGTCCCCGCGCTCAAGTGGATCAACAAGATGCTCGTGAAGGCGAAGCCCGAGATGCACAAGAAAACGTTTCTTAAACCGCTGCATAAAGATTCGGCCTTCTGTTCCACATGCCACAAGGTGAGCATTCCCTACGAGGTGACGCGTTATAAAGACTTCCTCCGCGGCCAAAACCATTACGATTCGTTCCTGCTTTCGGGAACGGGACACGGCGCGAGGAGCTTTTATTACCCTCCCAAGGCCAAAAATCAGTGCGTTTCGTGCCATATGAACCTCGTCGCGTCGAACGATTTCGGCGCGCGCGATTTCGACGGAACCGGCGAGCGAAAAGTACATGATCACATGTTCCCAGACGCCGACACGGGATTGGCGGCGATCGTCGGCGATAACACGGCGCTCGACGCTCATATTAAGTTCCTCAAAGACAAGCAAGTTCGGATCGATATTTTCGGCGTCCGCGAGGGGGGAACGATCGAGGGGAGGTTGACGGCGCCGTTGCGTCCCGAATCGATCGCGTTCACGCCCGGCGAATCGTATTTGATCGAGGTCGTCACGCGGACGCTCGGGCTCGGGCATCCGCTGACGCAGGGGACGGTCGATTCCAACGAGATCTGGGTCGAGCTGATCGCCAAGGCGGGGGATCGCGTGATCGGCAGGTCGGGAGGAATCGACCGCGAGGGATACGCCGATCCGTATTCACATTTTCTCAACGTTTATATGCTTGATAAAAACGGCAAGCGGATCGATCGACGGAACGCGCACGATATTTTCGTCCCGCTTTACAACAAGCAGATTCCGCCGGGGGCGGGAAACATCGCGCATTTCAGGCTCGAGGTTCCCAGGGGAATCACGGGACCGATCGAGTTGACCGCGAAGGTGAATTATCGCAAGTTTGATCGTAAGTACATGGATTACGTGTACGGCAAGGGGAAGGGGCCCGAGTTGCCGATCGTCGTGATGGCGAGCGATTCGATCCGTTTGCCCGTCAAAGGCGAGGCGGCGGTCGACAATCCCCCGTCGCCGATCAAGGACGAATGGCAAAGGTGGAACGATTACGGAATCGGCCTGTTTCTTGAAGGCGAGGACAAAGGGGGAGCGAAAGGGGAGCTGAAGCAGGCCGAGCACGCGTTCAAGAAGGTCGTCGAACTCGATCGTTCGGACGGCTGGGTGAATTTGGGACGTGTTTACCTCCGCGAGGGACGCATTCCCGAGGCGGTTGACGCGCTCGACAAAGCCGGCAAGCATAAAACTCCCGCCGCGCCGTGGGTGATCGCGTGGCTCACGGGCCAGATCAACATGCGTAACGGTTATTTCGACGAGGCGATCGAGCGATTCGAATCGATCCTGGCGACGAAGATCCCTTCAAGAAATTTTGATTTCAGCAAAGATTACGAGGTGATCGACGCGCTCGGATCGGCGTATTATTCGAAGGCTCGGCAGGCGAAACGGGGCTCTAACGAGTGGCGAGCCGCGATCGAGAAGACGATCGAAACGTACCGTCGAACGCTCGAGATCGATTCCGAAAACATCGCGGCGCATTATAATTTGGGAATCGCTTATTCCGAGATCGCGGCGATCGACGACGCGTCTCAAACGACCGAGATCGATCAAGCTTCGAAGGGAACGACCTCGGAACGTTTGATCGAACTCGCGAACGCGACGACTCGATCGGGTAGGGGGGTGAACAAGCGAATCGCCGACGCTCGCTCGGTCGGATCGGGCTTGAAGGCGTTTCTCGAGGGTCCGCGCCCCGGCCTTTCGGCGCGGATCGACCCGCTTTTCGAGGTGGTCGAGAAGCTCGGCGCGGCGCGAGCGGGCGAAACCGATCGAGCCGTTCGAGGCGCCGAGGCGCGATCGCTCGCGATCGTCCACAAGGCTTTGCACGCGATGATCAAGCCCGACGACAACGCCGAGGGGCGAGCCTTCGCGATCGCCAGACGCGACAACCCCGCGGCAGATCAGTATGCGCAATCGATCGTTATTCATTCGCTCAATCGTCCCGGCGCGCCGGGCGTCGACTCCCCTCGCGTCGCGGTGACCGAGGTTCATCCATGAAAGTTATTAATATGCGGAATTCTATTCGATTGATCCAATTCGCGGTCGTCGCGGCGTGTTTCTGGTTCGCGACGGGTTGCAAGCCCGAGCGCGTCGAAGACAAGGTGACGACGATCGTCGAACCCGTTCGGCCCAAAAAGGTGGAGACGGCGCGGATCCCGACGGTGAAGTTCGTCGACGTGACGAAAGAATCGGGGGTTAATTTTGTGCATGTGAACGGCGCCGAGGGGGAAAAGCTGCTGACCGAGACGATGGGTTCGGGGGTCGCGTTTTTCGATTACGACGGCGACGGCGACCAGGATCTTTTTTTCGTCAATTCGAGTTATCAACCGAACTCGAAAACGAAGTCCGAATACCGGCCGACGCACGCGCTTTACCGCAACGACGGTAAAGGGAAATTTCAAGACGTGACGAAAGAAGCGGGATTGGATAAATCGGCGCTCGGCATGGGGGTCGCGACGGGCGATTACGACAACGACGGCGATATCGACCTTTACGTCTCCGGAGTCGGCGGCGGCGTTTTATTCCGCAACGACGGCAAGGGGAAATTCGAAGACGTGACGAAAGCCGCGAACGCTCGCGGATCGGACGGTTGGCAAACGAGCGTCGCTTTTCTTGATATCGAAAACGACGGCGATCTTGATCTGTTTATTTGCTGTTACGTTACGTGGTCGCGGGAATACGACCTGGGGCAAGATTTTCAGCTTCAGGGAACGGGCGGGGATCGCGCGTACGGTCCTCCGCGAGCGTTTCCGGGCTCGCTCTGCACGCTGTTGCGGAACGATCAAGGAGTATTTCAGGATATCAGCGAAGAGGCGGGGATCACGGTTCGGCATCCCGACACCAAAACACCGGTCGGTAAATCGCTCGGAGTCGCCCCGTTCGACCTCGACGGCGACGGGCTCGTCGACATCGCGGTCGCGAACGACACGGTCCAAAATTTTGTGTTTCACAACAAGGGAGGGGGGAAGTTCGAGGAGATCGGAATCACGTCGGGGGTCGCATTCGATCAGGAGGGTTCGGTTCGGGGCGCGATGGGAATCGACGTCGTTCATTTTAAGAATGACGAATCGGTGGGGATTTTTATCAGTAATTTCGCCAACGAGATGACGGCGTGCTATGTGGCCGAGGATCCCAAGGGGCTTCAATTCTCGGATCAAGCCGCGATCCAGGGGCTCGGCGCGCCGACGTCTCCGCCGATGAAATTCGGCCTTTTTCTCTTCGATTACGACCTCGACGGCAGGCTCGATTTGCTGACGACGAACGGGCACCTTGAAAGCGATATTTCCAAGGTTCAAGCGAGCGAAACGTATCTGCAGTCGGCGCAGTTGTTTTGGAACACGGGAGAATCGGGTCGAACGCGATTCGCGCTCGTCGGCGCCGAATCGGCGGGTCCCGATCTGTTTCGGCCGATCGTCGGCAGGGGGAGCGCGTACGCCGACATCGACGGCGACGGCGATCTCGACGTCGTTCTGACGCATAACGGAGGGCCTGCGAGGATCTTCCGCAACGACGGCGGAAACGCGAACAAATGGCTGCGAATAACGCTCCGCGGAACAAAATCGAACCGCCAGGCTCTGGGCGCGAAAATCACCCTCAAGGCGGGCGACGAATCACAACATCGTCAGGTGTTTACAACTCGAGGATACTTGTCGTCTTCGGAACCGACCGCGACGTTCGGCCTCGGCAAGCTTGAAAAGGCCGATTCGATCACGATCGTTTGGCCGTCTGGAAAAACGACCGAGATCAAAGATCTGAAGGCGGATAAAAGTTATCTCGTCGACGAGGATCAAGGGGTTCAATGACGCGAAAGTGATGTTCGGCCGGAAAAATACTCGTTGATAACAAATTAAGGCGGCGACTCCGCGATTTGCTGTTGAAGGCTATCCGGAAAAGCTCTCGAAACGTTATCGGCCGGCTTTTTCCGTTTTCGTCGCCTATTTGCCAACAAGATCACAATATGTTAATGATCTAGATATCGTTATTTCTTTTTTGGGAGGGCGAACCTCCCGGTGAGCCGGATTTATAATGTGTTTTTTTGAGAGGGTGATTCATTACGAGGTAACACCTTTAGATAATGTATTTATTCAAATATAATATTGAGAATTCGGCTCACCAGGAGGTTCGCCCTCCCGGATCGGCTCGACGATCAAGATTATGATCACGTCTCACCGGGAGGTTCGCAACCCGAATCGTTTCGACGATCCAAATTATGATGACGGCTCACCAGGAGGTTCGCCCTCCCAATTCGATGCGGCGATCGAAATTATGATTATAGATTACCATAAGGTTCGACCTCACAGATCGGTTCGTCGATCCAGATTATGATGACGGCTCACCAGGAGGTTCGCCCTCCCGGATCGGCTCGACGATCAAGATTATGATCACGGCTCACCAGGAGGTTCGACCTCCCAATTCGATGCGGCGATCGATATTATGATCATAGATTACCACAAGGGTCGACCTCACTGATCGGTTCGTCGATCCAGATTATGATGACGGCTCACCGGGAGGTTCGCCCTCCCAATTCGATGCGGCGATCGATATTATGATCATAGATTACCACAAGGTTCGACCTCACTGATCGGTTCGTCGATCCAGATTATGATGACGGCTCACCAGGAGGTTCGCCCTCCCAATTCGATACAACGATCGATATTATGATCATGGATTACCACAAGGGTCACCCTCTCAAATTGGGGTTCGCCCTCAAATCCCGCCGAATACGCGGGTTTCATTCCGGATAACCTCTGGTAGACCAAGACTCTAAAATATTAAGACGCGATCGGTTCAAGCCGCTTTCGTTTCGACTTTGGGGTTGATCCAGCGGAGGATCGCCGAGCCGAGGATGATCGCGACCAGCGCGAGCAAAAAGACGGTGAGGCCGATGTTTAAATATCCTTTCAGCGCGGTCGCGGGGGATTTTGTAAGCTTGTAAAAGCGATCGAGTTCGTGCGCCCCCGCCGAGGAAGTGGTGACGGCGACGAAAGCCATCGGTAAGAGGATCACCCAAACGTATTTGCGCCGGCCAACGTTGATCAGTACCGTAGCGACGAGGCCGAGCGCGACAAGAGCGAGAAGCTGATTCGCCATGCCGAACATCGGCCAGATCGTTTGAACCGAACCCGTCGCGATGAACCCGCTCCACGCGAAAACGACGATCGCGGTCGACGCGATCGCCGATAAAGGTCGATCAAGATCGCCGAGCGGTTTCCAGATTTTACCGAGCATCTCTTGCAATAAAAACCGACCGATCCTCGTCCCCGTGTCGATCGTCGTTAAAATGAACAGAGCCTCGAACATAATCGCAAAATGATACCAATATTTCACCATGCCTTTGATCGCGGGAGCGGCCCTGGTGAAGATCCGCGCCATGCCGACCGCGAGCGTGACGGCGCCCCCCGAACGCCCCTTGAGCGTCTCGCCGACCTCCTTCTCCATCGTCGCGAGTTCGCTCGGCCCCTCTTCACCCAGATGATCGGCGCCGAGCGCCGCGAGCGATTTGCTGAAATTCGGCCTGCTTGCCAAATCGATATTGATATCATAATACATAACATTCGGCAGGCTCGCCGCGGCGATCAGCGCGACGACTCCGACGAGCCCCTCCATCAGCATCGCGCCGTAGCCGATCATCCGAACGTCGCTTTCGCGGTCGATCATCTTGGGAGTCGTTCCCGACGAGACGAGCGCGTGGAAACCCGAGATCGCGCCGCACATAATGCATATAAAGACATAAGGAAACACCGGCCCGGGCAAATTCGGCCCGCCTCCGCGGGTGAATTGCGCGTTGATCGCGGGGGCTTCGAGAACGGGATTGGCGACGAGCACGCCGATCACCAAAAGCGCGATCACGCCGATCTTGAGGAAGCTCGAAAGATAATCGCGCGGGCATAACAAAAGCCACACGGGCAAAACCGAGGCGACGAAGCCGTAACCCGCGATCGCGACGATGATCCCCTCGCGCGAGAGCGAGAAATAAGGCTCGAGCGGAGAACCGGGAACGCTCGCTCCGACGACCGTCGCGAGGATCACTCCGACTCCCCCCAACAGCGACGCCTCGACGACTTTCCCCTTGCGCAAGCGGTACATATACCAGCCGACCGCGAGCGCGATCGGGATCGTGCACGCGATCGTAAACGTTCCCCAAGATGATCCTTTAATCATCCGTTTGGCGCCCGCGGGAACCTCGAGCCCCGTGAGCTTCTCGGTCTTTTTGGTGACGAGCGAACCCCAGCCCGTGATCGTGAGGTCGAAACCCTCCTCGATCACTTCGGATTGAGATAAATCGCTCGGCGGATGAATTTTCGATCGAGGAGGAACCTCGTAAATTCGCGTGCCGTCGGGGTAGATTTTTTTATTGACCGACGCGTCGGTTGGATAAACGAGAATGGAACCTTTTGGAATCGGCACTTCTTCTCCGCCGAGCGCCTTGACGACGACGATTCCGAGTCCGGCGAGCGCGACGACGACGATATAAAGGATCGCGAGCGCGGTCGCGGTTCCTGCGACCGGACCGATTTCGTTCCGAGCGATCGCGGCGAGGCTTCGGCCGTCGCCTCGCGTCGACGCGAAGAGGACCATCATGTCTTGCACGGCGCCGGCGAGACAAACGCCGACGACGAGCCAGATCAAGCCGGGAAGGTAGCCGAACTGGATCGCGAGCACGGGACCGATCAACGGCCCGGCGCCCGAGATCGCCGCGAAATGGTGGCCGAAGAGAACCCAGCGATTCGTCGGGTGGTAATTCTGGCCGTCGTTGAGCCGATGCGCCGGGGTGGGACGCGAATCGTCGAGCGCCGCGACCTTGGCGGCGAGGAACGCGCTGTAATAGCGATACGCGACCGCGAGCACGGCGAGCACGCCGAGCATCACGGGCATGGCTTGAAGTCGAAACGGGTGCAACGGCCGATCCTCCGCGACGCCGAGAGCTTTCAGCCGTCCCGAACGAACGACTTCGACCCCAGTCTATGAATCCGCTGGTAGACGTCAAGCGCGGCGTCGATCGTGAGAGAAAGACCAAGCGACTCAGCCGGATTAGAACCGTCTTCCTCGCGCCACCATTCACGCATAACTAACACTCTATATATTATTAATAGATCATTTATTAGCTCGTTTCAACCGCGGGAACCGAATCGATTCGATTCAAAATTCAAACACGTTAATAATAAGATCGAGCCTTCCCCCTTGTTGACACCTTCGATCCATCGGGTATAATAATCTCGATTAAACCGTCTCATTCATAAAGTCGATCACCTCCCCCCCGGCGAATCGACCTCTCCCGTTGAAGCATCACGCCAATGAAGGCACTCGATTTCGCGCTCCGTCATCCCCTCACGATCATGGTCGCGATGGCGGCGATCGTTCTCGGCAGCGTATTCAGCCTCAACCGGATGCGCACCGACGTCTTCCCCAATCTCAATCAGCCCGTCATCTATGTGGCGCAGCCTTACGGCGGCATGGACCCGGCGCAGATGGAGGGGCTGATCACCAATTATTACGAATACGCCTTTTTGTTCATGAATGGAATCGATCATGTCGAATCGAAGAACGTCCAGAACATCGCGCTGGTAAAGCTTTATTTTCATGAAGGAACGAACATGGCTCAGGCGGTCGCCGAGGCGGCGATTTACGCGAATCGAGCCAAGGCGTTCTTTCCGCCGGGTACGGTCACCCCGTTCATCATGTCGCTCGACGCGAGCATGGTTCCCGTCGCTTACATCACGCTTTCGAGCGATTCAAGAGCGATCGACGAACTCGCCGATTTGATGCTCTTCCGAATTCGGCCGATTCTCGCGAGCCTTCCCGGAACGACCGCGCCTCAGCCGTTCGGCGGCAGTTTGCGGTCGATCGTCGTCAATCTCGATCCCAGGCGTTTGAAGGCGTACAACTTATCGCCCGAGAAGGTCGCCAAAGCGCTGAATGTGGGGAATGTGATCACGCCTTCGGGGAATGCGCGGATCAAGGATCAGATGCCGATCGTCTCGGTGAATTCGATCGTCGTCGATCCCCAAGACCTGGGAAGCATACCGATCAAGCCCGAGATCAACGTCTATTTGCGCGATCTGGGGGTTGTGAAAGACGCGACCGACATCCCGACGGGTTGGGCTCTGGTGAACGGTCGCCGCGCCGTCTACATGCCGATATTGAAGACCGCCGACGCTTCGACGCTCACGGTCGCGAATCAGTTGAAGGCGAATCTCGACGAGATGCGCAACGTCTTACCCAAAGATTGCAAACTCGAGATGGAGTTCGATCAATCGCCATACGTGACGGGAGCGGTCGGCGGGGTGGTGCAAGAATCGATCATCGGCGCCGTGCTGACGGGTTTGATGGTGCTCCTCTTTTTGCGCGACTGGCGGAGCGTGATCGTCGTCGTGCTTACGATTCCACTTTCTTTGATGGGGTCATTGATCGGCCTGTTGATCACGGGGCAAAGCATCAATTTGATGACTTTGGGGGGGATGTCGCTCGCGGTCGGGATTTTGGTCGATATGGGAACGGTGGTTATTGAAAATATCCATACGCAGATGGGTAAAACCCCGTCGCTGGCGCGCGCCGTGCTGGTGGGAACCGCGGAAACGACGATTCCGATTTTGCTGGCGATGCTGTGCATTTTGGCGGTGTTCATACCGTCGTTTTTGATGAAAGGGGCGGCTCGGAGCTTGTTCGTTCCGCTGGCGATCTCGGTCGCGTTCGCGATGATCAGCGCGTTCCTCCTTTCGATCACGTTCGTTCCCGTGCTTGGAATTTGGATGTTGAAGATGCATGCGCATGGTCATGAACATGGCGATGCGCCGGTCAAAGAGGGGGCTTTCGACGTCTTTCGGCGGAATTACGTCAAAATCGTTCGTGTGGCGATCAAGCGGCGTAAGCTCGTGCTCGGCTTTTACGCGCTCGCCGCGGGTCTTGTACTTACTTTGTGCGGTTTACAGGTGGGGCAAGAGATCTCGCCGCAGGTCGATTCGGGCCAGTTTCAGATGAGGCTCAAGGCGCCCGTGGGAACGCGTTTGGAGGTGACCGAGGAGCTCACGCGGCGGGCGCTCGTGGAAATCAAGCAAATCCTCGGCGAAGACAGTTTACGGATCTCGGTGAGCCATATCGGTCAAACCGCGCCGACATTCACCGCGAACGCCGTCTTTTTGTGGACGAGCGGCCCCGACCAGGCGGTCATTCGAATCGCGCTCAACGAAGAAAAACATTTTCGCACCGAGGAAGTGAAAGAGCGCCTTCGTGTTGAATTGCCCAAAAGGTTGCGCAAATGGGTCGTCGAACGATTGACGCTCGAGAACGATCCACCCGATGTCGTCGCTCGCCGCGCCGATCAGGTCGCGGTGACTTTCGAGCCCGCCGACGTGATCAATCAGGTGATGAGCTTCGGCTCGCCGACCCCGGTCGAGGTGGTGATCAGCGGGCCGAATCAGAACGACAATCGAGCCTACGCCGAGAAGGTGTTCGCTCAGATGAAAACAATTTCAACTTTGCGCGATCTGCAGTTCGGCCAGGCGTTCGATTATCCGCGGGTTAAAGTCGAGATCAATCGCGAACGGACCGGATTGGCGGGGCTGACCGTCGCCGACGCTTCGAATGCGATGATCGCGGCGACTTCGTCGAGCCGTTACATCATCCCGGTTTACTGGGCGGATCCCAAAAGCGGCATCGGCTATCAGGTGCAGTTGCAAGTCCCTCCCTCCGAGATGAATTCGCTCGCCGAGGTGGGGATGATTCCCGTCAAGCAGAACGAGAATAAAGCCGCGACTTTGCTCCGCGACGTCGCCGGGGTTTCGAATAGCATCATTCCTCAAGAATATGATCGAATTAATCAAAGACGGATTGTTTCGATCACCGCGAACGTCGTGGGAGAGGATCTGGGACGCGCGGTCAAGCGGATTGAAGCCGCGATCGCCTCGGCGGGCGAACCGCCGCGGGGGGTGAAAGTCGGCGACGAGCAAGGGCATATTCGCGGCCAGGTTCCCGTGATGCGTCAGATGTTCAGCGGCCTCGGGAACGGCCTTGGGATGGCGGTCGTCGTCGTCTTTTTGATGCTGACGGCGTATTTTCAATCGCTCAGGCTGGCGCTCGTTTCGGTGGCGACGACTCCGGCGGTCGTCGCGGGGGTGGCGTTCGCCTTATATATCACGCATACAACTTTAAACACACAATCATTTATGGGCGCGATCATGGCGGTGGGGGTCGCGGTGGCGAACGCGATTTTGTTGGTGGCTTTCGCCGAGAAGGCGCGGCTCACGGGGATCGGCGCCGCCGAGGGGGCTCGTACGGGCGCCGAGGAGCGATTACGGCCGATCCTGATGACGAGCTGCGCGATGATCGCCGGCATGGTGCCGATGGCTTTGGGACTCGGCGAGGGGGGCGAGCAAAGCGCACCGCTCGGTCGCGCGGTGATCGGCGGGCTCGCGGTCGCGACGGGCGCCACCCTACTGATCTTGCCCACCGTTTTCAGCATGGTGATGGGCAGGGTGAGCTGTCATTCGGCTTCGCTCGATCCGGGCGATCCTGAAAGCAGGTTCTTCCTGTCCGACGATTCCGCTCATGCGGCGCCCGCGACGACGGAGGAATCGCATCCCCCGGCCGAAACCGGAAGAGACGCTCCCGCGTGAATCACACGCACACGACGGCCGAACCCCGAAACACGATCGATTTGAGTGGAAATTGGGATCCTGAAAGGTTTTAGAGATGGAAAAGCTATTACGATTCGCCCTCAGACGCCCGGTAACCGTTATGGTGGGTATGGCGGCGCTGATCCTCGGCAGCGTCTTCTCGCTGCAACAGCTCAAGATGGATATTTTTCCAAATCTCAATCAATCGGTCATTTACGTAGCGCAGCCTTACGGCGGCATGGACCCGGCTCAGATGGAGGGGCTGATCACCAATTATTACGAATATGCCTTTTTGTTCATGAATGGAATCGATCATGTCGAATCGAAGAACGTTCAGAACATCGCGCTGGTAAAGCTTTACTTTCATGAAGGGACGAACATGGCTCAGGCGGTCGCCGAGGCGGCGATTTACGCGAATCGAGCCAAGGCGTTCTTTCCGCCGGGTACGGTCACTCCGTTCATCATGTCGCTTGACGCCAGCATGGTTCCCGTCTCGTACGTCACGCTTTCGAGCGAGACGAGGAGCGTCGATCAGTTGGCCGATTTGATGTTGTTCCGAATTCGGCCGATTCTCGCGAGCCTTCCCGGAACGACCGCGCCTCAGCCGTTCGGCGGCAGCTTGCGGTCGATCGTCGTCAATCTCGATCCCAAGCGATTGAAGGCGTACAACTTATCGCCCGAGAAGGTCGCGCAGGCGCTGAACGTCGGAAACGTGATCACACCTTCGGGGAATGCGCGGATCAAGGATCAGATGCCGATCGTCTCGGTGAATTCGATCGTCGTCGATCCTCAAGACCTGGGAAGCATACCGATCAAGCCCGAGGTCAACGTTTATTTACGCGATCTCGGCGTGGTGCAAGATACGACCGATATCCCGACGGGATGGGCGCTCGTGAACGGTCGCCGAGCCGTCTACATGCCGATCCTTAAAACCGCGGACGCGTCGACGCTTTCGGTTGCGAAGCAATTAAAAGAACACCTCGACGATATGAGGAGCGTGCTGCCCAAGGATTGTCGGCTCGAGGTCGAGTTTGATCAATCGCCTTACGTGACGGGGGCGGTCAACGGCGTGCTGCAAGAATCGTTCATCGGAGCGGCGCTTACCGGACTGACGGTTCTGCTGTTTTTGCGCGACTGGCGGAGCGTGATCGTCGTCGTGCTTACGATTCCACTCTCTTTGATGGGTTCATTGATCGGCCTGTTGATCACGGGGCAAAGCATCAATTTGATGACTTTGGGGGGGCTTTCGCTCGCGATCGGGATACTTGAAGGGACCGCGATCGTCGTGATCGAGAGCATTCACACCAAGAAGAGGGTTTCACGTTCGCTTGCGCAAGCGGTTTTGGATGGTACAGCGGAGACGATGACGCCGATTTTGCTGTCGATTCTTTGTATATTGGCGGTGTTCATTCCGTCGTTTCTGATGCAAGGCGCTGCGCGGGCTCTCTTTGTGCCGCTTTCGATCTCGGTCGGCTTCGCACTGATAACCTCGCTGCTTCTCTCTTCAACTTTCCTCCCCGTGCTGGCGATCTGGATCCTCAAGCCGATCAAGCCCGCGGCGGCGGGAGCAACCGAACCGAAACAATCAAAGCGTGGTTTATCGTTTGATCGTTTCCGTCAATTTTATGTGAAGATCGTCGATATCGCGATCCGTCGAAAGTGGTTGGTTCTCGGCGCTTACGTGATCGCGACCGCTCTTTTACTGGCTTTCTGCGGGATGGAGGTCGGTCAGGAGATTTCGCCGCAGGTCGATTCGGGTCAATTTCAGATGCGGGTGAAAGCTCCCGTGGGAACACGTTTGGAGGTGACCGAGGAGTTGACGCGTCAGGCGCTTTTTGAAATTCAAGACGTTCTCGGCGCCGACAGCGTGCGGATTTCGGTGAGCCATATCGGTCAAACGGCGCCGACATTCACCGCGAACGCCGTCTTTTTGTGGACGAGCGGCCCCGATCAAGCGGTGCTGCGGATCGCGCTTAATCCGGAGAAGAAATTCCGCACCGAGGTAGTTCTTGAACGGCTTCGAAAGGCGTTGCCGGGCAAGCTTCAACCTTGGCTGCGCGACCTTTTGATCAAATCGTACGGCGTGCCGCGCGAAGTCGCGTCGAAGCGAGCCAAGCAGGTCGCGGTGACGTTCGAGCCCGCCGACGCGATCAATCAGGTGATGAGCTTCGGATCGCCGACTCCCGTCGAGGTTGTGATCAGCGGACCGAACCAAAACGACAATCGCGTCTACGCCGAGAAGTTGTTTACTCAGATGAAGACAATTTCAACCTTGCGTGATCTTCAATTCGGCCAGGCGTTCGATTATCCGCGGGTGAAGGTTGAGATCGACCGCGAGCGCACGGGATTGGCGGGGCTGACGGTTTCGGAGGCTTCGAACGCGATGATCGCGGCGACATCGTCGAGCCGTTACATCGTTCCCGTTTACTGGGCGGATCCCAAAAGCGGAATCGGCTATCAGGTGCAGTTGCAAGTTCCGCCGGCGCAGATGAATTCGCTCGCCGAGGTGGGAATGATTCCCGTCAAGCAGAACGAGAACAAAGCCGCGACGTTGCTGCGGGACGTCGCCAAGGTGACGAACGGAACGATCCCGCAAGAATATGATCGAATCAATCAGAGACGCATCGTTTCGATCACGGCGAACGTCGTGGGAGAGGATTTGGGGAGGGCGGTGCGGCGGATCGAGGCGGCGATCGCCGAAGCGGGCGATCCTCCTCGCGGAGTGAAGGTGGGAGACGAACAGGGGCACATTCGCGGCCAGGTTCCCGTGATGCGTCAGATGTTCAGCGGCTTGGGGAGCGGTTTAGTGATGGCGGTCGTGGTCGTCTTTTTGATGCTCACGGGCTATTTTCAATCGCTTCGGCTGGCGTTTGTCTCGGTCGCGACGACTCCCGCGGTGGTCGCGGGGGTGGCTTTGGCGCTCTACGTCTCGCACACGACGATCAACACGCAATCGTTTATGGGCGCGATTATGGCGGTGGGTGTCGCGGTGGCGAACGCGATTTTGTTGGTGGCTTTCGCCGAAAAAGCTAGAATGAAAGGGGCGGGCGCCGCGGTCGGCGCGCGTACGGGCGCCGAGGAACGACTTCGCGCGATTTTAATGATGAGTTGCGCGATGATCGCGGGAATGATTCCGCTCGCGCTTGGAATCGGTGAAGGCGCCGAACAGAGCGCCCCGATGGGACGAGCCGTTATCGGCGGACTCGCCGCGGCGACAATCGCCACGTTGCTGATCCTGCCGGTGATTTTTGAGGTGATCATGGGAGGAGCGGGAATCGTTTCGGCTTCGATCCATCCCGACGATCCCGCGAGCCGGGTCTATTCGCCCGAAACCGCGGGGTTGGGACGCGAAGAAACCAAACGCGCCTCGGATTCGCCGCACTGAGAATCGAGAACCCCGGGTTGAAATCAACAGAATTGTTATTCAAGTATCTATTTTTTAAGGAACCGTTCGCATGAAACGATCCGACATTTCAGACCCTCCCGGTTTTCGCGACCGAATTCGCCTGCTCACGGCGCTCGTTCCGCTTTTTCTCGCTCCGCTCGCGACGGGTTGCGGCGGACACGACGCGAAGGCGAAAGCCAAGGCTTCGCAAGAAAAAGCGGGCCCCTCGGTCGTCGAGGTCGTGCATCCGCAACGTAAAGACCTGACGCGTCGGATCGATCAACCTGGGCAATTTTTATCCTATGAACACACGCCGATTTTCACCAAGATCGCGGGTTTCGCCGAGGAACCGCTCGTCGACATCAACGACACCGTGAAAAAGGGACAGCTTCTCGTCAAACTTTACGTTCCCGAGATCGAAGAAGAATTGAAGGTGAAGCAGGCTCGCGTCAAGAAAGACGTCGCCGATCTGAAGCAAGCCAAGGCGACCGTCAAGGCTTCAAAAGCCGCGGTCGACGCGGCGAAATCGAACGTCAACGAGGCCGAGGCGAGCATCGCGCGAGTCGCCGCCGAGGTGAAACGCTGGGAGGCCGAGGACGAGCGCGCCCAAAAAATGCTCAAACAAATGATTTATGATAATCAAACACGCGACGAAGTTCATAAACAGCTTTTAGCGAGCCAGGCGAATTTCAAGGAAACGAACGCCAAGTATATTTCCGCGGTGGCGACTTTACGCCAACGCGAAGCCGAATATGATAAAGCCGAGGCCGACGTCGAAGTGGCGCAAGCGGGGGTTGAACTCGCTCAATTCGAGTATAGCCAATGGAAAGCTTGGCTCAGCTACGCCGAGGTTCGCGCCCCGTTCGACGGAGTGATCACGTTACGCAACGTCCACACGGGACATTTCCTCCAACCCTCGAATTCGGGAACGACGAGCAAAACATCCGAACCCATCTTCACGATGATGCGCACCGATATCATGCGGCTCACCGTCGAGGTTCCCGAGATCGACGCGGTGCACGTTAAAGTGGGAGATAAAGCGATCGCTTATCCGCAAGCGCTTCCGGGACGCGAGATCGAAGGCAAAGTGACCCGCTACTCGTGGAGCCTCGACGATCGCGCACGAACCCTCCGCGTCGAAATCCATCTCGCCAACACCAAC
This sequence comes from Planctomycetota bacterium, assembly GCA_021791715.1. Classification (GTDB taxonomy): domain Bacteria; phylum Planctomycetota; class Planctomycetia; order Isosphaerales; family Isosphaeraceae; genus JAKBCQ01. Next base: position 20,430 of record JAJYWB010000048.1, on the reverse strand, counting down.
GGGATCTTCCGGCCCGGAATGTACGCCGACGTATCGATTTACGCCAAACAACCCGGAGCGCTCACGCTCCCCTCCGAAGCCGTGTTGAACGACATCATGGCGAACAACAACCGCGAATATTGCATGGTTGTTGAAAACAACAAATGTCGAAGGGTTTTTGTTCAAGTCGGCCTGCGCGGCGAGGAGGGAGTGCAAGTTCTGGCCAAACAGACGCCGGGCGGAAAATGGGAGGATTTCACCGGGTCGGAAGCGATCGTCGCGACCAACGCCGAGTCGCTCGTCGAAAATCAACCCGTCCAGGTGAAAGAATCGCTTCAGTCGCAGGTCGCGGTTGCGGGAGTGGTGGAACCTACGACAATGAAGAACATCAAATTGGAAACCCAGGAAAAGCCGGCGGTCCACTAAAATCGTCATAAAGAATATTGACGATACAACCGATCAATCATTACGGATGAAGCATGCGCCGGCGGCCTAAGCCGGCGTTTTTCATTCGGTCGGAATTTCCAAATCGAAGGAGGAGGCCGCATGGACGGGGCCCGATTCGCCATGCTGTTCGGGTTCGTGTTGATTCTTCACGAACTCTTGGGAGGCGCCGGCCAAGCCTACGCTCAAGATCTTCCCCAGGCGATCGTCGATCAGAAAGAGTCGCCGGCAAATCCTCCGCCGACGGTCGATCGCGTGATGCTGATGCCCCCCAAGGCCGAACCGGGCGAGGAAGTTCTCCCCATCACCTTTCCCGCACTCATGAGATTGGCGAACGTTCAGGCGTGGGATATCGCGCTCGCGGTTCAACGTTTCCGGATCGCGTCGGCGCAACTGCAAGGCGCCAAGGTGCTTTGGCTGCCGAACATCATCGGCGGAATCGATTACGTGCACCACGACGGGCCTTATCAAAATTATGTGTCGGGAGGTTCGCTCACCCAATCAAGCTTTAGCTCGTTTTACGCGGGTGTGGCGCCGCTGGCGATCTTTCCCCTCACCGACGCGATCTTCGAACCGCTGGCGCAACGACAGACGACCAGAGCCCAACGCGCCAATGTGCAAACGGCCACCAACGATACGCTCACATCTTTAGCCGTTACTTATTTTGATGTTGTCGAGGCTCGCGCCGATCTGGCCGGAATCGACGACGTCGTGCGGCGTATGAGGGAGTTGACGAGCAAGACCGAGTCGTTGGCGCCCGATTTAATCCCCGATCTGGAAGTGGCGCGTGTGAAAGCCGCGTTGGCTTCGGCCGAGGAGGTGCGCGAGATCGCACGGCAACGGTGGCGAGTCGCCGGCGCCGAAGCGGCTCGCGTGGCGCGGCTTAAGCCGACCGTGCTCGTCACGCCGATCGAATCCCCCCAGCTTCGCATCACGCTGATTCCACCCGAACGGCGACCCGAAGAACTCGTTCTGCTGGCGGTTCAAACTCGCCCGGAAATGACCGTCAACGAGGCTCTGGTTCAATCCGCAAGACACCGCGTCCATCAAGAAAAAGCGCGTCCACTCTTGCCGATCTTCCTCGTCCGCGGCGCCGGCACCCAGGTTCCTTACCCGATGGCTTTCGGAGTGTTCGGCGGCGGCAACGGCGGCACGCTCACCAATTACAACGTTCGAAGCGACTTCGACTTGGAAGCGATCTGGCAGGCCAGCAATTTGGGATTCGGCAACGTCGCTCTTATCAACCAACGCAAGGAAGAACGCGAACTCGCTCGAGTTCAGGCGCTCAAAGTCCGCGATATCATCGCCAAAGAGGTGACACAAAATTGGGCCGATCTGCGGGCTGCTTATCGTCGCATCAGCTTGGCCGATCTTGAACTGAGGCAGGCGATCATCTCGGCGGATAAAAACCTGCAGGGGCTGGGAGAAACCAAACGCGCCGCGGGAAACCTCCGCATCCTCGTGATCAGGCCGCTCGAGGTCGTCGTCGCTCTACAATCATTGAATCAAGCATATTACAATTTTTTTGGGGCGATCGCCGATTATAATCGTTCACAATTTGAACTTTATCGCGCGTTGGGGAATCCCGCCCAATCTTTGGGGAACGAGCTGCAACCCACGCCTCCTCCTCCGCCACCTCCCCCTCCGGCGATTTCCACGACTCCCAACCCGCGAAATCTCGCCGCGACGACCGGTACGAACATGAATCCGCGAACCTACGCGTCGGCGCCCGTCGCGAACGTTAATCCTCGTACCTACTCGGCGTCGCTCGGCGGCGCTCCCAATCCGACTTCTTCCTCGAACATCGCCGCTCCCGTTTCCACCGCGGCCTCTCCGGTCGTCCCCGCGGCCTCTCCAGTCGCACCCGGCTCGCTCATCGAACCGAGCGCCGCTTTTCGCCGGGTATCCAATCCTTAATGGGATTTAAATCCTCTTGTAATTTGCAAGTATACTAATTTAGATGGAATGATGATTGGAGATCGAAACATGATTCTCGGTATGCTGATGAAACGTGATCGAGAACGGAACCGACGCGAGGCGGTGCGAATCCTGCTGATTTTCGGCTGGTGCATGTTGCTTTACGAGATGGCTTCGTGCCCGACTCCCGCGATCGCCCAGGACGATCCGATTCCTTACGGAGCGCCCACGAGGCGTCGCCAAACGTTCCGAAGCACGCGATTGCAGAATCAGCCCGAGACGCCCGTCACGCTCGTCGCCGAAGAAAACGCGGCGCCGACACCGTTCCGCATTCAACCCAAAGAGCGGATGATGCTCGAACAGCCGACGGGCGAGGCCGGCGAGGAGATGCTGCCGATCAATCTCCCCGCGGCGCTCCGGTTGGCGGGCGTTCAGGCGTGGGATATCGCGATCGCGGTCCAACAATTGCGAATCGCCTCGGCGCAACTTCAGGGGGCGAAGGTCATCTGGGTTCCCAGCATCATCGGTGGAATCGATTATGTGAACCATAACGGTCCGTTTCAAAAATATATCGCGGGGGGCGCGGTCTCTCAATCATCGTTCACGTCGGTTTATCCCGGCATCGCTCCGCTCGCGGTGTTCGCATCGACCGACGCGATCTTCACCCCGCTCGCGCAAAACCAGGTGACGATCGCGCAACGAGCGAATGTTCAAACGGCTACGAACGACATATTAACGTCACTAGCTCTCACCTATTTTTCATCGGTCGAGGCTCGCGGCGATTTGGCAGCGATCGATTATGTCGTGCATCGCATGGAGCTGCTCGTTCGGAAAACCGTATCGCTCGCGCCCGATTTGGTGCCCGAACTCGAAGTCGCTCGCGTGAAAGCGGCGCTCGCCGCCGCGGAGGAGGCGCGCGAGATCGCTCGACGCCGCTGGCGGGTGACGGGCGCCGAAGTGGCGCGGGTCGTTCGGCTTAAACCGACGGTGCTGATCGCTCCGCTCGAATCTCCTCAACTTCAAATGACGCTCATCTCTCCCGAATACACACCCGATGAACTCGTGCTCATGGCGGTCGGAAATCGCCCCGAGATGACGTTCAACGCGGCTCAGGCCGAGGCTGCGCGTTATCGTATGAAGCAAGAAAAATGGCGCCCCTTGTTACCGATATTTCTCGTTCGCGGCAGCGGCACGCAATACCCCTATCCGATGGCTTTCGGAGCTTTCGCGGGAGGTCCGGGGGGAACGATCTCGAATTTTAAAGTACGTAGCGATTTTGATCTGGAGGCGATCTGGGAATTGAAAAATCTCGGCTTCGGCAACCGCGCGTTGATTCGCAGACGAAAAGCCGAATACGATCAGGCTCGCATCCAGGCGTTTAAAATTCGTGATATCATTGCCAGAGAGGTAACTCAAACATACGCGGATATCGTATCGGCCAAAAACCGAATCGGCCAGGCCGAACGCGAATTGCGCGAGGCTCAGATCTCGGCCGAGAAAAACCTGGAAGGGCTGGGCGAAACCAAGCGCGTCGAGGGAAACATACGCGATTTGGTGATCCGTCCGTTGGAGGCGGTCGTCGCTCAACAGGTGTTGAGCAAAGCGTATTATAATTATTACGGCGCGATCGCGGATTACAATCGCTCTCAGTTCCGTATGTATCGCGCTCTCGGCAATCCCGCGCAGGCTCTTTCCACGCGGGGCGAGGCGATCGTCCCGACCGAGGCGATCGGCGGATCGAACGGAAACGCGTTACGATAAAAGCGATCCCTTTTCATTATTAAATATTATGACAAAATATTAGATAATTTGTCATATTTAAGCACTATAATCGAAGGCGGAGACGACGCCTCCGCGCCGTCTCCGCCCTCCTCCACCGAACGCCTCAAAAGGCGATTACCTATAAATGCGATTTCGGCGAGACTCGGCGACGAACCAAGCCTCGATCGCGTGCGCATGCGATTCGTGAACGATCGCAACGGGATCGACTCGCCGCCGATCGTTCGATCCCCACGCCTCGACCGATCCCGACCCGCCGATTCCGAATCGAATCCGCCGATTCAACAAGTAAAACAACGGGTCGTTCGATCGACGAATCGGCGCGGCGAGAGATCGATTCCGATCGATCGGTCGGATCGATCGACCTTGAATTCCCGTTCCGTGCGCCGCGATCGATCCCTTCGATCCGCGGCTCGTCACCGTCGCGGTCGAATCGTCTTGTACCGAATGGCCCTCGTTGTCTTGAATCGTCGTCGTGATCGAATAGGCGCCCGGTTTTTTGTAAACATGATCACCGATAACGCTGAACGACCCGCCGCCGTCGGGCTCGATCGCCCCTTGCGAAGCCGAACCGTCGCCCCAAAGGATCGTCGCCGAGTATTCGTTCGCGGTCGAGAGCGGATTTGAACTCGTGAAAGTCGCAACCGAACCCTGGAACGGTCGACCCGCGACCGCTTGCACGGGGAGCCCTGGATCCGTAAGGATCGGGTCCGAAACCGAGGCCTGGCTCGCGACCGCGAAAATGTTCCCGCTCGAATCGTTGATCGTCACGTTCACCTGATAATTCTCAATCTCGGCGCCTTGATCGTCGTCGTTGTACGTATGAGTACCAATAACGAGAAACGCGACACCGGTGGGATTCGACGTGCTCGAAGACGGAACGGCCTCAATCGTCACCGTGTTCGTGCCGTCGTTCACGCTGTTGCTCGAACCGTCCCCCCAATTCACCGTAATATTTCCACCATTCTTCATAAAATCGTTAATTGTCGCATTGGGGTTGGAATCGTGGATCGTCGCCAACGTCTCGGTGAACGACTCCCCCTCGGTCGCGACGACGGGCGCGGGAAGCGCCGTGATCGGATGCGTGGCGAGCGTCGCCGAGCCGAGGATCTTGGCCACGCTTCCTCCGTTCGCGTCGGTGACGGTCACGAGATACGTCACGCTCCCCGCGGCGGGCATCGCGACCCCCGCGTGCGTCGCGGTGATATCGTACTCGGTCGAATTCCCGAGTCCGTTTATGTTCGTGGGAACGAGGTCGATCCCTCCCTTGTACGCCTCGGCGATTCCGTCGCTCCACAAGATTGCGACATTGAAATCCGATGGATTTGAGAATGGATTGGAATCGGTGAAGCTCGCGATCGTGTAAGGCGCCGCGGGCGCGACCCCCGCCGCGAGCGGAGGCTGACCGAACGCGATCGGCTTGACCGCCTTGCCCGAGATCGGAGCGTCGAAAATCGTCGCCGTCCCCTGTGCGACCGCGGGAGTGAACGGCGCACCGACGTCGTCGGAATCGTCGACCGTCACCGTGATCGTCGGCTGAGATCCGTCGGCGAGAACATCTTGTTGATAAGTATGTGAACCCGAGATCCAGAACGTTCCCGTCGCGTCTTCCTTCACGCTCCCGGGGGTCGCGGGCGAGCCGTCCCCCCAATCGATCAACACCGTGAAATCCCCCGACTTGGCGAACGGATTCGTCGACGTGAACGAATCGATCAGACCCGAAAAATTCTTCCCCTCGGTCGGAATCGCGTCGGGATCGGTGAGCAACGACGGAATACTCAATTGAACAACCTCTTCGACGACATCGATCGCGCCGACCGCCGAAGCCTTCTTACCGCCGATATCCGTCACGGAAATCGTCGTCGCGAACAAACCCGCGTGGGTGAAGACGACGGGTACCGGCGTGTAAATATCAAAAAGACCAGGTCCGACTTGAACGACGTTCCCCGTCATTTTATTCGGCGATGCTCCCGAGAGACTGATCGTCACCCCTTGATATTGGGAGTTTTGAAAATCCGCGACGGTCGCGAACGGATTTTGATCGACGATTTGTCCCACGAACAACCCCGCGGGAACGGTCGCTCCCTCGACGATCGTCGTTCCCCCAGCGGCTGGAATCGCCTCGGCGCGCACGATCAACGACGCGTCGGCGACGGTCGCCGTCCCATCAACCAAAGCCTTCGATCCGTCGCGATCCTTGATCGTCACCGCGGTCGAGTACGGATTCCCCGCGGTTAAACCAAGAGGATTCGACGTGTCCTCTTTGTAAATATGCTTGCCATAAATGATGAACGGCGAGCCGGGACCGTCGGACCTGACGACAGTCAGATCGCCCGTGCCGTCCCCCACGGCGTTGTACGTGCCGTCCCCCCATTCGATCACGATCGATCCTTTACCCGTGGTGAAATCGGCGACCGTCGCGAACGGATTGTCGTCGGTGAACGAAGCGACCTCGCCGCTGAACGTCACTCCTTCGATCGCCTTGACGTTCGAGGCCGAAGCTTTGATCGCAGCGTCGGCGATCTTCACCTTGTTCACGCCGACGCTCGAACTCGGAGATTCTCCGGTTACAAACGTCAGTGAACCGAAAAGTCCGTCGGCGCCTTTGTTAGGTCCGCTCGCGAAATCGAGCGAATCGCCGGAGCCCGCGTTCCCTCCCGAGCCGAATGCGATCGCCTTGAGACCGTCGAGAAAAACAGGCCCGTTCGTCGCCGTCTCGATCGTCCCCACAAGCGCCCCCGTCGCGAGATCAAACGCGTGGATCAAACCGTCGTCGGCGTTTGCGCCGTTTCCGCCGTTTCCGATCAACAAATCGCCGCCGAACGATCCGAAACCCGCGGGAGCGATCGCGATCCCGTACGGAGCGTCGAGCGGACCGTTCGCGATCAACCGATTCAATAAAACTCCCGCCGGCGAGAACACGTCGACATACCCTAAACCGTCGCCCGCGACCGCCGAGCCGTTCGAGCCCCGTTCGGCGAATGTCACATAAAGATCGCCATTGATATTGGCGATATTATACGGAGCGTAGCCGGGCGGAAGCGTCGAATCGGTGAACGTCCCGATCGATTTGAACGTCGGGCTGAAGATCTCGACCGCATTCGAGGCGAAATTCGCGGCGTAGAGATCGGTTTGAGACCCATTGACGGCGATCGCGAGCCCGGTGAATTCGGCTTTCTCCGAGCTTTCGTTCACCATCGTCGTCGCGGTTCCCCCCGCGTTCGCGTTCCACGCCGCTATCAGTCCGTCGAGCGTATCGAAGAGGTATGTCGCGGGAGCTCCGTCGACGACGAACCCCGTCGAGTCGTTGTAAGCGATCCCAGTCGGCGATCCCGTCTTTCCAGACGCGGGAGGAACGACGACCACCCCTGGAGAAAGCGCCGCTCCCGTACCGCCGTAAAACGTCGCGAGTCCCTTACCCGTGTCGGTCACGCCGATCGAAGTTCCCGAGGCGGTCGTCAATCCCCACGCGTCGATCAGGTTGGAATCGACATGAGCCGACGCCGCCGATCCGTCCGACACGAGATCGCCGACCGTGAACGTTCCCGTCGCCGCGGCGCTTCCGCCGAGATCGGAGATCGTCACCGGGATTCCGCTTACAACGGTCGTCCCCGACGATCCCGTGTCGACGACGGTCACCGTGACGGTAAACGTACCGGCGCTTCGATATGTATGCGATCCGGTGACGACGAATTGTCCCGGAGCTGTCGTCGCGATCGTACCCGCGCTTACGCCCGCGGGGCTCGCGCCCCAAGCGATCTCCGCGGTGAAGTTCGAGGTTTTGGCGAACGTATCGGAATCGACGAACGACGCGACCTGGAACGTGAACGCCTTCCCCTCGACTGGCGTATCTCCCGTCGTCGTCGTCACCGTTCGGCTGATCATCGTGATCGGTTGATCGGCGGCGTTGACGATATTCACCGCGCCGATATTTGCATAATTGATGGGAGAAGTCGATCCGATCGCGATCGTTCCCGAACCCGTCGTCCCTCCCGGCGTGACGACGACGGGTCCCAAATCGCCCGCGTTCACGTTGAGCGTCGCGGCGGCGACGATCGACACCGACGACGGATTGGCGCCCGAGTAATTGATCACATGAGGAGCGAGGTTGAGGATCTGATCGCCGGTGATCGTCGGACTTTTGGGAGAACCGTCCCCCGTATCGTTCGCGACCACCGCGGTCGTCCCTTCCCGGTTCAAGATCGTCACGTCCCCCTCGATGTTTTGCGCCCCCTTTGATGAAAGCCCGACGATCACCGTGTCCGCGGCGCCCGGGTTGTTCGTGAAAGAAACCGTCGTCGGCTGATTGATCGCTTGAACGTTCACCCAATCGTTGGAATCGAGTAATTTTAAAACGATCGAATTGATTTTTTTGGGAACGACGCTCGGCGGATAAATCGACGGATCGGAGTCGGGTCCCGAAACCGAACCGTCGGGATTGACCGACCAACCGAAGCTTTTCGCCCCGGCGCCGAGCGCGATCGACCCTCCCGAATCGGCGAACGTGTATTCGTTCGAAGACGCCGACCCTCCCGCGGGCTGGGTAATCGGCGAAGCTTTGATCGTTAGATGATTCGTCGCGCCCGAACCGGCGATATCATCATACGTGAGCACTCCGTTGACGATGTCGAGCGTCGCGATCGTCGCCAAGAGCGTGCGCCGTTCCAGCTCGAAACAACACGCTCGCATATTCCGAGAGAGGAAACTCGAACGAAGCTCGATCGATCGATCGCGCGGTCGCGATCCGCTCGCTCGCGCACAAAGATTCACCCCGCCGCCTGAATGTCGGAACCACATAAATCAACTCCTCAAATGATCGCATGCGACGAGTCACGATTCGAGATGTCGTTATCCGTTGAGACGACTGGCGTTCGTCCGACGCGCGAAAGATAAGCGCGGGAGACGCATGCGATTCGCTATCGATCCATTTTTGCAATATCAGAGCAAAACGATATGTAGTTGGAGAGCGTCTCGGTTCAGGAGACGCCCGGCGCGTTCCGCCGACCTTCACGTTGGAACCGACGATAAACGAGGGCGCATCCGCCGCCGATCAAAAGCAACACCGGCGAAGCCGGCTCGGGGGTCGTCAAACGGATGTCGTCGAAGGCGGCTTCTTGATTCCCTCCCGAAAAGACCGCCGAACGAGCGACCCCCGAAAAGGAAACGTCGATCTCGTTGGGATCAAAGATCCCGGTCGTCGCCGAAGTGAAAGGCAATTTCATGCTCGCGAGCAGCGTTCCCGTACCGTTGATTCCCGAATAAATCTGTACCGAAGCGTCGGAATCGATCGCCGCGTAATACAACCCGAGAAATCCACTGAATCCTGGAGATACATTCATATAAGCTGAGATTGGCTGTCCCGGCGGGATCGTCGAAAACTCGCTCGCGAGCAACAAAACCGTCGGCGGCGACGGATCGTTGGGAAAAGGTTTTGAGGGGATGTAAGCGACCGCGTCGTTTTGTCCGTCGACGACCGGCCCCGTGAACGTGATTCCGTAATTCGGCCCGGGACCGGTCCCCTGGCTTCCTTTTCCGCCCGCGTAATAATTATCCACCGCCTCGCCGCTCTTCAGCCCCTCGAACGTGAGAACGACTTGCTCGGCGGCGACCGGCTTCGTTCCCATCGTCAAAATCAAGGCGACCGACGCGATCATCCACGCGATGCGATTCTTCATGACGCCGCCTCCCGTTCTCAGCGAAACCGCTCATCAACCATCGAGTCGCCGACACGCTCTCGGTGTCGAAGATGAAAACAAGACGGGCAAATTCACTTCAAACCTCCGCCCGATCCCCCTCGACCGATTTCAAAAGATCCAAAGAAACTGATTCCGCGCGGAAGTTAACCCCAGCGTACTTAAACGATCCTGGAGTTCAAGCCGATGTTGAAAAAAAGAAACATCCCGACTCTTTAAGAGTTCTGATCCTTGTCGATTCAATGATTAAGAGATCTTATGATTCCAAGAATCATGCGTTCGATGAAATCGGCTCGATTTCCGCGGCGAACGCGGTCGCTTCCCGCGCCGCCGTCCTACGCGATTCAAGCCGGTTCCACCTCCATTTTTCGAGCGAAAAGTAGAGAACGGGCAAGAAGATATCGATCACCTCGTCGGCGACGAGCAAACCTCCCAGCACGGGCGCCGCCATCGGCCGCACGACCTCGGCGCCGACACCCGTCGCCCACAACATCGGCGCGATCGAGATGATCGCGGTCCCCTCGGTGAGAAGTTTGGGCCGCAACCGATGCACCGCTCCTTCAAGAATCGCTCGCCTCAGCTCGGCGATCGACTCGATCCGCTCGAGCCCGCCACGATCGGCGATCGCCTCGCGCAAATACACAAGCATCACCACACCCGTTTCCACCGCCATGCCGAAACACGCGATATACCCCACCTGAACCGCGACGCTGAAGTTAAAACCAAAAAGCCATTGAAAGATCGCCCCTCCCGCCAAAGCCCCGATCACGCTCGTCATCATCAATAAAGCGTCGAGTAAGTTTTTATAAGTGATATAAAGAATCAAAACGATTAGGAGAATAACCGCGGGAAAAACGATTTGCATCGTACGCCGCGCGCGGACCTGATGCTCGAACTCTCCCGACCATTCCACATACATCCCCTTGGGGAGTTTCACTTTTTCCTCGACGACGCGCCGCGCCTCCTCGACGAAACCAACCTCGTCGCGACCTCGAACGTCGAGCTGAACGTACGATCGTAAAAGCCCGTTCTCGCTCCGAATCATCGCCGGACCGTCGACGATTTTGATCTCCGCGAGATCGGCGAGCGGAATCTGTACCGGCTTCTCTCCGCTCGCGGCTTTACCCGAATTCGAAGCGTCCATCGCGGGCGCTCCCATCCCTCCCATCGCACTCCCGCCGGGAGGTCCCATCGAACCGCGAGCCGATACCAAAATGCGTTTGATCGCGTCGACGTCGTCGCGATAATCGCGCGCGTATCGAACCCGCACGGGATAACGCTCGCGACCTTCAACCGTTTGCGTGATCGGCTTCCCTCCCATCGCCACCTCGACGACGTCTTGAACGTCCCCCACCGATATTCCATACCGCGCCGCCTTCTCACGATCGATATGAATCTCCACATACCCTTTTCCCGTTATCTGATCGGCGAACACGTTCCCCGCTCCCCGAACGCCCTTCAACACCGCGGCGATCTCCTGACAAACGCGCTGAATCCGATCGAGATCGTCGCCGAACACTTTGACTCCGATCTGCGACCGAACGCCCGTTGATAACATCTCGATCCGGTTGATAATCGGCTGAGTGGGGATGTTTCCCCATCCGGGTATCTGAATCGTCGAATCGATCTCCTGAACGAGGTCTTGCTTCGATTTTTGCCAAAGCAACAGTCGATCGGCGAACGGCTTTTCCAAACTCGTTCGGACTGCTCGAAGATCGTCGGCGGTCGGCTCGCGAAGCACGATCGATCGTTCTTTAGCAACCTTCATCATTTCATCAATTGCTCCTTGCGTCGCCGCTCGGACGGCGCGATCGAAGATCTCCCAGTTGAGAATCCGAATCCGTTCCGTCATTCTTTCCTGATAAACGGTCTCAAGTCGATCGGTTATTTGTCTGAACAGATCCTTACGCCTCGCGCCCAGAAAGTCTCCGATCATCGTACCGATCGCTTCGACCGAGGTCGGATGAGGCGAGAGAAGATCGGCGCGATCGCGCAGAACGCCGAACGCGACGAGCCTCCGCGAAAGGTCTCGCATGAGCGCGGAAACATCGTCATGTAAAACTTCAGAGGCGAGTCGATCGGCGTACGGTTCGGCGAACTCGCCGATCAATTCGCTTCGTTCCGACTTCGTGAGCCGACGCGAGATTCCACCCTTATCAACTTTTACGAGTAATTGATCAATCGTTTCTCCAATAAGCGCCTTGCCGAGTTCGGGCCTGAACTCGTTAATCCGAAGCGCGGCGAGATCGCGCAGCGTCGGATCGACGCGCGACAAAACCGACATCGTCGCGTCGTTCAACAGCACGTCGCGCTCGGACGACGATCCGATCGACTTGATAAAGCCGCGTTTCGATAAAAGATCAAACGCCGCCGAAGTTTGCATAAGAGCGTCTTTGTATTCGATTTTGCGCTTGGTCCAAAGCGACCGATCGCGAAGGTTGACGATCGTCTCGACCATTTCCAGCGGCGACGGATCGGTCGCGGTTTCGGCTCGGCCCGCTTTTCCCACAACCCGCCAAACTTCGGGGAATTCCCGCAAAATCGCGTCGCGCGTTTTGAGATCGTCGGCGGCCTCGGCGACCGAAACGCGAGGAATCGAAGTCGGCATGTCGAGAATGCTTCCCTCGTCGAGCGGAGGCATGAATTCGCGTCCCAACTTCGTCGACGCCACATATCCAAGACCGACGATGCACACGAACAACCAGACGACGAGCTTGGGACGATCCATCAGCCAGGCGAGCATCGGCTTGAAAATCTCAATCATCGTCCGCACCAGCCAATTTTCCTCCTCGGAGCGAATCCGACCCCGAAGGAAAATCGGAATCAGCGCGGGAACGAGCGTGATCGAACAGATCGCCACGCCGATGAGCGCGAACGTTTTCGCGTAAGCGAGCGGATGAAACATCTTCCCCTCGCGACCTGTGAGCGCGAACACAGGCAAGAAAGATAAAATTGTGATCATCACCGAAAAAAAGATCGGTCGACCGACCGTCCGGCACGCGTCGATCACGATCGTGTCGATATTTCCTCGCACGCGCTCGCGGCCGAATTGTTTCGTCAGATGGTGCGCCGCGTTCTCGGCCATCACGACCGCCTGATCGATTAAAATCCCCACGCTGATCGCGATCCCCGCCATGCTCATGATATTCGCTTGAATACTGAAGATTCGCATAAGTAGAAAACTAAATAATATCGCCATCGGCAGGCTGATCGAAACGACGAAAGCCCCACCCAGATGCCCCATCACGAGCAAAAGCGCGACCGAGCAGACGATCAGCTCTTCGCGCACCGTGTTCGTCACCGTGCCGATCGCCTTCTCGATCAAGGGAGTCCGATCGTAAAACGGAACGATCCGCACGCCTTGCGATTGAAGCCCCGCCGCGAGCGACGATATTTTCTCCTTGACGCGCCGAGTCACCTCGAGCGGATTCTCGCCGTACCTCATCAGCACGACTCCGCCGACAACCTCTCCGCCGTCTTTCTCGAGCACGCTCCGCCGAAACGTCGAGCCGAGCTGCACGGCGCCAAGTTGACCGACGAAGATCGGCGTTCCGCCGCGCTCGGTGACGACGGTATTTTCAATATCCTTCACCGATCGAATCCAACCGACCGATCGAATCAAAAACTCGGCGTTTCCCTGATGAATCACGCGGCCGCCGACCGCCGAATTCGACCGAGCGATCGCCGAATAAACCTCGCCTAAACTGATATCATATGCACGTAGTTTATTGGGATCGAGGTCGATCTGATATTCGCGCGGCGCTCCGCCGACGCTCGCGACCTCGGCGACTCCGGGAACGCTGTTAAGCTGATATCGCACGTACCAGTCCTGAATCGACCTAAGCTTGCTTAAATCCAGATCTTTCCCCTCGACCGTGTACCAAAAAATCTGGCCGAGAGCCGTCGCGTCGGGCGCGAGATACGGCGTGACGCCCGTCGGGAGAAACGTCGACGCGATCGACAAGCGTTCGAGCACGCGCTCACGCGCGAAATAGTAATCGGTTGAATCGTTAAAGATGATTGTGATCATCGAAAAGTTGAATTCGCTCGACGACCGGACGACCTTCACTCCCGCCAAACCCTGAAGGTTCACCGAGAGGGGATACGTGATCTGATCCTCGATCTCCTGGGGGCTTCGCCCCATCCAATCGGTGAAAACGATCACCTGATTTTCCGATAAGTCGGGAATCGCGTCGACGGGGGTCGTCACGACCGCGCGAGCCCCCGCGATCGCGACCCCGATCGAACAAAGGATCACCAAGATTCGATTCTTCACCGACCATTCAATGATCGATTCAATCACGTTTCAATCCTCGTGCGAGCATCGCGAGATTAATACACATATTGCTCAACTTTTTAATGATGGTGCGAATGTTTATCACTTTCCGACATATCCATGCCGGGCATGGCGGGCTCTTTAGAAGGCTCTTCGCTCGCGATCTTTCGGCCCGTCGCGCCCGGATTGAGCCTTGATTCGGCGTCGACGAGAAAAGCCCCCGTCGCGGCGATTCGAACGCCCGGTTCCAATCCTTCGAGCACGGGATATTTGTCGCCGAGCCGTGGACCAAGGATCACCGAGCGAGCGTCGAACACGCCGGGCTCGCTCTCGACGTACACGATCTTCCGATTCCCGGTGTCGATCACCGCGGAGTCGGGAACCGAAAGCGCCATCCCTTGGGGCGCCGGCTCGAGCCGAGCCAGGTATTTCTCGGGATTCTTGGCGAATTTGGGAGGACACGCGGGACAACACGTCCAGATTTTTCGATTCGATGCGAGTTGAATCGGAATCGGATCTCCCATCGACCCCAACTTAAGCGTTGTAACGGGACAAATCTTTTGATCGGAAGATAACTTGAAATTAACTTGACCAACCCGATCGTATTTCATGATCGCGTGATGTTTTTGAAACGCCGGCGTGTCGACGATCGGGGTTTTGAGCGTCACGTTTGCGAACATATTGGGCCTGAGAACGTGTCCTGGATTGTCGAGATCGAAACGGACGTCGATCGTCCTGGTCGTCGCGTCGAGATGTGGCTGCATAAAAGCGACCGTTCCAGGGAATTTCAGACCCGAATACCCTTCGATTTCGGCCTCGGCAACCTGGCCGATTCGGATGAGACCGACTTGATCGGCGTAAACCTTTGCTTGAATCCACACGCGGCTTAGATCGGCGATTTCAAAAATCGCGTCTCCCTCCATGAGATATCGCCCCTCGACGACGTTTTTCTTAACGACATGTCCATGAATCGGAGCGACGATTGGAACGACGAAGCTCGCCTTCTTTTTGGTGAGAATCTCGTCGATTTGTTTGGGAGTGATTCCCCAGAGCCTAAGCTTTTCGGTCGCGATCTCGACCATCTCGGCGGAATTGCCCAACAGATCTCCGCCGGCGCCCGGCTTCCGCTTCGCTCGCTCGCTCGCGACGAGCAATTCGCGCTCGGCCTGATAAAGCTCGGGGCTGTAAAGCTCGGCGAGCGTCTCTCCCTCTTTAACATCGACTCCCGTGAAATTCACAAACAACTTTTCGATCCGCGATCGACCGGGGATCTTATTGGAGATGTTCGCCAATCGACGTTCGTCGTAATCGACATATCCGACGGTCGTCACGGTCTCGACGAGCGGTTCGTAGCCGACCTCGACGGTTTGAATGCCGGCCTGTTTGATCCGATACGGGGCGAGCTGAACCCGCGCTAAAACCTCGTCGGGGAGCGACATTTTCTCCCCTTTTTTCCGTTTCGAAAGCGGCATGCCGCAAATCGGACAACTCCCCGGCTCGTCGCGGATAATGCTCGGATGCATCGGACAGTAATACTCAACGTCGACCGCGGCGACGCGTCGACTCGCCGACTTCTCACGATTCCATTTATCCACATAATTCCAGATCGTGTCCCAGTAAGCGAACGTAAGCCCCGTGATCGCGAGGATCGCGATGAATCGGAGCCGAAGCTCGACGACCTTGACGACGAGGCGAAATTGTTCCCATCGCGAAAGACGCGGTTCGCTCGCGGTGATTTCATCGTGAATATTCATATCACTAATCCAATATTATCAGTCGTTTCTGTTCGATCTCTTCTTGTGGGATTGAAAGCGATTCGGTCGCGGTTCTTCGCTCCGCCGTGCCCGACGAGAATCGACGATCTCGGCCTCCGCGCGGGGCTCTACATGCGCTCGGGTCGATCCGAACGAATCCGTATCGGGTCGGCGGAGCGAAGGAACGCGACCGTGAAATCAAGAGACGAGCGTACGACTAAGCCGATCGTGAGAGTTCGCTCGGGGCGCGATGCCGCTGTGACGATCGTTCCGATCGGTCGGCGACGCTCGTATTACAGCATGATCAAATAAGGAGATGAGTCGAGCGCAAGAACGGCTCGGGGAGGGAACCTAAGAGCGGGATGCGAGATGTAAGGCCGAAATCAAAAGAGTGAATCGACGCCGGCCGAGCGATCGCAAAAGTTGAGCCGAACGGTTCGGTTGAGGTTCGTCGCGCCGTGGAATCGGAACGCGTCGGCTTCGATTCCTCGCCGGGGATACGAGCCAAACATCCGCACGGCGGGCCGGGGCTCTTGGTTGCGACGACGGTGATAATCGCCTTGATCGAGTTCGACTTTAACGCGGCGTCTTGTCGATCGATCGAGCGAGCGTTCGACGGTTTCGGCGACATCGCCGGGCAGCAGCAACACGCGGCGGAAGTTCGAACGCAGCAGTCCATTACGCCTTGCGCGGCCTCGACCGGGGTCGAGCGGAATTCCGCGGCCGAAGCCGATGCGTCGAACGCGCACAGGGTCGCAATCGCCGCGATCGCGACGACGCCGAGCGAAACGGTAATTCTCGGCCCGCGTGATTGATCCATAATGTCATTTTATTCGTTCGAACCCGATGAGGCAATGCCAAAAAAGCGCGGCGGTAACGAAGCGCAATTAAAACGATGAATCAAATTGCAGAAGGTTTCATACTCGAACATTCAATTGGCCTCTTACTCCTGATATTCCGGGAAATTAGCGCCGCCGATTTTTCAAGCGATCCCAAACGACCAAGAACGACACCGACATGACTGAAATAGTTATTAATTTCATGGAATCGTTCAAAACAAATCACGGCCGCCGGAGATAATCCAAAAGATCGGCGACGTCCTGTTGATCCAGCGTCCGTTCCAATCCTTCAGGCATTAACGACGCTCCCGTCGATCGCAGCTCGTCGATCTCCGAACGGAGGACGGTCTCTTCGTCGCCGCCGGCGGAGCGAATCTTCACGCTCGACGCGGTCTCCTCGGCGATCACCCCCGTTACGATCCTCCCCTGTTTGGTCTCCAATCGATAAGCGAGAAAATTGGGATTCACATCATGATTCGGATCAAGAATGTCGCTTAAGAGCGTCTCCGCGAGCTTGCCCGA
This sequence comes from Planctomycetota bacterium, assembly GCA_021791715.1. Classification (GTDB taxonomy): domain Bacteria; phylum Planctomycetota; class Planctomycetia; order Isosphaerales; family Isosphaeraceae; genus JAKBCQ01. The sequence goes on along the minus strand of JAJYWB010000048.1, from coordinate 3,227 downwards.
GGTTCCAGAAAGATCGGGACCGACCGACGCTCCAATCCCCTTCCTCCGATGACAAATCCGACAGTTCTTCTCAAAAATCTCGCCACCGCGTCTCGCGTCACCTTTTCGAGAGAGAGCGGGACGATAAGCGTTTAAAACCTCCGATCGATTCGCGGGAGCGAATTTTTTCAGAAGCGCTTCCACCCGGCCGCGCAAACCGGCGTCTCCAACGCGCCGCAAAACGTCGCGTGCCGAAGGATCAAGATCCGCCGCGCCGAGCTTGTTTTGTTCCATAGCATAAACCAATCGCAACGCCAGGTTCGGCGAACTCGCCATCTCGGCCGCGACATTGCGCCTCACGTCGATCGTCATTCGACCCCAATCGTTCAATACTTGATCCGATAAAGAGTTCGAATCGATCAATCCGATCGCCCGAACCGCCGCGTTCCTAAGCCGCTCGGTGGATTCTGGACGCAACATCATACGAACAAGCCCCGACGCTTCCGCCGGACGCAAGCGACAAATGACATAAAACGCGCGCTCGCGCTCTTCGTCTCCGGTTTGATCCGAATCGGCGGCCGTCCGAACACGATCAACAAACGATTGATAATCATCCTTTTTTTTGATAACGGATGATTCAATCATTTCTATTATCGAACGACCGCTCAATCCCGAACGAGCGATCCCCTCGGTCAAGCCGGCCAAAAGCGTAATCTTTCCCGGATCGGCGTGAACTTGATCGCGCAAAGTTATCGACTCGATCAATCCCCGCACTTCGACTTCTTTCCGACGAGCGCCGAGGATTTCGGCCGCCTGCTCAAGAAATCGGTTTTGATCCTCGGTCGGCGTCGACAACCATTCCGGGTTACGCTCCAAAACGGTTTGAAGAAAGAGCCAAACCGTTTCGCCAAGACCCGATAGAATCGCGAGCCGCGTCCATTCGTCGCCGATATCACGCTCGGCGATCCTCACCGACGAATCGATTGCGAATCGCTCCGAAACTCCGCCGAGAGCGATCGACGTTTGAAACCGAACGCGTAAATCGGAGTCGTCGGCGAGCGAAGCGATTTCTCTCAATAATTCGGTTCGTCCCGCCGCGAGCCTCACCGCGGCCTCGCGCACTCGAGGATGACGATCGTGCAAGGATTTTATTAGAATCTCATCTTTAACCGAATTCAGACCGTATAATGTCCAGAGTGCGTGGATTCGAGCAACCGGATTGTTTGATTCGACGGCCGTCTTTTCGAGCGGCGCGATCGCTGCGTTATCGCCTCGTTCCACCAACAACCGCTGCGCCGTGTCGCGGCGCCGACCGTCGGGATGTTCAAAATCGGCGATCAATTCGTCGATTCCACGATACTTATTGGCTTGTGATTGAGTATTCTTTGATTGAAAAAGATCTCTCTTGCGTCGAATTCGCCAAATCCGTCCGCGATCGTTCCAGCGTCGGAAATCGACCGATTTTCTCAGTTCCTCGGGGACGAATTGGGGGTGTTCGACGAGTTCGCGGTAAAAATCGACGACGTAAAGCGCTCCGTCGGGACCGTTCGCCAGGTTGACCGGACTGAACGACGAATCGGTCGACGCGAGAAATTCTTTATCTCGCTCGACGCGTCGCGCCTTGAACGAAGCTCCGTCCGGGATCAGTTTTCGTCGATGTATGAGGTTTGTCAAAGGCTCGCAAACGAAGACGTCGCCTCGATATTCGTCGGGGAGAGCCGAGCCGCGGTTAATCAGCGGTCCACAGCTCGCGTTGAACGTTTCGACCGATTCGGCGTTGAACCTCGTTCGAGGCCGTCCGATCGGGAAAACGCGGAGATCGTCGGCTGGATCGAGAATCGACGCGACCGAATCGGCGCGGGCGAGATATGGATTTCTCGCGAGAACACGTTCTTCAATCACGACATGACGAATCGGATACGTGTTTAACGAGAGGAACCGATCGCCCCAATCGTCGCGGGCGGCGCCGAACTGGCTTTGTCCCGCGGTCGTTTCAAAAGCGTTCGTCCGAGGATTCCAACGAAAATCACGCCGGTCGATCGAGATCGCCTTGTTTTCGGCCTCGTCGGGTCGACGAATCGCGCCGTCGCTTCGACCGTTCGCTCCGTAAATCCAATTGTCGACGCCCCAAAACAGCCCGTTGACGCGGAGTTGAGGATTCCCCTCGCCGAATCCCGTGAACATAACACGACGTTCGTCCGCCTTGCCGTCGCCGTCGAGGTCTTTGAAGTACCAGATATCGGGCGCCGCCGTGACGAAAATACCACCTTTCCACGGCGTTACGCTCGAAGGAAATCGAAGCCGATCGGCGAACACCGTCGATTGTTCATAAAAGCCGTCTCCGTCACGATCTTCGAGCACGCGGATTCGCCCCGTCGGCGAACCCGATCGCTCTCCCTCGGGATAATCGTTCATCTCGGCGACGAACATCCGACCCCGTTCGTCCCAGTCGATTGCGACCGGACTCGTCACGGCGGGCTCGGATGCGACGAGTTCGATCGTGAGCGCGGAATCCGCGAGACGAAACTTCGCCGCCTCTGCTACTGGATCGAGCGGATTCGCCTTGTTTTCCCACGCCGATCCGCTTAAAGCGAGCGAAAGCCAAATCACAAAAACAGTAGTAAGTTTAGTAATTATCTTTGACATAACTTTTCCCCCATTTTAATCGTTAATCTTTATCGGACCCCGTGTGATTCGGCTCGCGCCTCGAACCCGAAAACGATGTTAAGCGATTCTCGATCAAAAACAATCGCCCGGCCGCGATCAAATCGATGATCGCGATCGGGCGACGCAATTCGCCGAGCTCGATGATTATTTCAACTTGTCAATCACAAAATCGGTACGCGATCCGAATCGTATCAATTCATGTTCCCTGCCGGAAAGAATCGCCGCTTGATCTCGTCGTTTTTGATCTCTTCCTTGATCTTCACTCCAGTTCCATTTTCAATCTTCGGCATAACGATCGATCCCGTCATCATCGGAAAATCGCGCGGAGAAACGTATCGAATCAGATTCAAGATATTATCGCCATCCATAACGTGCAACCACGATTGATTGATTTCGACGTTCGGGAAAACCGCGATCGCGTCCCCCTCTTTCAAATCGTCTCTATCGGGCATGACGCACGAAAACTTGTCGTCGCTCCAAAGAGGCTGAATTCGATCTCCGACATGCACGAGCGACACCTTGCCTTCGGATACGCGTACCACCACATATTTGGGATGCTGCACCGGTCGCGAATGCAGGTT